>NZ_CP104307.1:2551655-3189568 GCF_025252405.1 Flavobacterium sp. TR2 | reverse complement strand
AATAGAAATACCAAAAATATCACTGAAAGATTCGTTCATAGCTCCAGATTCTCCCATATAAATCAATCCGGCAGAAAATTGGGTTACGGCGTGAGTCATTTCATGTCCTGTAATTCCTAAACTTACAAACGGCTGTTTATCTCCATCGCCAAACTGTGCCCATCCACCTGTCCAAGACGCATTCTGAACATTAGTTCCTAAGTGCGCAAGACCAAAAATGGTCATTCCTTTATCGTCAACACTATTACGGTCAAATTTTTCTTCGAAGTAATTCAATGTTTTTTGCAATCCCCAATGAATATCGATTGCTGCTTCATCGTGATCTTTATTGTACAGATCATTCCAGTTGTTATCTTCATCGATATATTCTGTCAGCACTTCGTCAGATGCGTGCGCTGCATGATTCATATTCAAGGTATAAATTGGCACCTTATATTTTCCTAATAAAGTCTCCAATCTATAACCGTCTGCATATTGCGTTGTGCCAAAAGTAACATCTCCTGCAAAACGGGCTTTTCCTTTACCAGTTGCAAGTCTTCCGTCTGCAGCAGGCAAAGCAGATGAACGAAAATCTCTGCTCAAATCAATTTTTAAGATTACCTTTCCTGTATTGGCATCTACATAAATCGTCTGGCTAGACTGCGGATTTGTAGCGAAAATATCGTATTTCCAAGCCAAATGATATTCTTTCAATTCTGTAGAAAAATTGGGTCCTACGTAAACCAATTCTCCCTCTGGTTTTGTGCTGATTTTTTTATGCACCAAAGAAGAAAGTTTTTTGCTCTGCCATACATATTCTTTAGCATTTACAGTATTTAAAGCATTTTGCAATGCCGCCGACGCATTTACTTTATAATTACTGTTTGCTGGCAGTTTTTTGCTAGTCTGCCCAAATGCATCTATTTTATTTTTTCTTTCCCTAACCTTGTAAATTGCACCTTCTACAGGAACAGAATTATGCATTTGCTGATACGTCGCCAAACTTCTGCCGTGTTTATCTGAAACCGATTTTAACTGCATTCTGTCTGCATTAGACAATTCGAAATCGGCTTTTTTGACTTCAAATACGTTGCGTATCGTTAAATTAGAAGATTTTGCAAAAGATCTGACTTTTGTAGTGTCCAAACTTTGCACATTTTTAGCTGTAGCTGCGCTTTGGCTTTTGTCAAAAAACTTCTGGCTTGCCTTTAATCGCTTTTGTACGTCATCGCTCTCTTCCTGCGAAAGCGCTGTACCTTTAACACTCGTCTGAGTTAAAAGAATAGCATCATCTTGCTGATTATTATTTTGATCGGTCGTTTTCTTAAAAACTTGATCCTTTTTCTGAGTAGCAGCTGGCGACTGTATGGCCGACTGCGCAGTAGCTGTTTTGTTTTTTGGCAATGGTGACTGAGCCATTCCTGCGGAACAGACCAGCAAACCTAACAAAAGAAACAAATACCTAGCTTTAGAGTAAATCTGGTTCATTTTTTTTAAATTTAAAATTAGTATTAAGGCTGTTTAAGTTAATAGTGCATTACTTCGCCAAGGGTTGGTAGAAACCAAAAAAAGCAAGCCCTAAGAATCAATTCGGCGGTTGATTCTTAGAACCTGCTTTTGTTATTTTTTGCAGAATTTTTAAAAGTGCGCTCTTTTTTGTTTTTGTTTCCTCCAAAAGCTCTTCCAAACTTTTATTGGGTTCATTTTTCTTTGTGTCCATCCAAACGTTTTTTTATCGTTTGGTAAATGTAGAAGGGCAATCTCAGACTCAGAAAAAAAGGACTATTGCAAAAACACTCTTAGGCAGAAAAGCATCACTCAACTAGCACTCATTTTAATTTAAAACAAACAAAATCAAAATGTTACACTAAAATTTAATTTACATATTTTCAGGCTTAAAACTATTCAGATAAGTGGAAAGATTTACTTTTTCATTGGTCAAATCAAACTTTTTTCGAAGTCTGGTTCGAGCATTTTCTATCGATTTAAATGACTGCCCCGTAATTTGCGAAATCTCTTTTGTAGTCAAATCCAAATATAACAGCGCACAAAGTCGTCGCTCTTTTGGAGTAAGTGTCGGGTAATCGACGGTTAATTTGTCGAAGAAAGATTTATGAACCTGCTCAAAACTTATCTCAAATTCTTTCCAGATATCAGTATTCAAATCTTTTTCCAGACGTTTTAAAACAATGTCAATTGCCTGCTGCATTTCTTTACTGGCCGTTTTAAGTCTGATCTTTTTAAGATCGTTCAAGATTTCATTGATATTATCGGTGCGGTGAATTTCAGACATCGCTTTGCCTACCAAAACCATATTTTTAGCTTCAAGGCTTTGTTTGAGTTCTTGCTGTTTTGCTTTTAATTTCTCCTGCTCAAGCTGATTTTTGATATGCTTATTGCGATATCTGATTAATAAAATAATGAGCACTAATATTCCGACCACCAATATTAATCCGACAACATAATATTTAAACCTAGTTTTTTCTTCGACTAATGTCCTAATCTGGCTTCTTACTTTGTAATCTTGTTCTAGCCGTATTCTTTCCAGATTTACAGCTTTCTGTTCAATATTAATGCTGTCGCTAATTTTGTTGTATTCCTGAAAATAATAAACCGCATTCTTATAATCAGCTTTTTTAAGATAGGCCACATAAAGCATTTTATTCAATCGCATATTCGAGAAACCAAAAGGCTTATCTTTATTAAATTCAAAAGCCTTTTTTGCATTTGCAATAGCAGCATCAAATTTATTCTCTTCCATATTATACTCTGAAAGAGACTCGTATACAAATGATTTTAGCGAATTATCAATATTAGACTCCACCAAAGAAAAAGCCTTTTCAAAATAAAGATCGGCATTCTTCTTGTCTTTCTTTGCCTTATAGGCTCTTGCCAAATTAGTATAAATGTATACCGTCAAAGTGTTATTTCGTAGTTTATCGGTTATCAGTTGCGCTTTCTGATAATAGTGCAAAGAAGAATCGGCATTTTTGTCGAGATAGATGGTGCCAATGTTGTTTAGAATCTTAACCAGTTTAATCGAATCTTTTTTGGTTTTCTGATATTTATAGACATTCAAGAAAAATTTTAGGGCTTTTTCCTGATTATTGCTTTTTGCATACAAAATGGCAAGATTATTTTCGGCGCTGGTAATTTCTGCAGCGCTGTTTTTTTCTTTATAAATATCATAAGCCTTTAAATAATATTGCAGCGCCACATCCAAAACATCTTTTGAATCGTAAATATTTCCCGCAGCAGTATATACTTTGGCCAAAATTTCGTTTGGTTTTTCCGTTTTCTTGGCTTCGGTTTCAGCCAATTCTATGTATTTGACGGCCCGTTCCCAGTCGCTCTTGCTCAATTTTAAGGCAATTTTGCAGCACAAATCAGCCTTACGGGCAGGATCGCTGACCGTGTTTAAATTGTCTATCAGCTCTTTTGTTGAAGATTGGGGATAAACACCTAAAGTAATAAAAATAAAAAATATGCAAAGTAATCGACCCATTGTGTGTAGAAATCATAAAGATGGGTTCAAAATTATATAAAAATACCAACATTTAACAACAAACAGAAGAAATAAACAAAACCGAAATTTAGCTGAAAAGTTAATCATGATTTACCATCTGACGAAAAAGCAGCAATTCTCCTTCATTATTTTTCTTCCACACATTTATGCTTTTTCCTTTCACATTTCCGCTGCTCTCGCCATCTCGCCAATCCACGTTATAAAAGCCAAATTCTACAATGGCTTCCCGTGCGAAGATAATATTCGAAGTCTGAATTGAAATTTGTTCAATGCGCAGCGTACCTGGTTTTTCATGTTCTGTAAAATAGTCTGTAATTTCTTTTTCGCCAGAAAGAATTGGCGTATAATAGGTTAAATACATTGCATCTGGCATAAACATTTTGGCGTGCTCTGCTCCTTGCCTATTTTGAACCAGTTTTTTAATGGTATTGTTTCTTTCTTTTACCTCAGAAGTTAATTTGTCAGACGGAATATATGCTGTGGTTGGCAGGATGGCACTGTCATCTATATTCGGAATGTTTTTATCATCAAAATAACTGGATGCGCCCCAAATTTCAGCCGCAATCGTCAAGGGCAGTTTTCTGTTGGAAGACTTCTTCCAGAGAACTGAATACTTTCCAGAATAAGAAAAAGGCTTTTGTTCGTTTACGTTTAGGTTTTCAGCAAAAGTCCCAATTTCTAAAATGTAATTTCCGAGATTTTGTATCTCTACAATAGTTTTTTGATAAGAAGCAATTTTCGCCTGACTCAGCCATTGCTTATAAAACGCTTGAATCTCTTTTGTCCCTGTTCGCTGCCTGCTGTGTTCAGGCATAAAGATAGATTGGTCGGTATACGCTTTTATTAAATCCTCCTGATTTCCTTTTACAAAAGCGGCTTCAAATGAAGCATTATACGCTTCAATCTGCTTTCTAGCAATCGAATCTGTTTTGCTTTCTTGAGCAAAAACACCAATGGCAAAAAGTAAAAAGATAAAGCTAAACCTATTCATGCGTGAAGTTATTTAATTGAACAATAAATATACAAAATATTAACATTCAATTATTTACATTTAAAATCACTCCCATAGATTTACCAAATATCAAGCAAAATTTTCTGTTTCTTCTATTAAGTTCCTAATGATAATCTCAGTCGAAACCTCATTAAAACCAGAAATCGACTGTCCTGCCCAAATGCTCACTAAATCAGCATTCTTTTCTAGTTTTGCAATTTTTCTAAGTTCGGCAGTCAGCTTATTTTGATATGGATATGGCAAAATAAATTCAGAATCTTCTATTTCTTTTATAAAACTATTTCGAATTCCGCGCGCGTATCTTCCTGAAAAACTTTTGGTTAAGACGATTTCATTTTCTTTTACATTTCTAAGGCGATGTTTTTCAAAATCCTGCAAAGCGCTTTCAGCAGTAGCCAAAAACAGACTTCCCAACTGAAAACCATCGGCACCTAAAGTTTTGGATGCCAGCAGCGTTTTGGCATTATAAATTCCGCCAGCATAAATAAGCGGCGCATTTACCGTTTCGCTTACCTGAGAAAGCAGTGATAATCCACCAATCTGCGGAATCGTTTCTTCTAAAAAACTGCCTCGATGCCCTCCAGCTTCAATTCCTTGAACGCAAATAATATCGATGCCGCTCTTTTCCAAAACAATAGCCTCTTGAACCGAAGTGCAGGTTCCAATTAAAAGCACCTTATTCTCTTTTAAAGCGGCAATACTTTCCTGATCCAAATTTCCAAAAGTAAAACTCACTATGCCACAGTTTTCCAAAAGAATCGCTTCAATCTGATCGTGATAATCAGTAAGCTGAATTTCGTTTATATCAGGAAAATCGGTTTGAACGCCCAACTTCTCGGTAAATTTCTGCAAGTATTTTTTCGTTTTCGCATAATCAGCCTCAAGTTTTGGCGTAATCGGATCTATTTTATGAACAAAAATATTTACAGCAAAAGGTTTGTTGGTCAATTTCTTCGTTTCTCTTATCAATTCAATGCATTTTTCTGCCGCAAGATCGCCTAATGCCAGCGATCCTAAAGCTCCCGCATTGCTTGCAGCCGCAGCCATTTGCGGAGTGGTAACGCCCAGCATTGGCGCTTGTATTATCGGGTAGTCGATTTTAAATAACTCGGTAAGAACATTTTTCCATTCCATAATATTTTGATTTTTGTTCGAAAAAAAATCATCTTCAAAGATTAAGATTTTCAAGAACTTAATAACATATAAAGATAAGCCAGTTTAAGCACAAAACAGTAGAATTTGGCTTTAAAAGAAGTTAATTTTTCGACAAATAATTCATAACAAGACAATAATTGGCCCCATAAAATGGTTATAGATAAAAGATTATGATGCATCTCATTTTTTTATCAATACCACTCAAGATTAATAGTACAAAAACATGAAAAAATTTTTGATAATAGCCTTTGTTTCTTTTTCTCTGCATAGTTTTGCTCAGGAACTTGATAATAAATTCAAATCGATTCCAGCAAAACAATCTCCCAAAAAAGAAGTTATACCGCCTAAAGAAGCTGCGCCGAAAGAAAATCCGCCAGCGCCAATCGAGAAACCTGCACCGCTTCAGGTTAATCCAGACGAATTATTTAAAAACACCAATCTTTATAAGCCAGAGGCCAATGTAGAAGGGATTTTTTACAGAAGAAATCAGTTTTTAGGAAATTTCAACACCACAGCCGTTACTTCGACAATTATGTACCGTGATGCAGCTTTTGTAGACGGAGATAAAGTAAAAGTATATTTGAATGATAAAGTAATTGAGCCTGAAGTCTTTTTGAACGGCGATTTTAAAAGTGTCAAAATAAATCTGGAAAAAGGAATCAATAAAATTGACATCGAAGCGCTAAATGAAGGTTTTGCTTCTCCGAACACCGCCGAATTTAAGGTTTATGACGATAAAGGACAGGTTATTTCGTCAAGCGAATGGAATGTCGGAACAGGCTACAAAGCTGTTATCGTATTAGTTAAAGAATAAAAACTGGAAATTAAAAACTGCAATAAATCATAATAAATACTTAAAACTGTCGGTTTCGGCAGTTTTTTGTTTGGATATATGTAGTTAACTACGTAGTTTTGTACCTATATTTAATTCAGCATACAAATGAACATTCAAACTATACAAAATGAGTACGAAAATGAAATCGTCGATTTGATTTTAAACATTCAGCAAAAAGAATTTAATGTGCCGATCACTCTAGAAGATCAGCCAGATTTATTGGATATCCAAAACTTTTATTTTAAATCGGGCGGTACTTTTTTAGGTGCTTTTATTGATGGAAAACTGGTTGGAACTATTGCTTTGGTAAAATTTAATCCAGAAGCTGCTGCCATCAGAAAAATGTTTGTCAAGAAAGAATTTAGAGGAAAAGAATTTCAAATTGCCCAGCAATTATTGGAGCGATTAGTTGCATATAGCAAAGAAAACGGAATTAAAAACCTATATTTAGGAACGGTTTCTTTATTGCAGGCTGCTTTGCGCTTTTATGAAAAGAATGATTTTATCAGAATACAAAAAGAAGCGCTTCCTGCTGACTTTCCGTTAATGAAACCTGACAATGTTTTTTGCCATTTAAAACTAAATCCATAGAAATGAATAGTATTGACGAAATCGGCATATTGGCCATATCTACCCGTTTGCAGCGCCTGAGCGAGCAATTGCGAAAAGATGGCGCACAAATTTACACTTATTTTAATATTGATTTTGAACCGAAATGGTTTCCGGTCATTTACACCCTGCACGTCAAAGAGATGCTGAGTGTGGTTGAAATTGCCAACGAAATTGGCTACAGCCATCCTTCAACCATTAGTTTATTAAAGGAGCTAGAGAAGGAAAAAATGATTAGTTCTAAGAAAGACAAGCAGGACGAACGCAAGAGGTTAATTATCTTAACGCCAAAAGGCCAAGAACTAGTTACTAAAATGCAGCCCGTTTGGGAGATTATGAGGAAAACTCTACACGAAATCACCAATACTCAGAACAACCTGCTTAAAGCGATTGAAGAAGCAGAACAAAATCTGACTAAACAAGGTCTTTTTCAGAGAGCTATAGAGCTAAAAAGCGCTGACTAATCTTTACCTGTAATTTTTTTTCTATGGTTGTGCCCCCATTTTGCCAAAGAATCTATCACTTCTTTTAAGGAATGTCCATATTCGGTCAATTCATATTCAACCGTTATGGGCTGTGTGTTTAGTACGGTACGGGTTACCAATTGGTTTTCTTCGAGATTTTTGAGTTCTCTGCTTAGCATTTTTCCCGAGATTCCTTCGACTTCCCTAAGCAAATCGGTAAATCTCAACGTGTTGAAACAAAGAGACGCAATTATAGAAATTTTCCATCTTCCGTTCAAAATATACATGGCGTCGTGCACTGCCATAATATGCTGGTTGCAAGATTTTTTATCGTGTACTTGTTCTTTTATCATGTTTTGTCAGTAAGTTACCTCGATGTTACAGTTACTTTTGGTAATCAGATGACAAAAATACACTTAAAGTTTTTTACATTTGAATACAATTTTAATCAATTAAAAAAAAATGGCCTTAATAGATGCACTAAAGTGGCGCTACGCTACAAAAAAAATGAACGGACAAGCTGTTCCGCAAGAAAAAGTAGATTATATTCTTGAAGCTGCAAAACTAGCTCCGTCTTCTTCTGGTTTACAGCCTTACAAGGTTTTTGTAATTACCAACAAAGAATTGAAAGAAAAACTTAAAGCTGTAAGTTTTGATCAAAGTCAGGTTACTGATGCTTCACACGTTCTGGTTTGGGCTGCTTGGGATGGCTACAGCTTAGAAAAAATTTCTGCCGTATTTGACAGAACAATTGCAGAAAGAGGAATTCCTGCTGATGCAATGGACGAATACAAACAAAGACTTTGGGGTATGTATGAGCCTCTTGGACAAGAATGGCACGCTAACCACGCTGCAAAACAAGCTTATATTTCGTTTGGTGTAGCAATCGCTGCAGCTGCAGAACAGCAAGTAGACGCAACGCCAATGGAAGGTTTTATTCCTGCTGAAGTAGATAAACTTTTAGGTTTGAACGAACTTGGACTAAAAAGCGTTTTGGTTTTGCCTCTAGGTTATAGAGACGATGCAAATGACTGGCTGGTAAATCTTAAAAAAGTGAGAACTCCACAAGAGGAATTTATAACAGAAATCAAGTAAAAAATTAATTTTTGCTTAATTTAAGAATGCTTTTGAAAAGGTGCAATAGCGCTTTTTCAAAAGCATTTTCAGTTTAAATATTTCATTTTCAAATTAAAACATCAATCCGTTTAAGAGAAAAGAAAAACCAATTTTATCAGACGTGTGTTATTTTTTAATTATGCATAAAAAAAGGTACGCAATGCGGATAATTAAATAATATTGTATCCCTAATTTTGCTTTTATCCAAAACAATTCAATCTTATTTACAACAATTTAAATTCTAACATTATGTCTGATTTTTTAACGCAATTTGGGGAAGACCTAAAAAAGAACGTCCCAGGGTTCATCGCAGTTTCTGTAGCTGAAATTGCAAGCGGTATGTCATACTATTCTCAATCTGTAGTTGCAGATTTTGATCCAGAACTAGCATCGGCATATAATCTTGAAGTAGTAAAAGCAAAAATGAACGCTATTAAAGCTTTAGGGCTACACGGACAAACAATTGACAATGTCATGATTACCTTAAGTTCACAAATTCACATTATTGACGTTTCTGACAATCAGGATTATTTTATTTACCTGGCTGTAGATTCTACAAAAGCTAATTTAGGGATGACAAAATCGATCCTTAATAAGTACAAAAAAGAAATCGTAGCTAAATTATAACACAATTTTACCTTTCTTAAAAAGGAATATTCGTTTTCGAATATTCCTTTTTTTATGCCGTAAACAAAAATGCAATTCGCCTAAAGCTGAGCCCTTCTACGCATAAAAGCACAGCCCTAACGAGATAATATTTCCAGACAAATATCCAGAACTGCAGAAAAACTAAATATTTGGTAAACGCCACATTGGTGCGAAATATATTTCAACAAATAATACCTATTTAAAAAACCAAAAAACCTTTTTATTTTTTTTTACGAATTGCCATTCGTTTCTTTTAAATTATTTTATATTCGAAACGTAAATAGGGACTTGTATAAATGGAATTACGCGCTTATTTTGAAAAATATTCTGATGAAAAGACCTGCATTGAGGTACTCAAAAACAAGCGTTTAGAGAATGGGCTTCTGTGCAGGAAATGCGGGCACAATGTTCATTCTTTCCGACAGAATGATTTAAAATTTCAATGTCGAAAATGCGGCAGCCGTACAAGTCTGCGATCTGGAACCGTAATGGAAAACTCGAACCTCCCGATTCGATACTGGATGATTTGCATTGAATTGATGACGCTTTCGCACAGGAGATTATCGATACTTAAAATTCAGTATTTGTTAGGTCATAAACGTTACGAACCTATCTGGATGATGGTGCAAAAAATTCGTCTGGTTATGAAAATACGAGACGAAAAATACAGATTAAAGGCTTATTCTGAATTTGATCCTGAATTTCTTCAGAAAATTGATAAACTTATAGTACAGAAAAAAGCTCTAAATTGTAAGTTGTGAATTGTAAATTGTAAATTGTGAATTGTGAAATGATTCTTGAAAATCTGTGTTAATCTTATAATCTGCAGCTTTAAATTTTATTCGTGCGGAGCTTAAAAAACTTGTCAGGCTGAGCGAAGTCGAAGCCTAAATTTATGCCACATAAAAATAGCCACAAATTATACGATTAAAAGGATTTTTGAAAATCTGTGTTAATCTTATAATCTGTGGCTTTAAATTTTATTGCGCAGAAGAGCTTCGACTTCGCTCAGCCTGACAAACTTTTTATAGCCAGAAATTATAGGATTAATAAGGATTTAAAAAATCTGTGCTAATCTTACAATCTGTGGCTTTAAATTTTATTTGTACGGAGCTTAAAAAACTTGTCAGGCTGAGCGAAGTCGAAGCCCAAACTTATGCCACATAAAAATAGCCACAAATTATACGATTAAAAGGATTCTTGAAAATCTGTGCTAATCTTATAATCTGTGGCTTTAAATTTTATTGGTGAGGAAGAGCTTCGACTCCACTCAGCTTGACAATTCGAACTAAGAATTATTTTTTCTTGTTCTTCTTTGCTTTAGATCTTTTTGCTTTATTTTTAGCGATCTTTTTGGCTTTTGCTTTGTCTTTTGCCTTTTTTGCTTTTGCTTTCTTTTTAGCCTTAGCTTTTAGTTTTGCTTTTTTCGCTTTTTCCTTCTTTTTATCTTTTGCTTTTTCTTTTTTCTTAGCAGCAGCTTTTTTCTTTTTCAGTTTTTCTTTTTTCTCTTTGTCTTTCATCTTTTTATTTTTTTTAGATTTCGGCTGTTCTTCGTTTTCTTCTGCTGTTGCCTCTTCAGCTTCAGATACAGCCTCTGTTTCTGCTTCAGCTTCTTTATTTTCCACTGCTTCCTCAGTTGTTGCTTTTCTAGGAGCTCTTTTAAGTTTTGGTTTTGATTCTGAAATTTCAACAGCCGATTCTGTTTCTGGAACTGGAGTCCCCTGTTCGTTTTCTTCATTGGAGATAACTGGAGCAGCTTCTACTTCCTGATCGATTTCATTAGTAAGCACTTCTTTTGTCATTATTCTGTTAATTTTAAGAAATTGATTAAATTTATTTTGGATTAAACTAATTTTTAATGTTATTAAATCATTAAATTAACATCAAAAAATAATAAACAAAGATAAATTGAAAAACCTATTCGCCAATGTTAAGTTTTTCAGGCGCGTAAAAAACCAATTGTACTTATTTAAAAATCAACAACTTATCCAATGTTAAGTTTTTCATTGCCTTTTTTCCGAAATCAAAAACGCCTTTACAAGCTTTTTAGACTCACTTTTTCTTCGCAGCAATGAATAGCGAATTGCATAATTTCGCCTTAAATTTGATGGAATGATCAACGATTTAACATACCAATCTATTGAACCGAGTCAAAATCTCTCCGATTTTGTGGATAGTTTTTGGCGTATGGAGAATAAATCAGACCAAACTTTAGAAACAATCGGTCTTCCTGATGGGCGAATTGACTTGTCTCTCATAAAAACCGCAAAAACCCCTTTTCAAATAAGACTTCTAGGCTTAAGCACACAGCAATACGAAAAAGGAAAGATTCCTGCCAACAGCCTAACCTTAACAATCAGCTTTAAACTTCCTGTAGTAGAATATATTTTTCGCGAAAGCGTTGCAGACCTCGTAAATTCAGGAAAACTGCTTAACGATAATTTTTGGGATTTTAACGAAAATGATCTGGAAGATTTTGAATTGTTTAGCGCAAAAGCTTCTTCGAAGATCAATTCTTTACTCGTAAAAGAAATTGATAATAGAAAACAAAAACTATTCAGGCTTCTTTACGCAACTAAAGGAAATATGACAGTAAAAGAGTTTTCAGAAAAATCCAATTGGAGCAGCCGTCAGATCAATCGATATTTTACTCAGCATTTTGGAATTTCACTAAAAGCATTCTGCTCGATTCTTCGTTTTCGTGCATCTCTCGAGCATATTGCAAAAGGAAATTTATTCCCAGAAGAGAATTTTTCAGATCAGACACACTTTATCAAAGAAATCAAAAAGATTTCTGGCTCGCTTCCGAAAGAGTTATTTCAAAACAAAAACGACCGATTTATACTATTATCAGCCCTCTCCTCCAAATAATTTTGCAACATAGATTTTTAAACACAAAACTATGTTACTAAAAAACAAACAAGTTGCCATAATTGGCGGCGGAATGGGCGGTTTAATGTTAGCACGCCTTTTACAGCTTCAGCGTATTGACGCAAAAGTCTACGAGAGAGACCTCGACCCAAACGTACGCGTACAAGGATCTCCGCTAGACCTACATGAAGATTCGGGTTTAATAGCCATGAAACAAGCTGACCTATTAGCCGAATTTTATAAAAACATTAGGCCAAATGCCAGCAAAGCCCGAATTGTTAATCCGAAATTTGAATTGAAATTTGACGAACATAATGTTTCAAGAACGATATCTAAAAAAGTTTTGGAGGACAATCAAGATTCTCTGCAAGATATTTCAAAACCGCGTCCCGAAATAGACCGTTCGGCACTAAGAAATATTTTACTGGATTCTCTTTCTCCCGAATCGATTGTATGGAATAGCCAGTTTACTTCTATGGAAAAAGAAAACAAAGGCTGGCGAGTGGGGTTTAAAAACAAAACAGCCGTTTACGCAGATTTGGTAATTGCTGCAGATGGCGCAAATTCTAAAGTTCGCCCTTTTATAAGCGCAGAAAAACCAATTTACTCCGGAATTGCCATGATTGAAGGGACGATTTACAATGCCAAAGAAAATGCTCCCAACCTTTTTGAATTTTCAAAAGGCGGAAAAGTTCTTGCCATCGGAAAGGAACAAACCATCATGTATGGAACAAAAGGCGACGGTTCTCTGATGTTCTTGCTCAGCAGCAAAATACCCGAGAACCGGATTGCAGCAAACGATCTCGATTTTAAAAACAATCAGAAGATTTTTGAATGGTTTAAAGAAGTGTATCAGGATTGGAGTTCGGAATGGGATGAGCTTTTTAAGAGCAAGGATTTGTATTTTATTCCGCGTCCGCAATACTATTTTCAGCCTAAGCAAACTTGGGAAACGCTCGAAAATCTCACTATGATCGGCGATGCAGCGCATAGAATGCCTCCTTTTGCCGGAAAAGGCGCTAATTTGGCTTTGCTCGATGCTTTTGATTTGGCCGATTGCTTAACTAATAATCAATTTTCTGACATGAAAACAGCCATCTCCTACTTTGAAAAGCGAATGACAGATAGAGCCGCAATAGCCTTAGAACAAACACTTAAAAATGGCGAACAGCTGCATTCTAAAAACGCTTTAGAAAAACTGCTTTCCGTTTTTAACCAAACACCATAGCCTTAATTCATTTTAATTCAATTGCTTATATTTTTTATTTAAATTTACAGATACCAGAAAACGACATTTAAGTTATGCTACGCCAATATTAAGTTTCATTAACAAATTTATACTATGAGGCATTTTCTACTTTTATTCTTTCTTATAGCCTTTACATACTCTTCTTTTGGGCAAAAAATTACGGACTCCGTTGCCAAAAAAGCAAAAGAAAAAAGAGTCGAATTTAGGGTAATGCCTTATTTGAGCTATAACCGAAATCTAGAATTTATGTTTGGCGCCATTCCGATGACCATGTACAAATTGAATCCAGCCGATACTATTTCGCCCAAATCATTGTCTGGCATGACAGCAATTTACACAAGCAACAAATCGTATGTTTTGGCGCTTTTTAACAAATGGTACCTAAACGAAGACAAATGGCGTTTGAAACTTTTCTTTTTTACCGGGAACCAGAATTCGCAGTTTTACGTTGATGATATTGACCAGCCCGATTTTTACGATTACGGAACCAAAACAACGGTTTTAAGCCTTGGAGCCCAGCGCAAAATTATCGGAAAGTTCTACGGCGGACTTTCATACACCTATGCGCATTACAATACGGTTTATGAAGACGACATTTCTCCTTCTTCTGTTTCACATAGCAATGCTGTTGTCGTTAATTTATTGTACGACACGAGAGACGCAGTCTATTATCCGACCAAAGGCTACAAAATCAAGTTGGATTGGTCGAGTTATCCAAAATTTTTAGATAACGAATTGGCTTCCAATCGAATCTCTTTTCAAGCCAACAAATATATTCCAAACCGTGACAGCAAAGATGTCATTGCAGCACGTCTTTATGGCAAATTTGCTCTTGGAAATGTAGCGTTCGAACAGCAGAGCACGATTGGCGGAACAGATATTCGAGGGTACTCTCAAGGTAAATATCGCGGCTCTGGATTAATGGACATTCAAGGAGAATACCGTTACAATTTTGCCAAAAAGATGGGATTGGTTGGCTTTTTTGGTATCGCCACAATTTATGGTTCTGACACTCCGAGCTTTGACTGGAAAATCTACCCTGGAGGCGGTGTGGGCTACCGATACAACCCTTTCAAGAAATCAAAATTTAATGTTGGTCTGGATGGTGCAGTCGGAAAAGGAGATTGGGGAGTTTATTTTAGAATTGGTGAAGCTTTTTAATTTTGAAAATGTATAAAAAGCTGTCACCAATAATCTGCAGTCAAAAGTTTGGCATTTTTTTTTAAAATTATTCGATCTCACTGAAGCTTCACACACATCCATTCCCCTTTCATAATCAATCTATCTTCATCAAAAGCTTCGCCTGACTGTTTTATGATTTTTTCACTAGTTCGGATGTTTTTTACCACAAATTTAACCAGTTTATTAAACTCAACACCTGCAAAAAACTCAACATTATCGAGACTTACCAAGCCAAAAACACCGTCTGCTATTCCTAAAAGCTTGATTCCTGCGCCCCCACATTGCGCCATAGCTTCGATTAAAATAGTTCCGGGAACAAAATTAAAATCCGGAAAACTGCCTTGAAGCCAAGAATCTTTTTCTGTAAACGTCTTTAAACCAACGATTGTGTCTGTTGTATAAGATATAATTTCATCAACAAAAAGAAATGGAGCACGATGCGGAATTAAGTCTTCTATTTTTTTAGTCATGATCTGTATTTTTCAACAATGTACGAATCTGATATGAAATAAGCAATGTTTTAAATTATATCTCTATTAACACGATGCTGCCGCTTCGTTTTTAAAACAGAAAAAAAAGCATCAGAGCATTTCTTCATCTTTCAATTCTGCCATAAAGATTTGACAACAGCAATCAAACCTGTTCGACAAGGGTATTTTTATTCTTTTTAACAAACAAAAAAGATAAAAACAACCCCAAAGATTCAAATTAAATATTAAAGCTTAAAAAACCACCTATAAACGCCACAAGCAAAATTGTACCGAAAAAATCTAAGATTCCAAAAACTTTCTTGCTTCAAATCTTCTTTTTTAAATTCTAATCCATTTTGCGTTGCCGACATTTGAAAAAATCCCTCTTGTTTTTTCGTTCAAAAAATAAATTCTGTTTTTCGTAAAAAAATCAGATTTGCGAGTGAGCTGATTTTGTCTTTTGAAACCATTTTTTAAGCCATTTTTTTCTCTTAAAAAACAGACATTAAGGAATAAAACATCTTCTCAAGATAAAAATGCCTTCTAGGTTTCATTATTAAACCTATTATTTAATTAATACATTTTAAAAACTAACATTCAAATAGTTAAAACTTTACTATAGAAAAACTCTATGATTAAAATTCATCGAAAAAAACAACGATTTTATGCGAAAAAGTTTCATTTAAATTTTCTATGAAAGACTAAAAAAATCTCTCTCAGATTGAATTTGAACTGATAGATTTTAACTGAAAATTTTACTGTTTTTCTGTAAAAAAATAATTTAAAGAAGCCTTTTGCCTCTTCTCTCCTGCTTTTATCTATTTTAACCGATTTGGTTCTTCTCAAAGGCACTGGATTTCTAGAGCATAAGCAGTCTTAAAATTGTAATTTAGGTTCGTATTTTACTACATTTATTTTCATATAGAAAATTAATAATCAATAAATTAAATATTAACACATAAAGCAATACATTAAAAAAGATATTTCTACCATCTCTTCTGCAAACAAAACCTTTTTCATTAATTTTTAGGACATACTAAAACCATGAATTGCCCGAGAGATGTATAATGTTTCCACGGTTGAAACCGTGGGCTATATTGGAAAATTGGATGCAATTATTCATTAAAAAAAAAGCTCTAAATCGAAATTTAGAGCCTTTATGATTATATGATTGCTTCGCAGGTTAGTCCCACTTATTGTTTTTGGAAACGGCAAATTTGCCAGCTCCTGTAAAGAACAACGCAAGAGCGCCAAAAAAGTAAAGCATTAACAATTCTAAAGCGTAACCCCCATGCTCGCTGATAGAGAAAATCTCCTGAGAATGAACTGTTGCAACTGCCACCACACAAGTTATTGCTAAAAGAACTGCTGCAATTCTAGTTCTGAATCCCAGTAAAATAGCAATTGGAGCTAAAACTTCGCCAATATAAACTGCATATCCAAATGCGCCCATATTTTCTACAAGAAATGAAATTCCGTGAATCAGTTTTGAAACACCGTGAAAAAGCATTAGTCCGCCAGTGCTGATACGCAATAGTAATAGTCCAAGGTCTGTGTTTTTTGAAATCATAGATAATTTTGTTTTAGGTTAAAAATTTATATCCAATTGGGTTTAAAGCCGACTAAAATACAAAAATTTCTTATTTAAAAACAACGCTATTTAAAACAGTTCCAAATAACCGTATTAAACCATCCTACAATGTTTTTAAGCTTTAAAACTTAATCGCAATCTTTCCAATTGTCTTTCCTGATTCTAAAAGTTCATGCGCTTTTTTTACATTTTCTGCCGAGAGTCCGTTTAAAGTTGTGTTTAAAGTTGTTTTCAGAATACCGTCGTCCAACAGATCTGCTACTATATTTAAAATATTATGCTGTTCAACCATATCCTCCGTCTGATACATAGATCGGGTGTACATTAATTCCCACGAAAAAGAAACGCTTTTGCTTTTAAGTTTCGTTAATGCAACAGGATCGCTTCCTCCAGTAATTGAGGCAATATGCCCTTGCGGTTTAATCAATTCAACCATAGTGTCCCAATAAGCATTGGTGTCTACGAAATCTAAAATAAAGTCAACGTACTCAAAACCAGCTTCTCTGACAGAAGAAATCAAATCTTTATGATCTACCACAAAATCTGCTCCCTGTTTCTTGCACCATTCGATGGTTTCATAACGCGACGCTGTTGCAATAACGGTTAGGCCAGCGATTTTCTTGGCCAATTGGATGGCAATAGAACCTACTCCTCCTGCACCGCCAATAATTAAAATAGATTTTCCTTTGTCTTTATCGGCACTTATTCTAATTCTGTCAAATAAAATTTCCCAAGCGGTTAAAGCGGTTAGCGGTATAACGGCTGATTCTTCAATGCTTAGCGATTTTGGTTTTCTGCCGACTATTCTTTCATCAATAATCTGATATTCGGCATTGCTTCCCTGTTTGGTAATGTCTCCTGCGTAATACACGGGGTCTCCCACTTCAAACAAAGTTACATCCTGCCCGACAGCCTGAACAATTCCGACAGCATCCCAGCCTATAATTTTTGGCGTTTCTAAAACGGTATCTTTCTCACTATTCTGGCGAATCTTAAAATCGACCGGATTTACTGAAATCGCGTCAATTTTAACTAATAAATCGTGTGGTCCAGGAATTGGCTTTACAGTTTCAAATTCGATAAAACTTTCCGGGTTTTCTATGGGTAATGATGTTTTAAATCCTATTGCTTTCATTTTCTTTTTAATATTTAAATTAAAACTATACTACAAATATAAGGCGAGTCCAAATCTCTTGATTGGTATATATTGAGCGTATATTTGTACATTTTTTTCAAAAACTCTATTTTTTTCTCCCGCAGATTTAGCGAATTATGCTGCTATTCCAAATATTAATCTGCTAAATCTGCATAGATCTTTTAATCTGCTTGAAATAGTTTAAACTCATAAAAGCCTTAAATTTGCTAAAAATACTTTACTATGAATATAAGAAAAGCAGAAAAAAGAGACTCAAAATATATTGCACCTATATTGCTATTAGCAATGGAAGATATTATCTATAAGTTTATTGCGAAAGAAGATTACGCTTGCGCGAAAGACTTTCTGCAGCATTTCGTTGAAAGTGAAAACAACCAGTATTCTTATCAAAACTGCTTTGTTGCTGAAGATAATAACGAGATCATTGGCGCAGTAAACATTTATAACGGTGCTGACATTGAAAAATTGAGAAATCCTATAGTGGAATATGTCCGAAAGCATTATAATCCAGAATTTGATCCTGAGTTTGAAACCCGTGAGGGCGAATATTATATCGATTCATTGGGCGTAAATCCGAAATATCAGGGAAAAGGAATTGGTTCTCAATTATTGCAATTTTTGATTGATAAATACGTTCATAAAAATAAAGAGGTTTTAGGCCTGCTGGTTGAAGTAGACAATCCGAATGCAAAAAAACTGTATTTAAAACTTGGTTTTAAGGTAGTTGGCAATAAAACTTTGGTTAAGAAGAACCTAGAACACCTCCAAATCAAAAATTAATTATAGAATGAAAAATATCACAATATTAGAAGCAGGTTTAATTTTAAGAATAGTTTTAGGAATCACAATGTTGTCGGCTGTAGCAGACCGATTTGGAATTTGGGGCGCACCCGGCTCAAACGCAGTCGCTTGGGGAAATTGGGAAAACTTTGTTATTTATACCCAAACCCTAAATTCATTTGCCAACAAAGCCACAGCTGAAATTCTGGCAGGAATTGCCACTTTCTTTGAAGTTTTACTGAGCCTGCTGCTATTAGTTGGCTTCAAAACCAGACTTGCTGCTTTAGGAACTACTGTTTTAATGTTCTTTTTTGCTTTTGCAATGTCTGTCTCGGTTTCTGTAAAAGCTCCTCTAGATTATTCAGTCTGGACAAGTGCTGCGGCAGCTTTACTTTTGGCTAATATTGGCAAGACATCTTACGCAGTTGACAATAGAATATAATTTTTTGTAGCAACTTTGTCAAAGTTTGCAAGAAACAATCAACCATCACCTAACAAACCCAAAACAACAAACATTTTTAAGGTATATTTAAGTTCATGAACAAATATGTATTCGTAAATTAGCAGATACAAAAACATATCACTAAATGACAATACTTACCTTTACGCTTATAATGATTCTGGGCGCTTTTTTAGCAGGCTTTATCGGTTCATTATCAGGCTTGGGCGGAGGAATTATCATCATTCCGCTTCTCACAATTATTCTTGGCGTCGATATTCATTATGCTATTGGAGCGGCTTTAGTCTCTGTTATCGCCACTTCTTCAGGCTCAGCCGCAGCTTACGTAAAAGAAGGAATCACCAATATGCGAATGGGAATTTTTCTCGAAATTGCCACTACTATCGGAGCTGTTTGCGGTGCATTGCTTTCTACAATTGCCCCAACTTCTTTTATTGCCGTTTTATTTGGTTTAACGCTAATTTTTTCTGCAATTAATTCGCTTCGAAAAAAAGAAGAACACATTGTTTTAGAATCCAGTCCGTTGGCTAAAAAGCTAAAATTGGATGGAACTTATCCTTCTCATGACGGTGAAGTCATAAAATACGGAACTAAAAACGTACTTGGCGGTTTCAGCATGATGGGAGTTGCGGGAATGATGTCTGGTCTTCTCGGAATTGGTTCTGGCGCCTTTAAAGTAATTGCAATGGACAATATTATGCGTGTCCCGTTTAAAGTTTCAACTACAACCAGTAATTTTATGATGGGTGTTACTGCAATGGCAAGTTCTGTAATTTATATTCAAAAAGGATATATTGAACCCGGAATCTGTATGCCGGTTGTAATTGGAGTTTTGTTTGGAGCAATGGCAGGAGCAAAAATCTTAGTGCGAACAAACCCGAAGAAATTGAGAATATTTTTTGCCTGCCTGATTTTTGTTTTGGCAATAAACATGATTTATAACGGACTAAATGGAAAAATCTAATATGGTACAGGAAGAAAAATTTGGAGAAAAAGATTTTCAGACCATCATAGGGAACTTGCTTCGTTACGGCGTTTGGATCTCTTTATCAGTAGCCTTTATTGGCGGTATTGTTTATTTGATTCATAACGGAAATCAGATTGAAGATTATTCAGTTTTTAAAGAAAACGACCGAAATATATTTGAAGTAATTGCCGCGATTTATGACGGAGCAATTCAAGGAAATGGCGAATCCTTAATATTTACAGGAATTATTTTCTTGTTCATGACACCCGTTTTGCGCGTATTGCTTTCGCTTTTCTCGTTTTTATTGGAGAAAGATTATTTATATGTCGGCATTACCTTAATCGTAATTGCCATTATCATTATTAGTATTTCATTTGGATTTTCACATTAATATTGCTTGAGGCTATAAGCCGTAAGCTTTAGGCTTTCTAAAATGCTTACAGCCCTATAGTGTAAAGCTTAAAGCTAAAAAAATATGGAAATAGGAATAGACAGTTTTGCTTCGGCAATGTATGGCGACAACAATACTCTGAGCAGTGTTGATGCAATGGAGCAGCTGCTCCAGCGAATAGAATTTGCAGATCAGGTTGGTCTAGATGTTTTCGGAATTGGAGAACATCACAAAAAAGAGTTTTTAGATTCTGCTACAGCAGTTATTCTGAGTGCGGCGGCGGCAAGGACAAAAAGTATTCGTTTGGCAAGCGCTGTTTCGGTTTTGAGTGCCGCAGATCCTGTGAGAGTTTATCAGAGTTTTGCAACTTTAGATTTAATTTCAAAGGGAAGAGCCGAAATCGTAGTGGGTCGCGGTTCTTCTATCGAGGCCTATCCCCTTTTCGGATTTAATTTAAATGATTATGATGCGCTTTTCAGCGAAAAATTAGATCTTCTTTTACAGATTCGGGACAATGAATTTGTAAGTTGGGAAGGAAAATTTCGTCCGGCCATAAATAATCTTCCTGTTTATCCGAGAGCCATTCAGGAAAAATTGCCAATATGGCTTGGAGTTGGCGGAACGCCTGAGTCTTTTATCAGAGCTGGTTCGCTAGGGCTTCCATTAATGGTAGCGGTTATTGGCGGACAAACACATCGTTTTAAGCCTTTAGTCGATTTATACCGTCAGGCTGGAAAAGCTGCTGGCTATAAACCTGAAGAATTAAAGGTAGGCTTGCATTCGCCTGGCTATATTGGCACAACAACAGAAAGTGCTATTGCAGATTATTACCCAGGTTATGCCGAATTATGGACCAAATTAGGATACGAAAGAGGCTGGCCTCCTGTAACAAAAGGCAAATTTGATGGTTTAATTGATGATTTAGGCGTTTTAATTGTTGGAAGTCCCGAAAGGGCTGCAGAGAAAATTCTGCGCCACAGCGAAGCCCTAGGTGGCGTTGACCGATTTACTTTCCAAATGGATAATGCCGGTTTGACTCACAAACAATTAATGAGCGCCATAGAATTGATAGGCACAAAATTGATTCCGTTGATTAAGAAGGGATGATTTTTTGCCGCAGATTAAAGGTTTTTTCTTTCTATTTCTTTTTGCAAATGGCAGCGCTAAAAATTTTTCTCGCAGATTTAAAATGATTCAAGCAGATAATTTTTTGTACAATTTAAATCTATAGAAAATGACTCTTTTTTATAGCAATAATTGAATAGCGTCCAGCTTTAGCTGGATGAAAGATATAGCAAAGGAAAAGGCTTTAGCCAAACATCACCAGTTTGGCTAAAGCCTTTTTTCTTTAAATTTCAAACCTCAAGCCTTAGAAACTTAGAAGCTTAGCAACTCAGAACCTTTAAAAAGATTTAGAATTTATAAGTAACCCCAACTCTAAAGTTTCTTGGCGCTTCAGTCTGCCAGTAATAAGCGCTTAACCAAGCATAGTATGAACCGCTGTGAAGATATTTATCTAAGATATTGAATACGTTTGCAGTCACTTTAATTTTTCCTGTCTCATAAGATAATCCTCCATCTAGTTTAAAGTATGTTGGAAGCGATACAACTCCTGGGCTCCAAGTATCTGTCTGGCGTCCGTCAAGGAAAGTTCCTCCAATAGAAGCCCCAAATCCTTTCAGTTTGCCATTTTGAAGCGTATAATTTAACCACGCATTTGCCGTATGTTTTGCATAACCTGGTACAACGTCTCCAACTTTAATGCCATTAGCTTCAGAAACATCGGGATCAACTTTAGTCACAGTTGATTCTGTAAAAGCATAATTTGCAATAAGATTTAAGCCGTCAAAGATTTTTCCTCTTAGGTCAAATTCAACACCGCGAGCTCTTTTTTCACCCAGAACAATTTTATATTGCTCATTTGGCTGATTATTAGGATCTCCTGTTAACTCATTCTTCTTTAAGATATTGTAAACCGATAAACTTGTATTCCAAGAACCGTCAAACCAATCTTTTTTAATTCCAAATTCAACATTATTTCCTGTAAGCGGTTTTACATCACCATTTCTCACCACACCCGATTGAGGCGTAAAGGCTTGGTCGTATAACCCGTAAACCGCAAAATCATCAGTAATAGAATAACTTAAACCGGCACGAGGCGTAATGTGACTATCTTCTTGCGGCTGATCGTAGCTGCTAGTTTGGCTAATCCAAGTATATCTTGCTGCAAGAGTCAATCTCAATCTATTTTCAAGAAAACCAAGTTCATCCTGCACATATCCAGCCGCATATTTCGAACCGTAACGTCCTACTGCTCTTTGGCTTAAAGGAGTATCGTGATCAAATTGAGGCAAACCATTTGCTGGCGTTCCATAATTTGGATTGTAAACATTAAACGGATTTGCATAAGTATCCAAATCATGCGATTGTCCCCAATCTGCCATATAATCTTTGCTTCCTAAATCTACTCCGCCCAATACTTTATGAGAAACATTTCCAGTACTGAATTTTCCGTTCACAAAAATTTGACCTAAATACATATTGCTTTCTGCATCCCAAATGCCAACATTTCTAATAATATCTCCTTTAGCAAGAAAAACATCTGGATTTTTATCTCCATTAGTATCAATTTCGGCTGGTCCAACTAAACTTGGCCATGAGCTATATCCCTGCTGAATGTATTTAAAATAAGACGTTTGAGCCGTAAGTTTCCAGTTTTCATCAAACTTGTGTTCAAACTGAAGATAACCGCTATGGTCCTGAATGTTAGTATCAGGCAATCCTGGCTGTGTCATCGTAAAACTGCGAGGCAAAGTAGCATATCCATCAGACTGAGGTCCAAAAACGTAGTAAGAACCTACCTCTGTCATATTTGCGTATTGAAAATTATATTCGGCAGTGATTTTCGTTTTATCATCAATCTGATATGAAATCACAGGAGCAATTACATAGCGATCATTGTGTTCAAATGGACGATGCGATCCTTTGTTTTGTGCAGCTCCATTAAATCTGTACAATAATTTTCCTTTTTTATCCAATTTCCCGTCAAAATCAACGCTCACTCTATAAAAATCATAGCTTCCGCCAATTACACTCACCTCTCCTTTTGTAACTCCCGTTGGCTTTTTAGTCACCACATTGTACAATCCGCTTGGATCGCCGCTTGAAAGCATAAATCCAGCAGGACCTTTCACAAACTCGATATGGTCTACAAAACTCATATCTTCTGTTAATGGTCCCCAGAAAGAAGAAACCACATTAAAACCATTTCTAAAAGCCTGAATTTGAGAACCTCTCATGGTAATATTCGTATACAAATCTCCCCAGTGCTCCAGACGCACCGCTCCGCTCACGTTACGAATCACACCGTCACTCATACTCGTAATCTGCTGATCTTTTAAAGTCTGCCCGCTTACAATTTGTATATTTTGAGGAATTTCTAAAACCGGAGTCTGAAGACGCAAAGACAACGAAGGCTTGTCTTGCTTGTATTTATTCTTTTTGATTACCACCTCTTCAAGGTCTTCCTGACTTTCTGAAAGAGAAAAATTCTTAGTCGTCGTTTGTTTTGAGTTGACTACAATTTTATCCTCAACAGGTTGAATTCCTACTCCATTTAACACGATAGTGTATGTTCCCGGCTTTACATTTTTAATTTCATAATGTCCTGAAACGGTTGTAATATCTGAATATTTTGTTCCTTTTAAAGCCACAGCAATATTTTCTGCTGGTTTATTGCCACTCAAAAAAACTTTTCCGTTTACAGTTCCAAACTGTTGCGCCATCATATTTAATGAGCTCAAAAACAGTATAAAAAAATAAACTCTGGCATTAATAATTATTTTCATTTGGTTTTGATTTTAAATTGAGCGACAAAAGTAGATGCAAATCTCAACTTTTCCAAATTATTTTAATTCATTCTAAATAAATAAAACAAAATAAATAAAATCAGTCGAAATAATTTAAAACGGATGTTTTTAACCTATTTCTTGGCAATCTTAATCTGGATTAAGCAGGAAACCGAAATCTATAGCTATCTTTATACTTCTAAATTTCAAAAAACGAAAACAAATAACTTCCTGATATGAAAGTAAATACAATAAAAAAAGTCGCCATTGTGGGCTATAACAGAATTCCTTTTGCAAGAGCCAATACAGCTTATTCTAATGTAGGAAACAAAGAAATGATGACCGCAGCGCTCAATGGTCTTATTGATAAATACAATCTGAAGGGCAAATTATTGGGTGAAGTCGCAGGAGGTGCTGTAATCAAACATACTTACGACAACAATTTGATTCGCGAATGTGTCATGCAGACTAGCCTTGACCCTGCTACTCCTGCCTGCGATTTGCAGCAAGCCTGCGATACGGGAATTGAAAGCGCAATTTATATTGCCAATAAAATTGCTCTCGGACAAATAGATTCTGGAATTGCCGGCGGTGTAGATTCTATCAGCGATATGCCAATTGCTGTCAGCGAAAAACTCCGAAAAATATTGCTCGACGCTCGAAAAGCAAAATCATCGGGCGAGAAAATTAAAACATTTCTAAAACTTCGTCCAAAAGATTTATCGCCTTTGGTGCCACGAAATGAAGAATCGCAAACAGGGCTTTCGATGGGCGGACATACTGAAATCACTGCAAAATATTACAAAATTTCACGAGAAGAACAAGATGAGTTTGCTCTAAAAAGTCATCTGAATATGGCAAAAGCGTATGACGAAGGCTTTTTTAATGATATGATTACGCCCTTCAATGGCTTAGAAAAAGATAATAATCTTAGAAGAGACAGCACGATTGAAAAACTAGCCAAACTAACTCCTGCTTTTGATAAAGTAAACGGAACTCTGACAGCAGGAAATTCAACTCCTTTGACAGACGGAGCTTCCTGTGTTCTTTTGGCCAGCGAAGAATGGGCAAAAGAACAAGGACTGCCTATTTTGGCTTACATTACCTTTGGCGAGATTGCGGCGATCGAATATGTCAAAAAGCAGCAGAACCTTTTACTGGCTCCATTGTTTGCGGTTTCTCGAATGCTCGAAAAAGCAAACTTAAATCTTCAGGATTTCGATTATTACGAAATTCATGAAGCTTTTGCCGCTCAGGTTTTGGCAACTTTAAAAATTTGGGAAAGCCCAGAACTAAGTGCTGAAATAGGTTTAAAGAAAGCTTTAGGCGCCATCGACCGAAATAAGCTAAATGTAAAAGGGAGCAGTTTGGCCGCAGCACACCCTTTTGCGGCTACTGGAGGAAGAATTATTGGCGTAATGGCAAAACTGCTCAGCGAAAAAGGTTCTGGAAAAGGATTAATTTCTATCTGTGCCGCAGGCGGTCAGGGAGTAACAATGATAATCGAAAAGTAATTTATCTGATTTTATAAATCTGCTGAATCTGCTTGAGAAATTTTTGCTCGCAGATTTAGCAGATTTAGCAGATTTTTTTAATACTTATACGCTAAAACCAATAGTTTTTTAAAACCTGTCAAGTTTAAATAGGCAATCAAACAACATCCCTTAATTCGTATAACTTGATATTCATTTTTTTTAAATATTTTCATACAAAAAACAGCTAACTATCAATATTTTATATTAAATTTAGTTTTCTTTTTAAGCTTTTGTATCAATTCATTTTAAACGACTAAAAATGATGGAATCAAAAATACCCGAAGGTCCTCTTGCAGACAAATGGAGTCTTTATAAGTCTAAAGCCAAACTAGTCAACCCTGCAAATCGGAAAAAACTAAATGTAATAGTAGTAGGAACAGGTCTAGCTGGTGCTTCATGCGCTGCATCTCTTGCCGAACAAGGCTATAATATAAAATCTTTCTGCTTTCAGGATTCTCCCAGACGCGCACATTCTGTTGCCGCTCAAGGCGGAGTAAATGCTGCCAAAAACTATAAAAATGATGGCGACAGCACGTTTAGAATGTTTTACGACACTATAAAAGGGGGCGATTTCAGATCCCGCGAGGCCAATGTCTATCGTTTAGCAGAATGTTCGGCACACCTTATCGATCACGCAGTTGCTCAAGGCGTTCCTTTTGCCCGCGAATATGCAGGCTATTTGAACAACAGATCTTTTGGAGGCGTTCAGGTTTCCCGAACTTTTTATGCAAGAGGCCAGACTGGACAGCAGCTTCTTTTGGGGGCTTATCAGGCCCTTGAGCGTCAGGCGGCTTTGGGAAAAGTCGCTTTGTATACCCGCCATGAAATGCTCGAACTTGTTGTCATTGAGGGTAAAGCTAAGGGAATAATTGCACGAAATCTTGAAACTGGCCAACTCGAACGTCACGCTGCAGATGCTGTAGTATTGGCTTCTGGCGGTTACGGAAAAGTATATTATCTGTCTACACTTGCCATGGGCTGCAACAGCTCTGCCATTTGGCGCGCGCACAAAAAAGGCGCATACATGGCGGGTGTGAGCTGGATTCAGTTTCACCCTACTTCGCTCCCGCAGCATGGAGAAAACCAGTCAAAACTGACTTTAATGTCGGAGTCGCTTCGAAATGACGGCCGAATTTGGGTTCCTAAAAAAGCCGCAGACGACCGAAATGCAAATGCTATTCCTGAAGAAGAACGCGATTATTATTTAGAGCGCCGTTATCCTTCATTTGGAAATCTGGCGCCAAGAGATATTTCTTCAAGAGCCGCAAAAGAAAGAATTGATGCCGGTCATGGCGTTGGCCCAATGAAAAATGCCATTTACCTTGATTTTTCTGACGCCATCAAAGCGCAGGGAAAAGATAAGATTGAAGCCAAATACAGCAATCTTTTTGCAATGTACGAAAAGATTACAGGCATAAATGCCTACAAAGAGCCTATGCTGATTTCGCCTTCGGCACATTTTACAATGGGCGGACTTTGGGTCGATTATGAACTTATGACCACTATTCCTGGGTTGTTTGCGTTAGGCGAAGCCAATTTTGCCGATCATGGCGCCAACCGTCTTGGTGCAAATTCACTGCTTCAAGCTTGCGTCGACGGCTATTTTATTGCTCCTTACACTATTCCTAATTATTTGGCAGGCGAATTGAATCTGCCAAGACCCGATATTTCGCATCCTGCATTTGAGGAAGCTGAAAAAGAAGTCAGAAGACAGCTCGATCGTTTTTTACATACTAACGGAACTCTTTCTGCAGATTATTTTCATAAAAAAATTGGACGCCTTCTTTACGAAAAATGCGGTCTTTCGCGAAGCAGAAAAAAACTGGAAGAAGCTTTAATCGAAATCCGCGAACTCAAAACTTCGTTTGAAAATGATCTCAGAATTACTGGCGACAATACTTTAAACAGTGAACTCGAAAAAGCTGGCCGAATTGCCGATTATATCGAATTGGCAGAATTAATGTGTTACGATGCTTTGCAGCGCGAAGAATCTTGCGGTGCGCACTTTAGAGAAGAATACCAAACTGCCGACGGAGAAGCTGTCCGCAACGATAATGAGTTCTGTTATGTATCGGCCTGGGAATGGAAAGGTTTAAACAACGAACCTGAACTTCACAAAGAGCCTTTAACCTTTGAATCGGTAGAGCTTGCAGTGAGAAGCTATAAATAAATGGTGAATTGTGAATTGTTAATTATTAATTGACAACTCAAAATTCATAACTCAAAATTCATAACTCATAACTCATAATTATCTATGAAACTTTATCTAAAAATATGGCGACAGTTTAATTCTTCATCAAAAGGAGAAATGACAGATTATGAAATTGATGGAGTATCAGAGCATATGTCGTTTCTGGAAATGCTGGATCTTTTGAATGAATCGCTTATTCAGCAGGGAGAACGCGTCATCGAATTTGATCATGACTGCCGTGAAGGAATCTGCGGGCAATGCGGCGTAATGATTAACGGACGCGCTCATGGACCTTTAAAAAACACCACAACCTGCCAGCTTCATATGAGAAGTTTTAAAGATGGGGACACTATTTATATTGAGCCTTTTCGTGCAAAAGCGTTTCCTGTTTTACGCGATCTCAAAATTGACCGCAAAGCTTTTGATTCGATTATTGCAACAGGTGGTTTTATTGGTGCTTCAACGGGTCAGGCGCCAGAGGCAAATAGCATTCCGATTACGTATGAAACTGCCGAAGCTGCTTTTGATGCTGCGGCCTGTATTGGCTGCGGAGCTTGTGTTGCTTCATGCAAAAATGCTAGCGCAGCTTTGTTTGTTGGTGCCAAAATAACTCATCTGGCACTTTTACCGCAAGGAAAATTGGAAGCTTCTAAACGCGCTCTTTCAATGGTAAAGCAGATGGATGAAGAAGGCTTTGGCGCTTGCTCCGATACGAGAGCCTGCGAGATTGAATGCCCGCAGGGAATTTCGGTGCTTTCGATTGCTAAAATGAATTTAGAATATATGAAGGCTTTGACTTTTAGGAAGTAATTTTTTTTTTGCCTCTAAGTCGCAAAGTTTTTCTTTTTTAAAGTTTTAAAACTTTGCTGCTTTGCGAGATTAAAATACATAATGAACTGATCCTTCTCCCGAAGTTTCGGGATCGCTCAGGAAAACAAACAGCACCAGCATTTAAAAAAAACTTAGTGTCTTAGTGACTTTGCGGCAAAAAAAAAACTTAAACTGTAAAATAAGGCGTCAGAATATCTTCAAAATTATACAATCCTTTTTCTTTCTCTTTAAGGTTTTCGGCTACGAAAATAACTCCGTTTCCAAAAGCTTCTCTAGAAATTGATTCGTGTATCAAACGCACTGTTTGGAAAGGAAAACCAAAAATAACTTCATGTTTTCCGACAATTCCTCCTGCTCTAACCGAATTGATATTCTCTTTATCCACATCTAATGCTTCGGCAATTTTTACAGCTGTTCCAGATGTTCCCTGTTTGGTTTTAAAATGCTCTTCATTTACTTCAATATCAACCCAAGGTGCAATTTTCTTCAAAAATTTAGCGGCAAATAATAAATAGTTGACTCCCAAAGTAATATTTGGCGACCAAAAGACTGTTGTTTTTTTTGACAGCGATTTTAGAAAAGCCAGTTCTTTGTCTTTATAATGAGAAATAGCAGAAATAATTTTTACCTGCTTTTTTGCAGCCACTTCTCCGTATGTATAAATTCCCTGATGTGATGAAAAATCTATAATGACATCGACAGGATGTTTTTCTAATAATTCGTCAATAGATGTTTTTGAACTGGAATAGATTAAGCCGGGTTCTTCTGACTGCACTCCAAAAAATTCTGGAACCGATCTGTGTTCTAAAACCGTACTTTGGCGTAAAACCCATTCTAGGCAGAATTTTTTATTTTCTAATAATATTGAGGCTACTGATTTTCCAGTTTTTCCGAATCCGATTAATCCTATTTTCATAAGCATTTATTTTTTTATGGGCGAAGCTTGCCCGGTTGACAATATTGATACTGTAAGATGGCTAATATCAATCCTAATTGTAATTTTTGAGATCGGTTTTAGAACCGTCTGTCCATAAAAATAGAAAAATCATAACAGAATCACCAATTAAAACCGTCTTTTATAACACTTAAGTCATTTATTAATACGATTTTATCTGTTAATGAAATTTCCGAGTGCGGAATTTATAATAGCTTTTCTAAATTATTCGATTTAAAATGTTAAAAATTGATTTTAAAAAATACTTCGGATAGTACTCAAGTAAGCATATTTTGTTTAGATTTATCACCAGATATCCCCAAATTAATATCGTAAATAATGGCTTACAATAACAATGGACTACTTCGGTTTCTAGATGCTCAAAACAAATTGTACTTAACAGCTCTGGAGGAAATCAGGAAAGGAAAAAAAGAATCTCCTTGGATGTGGTTTATATTTCCGCAGATAAAAGGAATGGGTTCTAATGATACATCCAAATTTTACGAAATCAAGAATGCCGACGAGGCGATTGCTTTTCTTGAACACCCAATTTTAGGAAAACATCTGGTCGAAATTACTTCTGAACTCATTAAAAAGGAAGAAAGCGTTTCGGATATTTTTGAAAGTCTTGATGCAGAACAACTCCAATCCTGCATGACTTTGTTTGCCAGCGTTCAGAATACAGAACCTATTTTTCAGGAAGTGCTTCACAAGTACTTTGACGGTTCATCTGATTTTCATACGCTGCAGTTATTGTATAGCAATCTTTAAAGTTATTTTTAACCTGAGGTTTACTCGCGATATTATTTTACAATGCTTCCATTGATGCATAAAATGGAAACGTCTCTTTATTTTGAAAGCGATTTTTTAAATTTGATAGCAACTCAAGAGAAATTTCTTTACAAAAAAATAATATCATGAAAATAGATCAGATCGAAATCAAAACAAACGATATCCAGAAAACGAAAGCATTTTACCAGAAACTGTTTGGACTTGCTATTTTGGAGAATGACGAGAAATCGATAACATTTCAGGCTGGGAATTCTATTTTAAAATTTATTGAAGATTCTAAATTTAATTCCGTTTATCATTTTGCCTTTAATATTCCCGAAATCAGCTCGAAGAAGCCATTTTATGGTGCAGGAACAAAGTCGATTTAATTGTGCTCGAAGATAAAACTGTAGTTACGCATTTCGAAAATTGGAATGCGCATTCTATATATTTCTTCGATCATAGCGGCAATTTGCTAGAATTTATTGCGAGACATGATCTTAATAATGAACAAATTGGCGAATTTAACTCTGCTTCTATTTTAAGCATAAGCGAAATCGGAATCGTTACGGAGAACCCATTAAAATTAGGCAACCAATTAATTGAAGAACACGGACTCCAGTTCTTTTCTCAAAATGCAAATACTGAAAAATTTGCTGCAATGGGCGATCATGAAGGTTTATTAATTCTCGTTCAGCCTACTAGAAATTGGTATCCGACCCAAATTCCGTCAGAAAGCAACCCGATTAGGATTACTTTGGAGAATAACGATAATATAGTTAATCTCCATTTTTAACTCAAAAAGTCCAATTCAAACAAATGGATTGGACTTTTTGATATACTTAAAATGATGATTTAAAACCTCATTCTCTGAATTCTTACGGCATTCAAAATCGCTAACAGCGCTACTCCAACATCAGCAAAAACAGCTTCCCACATCGTGGCAAGTCCGCCTGCACCAAGAATTAATACAAAAGCTTTTACGACAAAAGCCAAAGTAATATTCTGCCAGACAATTTTTTTGGTCTGTTTTCCGATATTGATTGCCATTGCAATTTTACTCGGTTTATCATCCTGAATTACAACATCGGCAGTTTCTATGGCAGCATCGCTTCCTAAACCTCCCATAGCAATTCCAACCGTGCTTAAGGCAATTACAGGAGCATCATTTACGCCGTCGCCGACAAAAGCAATTGTTTCGTTTTTCGCTTTAATTTCATTGACTTTATCCACTTTATCTTCTGGGAGCAAATCGCCAAAAGCTCTTGTGATTCCTAGTTTTTCGGCTACAAACTCTACAACGTTGGTCTTATCTCCGCTCAGCATGGTCAATTTTACTCCTAAAGATTTTAGTTTCGAAACCGTTTCTTTGGCATCTGCTTTAATTTCGTCTGCAATAGTAAGATAACCCGCAAATTTACCTTCGTAAGCAATTGCAATTGTGGTATAAACTATAGAGGATGGGTCAATATCATACGTAATTGAATATTTATCCAAGAGTTTAAAATTCCCTACAAACAGTTCTTTTCCGTTGTATGCTGCTTTTAATCCGTATCCAGATATTTCTTCGATTTCTTTTAGCTCTACCGACGGATCAACGGGCCCCACATGATTATGAATAGCTGTTGCAACGGGATGTGTGCTCCTATTTTCAAGCGCATTGACCAATTTTAAGATTTCGTCCTTATCAAATTCGGGTTTTATAATGACTTCTTGAACTTTAAAAACACCTTCGGTCATCGTTCCGGTTTTGTCTACCACTACATTTTGAATCGTCGAAATACTATCTAGAAAATTACTTCCCTTAAACAAGATTCCGTTTCTGCTCGCAGCGCCAATTCCGCCAAAATATCCAAGCGGAATACTTATGACTAAAGCGCAAGGGCAAGAAATTACAAGGAAAACCAACGATCTGTAAAGCCAATCTGTGAAGACATAATTATCGACAAAAAGCATCGGAATCAAACAAATTCCAATAGCAAGAAACACCACAATGGGCGTATAGATTTTAGCAAACTTTCTAATGAACAGTTCGGCTGGCGCCTTTTTGGTTGTGGCGTTTTGCACCAACTCCAAAATTTTAGATAATTTACTGTCGCTGTAAGCTGCTGTTACTTTTACTTCGGCAATTGTATTGCCATTTATCATTCCGGCCAAAACGGTTTCGCCATTCTTTTTGGTATCGGGTTTGCTTTCTCCAGTCAAAGCCGCTGTATTAAAGGAAGCGAAGTCTGACAATAATTCGCCATCTAAGCCTAGTTTTTCTCCTGCTTTAAGCTGGATAACAGCACCGATCTGTACATCTTTGGCTTTGACTTTTACTGCAATATTGTTTTCCAAAACATGAACCTCATCGGGACGCTGATCCAACAGGCTTTTAATGCTCGATTTTGCTCTGCTAACTGCCATTCCCTGAAAAGTTTCTCCAATCGTATAAAAAAGCATTACGGCAACTCCTTCTGGATATTCTCCAATGGCAAATGCTCCAAGTGTGGCAATGCACATCAGAAAAAATTCAGAGAAAACATCTCCTTTTATAATGCTTTCGTAAGCTTCTCGCAGAACAGGAAGCCCTACTGGAAGATATGCAACTGCATACCATGCAATTCTAACATATCCAGCAAACCATTCCTGTGGAAAATAGTTATCAAAACCAATTCCGATGATCAATAAAAGAAAGGAAATAATAGATGGGAGAAACAACTTAAACAAATTGCCGCTCGCGTTGTGCTCATGGTCATGACCGCCATGATCGTGCCCGTCATTGTCGGAATGTATAGGTTCATCATGTGAACAGCTGCAAGAAGGTTTGGCTTTATTTTTTGTGATTTTTGCTTCTTTATCTTGATGTATCATTTTTTTGAGTTTCAAGTTTCAGGTTTAATCCCGATAACTATCGGGACACGTTTTTATGCCTGAAGTTTTGTTTAAATAATGTTCTAAATTTAAGCATTTTGTGGCAAAGTTTATTGCTATGAAGGCACTAAGATGCTAAGTTTTTTGTTTCACGCTGATTTAAAAAAGATTTAAGCTGATTTATACAAATGATTCTAAATTAAATCTGCTAAAATTTGAAAAAATCTGCGTAAAAAAATATTTGAATTCTTTTAATGTTTAGCAAAACTTTCTTTTTTCAATTGCCTCCAGCTTTAGCTCGAGTTATTGTAGAATACAAAGAAGGCTATAGCCTAAAATGCGTCAGTTTGGCTAAAGCCCTATACAATCTTATTAAATACCTCCAGCTGAAGCTGGAGGCAATTCAAATTAATATTATAATTGCTTCGAAGGCACTACACTTTTTAAGTGAAAAAACATTAATCTCGCAAAGATGTACTTTTGAAACTTCTTGAGCAAAGTTTATCAATTGAGTTGCCTCCAGCTTTAGCTGGAGACATTATAATAGACACAAAGAAGGCTTTAGCCTAAAATGCGCCAGTTTGGCTAAAGCCCTATACAATCTTATTAAATACCTCCAGCTAAAGCTGGAGGCAATTCAATTAATATTATAAAAAACTGTTTCGTGCTGCTCTTGCGAACAAATTCAACTTTAAAAAACTCAACAGCTTAGCAGCTTAGAACCTTAGCATCTTAAAAAATTAATGCGTATGCTCTCCTCCGCCCTTCATTGCTGAAAGCAGATAAAATGCTCCTTTCGTTACAATTTTAGCATTTTCTGGAATATCATTTACAAATTTAACTTCTGTAAAACCTAAATCGGTTGTTCCGGGAATTACTTCTATGGCTTTAAAATGAATTTCTTTTTCATGCGCTTCTTCCTTTTCACCTTCTTTATGCTCGTGTTTTTCTTCCGCGTGTTCTTTCTCTTCAACAAAAACAAAATACTTGTCGGCATTTTTGACCACTGCATCTTTCGGAAGAGCCGGAACTGTCGCGTTTGTAATATTAATATTTGCAGAAACGTACATTCCTGGAATCAGGCCTTTTGCGTCGGCAGGATCAATTTTAGCATGAACAGCAACCGTTTTGCTTTCGTTAGAAAAAGATTTATTGATTCCGAAAATCTTTCCTTTAATCGATTTATTCGACTGATTTGTCAGAACAAAATCGATTACCTGACCAATGGAAATTGAGCCTAAGTCTTTTTCGTATACATTCAAATCCAAATGCATCTGGCTATTGTCAACTACTTCAAAAAGCGAAACGCCTGTATTGGCAAAAGCTCCTTTTGCAATATTGATTTTTCCCACATAGCCATTTATTGGCGAAACAATAGGCACAACCGATGTTGCTCCTTTTGCATTAACATTCAGAGCATCTAATTTGTTTTTTGCTGCCTGCGCACGAGCTCTTTCGGCTGCCAGTTTGGCTTTTACTTCCTGAAAAGTCTTTCTCGGATTTACATTTTCATCGCTCAACGTTTTCTGGCGGTTGTATTCTAACTGAAGGTATTCTACATTGGCAACAGCCGACTGGTAATCTTCCTGCATTCCTATAACTTCCAGATTCTGAATTGTTGCCAGCACTTTTCCTTTGTTTACATAGGTTCCTTCCAAAACAAAAATATCTTTTACCGTTCCGCCAATCAAAGTCGAAACCTCTGCTGAGTTTTGCGGCGGAACTGTCGTGTAGCCATTTGCTTTAATGACTTTGTTTAGATTTCGGTCTTCTACAGTACCGGTTTCTATGCCCACGGTTTTGTACTGAGAAATGGTCAGTGCCACTTCAGTCGTTTCTTTTTCTTCTTCCTGCGGTTCTTCGGCTTTATTCTGATTGCAGCTTATTAAGGTAACCACAAAGAGCGCAAAGGTTCCGCAAAGGACGCTAGGTTTTACTCCCTTGCGAACTTTGCGCTTTGTCTTTGCGTGCTTTGCGGTTAAATTCTCAATTAAATTCATAACTATATTTTTCATTTTAATTGTTTTTGATGGTTGGAAATTGAAGTTCGATTGCACTTTGATTATAGCTGTGAGTTGCTTCTGCAAATTGTTTTTTAATATCAATGGCCTGATTTAAAAAACTGATATACGACCAATAACTCATGTCGCCATTGGCATAGCTTTTTTGTGCCGTTTCAATAATCTGATCGGCATAATGCAGACCTTCATTCTGAAAATAGGCTAAGTTTTTCTGCTGTTTTTTGAAGTTATTCTGCAATTCTTCCCTTTGCAGACTCAGCATCATTTTATTTCTGTCTAAAGCCAGTTGCGACTGCGAAATACTGATTTCTGCCGCCTTTGCTTTTGTGGTGTTAACTCCCCCAAATAACGGAATCTGTAATCCAGCCGTAAAACCCTGAAACAGCGATTCTGTATTGATAGTCTGTGCAAAATATCCCAAACCGACTTTTGGCGTACGCAGCGCCTTAAATGTTCCCGCTTCTTTCTGATACACTGAAATCTGCTGCTGATAGAAATCGGTCATTAGGCTCTCGGCCTTTGTGTTTTCTTGATTTTCTATAAATGTATACTGCAAATTAGTTTTGGAATCGGGAACTATATTTTCGTCTGTCTGAATAAAAAACTGCAATTGTTTCTGATAAATCGCCAGATCATATTCTAACTGCGCTTTCTGAGTTTCAATTTCTTTTACTTTGGCTTTGGCACTAATTACTTCGATATTTCCGCTTTCTCCAGTTTTAAAACGCAATTCGGCATTTTTTAGGAATTTCGTGTATATATCATTCAATTCTGAATTGAGTTTCTGGATTGAAACGCCATATAAATATTGGTAATACGCCAATGTAACCGCTTTTTCAATTTCATACGAAGACAGGGCTTTTTGCTTCTCGGCCAATTTTGCCAATTCTTCCTGCAATTGTCGGTTGGCTTTTGTAATATTTCCTAACGGAAAAAACTGTTGCACCGAAACGTTGTGATCAAAATCGGCACTATTAAACTGACCGCCCTGATACTGCACTTGCAAAGGATCTGGCTGAAATGCAGCTTTCTTCAAAACGGTTTGTTTTTCAATCTCTTTGTCAGCGATTTTTAAGTCAATGTTGTTAGATTTTGCCAGTTCTATTGCCTTTTCCAAACTGATGGATTGTTGTGCTGAAACAACAGTGCTTGCCAATAGAAATGCACTTAACCCCAATCCTGTTAGCCATCGGGAGCGAAGCTTTTTCAATTTGGTATTATATATTGATTTTTTCATTATTTTATTTTTTATTTCTCGCAGATTTTGCAGATTTAGGAGATTTTTTTTAATTAATCTGCCAGATCTGCTGAATCTTCGAGAGGAATTTTCTATACGCAGTACTAAATTATCTGATTATCAAATTTTCTCATTTACTAATTATCTCTGCGGTTAAACTTCTCCAACAGTAAATACAAAATCGGCAGAACGATTAACGTTAATAAAGTTGCTGAGATTAGTCCGCCGATTACAACGGTTGCCAATGGTTTCTGCACTTCTGCTCCCCCGCTTGTCGATAATGCCATTGGAAGAAATCCTAAGGAAGCCACGGCAGCAGTCATTAAAACGGGACGCAAACGTGTTTTAGTTCCGATCAAGATTCTCTGAAACGGATCTAAAATGCCTTCTGCTTTTAATTGATTGAAATACGAAATCAATACAATTCCATTTAAAACTGCAATTCCGAACAAAGCAATAAAACCAATTCCGGCAGAAATGCTAAAAGGCATTCCCCTCAGCGAAAGCGCAAAAACGCCTCCAATTGCCGACAACGGAATGGCACTAAAAATAAGCAGCGCTTGTTTGGCACTTTTAAAAGTAAAATACAGCAAGACTAAAATAAGTCCCAAAGCAATTGGCAAGGCTACAGAAAGCCTTTTGGATGCTTCAATCAGATTTTCAAATTGTCCTCCGTAAGTCACATAATAACCTACTGGAAGCTTATAGCTTTTATCTAATTTTGCCTGAATTTCCTCCACTACACTTTTAATATCTCTTCCTCGAACGTTCAATCCAACGGTTATTCTCCGTTTTCCGTCTTCGCGGATGACCTGTACAGGACCTTGTTCGTAGTCAACAGAAGCAACTTGCGATAAAGGAACCTGTTGCCCATTTGGAAGCGGTATAAACAAATTGCTTACATCTGTGATATCGCTACGATTATTTTCGTCCATTCTTACCACAACATCAAATCTTTTGCTTTCGTCATAAATCTTTCCTGCAACCTCTCCTGCAAAAGACGAACGGATAATTTGATTGATATCAGAAATATTCAATCCATAAAGTGCAATTTTGTCGTAGTCGTATTTGATGGTAATTTGCGGCAGACCTGTGACTTTATCGGCTTTTAAATCTCCGATTCCTTCAATTCCTTTTATTTTCGAAATTAATTCAGTCGCTTTGGCATCCAAAATATCCAAGTCATCGCCAAAAATTTTAATGGCGATATCCGATCGGCTGCCCGTCATCAATTCGTTAAAACGCATTTGGATGGGCTGAGAAATCTCGATATTGGCTCCTGGTATAATTTCCATTTCCTTTTTCATCGCATTGGCCAGTTCTTCCCAATTATGGTATTTGCCTTTCCATTCTTTTTTGTCTTTCAAAACAATAATCAAGTCGCCGCTTTCAATTGGCATTGGGTCGGTTGGAATTTCACCGCTTCCAATTTTGGTCACAATAGTTTTGATTTCTGGAAATTTGGCTTTCAGAATCTGCTCATATTTTGTCGTAGTTTCAACCATCTGCGTAAGCGAACTTCCCGTCATAATGGTAGCATTGATTGCCAGATCGCCTTCTTCGATTGTCGGAATAAATTCTCCCCCCATATTTTGGAAAACGATAAAGGCAAAAGCAAATAATCCAACTGCAACAGAAAGCACAACTTTTTTAAATTCCAGCGCTTTTTTCAATAGCGGCATATAACGGCTTTCTAACCAGGCAATCATACGATCACTAAAGTTTTCTTTGTGTTCTGTTTTTTTCGAAAGAAACAAAGCACTCATCATCGGAATATAGGTGAGCGAAAGTATAAATGCTCCAATAATTGCAAAACCTACTGTCATGGCCATTGGCTTAAACATTTTTCCTTCGGTTCCTATTAAGGCTAGAATCGGCAGATACACAATCAAAATGATAATTTCACCAAAAGCCGCACTATTCCTTATTTTTGAAGCCGAATTGTAAACCTCAGCATCCATTTCTTCCTGGGTTAATTCTTTTTTGTTTTTGAATTTCTGCAGGTGATGCATCGTAGCTTCGACAATAATCACAGCGCCATCGACTATAATTCCGAAATCTATAGCGCCGAGGCTCATTAGATTTCCGCTTACGCCAAAGGCATTCATTAAAATAACGGCAAACAGCATTGCCAATGGAATTACAGAAGCGACGATTAGTCCCGCGCGAAGATTTCCTAAAAATAAAATCAGGACAAAAATTACGATTAAAGCTCCTTCCAATAAATTCTTGGCTACAGTTCTAATAGAGTTATCTACCAGTTTTCCTCTATCAATAAAGGCTTCGGCAACCACTCCTTCAGGCAGGCTTTTGTTTATTTGAGCCATTTTTTCGTGAACACGATTTACAACAGCGCTCGAATTTTCTCCTTTCAGCATCAAAACCATTCCAGAAACGATTTCACCTTTTCCGTCTTTTGTCGAAGCCCCGTAGCGTAATGCAATGCCCTCACGCACCTTTGCAACGTTTCGAACCAAAACTGGAGAACCATTTCGGTTTTTTACAACCACATTTTCAAGGTCTTTGATGCCTGTTGCCATTCCGACACCACGAATGAAATAGGTATATTGGTCTTTCTCGATATAAGCACCTCCTGTATTTTGATTGTTTTTTTCTAAAGCATCAAAAATTTCAGTAATGGTCACTCCAAGGCTGTTGAGCATATTTGGATTTACGGCAATTTCGAATTGCTTGAGTTTTCCGCCCCAAGTGCTGACCTCTGCAACACCTTTAATTCCCTGCAATTGCGGAATGATAATCCAGTCCTGAATAGTTCTAAGCTCTATCGCGCTGTATTTGTTTTCGTAGCCCTTTTTGGCGTAAACATCATACTGGTAAATTTCTCCTAATCCTGTAGAAATTGGTGCTAATTCGGGTGAATTTACATAATCTGGAATATTCTCTTCGGCTTGTTTTAAGCGCTGGAATATCTGTTCTCGCGCCCAATAAATATCGACGTCGTCTTCAAAAACAACGGTGACTACCGATAATCCGAAGCGGGAGATGCTGCGGAGTTCTATTACATTTGGAATTGTTTTTACCGCTCTCTCTAAGGGATAGGTAATTAATTGCTCTACTTCCTGGCTTGCCAGTGTCGGTGCAGTAGTAATAATCTGAACCTGATTGTTGGTTACATCTGGCAGGGCATCTAGCGGCAATTTTTTAAGCGAATAGCTTCCCCACGCTATAAGCGCAAGGGTAAATAATAGTACCACGAATTTGTTTCGTATACTAAACTGAATGATTTTATCTAACATTTGAATATATAATGACGTGAGAAATGAGACAATTAAATTGTCTGTAAACGTGTGGAAAGTCCACAACTCTCTCGCCCGTTTCCAATTCCGATAGCTATCGGAGCTGAACAGGCATAATCATTATGCTATCTGAGGGGGCTGCCAAATACTTCCGTAGAAATTGGAAATAAAAACAGAATTATAATTGGGTACAGCTATAGAAATCTGATTGTAGGCTTTAGGAAATTCGAAAACCACAGCAGAATGGTAGCTTAAAACTTGTGCGCCACAGCAATTGCAGGCACAAAAAGGAGAACATAAGTCATTGGTTTTATCATGCGAATGATTGTCTTCGGAGGCAAACTGAGCTGTTTTGTGCATAGCGCTGTTTACTTCCATATCTGCACATGGCATATTTGACAATGCCAATAGATAAATTGATAATATGACTGTTATCCATTTCACAGCTGTAAAAATACAATTTTCCAGTAAACAAATAAAAGATAATATTAAAAATAATAATGGCTTTAAGCACTTGAAAATTATTTCGGTAGTTTTTCTATTTTATCCAAAAAAATTATCCGAGGTAAGAAAATTTCGTTAACTTTAACAATAATTTTAACAATTCTTTAAGTTCCTAATTTTAATTCCTAAAAAACATTTTTCTATAAGCCAAAAAAATAACAGAGATTTCTTTTACGCACATTAGTACAATTTATTTTTCGCAGTCTAATTAATTAATTTTAAATATTCTAATCAATGAAATGTAATACACTAATATCAGCCTCTTTATTATTTTTCAGCATACAGATTTTCGGACAAGTTTATACCGATAAAATTGTAGGAGAAAAAAACCAAACGTTAAAAGACAGCCTTAAAACAGAAGAATATCCTTATGCTCTTCCTATTTGGGGAGAAAAAGTAGCCCAAAAGGGATATAAACTTCCTTATTCAGCCGGAGTATCAGTAAATTGGTTCTGGCAAGAATCAGAAATTGTTATCAATAATCTACAAGTTGGTTTTAATCATGGCCAGCTTTACAATCTGGATGAAATTGTACGATTTGACAAATCAACTGTAGAAGCAAGTGCTTTAACTGTTCGTCCCGATGTCTGGCTTCTTCCTTTTTTAAACATTTATGGAATTTTTGGAAAAGCCAATACTTCAACAAAAATAAATGCAGGCATTTGGGTTCCTGATGCCGATAATAATTGGTCTCAAATTGCTACTTTCAGCACGAAAGCAAATTTTAATGCCACTACATTTGGTATTGGTATGACACCTACAATTGGTATTGGCGGAGGCTGGTTTGCACTAGATATGAACATGGCTTGGACCGATATCAGTTCGCTTGACAAACCTGCTTTTTCTTATATTTTTGGCCCTAGATTTGGAAAAACATTCAAATTCAACAAACCTGATCAAAATGTGGCCATCTGGGTTGGGGGTTTTAGAGTTCATATTTCTGGTGACACCAATGGAGATTTGCCATTGTCTGACTTTATAGATCTAAGCAATGCTCAGGCTAAAGTGGACAGCGGTTTGGAAAAAGTAACCGAAAATCAAAATAAAGTAAATGCATGGTGGGACGGTTTGACTCCTGCCGAGCAAAAAAATCCAGCCAATATTGCCAAACACAATACGGCAAACAGAGCTTTAGAAAGCGCAGGCAATATTTTAACCACATTGGATGGGGCATTAAGCACTGCCGAAAATTCTTCTGTACAATATTCGCTTCAAAAAAGACCTAAAGATATGTGGAACTTTATTATTGGATCTCAGTATCAATTCAACAAACATTTTATGTTTCGTGCAGAATGCGGTTTCTTAGGTTCTCGTACGCAGGTATTAGGAAGTCTTCAGTATCGTTTTGGACTTTAATTCGGAAATGGTATGAAAAAAGGTTTTCTAATCTTTACTGCTTTTTTTTGCATTGCTACGGCACAATCGCAAGTTTTGATTTCCTTAATATTTGGAGATAAACTCAATTCTGAATTTTTAGAGTTTGGTCTGGAAGGCGGCGCTAATTTTTCTACGATTTCAAATATGGGGTCTTCTGCCTTAAATCCGGGCTTTAATCTTGGCTTTTACTTTGACCTGAGGTCTAGGAAAAACCCAGCTTGGATGATTAATACGGGAGTAATTGTAAAATCGCCTATGGGAGCTAAAGAAATTCCTTTGTATTCTCTAAACGATGAAAACCTCGACAATACTTTTGCCGGCGGGCATATAAATCGTGAAATTCGTTATTTTAATGTTCCGATATTAATTAAGTACCAATTCAAAAACAACATTTATCTCAAAACAGGGCCTCAATTTGGTTTGCTGGCCAAAGCCTTTGATGAGTTTAAAAACGAAATCAACAACGACGATGTGGTGTACAAGAAAAACATTAGAGATCAGGTTCATGTTATAGATGCCGGACTTGCATTTGGCGCTGGCTATCATATGAATGTTGGAAACGGTTTAAATATTACGGTTCAATATTATTACGGACTTGTTACTGTAATGAAAGGAGATGGTCCAAATAATCAATATAACAGATCCTTGTATGTTACTGCAGGATTGCCAATTGGAAAAGGAAAAGCTGCACAAAAGAGAGCCGAAAAAGAAGCTGAACTCAATAAAGTAGTTCTTCCGGAAGACGAAAAAAATAAACCTTAAAATTTTAGATTAAGGATTAACGATTTTTGATTTTAGATTTGATTCCATTAAATATTTTATGAAATCTCTTCCATCTGAAGTCAAAAATAAGCAATCTTGGTTTTAACATATCGTTATTTGGCTATAAATATTTTGTACCGATGGAACTAATTCTAAATTACCATACGCCAAGAAAAAGCTTCGGAGAAGCTAAATATATCGCATAATGTATCGGCATCTGAAAAGCCCCAGAGGGGTGACACTTTATTTCAAATAACTTCCGGTTCCTGATTTATTTCTTTTATAAACTCAAGAATTTCTTCGGTGCTTAAAACAAAGTCTGGAACGGTATGCAGAATTGCATTATTAGGCATAAAAGGCATTTCTGCAGAAAGCGGATTCTGAACCACGCTTATTCCTCCAGCTGCCTGGATTGCACGAAGTCCTATTGTTCCGTCAGAATTGGAGCCCGAAAATAAAATTCCAACCAAATGTTCGCGATATATTTCTGCAGCAGATTCAAAAGAAACATCTATGCTTGGCCTGCTGTAGTTTATTTTTTCTGAAGTGTCTAATGAAAGCGTCTCATTTTTCTCGAATAGCAAATGATAATTGGAAGGAGCGATATAAATAAATCCTTGTTCGAGTTTTACTTTATCTTCTACTTCTTTTACTTTTATTTTAGATTTTAAAGCAATTAGGTCTTCTAAGGTTTGTTCGTCTGAGTTTTTTCTATGAACCACAATTACTATAGCAAAAGAAATAGTTTTTTCTAGAAAGGGCAAAATCTGCAATAATGCCTGCAAACTTCCTGCCGAACCGCCCATGATCACGACTTTACAATCTGTTATTCTTTTATTTTTCTCCATATTTTCTCTTTAGCAAATTGTTTGTATTTGGTTTGAGATATAGAATATTTTATCGTTTCTTTTGTTCCGAGTGCCAAAAAACCCAAAACAGCTAGACTGTCATCAAATAAGTTAACGACCCGTTTCTGTAGATTATTATCAAAATAAATCAAAACATTGCGACATAAAATAAGGTCAAACTCATTAAATGAATTGTCTGAAACCAAATTATGCTGTGAGAAAACCATTTTTTCAGAAAGGCTTTCATTAAATTTTGCAAAACCGTAATTGGCGATATAATAATCCGAAAAATCTTCCTGCCCCCCTGCATCGCGATAATTATCGGCATAATCTTTTATCATTCGCAACGGAAAAATACCGCTTTTGGCTGTTTCCAAAACCGTTGCGTTTATGTCTGTTGCGTATAATATCGATTTATGCAGCAAACCCGCTTCTTTCAGCATAATAGCCATTGAGTAGACTTCTTCTCCCGTAGAGCATCCTGCGTGCCAGATGCGTATAAAAGGTTTTGTTCCTAATAATGGAAGAACTTCTTTTCGGAGTGTCAAATAAAATGAAGGGTCGCGAAACATCTCGGTCACATTAACCGTAATTTCGTCAATCATTCTTTTGCAATATTCTGGATCTGTACGGACTTTAGATAAAAAATCATGAAAATGCTTAAATCCATCCAAATAGAAAACCCGGCTTACACGTCTTTTGAGTGATGCTCTGGAGTAGCTTCCAAAATCAAAACCATAATATTCGTAAACATCATTTATAAGAGTTTCTAATTCAATATCTTCAATCATAATTCATTTAAGTTTCCTCCCAAAATCTGAAGCAATTTATCAACATCAACAGGTTTTGAGATGTAAGCATCAGCTCCAGCTTGTAAACATTTTTCTTTATCTCCCGCCATTGCCTGCGCTGTTACGGCAACCACCAAAGCAGCTTCTTGCGACGGAATTGCTCTTATAAGCGGAATTGCCTCATAACCATCCATTTCTGGCATCATCATATCGAGTAAAACGGCATCGATCGATGCGTCTTCGCGCAATATTCTTAGCGCTTCTTCGGCGCTTTGGCAAGATATGCAATCATACGATTTTGCTTTTAAGGTATTCACCAAAGCAAAAATATTTCTAGAATCGTCATCTACAATCAACACACGTTTCTTTCCCATTTACAGCATTTTAAAAAATTAGATTTTATCGTAAAGCCATACTCGCAGCAAGGATAACAGCTGGTCAACATCTACAGGTTTTGTAATATAATCTGAGGCTCCTGCCTTAATACATTTTTCTCTATCGCCTGTCATTGCCTTGGCAGTAACAGCTATTACGGCTAAGTTAAGAAATTTAGGATTGCTTCTTATTTTTTCTGCTGTTTCGTAACCATCCATATTTGGCATCATCATGTCTAACAACACGACATCTGTATCTGGATTTTCGTCCAAAATCTTAATGGCTTCTTTTCCGTCAAAAGCAGTGATGACATTCATTTTAAAGGCTTCTAAAGCTTTAGAAAGCGAATATATGTTTCGTACGTCATCGTCTACGATTAATACTTTTTTCTCAAATAGGATATTATTAAGCGAGTTGAGTTTTTTATGGGCTTCTTTTTTATGGTCTCCATTCTTTTTTTCTTCTACCAAATGAAGGAAAAGCGAAACCTCATCGAGCATTCTTTGGTATGAATGTGCCGTTTTTACAATAATCGAATCGGCATATTTCCTAATTTTTAATTCTTCTTTTATTGACAGACTTTTTCCTGTAAAGACAATTACCGGCAGATTTTCTAATCCTGGGCTTTTCTTTACGCCATCTAGAATTTCGTAAGCCTGTTTGTCTGGAATTCCCATATCCAGAATTACACAATCTACCTCTTCTTTTGTTAAAGCTGACAAACCTGCCGAAACTTCGCTTTTAATTTCAGAATTGATATTATACGTTTCTAAGAAATAAGCCAGAGCCTTTGCGTGTTTCGGATTATCTTCGATAATTAAAACCTTTTGCGATTCTTTGTTGATAATGTGTTCTATACGCATAAAGACTTCAGGAATTTTATCAAAAGCAACTGGCTTGTCTAAGAAATCTACAGCTCCCTTCAACAGACTTTCCTGTTTCAATTTGTGCGATGACATAATGTGAACCGAAATATGTTTGGTTTGAGAATGGTTTTTCAGTTCTTCCAAAACTTCCCAACCGCTCTTAATTGGCAATTCGATATCCAATAAAATTCCGATTGGTTTGTAGATCAAAGCAAAATTCAAGGCATAATCTCCCCTTACGGCAACAATTCCCTTGTACCCTTTTTTCTGTGTAAAGGCCAGTAGCGACTTAGCAAAGCTAATATCATCTTCTACAATCAAAATCACTTTATCGCCTTCTACAATGGAGTCTCTGTCGTCTTCAATTTCTTCTGGAACAACCTCGCTGATGTATTTTGGTTTTGCTTCTTCATCTTCAGATTCAACTTCGATCTCTTCTGCTTCAGGAATTTTGCTTACCGAAATTTTATTGATTGCAAAGCCAAAAACTGGAAGGCACAAAGTAAATGTACTTCCTTCGTTTACTTTACTATGCAGAATGATTTCTCCTCTTAATAATTTAGCGAGTTCGCGGCTTATTGATAGCCCTAAACCAGTTCCGCCATATTTGCGTTTTGTTGAACCGTCGGCTTGCTGGAATGCTTCAAAAATTAAAGGCTGTTTTTCTAACGGAATTCCGATTCCGGTATCTTTTACAATAAAGCAGATTATCTTATCATCATCTGTATCCACTTTAATTTCAAGAGAAACGGTTCCTTTTTCTGTAAATTTAATGGCATTAGAAATCAGGTTTTTTAGAATCTGCTCCAAACGCATTTTGTCTGTTTTAATAACAATTGGCGCTTCTTTGGCAATAATTTCAAAATTAATTCCCTTCTCTTTTGCCACCATATAAAACAGATTATGAAGGTTGTCTGTAATTTCTTTAGTAGAAACGTCCAAAAACTCCAAATCCATTTTACCTGCTTCAATCTTAGATAAATCCAGAATTTCATCGATCAATCCCAAAAGGCTGTTACCTGAACTCTGAATTACTTTTGCAAACTCAATTTCTTCATTGTTCATGGTTTTATTATTGTTTTCAGACAATAAACGGCTCAACAATAAAATAGAATTCAGCGGTGTTCTCAGCTCGTGCGACATATTGGCCAAAAACTCTGATTTGTAACGAGTTGTCAATTCTAAAGCTTCCGATTTCTTTTGAATTTCAGTATTTTTTTCTTCTAATAAAACACTTCTTTCGGATAATTCTTCATTGGTTTGCTCCAATTCTTCCTGCTGCACGCGAAGCTCTTCTTCTGAGGCCTGCAATTTCTCGGTCTGTGCTTCCAATTCTGCATTTATAGCTTCCAATTCGCTGTGCTGAATCTGAAGTTCTTCTGCCTGAGATTTTGTTTCTTCCAGAAGTTCCATTACTCTTTTACGGTTTTGCGTTGCTTTTAAAGCAATTCCGATATTATTGGCGACCAAATTCAGAAACTCTAACTGAAGTACAGAAAAACCATAAATGCTAGCCAATTCAACTGCTCCTTCTACCTTAAAATCCATTAACGGAAGCGCCACAATATGAGTCGGTTTGATCTCGCCTAATGCGTAATTGATTTGGATATTATCTGGAGAGAGCGCTTTCAATTCGAGCATTTTACCAGAAACAATCGCTTGGCCTATTAAACCCTCGCCCTTTTTGATTCGTTCGCGATTTTTACTCGGAATATAGCTGTAACCGCCAGAAATTGCCATTTCCTCGCCATCAACCACATACAAAACTCCCGCACTGCTGTTGGTATATTGGCACAAAAATTCGATTACATCTTTAGATAGCTTCTGAATGGTTTTTTCGCCCAGCATTTTATCATTCAACATTGCAACACCCGATTGAAGCCATTCTTTTTGGGATAACAAATCAAAAGAGTTTTTTAAAGAATCTTTCATTTCGTGAATAGAAGATCCCAAAGCGCCCAATGTATCTGCTTTTCGGTCATCGATCTGAACATCGTAATTCCCTTTAGAAATCTGAGATGCGATTCCGCCAATTACTTCCAACCTTTCAGCAGTTTCCTTATCTTTCTTGATCAATTCTTGCTGTAATAGAGACCTTTCGTTGTAATCTTTCAAGATTCTGATCATGAAAACAATGGAAATAAGAAAGGCAATAAAAAAAGCAATAACAATTAAAATTAAACTGTAAGTACCGTAACGTTCTGAATTTGAGTTACGTTCTTCTAGCAGCTGCTGTTCAGTATTTTCTATTTTTTTGATGATTGCTCTTATATCGTTCATCATTTTCCTTCCTTCATTCAAATCGAAAATCAGCGTTTGTTTGCTTAAACGTTTTTTTACAATCTGATTATTCAAATACTTAAAGAACCCCGAACGTTTAGTGCGCAATTCTTCCAGCAATTTTCTCTGCGAAGGGTTATCTGCTGTGAGTTCATCCAATTTTTCGAAATAAGTGTTTGATTTGGCCTCTGCATCATTAAATCGTTCTACAAACTGCTCGTCTCCTGTAAGCAGATACCCCCTCATGCTAGTTTGAGCTTCTGTAATAATCGATGAACCCTCATTCAGGTTATAAATTACATCCTGCGTATGGTTGACCCAAAAGTTGCTGTTTAATAAACTTTTGATGCTAATAAACGAAGCTACAGAACTAATGGTAAGCACAAGCAATGAAACTAGCGAACTAATTAATAAGTTTCTTTTAAAATTGCCATTCATATATTTCTCAGTTATTTTATTCGTATTTTAAAGGAAGTACAATGATAAAACTTGCACCTTCTCCTGGTTTGCTTTTTGCAGTGATTAATCCGTTATGCTTTTCTATAATTTTCTTTGCAATTGCCAATCCTATTCCGGTTCCTTCATAAGTTTGGCGGTCGTTTAAGCTTTGAAAAATAATAAAGATGCGATCCAGATACATTTCATCAAAACCAATTCCGTTATCTTTCACTGTGATTCGGCAAAATTTACCTTCTGGAGCAGTAGGACTTTCGATTGATTTTTCTAAAATAGTCTCGGAAGTTATTTCGATTATCGGTTTCTCTTCATTGCCCGAAAACTTCAAAGCGTTGCCTATCAAATTTTGAAAAACCTGACGCATCTGACTCGGAATACTGTCAATCGTTGGCAGTTCGTTGGTTTTTATAACAGCATTTTTACGCTCGATCAAATAATCAAAATCGCCCAGCACCTCCTGTAAAACCACATTCAAATCGGTTTTTTCGGGTTTAACCTGTGCAGAAAGCCTTGAATAAGCCAAAAGATCGGTAATCAAAGTCTGCATTCTCTCTGCCGATTTTATGGTTCGGTCTACATAATCTACCGCTTTATCATCTGCTTTTAAGTAAAGGTCTTTTATGATTTTAATGAAAATCTGAATTTTACGGATAGGCTCGTTCAAATCATGCGAAACTACCCACGAAAACTGTTGCAATTCATGATTTCGAAGTTCCAGCTCTTCATTTTTCTGAACCAGTTCTTTGGTTCTCTCAGCAATTTTGATTTCCAGATTATCCTGCGCTTCTTTTCTAATTTTGATTTCTTTAGAAAGCAGGTCTTTCATCGCTTTCAGTTCGTTTTGCTGTTCGTAGATTTTTATGAAAGTCTTCACTTTCAGCATCAGCAAATCGGTATCTACGGGTTTTGTAATATACTCAACGCCACCAGTTTCGTAACCTTTAAATATATATTTTTTCTCGGTATTAAGTGCCGACAGAAAAATCACCGGAATATCTTTGGTGCGTTGATTTCCCGAAAGAATTTTTACGACTTCAAAGCCATCAAGTCCTGGCATTTGAACGTCCATAATAATCAGACAGTAATCTGTTTTAAGAATTTTTTTGAGTGCCTCTTCTCCAGATTCAGCACTATCAACATCGATATTATGCAGCTCTAATGTTTTTTTTAGGGCGATAATATTTGCCCTTATATCGTCTACAATTAATACCATGTCGGAAAACTAAATCGGTTGTAAATCAAAATACTCAATTTTAATAAAATATAAAAATTTTCTTATTTTTTAAACAAATTGTAAAATCGTCTGTTAAAAAATGATGCGGAAATTCTCAAATGTATAAAAAAAATGACGGGTAGCTTTTTTATTTAAATCGCAAATAATTACAAAATTCCCATCTTTTGGCATCATTTTAAGCGTTCTGCATGATTGCTAACCTATTATGCATTGCCAATTATTTTTAGACTTTTTCTAAATTGAATGTAATTTCATACAACATTAGCTTTTTATTTTGATTGAGCTAAACATTATTTCTTTCAAGACAAAGATAACTTTATCTAAAAGCTAATTTTAAATAGCTCATTAATGGCTTAAACAGAAAGAAATCATGAAAAAGAAACAAACATTCCCTGAACAGAAACAAAATCTTCCTGGCAACGAATATATGATGACTCCCGAGCCAGAAATTATACGAGAAAATTATACCGGAAGCGGTAAGCTATTAGGAAAAACAGCTTTTATCACAGGAGGCGACAGCGGCATTGGCCGCAGCGTTGCGGTACATTTTGCCAGAGAGGGCGCTAATATTGCCATTGTCTATTTGAAAGAAGACAAAGATGCCCACGAAACAAAAGCTCTGATCGAAAAAGAAGGCCAGCAATGCCTCTTGATAAGCGGCGATTTGAAAGACGAAAAGTTTTGCCGTGCAGCTATAAAAAAATGCCATACCGTTTTTAAAAATATTAATATTCTGGTGAATAATGCTGCGGTTCATTTTCCTCAAAATGAATTGGAGAAGATAACAAACGCTCAGCTCCATAAAACTTTTGAGACAAATATTTATCCGTTTTTTTATGTCACCAAAGCTGCGCTTCCATTCTTAAAAGAAGGTGATGCTATCATCAATACCACTTCTGTAACGGCTTTTCGCGGAAGCGAACACCTAGCGGATTATGCGAGTACAAAAGGTGCTATTGTAAGTTTTACGCGCTCACTTTCGAGTATGCTGGCTAAAAAGAAAATTCGTGTCAATGGTGTAGCGCCTGGGCCAATTTGGACGCCTCTGATTGTAGCAAGCTTCGATAAATTATCTGAATTTGGAAAAGATAATCCGATGGAAAGAGCTGGACAGCCTTCGGAGGTGGCGCCTGCTTATGTGTTTTTGGCTTCTCAAGACAGCAGTTATATTACAGGGCAGTTTATTCATGTCAATGGCGGGGAATTGGTGGGGTGAAAAATTTCTAAGCTTCTAAGTTTCTAAGCTACTAAGATGCTGAGCTTTTTTTTTATGTAATCTACCTAAAAAAACCTAAAAAACTATAAATAAACATCTTAACCCTTAAAAACTTAGAATCTCAGAATCTTAAAAAAATAAAAAATGAATTTTATTGATGCAATAGGACTTTTTGCGGGAGCGTGTGTCACGATATCGACAGTTCCGCAAATTCTGAAGGTTTGGAAAACCAAAAAAGTGAAGCAGATTTCGCTTAGAATGTTTGGCACGCTTACTTTTGGGATTGCCATATGGGTTGTTTATGGCATTTTGAAAAACGATTTGCCTATTATTATCACCAACAGTATTTCTCTCATTTTAAACCTTATAATGGTATATTTTATTCTTTATTTTGAAAAAGAATAAAAAAGAAAAAAACAGCTCGATAGAAGCTGTTTTTTTTTGAAAGTGAAGGATATAATAATGCTTACTAGCTAGCTAATTTTTGGTTATAAGGTTTTAATTCTAAGTACTTTTCCTTGAGAACTCGCGATTGCATATTTCTCTTAAAAAATAATACTGGCGCTAAAATATGGCCTAAATTGATGTCTGACAATTTTTTCATTTCACTAAGCTGTTTAACTGCAAAGTCCAAAACAGGCTTAAGCGGAGTCAAGTAATTATAACTATGCTGCGCTATCTCCAGCTCCAGAATTTCATGCAGAATTTTTTTCATCAGCAAATAACGGACAGTTCCTTTTTGCGGAATCGTTTTAAGCTCTTGAAGCTTCCCTTCTATTTGCATATTCTCAGCTCCTATATATAAATAATTTCCAGATTCGTGCGTAAATCTCTTTTTAATCTGAAAAGCAAAATCAGCATTCTCTGCAGCATCGAGATTTGTCGGTATTCCGATCAATGAAAACTTGATCTGTTTATGGCTTTCAAAATACAATACGCTATTAATTGAAGATGAATTGCTCATAATGCCAGACTGCTGTTTTTTTAAGCTTCTAACAGCACCATTGGCACCAAAACTGTGTAAAACATTTCCTTTTTCGCAATACGCAAAAAATACAGGCATAAAAGGATTGGATTCTACACTTAAAATAACATCTTGATTGAAAGTCAAATCAAAATTGAGATACGACATATCTTTTTCAAAATGCACTCCAGAGATGCTTCCCGCTGCCCATTTTGATTTAATCGCCAATTTATATTCGTTAGCGCCACTAGATAAGTCTCCGCCAAAACTCTCTTTCAGATTATTAAAAACAGCATCAAAACTGCCAGTATTTATGTAAAGTTTTTTCATATTAGGATTGGTTTTAATAAACGGGTTAGTAACTATTTACGTACAAAAACCAATTTTGGTTTTTACTCCATTTCTATAATCCAAATTTCGTTTATATTGGCAGTCAATTCTTTATACAATTTTGGAGAGATATTTCATAATTTTTATTTTTAAGGAACAAAGGTTCTGAGGTACAAAGGCTCAAAGGTTTATAACCTTTGTCTTACAAACCTTTAGACAAAGAAAAATCTTTGTCACTTTGAACCTTTGCTTCTTTGCGCCTTTCCACCAAAAAAACTAAGGTTCTGAGGTACAAAGGCTCAAAGGTTTATAACCTTTGTCTTCCAATCTTTGTCACTTTGAACCTTTGCTTCTTTGCGCCTTTCCACCAAAAAAAACTAAAGTTCTGAGGTACAAAGGCTCAAAGGTTTATAACCTTTGTCTTCCAATCTTTGTCACTTTGAACCTTTGCTTCTTTGCGCCTTTCCACCAAAAAAAAAATAAGGTTCTGAGGTACAAAGGCTCAAAGGTTTATAACCTTTGTCTTCCAATCTTTGTCACTTTGAACCTTTGCTTCTTTGCGCCTTTCCACCAAAAAAAGCTAAAGTTCTGAGATACAAAGGCTCAAAGGTTTATAACCTTTGTCTTCCAATCTTTGTCACTTTGAACCTTTGCTTCTTTGCGCCTTTCCACCAAAAAAAAAATAAGGTTCTGAGGTACAAAGGCTCAAAGGTTTATAACCTTTGTCTTCCAATCTTTGTCACTTTGAACCTTTGCTTCTTTGCGCCTTTCCACCAAAAAAAGCTAAAGTTCTGAGATACAAAGGCTCAAAGGTTTATAACCTTTGTCTTACAATCTTTGTCACTTTGAACCTTTGCTTCTTTGCGCCTTTCCACCAAAAAAAAAATAAGGTTCTGAGGTACAAAGGCTCAAAGGTTTATAACCTTTGTCTTCCAATCTTTGTCACTTTGAACCTTTGCTTCTTTGCGCCTTTCCACCAAAAAAAGCTAAAGTTCTGAGATACAAAGGCTCAAAGGTTTATAACCTTTGTCTTCCAATCTTTGTCACTTTGAACCTTTGCTTCTTTGCGCCTTTCCACCAAAAAAAAAATAAGGTTCTGAGGTACAAAGGCTCAAAGGTTTATAACCTTTGTCTTCCAATCTTTGTCACTTTGAACCTTTGCTTCTTTGCGCCTTTCCACCAAAAAAAGCTAAAGTTCTGAGATACAAAGGCTCAAAGGTTTATAACCTTTGTCTTACAATCTTTGTCACTTTGAACCTTTGCTTCTTTGCGCCTTTCCACCAAAAAAACTAAAGTTCTGAGATACAAAGGCTCAAAGGTTTATAACCTTTGTCTTCCAATCTTTGTCACTTTGAACCTTTGCTTCTTTGCGCCTTCCCACCAAAAAAAACTAAGGTTCTGAGGCACAAAGGCTCAAAGGTTTATAACCTTTGTCTTCCAATCTTTGTCACTTTGAACCTTTGCTTCTTTGCGCCTTCCAACCAAAAAAAGCAGCTGCCTCAAATAAATTTGAAACAACTGCTCATCAGCAAAATAAAAATACCAATCTATTTTTATTCTTTTAAGTCAATTCGTTTATGTCAGCATTTTTAGAATAATTGGCTTTCGGAATATCTTTAAAAAATTCGGCTTCTTCCAAATCGGCCGTCGGACCATATCCTAACAAATGTGTTCCTTTTCTTTTATCCTTTGTTTCGATAACGTACAAAATCGACATATCGTCAGGATCGCTCATTCCTTCGTATCGATGGTGCGCTACAATAAATATATCTTCTGGGGTATACGCTTCTTTAGTTTCTGCATCTATTAAACGATCATTTTCGAATAGATAGCTGGCAGTGTAACCTTCTTCCTGATATCTCTTTATATTGTCGATTTCATGTTTTGAATCTTCTCGTTTCATATCTTTTAACTTTTCTGTTTATCAAATTTCCGCATAGAAAGAAGATAAAATTAACTCAATTGATTTTAATGTTGCCTCATTCAAAAATCGCCTTCAAATGAATATTTATTTTTTCTTAATTTTAACTAAGGCTAATTTGAAACACAAAATATTCTTTGAAAATTAGCTGATTTTGAGACCAATAAATACAACCCTTAAATGAGTAATAACTATTCTTTTCTGGCAAATGGAGGAGAAATGGGACAACTAACCCGTGCTAAAGATTGGAGCAAAACGGCTGTTGGACCGATAGAATTATGGCCGCAGAGTCTGCGCACTACTTTAGGAATTCTTTTAAACTCCAAATTCCCCATGTTTCTTTTTTGGGGACCAGACCATATTTGTTTTTATAATGATGCCTATCGCCCGAGTTTAGGAAATGATGGCAAACATCCGTCAATTCTTGGTAAAAAAGGAGCCGAATACTGGGCCGAGATCTGGGATTTTATTAAACCCTTGATAGATCAGGTTTTAGACAAAGGTGAAGCCACATGGCACGAAGACCAATTGCTGCCGATCTACAGAAATGGCAAAATGGAAGATGTTTACTGGACGTTTAGCTATAGCCCCGTAAACGATGAAAATGGAAAAACAAATGGCGTTTTGGTAATTTGCAATGAAACTACAAATCAGGTACTCACACGCAAAAATCTCGAAGAAAGCGAAAGGCGTTTCAGAAATACCGTTAAGCAGCTTCCTCTCGGAATCTGCGTTTTAAAGGGCGCTGATCTTATTGCCGAAATGGCCAATACGACTTATCTGCACATTGTCGATAAAAAAGAAAGCGATATTCTCGATAAACCTATTTTTGATTCGCTTCCTGAAACAAAAGAAACGGTTTATCCTCTGCTCAAAAACGTTTTCGAAACTGGCGTTCCTTATTTTCAAGACGAATTTGCCGTAACCTTAAACCGATACAACAAAGAAGAATTAGCTTATTTTAATCTCGTATTTTATCCATTAAAAGAAGAAAATGATAAAATCACAGGAGTAATAGTAGCTGCTTACGAAGTCACTGCAGAAGTAAGAGGAAGGCATCTGCTTACAGAAAATGAAGCGGCTTTTCGCAATATCGTAATGGAATCTCCTATTGCTATGGCCATTTTTAGAGGGAAAGATTATGTGATCGAAATGGCCAATGCTACCATGATGCATGATATTTGGCAAAAAGAGGAAAAGGATTTTATTGGCAAGCCTTTATTAGAAGTTTTTCCCGAATTGCACAATCAAAAATATCCTGAATTATTGCATGAAGTGCTGGCTAATGGTAAAAAAATTCGTGAAAACGAAGCTGTCGCCTATGTCGAAATTAAAGGAAAACTTAAAAAATTCTATCTCGATTACGAGTATACTACTCTGTACGAAAAAAACGGGAAGGCATCTGGAATTATGTGCACTGTTTATGATGTGACTTCTAAAGTAAAATCTCGAAAAAAAGTGGAAACCGCAGAAGAAAGGGCACGATTGGCAGCCGAAATTGGAGAAATTGCTACTTGGGATTTAAATCTTCAAACCAAAAAATTAATTTATAGCGATAACATTCTGAATATTTTTGGATTTGAAAAAGGCACTAAAATAATTCATGATGATATTCGAAGCCGAGTGCTCCCTGAAGATGATCATATTGTAGTAGAAGCTTTTGCAAAAGCGGCAAAAGAAGGAATTTATAAATATGAAGCGCGCATTTTAAAATTAGATCATTCTATAGGATGGATTAAAGTGCACGGAAGAATCTTTTTTGATGATAACAATAATCCGTCAAAAATGATTGGAACCGTGATGGATGTTACCTTAGAGAAAAATATGCAGCAGGTTTTAATAAAAAGCGAACAAAAGTTCCGACTCCTCGCCGATTCTATGCCTCAGCTTATCTGGACAAGCGATACGCTCGGAAATTTAAATTATTTTAACAAAACCGTTTACAACTATTCTGGACTGTCTAAAGAGAATATTGAAAAAAATGGATGGCTCCAGATTGTGCATCCAGACGATCGCGAAGAAAATGTAAAACTTTGGATGGAATCTGTAAAAACGGGAAATGATTTTCTTTTCATTCATCGTTTTAAACGTTATGATGGCGAATACAGATGGCAGCTCAGCCGTGCGATTGCGCAATTGGACGAGACTGGCAAGATCTCAATGTGGGTTGGAACCAGTACCGATATAGAAGAACAAAAAAACTTTACCAATAGGCTCGAAGAGCAAATTATAGAGCGGACCACACAGCTGGAACTCAAAAACAGAGATTTAGTTAATATGAATATCGAACTGCAGTCGTTTGCTTATATCTCAAGCCATGATCTTCAGGAACCTTTGAGAAAAATACAGACTTTTGCCAGCCGATTGGCCGATTTGGATGAGCAGAATATTTCGGCAAATGCCAAGTCTTATTTGGCAAGAATTGAATTTTCTGCTAAAAAAATGCAGAATCTCATACAAGATTTGTTAACCTATTCCCGCGCCAATTCTGCCGATCGTGTCTTTACAACGGTTAAAATTGACGAAATTGCAGAAGAAGTAATCAGTGATTTTTCGGATCGTATTGAAGAAAAAAATGCTGTTGTGGAATATCACGATTTGGGCGAAGCGACACTTATACAGTTTCAGTTCAGACAATTGCTTCACAATTTGGTAGAAAATGCCTTAAAATTTTCAAAGCCTGGCATTCCTCCAAAAGTGAAAATATCGGTTACGCCTGTTGATGGAAAATTGCTCCCAAACGCTGAGTTTAAGGACAAAGTGTATCATCACATCCAAGTTTCGGATAACGGAATTGGTTTTGAACTTGTTTATAAAGAAAAAATCTTTGAAGTTTTTCAGCGTCTCAATACTGAAAGCGAATATAAAGGAACCGGAATTGGTCTCGCCATTGTGAAAAAAATCGTAGAAAACCACAAAGGTTTTATTACCGTATTCAGCGAAAAAGATAAAGGTTCAATTTTCAATATTTACATTCCTGACTTATCAGAGATCAATATTTAAATACAAAATTGGATTGGTTCGGAATAAATTTTTTCCAGTCAATCTGTATTGCGTGTTCTATGGCCTTTATAATATCGCTCATTAAAACCGGTTTGGTAATAAAGCAATTGGCGCCTAGATTAAGGCATCTCTCAATATTCCCCGGTTCGCTCGAAGTTGAATAAATTACTACCGGAATATCTTTTTTGTCTTCAGAATCTCGAAGTTCTTTCAGCACATCAAATCCATTTTTTCCAGGCATATTCAAGTCTAAGAAAACTACAGACGGAATAACAGCTGGATCAGAAATAGCATTTAAAAAATTCTGGCTTCCTGAGTACGTTTTCAATTTGATATTCTGGGGTATAGATTCCACTGCATCTGCAAAAATACTTAAATCGTCTTCGTCGTCATCAGTATAGAATATAGTGAAATCTGTCATTGTAATTTGTGGCTTAGAATTTTAAAGTCCCAAATATAGTGCAATTTTATGTAACAAATAAAAATCAGAGTCAATTTCTTACAAATCGAATTGAAATCTCATAATTTATAAGTTTAATTATATAATTTAAAAAAGGGCAAAAAGCGCCAACTTTACTTTGGTATTTTTTTTCAAGAAATATCTATTTGTCTGTCAATTAATTAAACATTAAACAACTTAAAATATACTATTATGGGCGATCATAAAGACCTTACAGATGCATTTGCAGTAGACAAAATAAAAGATCTGGCTGCACATATTAAAACTTGTATGTTTTGTACATATAACGAATACAGAATACAATCTCGGCCTATGTCTGTTCAGAAAATTGATGATTTGGGAAACTTATGGTTTTTATCGGACAGAAACAGCGGACAAAATGCTGAAATTACATTGAATCCGATGGTCGAAGTTTTCTTTGCCGAACCGCACGACAAGTTTTTAACGCTTCACGGAACGGCAAGCATTTCATACGATCGAGAAACTATCGAAAAATTATGGGATCCGGCAGTAAAAATTTGGATGCCAGGCGGCGTAGATGATCCGAATTTAAGCGTTATAAAATTTGTTCCGGAAGATGGTTATTATTGGAATAACAAAAACGGAAAAATGGTGGCTATTGCTAAAATGACAGCCGCGTTTATTACAGGAAAAACAATGGATGATGGTATTGAAGGAACTCTAAAATTGTAGTTTTTTAGTTTAACTGTTTTTTTAAACCGTAAAGTCCTCAAAGTTTTACGCTAAGTTCGCTAAGATTGTTTTCTTTTGCGTACTTTGCGTAAAACTTTGAGGACTTTGTTTCTCAGCACTAACAAAAACAATTCAAACAGCCATTCTTTTCAATTCTAAAGCATTCAGAATACCTGCTTCACTTGCCGTATTGTTAAAGTACACAAATCCTTTTTTGGAATGAATCTGGCGTTTCACCTCCTGTAGTTCTTCTATAGAATAGCTGGAATGAAACAATCTCGGAATTCCGTGAAAACGCACATACAGTATTGGAAAATCCTTGAAGATAGTTTGAGGAAGATTCGGATAGCTCACACTGCAAAACGTGATATTGTTTTCTTTAAATGCATCCCAAACCTCATCATTCCACCAGCTTTCATGGCGAAATTCAACTACATTTTTAAAATCACGATCTAAAATTTGGATTATGGCGTCTAATTTTTCTTTGCTAAAAGCATAACTTGGAGGAAATTGAAACAAAATAGCTGCGAGTTTGTCTTTCATGCCTTCTTTGCAAATTTTATAAAAGTCATTCAAGCGGCTTTCGCAGTCTACAAGCTTTTTAATATGCGTAATTTCTTTCGGGACTTTGACCGAAAACAAGAAAGATTCGGGCGTTTTATGATACCAATTTTGAAAAATGCGGACAGTTGGGAATTTATAAAAACTGCCATTAAACTCATAAGTGTCAAAATGCTGGCAGTAAAACTCAAACCACTTTTTGGAAGGAAGATTTTGAGGATAAAAAACAGTCTTCCAAAAGCTGTTGTAAAAGCTGGAACATCCTATAGTTACTTGGTTTTTCATACATATAATTGTTGGCAGTTAGTGCAGAAAAAACTTCTGCGTTTTCGTACTCCCGTCTGTTTTTTCTGAAACGGGAGATTGCATCGCAAGCAGACACTTTTTGTATATGCTTCCCAATGCTTTTTGAGCTCAAATTTCTTTTTCCAATACAAAAATTCAAAGCTGTAAATGGAGCATTCCGCGATTAGCTGGCTTTTGACATGGGGCGGGATTTTTTCTATAATCGATTCTGGATGCACGTGACAGCGATACAAAACCTCATTTTTAATGATATTGCCAACTCCAGAAAAAATATCCTGATCTAAGATTACATCACAAATCATTTTTTTGGGCATATCTTCCATGCTAAGCTGTGCCTTTTTCGGATCCCAATTTTCGTTCATCACGTCAACGCTCCAATCGTAATGAGAATTGATATCGCCTTCTAAAATTTTAACCGAGCAGGTGTAAAAATTAAGCTCTCCGTTTTCAAAAACCAAACTCAGTCTTGGTTTGGCAATTTTGCGCTCATTTATTCGGTAAGTTCCAAACATGAGCATATGGATTTTTACCGTAAAAGAATCAAAACAAATTAAAAAATGTTTTCCCCAGGTTTTAAATGCAAGAATCGTTTTATCCTGCAGCCTAGAAATATCAATATGCGTATTGCCAGATACAGAAATGATTTTCTGTCCTGCAAATTGCTGCACTTCTTCTTTTAAGATTACTATAGATGGACCTTCGGGCATATAATAGATTTTCAATTAACTAAAAAAGTGCAGTCCGAAAACTGCACTTTTATTCTTTTCTGAATGCTTTATTCAATTTCTGCAGCTTCAAGATTTACTGCATTGACAGCCACTTCTGTGAGTGTTTTGTCGGCTCCTTTTTCTTCATCAAGAGTTTGTTCCAACAATGTTGCTGCTTCAGGAAGCCCTAGAGTTTCTGCAAATTGTCTTAAAGTGCCATAAGTTGCAATTTCATAATGCTCTATTTTCTGGCTTGCCGCAATAATTCCGGCATCGCGCACGACTCCTAGCTCTGTTTCTTCAAGCATTCCTTTGGCTTCCTCAATCAAGCCTTCCATAGCATCACATTTTTTTGCTGTTGCTTTTTTGCCGATAATTTTAAATACTTCCTCTAAACGGGCAATCTGCTCTTCTGTTTCGGTCAAGTGGTTGTCGATCGCGTCTTTCAATTCAACAGAAGAAGCATTTTTAACCATTAGTGGCAATGCTTTTGTCAAAGCTTTTTCTGCCCAATAAATATCTTTCAGCCCGTCTTCAAATAATTCTGTCAATCCTGATGCTGCGTTCGATTTTGGCTTGGTAACACCTCTTGGCGTGGTTTCTTTTGTAGTTTTTTTTGCAGGAGCTGCATTTTTACTATCTGTAGTTTTCATGGTAATAATTTTTATAATTAATATGATGGTAAAATTACTGCCTATACTACCAGAAGGGTTATATCATTTTAAATTAAAATTCCATTCTAAGCATCTGTCAATTATACAATTACATTTAAAAATTCTATAATCGATTCCGTCATCTTCGCGCTAGCTTTGTAAGTATTAATCATAAAAACAAGATGTCATGAATACTATCAATAAAAAAAACAGTTATAATACAGATTTGAAAAATCATTTTTCTGATGATCGAAATTTAGCCGACGATCTAAAAGACGACAGAAGACAAACAGATAATGATAATCGAGAAATTGCAGAACGCGGCTATACCGTTAGAAATGGATATAATCCGAATAGGCCAAATCCAGATCAAGAAGATTACACTGGCGATGATGATCTAGACGATCTAAATGACGATTTTCATAATGACAGAGATCTAGAAGACAACAACGATGATATTTATGAAGTCGAATTGGAAGATGATAATTATGCCGAAGAAAATGACGAATTCGACAATCCTTCAGATTTGAAAGAAGACGAATATGACTTTAACGAAACCGAAGATGCCTTGGAAGACATTGACGATGAAGAAGAAGATGATGATGATGATGATGATGATGATAATTACATTGAAGAAGATATTGACGAAGGCGATAATGACTATGTCGAAGATGATGTTCAGGAAGACAATGACGACGAGGAATATCCTGAAAATGATCCGCGCCGATTTTAATATTTTCAGCATAAAAATAAAAAACCGTCCCGTTATTTAATGGGACGGTTTTTTTTTGAGTCTAAAATTTAACTACTTAATCTCCAATAATTTTCAATACTGGAATATCGTCCATTCTTGCCAGGCGTTCGGCCAATCCGGCTCTGGCTTCATTAAGTTCTTGCTCGGCTTTTCCCAATTCTTTATACCACTTTTCTTTACCAATTGGCGATGTCTCGAGTTTTCGGAGAATTTCATAAATTTCGCCCTCTGCCTCCATTACTTTTAGCCTCTTGTAATAAGTCAGGCTTTCGGTCATATGTGCAAGGGCAATCATAGCGGTCAAAAAAGGATGATTGTTGGTAACATTTACATCTTTTACCCTGCCGTGTTCCAGCTCTACTTTTAATGCAAAAGCAAATTCTTCCATATTAAAAGCTTCGTGTTTGCTCTTCGGGTTCAGATACGCTTTTATGGCGTGCGCATTGTTCATTGTAGAAAGATCAACGTCAGTCTGTTTGGCATCATCTAAATCTTTAAAAACAACATTTGCAATTGCCCGCGCCTCTGCAGCTGTCGGATCGTTTTTAGGATCTTCAAAATCACGGACCGACCAATCCCAATTTTCAGGATGAACAGGTTTTATATACCTTTCACAAAAATCTGTCACATCATTTTTCAAGCTTACCATTGCATCTTCTCTCTTAATGTAAACATCTTGATAAGCACCGCTTTGTGTTCCCATGACTTCCTTTTTTTTAAATTTATTGCAACCGCAAAACGACACATTATCGAAATAAATGTGCCGTTTGATCTATTTTTTATTTACTGCTATTTTTATACTCTTGTTGATCTTCCGCTTATCAGAGAAATAACGAATAGAACTAAAAATATAAAGAATAAAATTTTAGCGATACTAGCGGCTCCAGCGGCAATTCCGCCAAAACCAAATATTCCTGCCACTATGGCTAGAATAATAAAAGTGACTGTCCAACGTAACATAATAATAGTTTTTTAGTTAATAATGATTTTGTCTGTAATTCAAACTTTTAAGCTTTTGGAGAGATGCAGTAACTCTTTTATGAGCAAGGCGTTTCTAAATTGATTTCGTAATTCTGAATCAATTCCGAAAATGCTATTTCTGACTTTGTAAAATATTTTTTTTCGCTTTGGCTTTTTTTGGCCCTATCAAAATATTTCTGAATAGTACCGTCTTCATAAGTCGAAATTAGAAGCGGATGAACGTAATAATCTTTGCAGACCTTTCTCGTATTCCCGAGCGCTTCGGCCGTGAGATCAAAAGCAGTTATGATGTTCTGCTTGATTTCTTTTTCGTCTGAAGCGACTCCAATTTCCATTAAACTTTCAAAGAAAATGATTGATGCTGCCCAGGTTCTGAAATCTTTCGCGCTGAAATATTCGCCCGAAATGCTATGCAGATATTCATTTACGGCATGGCTGTCTAAAACTTTCTTTTCGCCATTCTTATCGTAATATTTAAAAACTTCGTAACCTGGAATTTCTTCACAGCGGCTGACCAATTTAACCAATTGTTTGTTTCGGGTCGTAATCGTATGCTGTTTTCCTTTTTTGCCGATAAACTCAAATCGAAGCGAATTTTTATTGATATTGATATGGCGCTTTCTTAAAGTCGAAAGTCCGTACGATTTATTGTCTTTGGCATATTTCTCATTCCCGATTCTGATGTGTGTTTCTTCCATTAATCGAATCACCAGAGCTGTTACTTTCTCTTTGGACCATTCTTTCTTTTCCAAATCGAGATCGACTTGTTTTCTTATTGATGGAAGTTTTGCGCCAAATTCGGCGATTTTATAAAACTTAGTCTGGTTCCGAATCAAATTCCATCTTGGATGATAACGATACTGTTTTCTGTTTTTAAGATCGGTTCCAACGGCTTGCAAATGTCCGTTTGTAACATCTGTAATGCGAACGTTTTCCCAAGCCGGTGGAAGAACAAGGCTATTAATGCGTTTAATTTCATCTTTGCTTTTTACGTTCTTTCCGTTCTTTTTATAAACAAAATTTTCCCCTTCGCGGCAGCGCACAATAGTCAGCTGATGATCATTAATGTACTCTAAGTCTAGTTTTTCAATTACTAGATGTGGCGCTTTTATCAGCTGATTCATTAAATTTTCTTTTCTCGCCGCGTTCATGGTATTTATTTTTTTATCACAGAAATAGTTTTGAATTAATTTTTAGTTATTTCTCAAAGATTCGATTAAGTCTTTTTTATTCATATACGATCTTCCTTTTATGCCTACTTTACTGGCTTGTTTCAAAAGTTCATCTTTTGTCCATTCGTCATAAGGCTTTGCTTTTCCTCCCTTCTTTCCTGCATCTGGCGTGTTGGCGATACGAGCCGATTTTTCTTTGCTGTATCCTTTTTTTACCAATGCTTCATACTGCTCTTCATTTTTAATTCTTGGATCTGGCATGACTTTAATTTTTATGGTTAACATTTTGACATTCTCTATGTCGAAATCTGTTATGTCAAAATTCATCATTAACTCAGCATTTTCTGTTATAGAATTTTAGCTCTAAATTTCATTTTTGTGGGATGGGAATTTTGAAAGCGGAAATATAAATTTTTCTTTTTTTGTGAAATGTGAGATGTGGAATGTTAGATGCAAAAAAAATCCCAACTCTTTTGGAAGTTGGGATCATAATCTTCTTTTATAGTCTTATTTCTCTGAATAGCAATATTCTTTAAATTTGATTGTTCTCAAGGCATTGACAAATTGTTGTTGCGTTCTCTGTTTTAGATTATAACCATAAAAACACATTCTAACCTTAGTAAAATCCTTAGAATTACCTCTCAAACTATCTATGTAAATACCTGTTACACCTAAGCCACTTTTTCTAGGTGTTATGAATTTAGCTTGGAAACAATCAACTTTTTCAACAACAAATTTCTGTCTTCGATATTTTTCTCTATCAACTTCCTGAGAAATAGAATCGATAATTAAATAGTTTTCTTTTTTCAAAAGCTTCTTTTCATTTTCATTCAATTCATTATATCTTCTTTTATCATAAATTATTACGAAGTCTTCTTCAGTTATATCGCTAGAATATCTTCCTATGTCAAAAATCAAAGAATCTTTTTCTGGCGTTATTATGCCACCAACATAACTATCAATTCCTTTGAATTTTAATTCGTTCCATTGTCGTGGAACCGTTATTTCAAATTCCACGAAATCAATCGTCTTAAATTCTGATTTAGGTTTACATGAAATTATTAAAATTGATCCAAAAATTGAGATAACTATTTGTTTCATTTTAAATGTATTTATTAACTCCAACTCATATTGATTAAAACTTTACTTCCAGTAATTTCAACCCTTCCTCCATAAGATTGTAAACTTTTTGGATGAATTTCATAAACCTTAGTGTTTTTTCTAATTTCTGGAATATTATTTTCGAAACCTTTGCTTTGCTGCATCCATTTCTTTATTTCAGATTCAGAACTTTCAAATTCAATTATAAATTGTCGTGTAAAAATAGAACCTCTTTTTTCTATACTAATGATTTCTGCTTTTTCAGGTAGATTTTCAAGTTGTCCCCAACTTAAAACGCATTTAATAGCATCTTCTTTTTGCCAAGGCATTACAAAAGAAGAAAAGTAGTTTAGGTATAAGCAAAACATTCCAAGCAAAAAAAATACTGCAATTATCTTAGTAACCTTCATTTGATAATAGATTTAAAAGAACAATTAATCACATTTAATCTTTTTGTAATCTTGTGTTTTGTCATCATATTCTAAGCAAGTCTTTTTTACTAAGACCATTTTGTTATTGACAACTTTATATTCAGCTCTTTCTACGCTTCTTCCGGCGCAGCACTGATTATGTTCGTAAATTCTTTTGGTTTTGCTGTCAAATTCTAAAGAAGTGCCGCTAAAACCGCTTTCGAAATATTTTCCTGTTTTTGGATTGTACAGAAAATATATTCTTGAAGTATTTGGACCTGCATAACTAGATTCGAAAACGGAGAATTCTTCAAATCCATCAAAATTATAATCGCCTACATTTACATTATACAATCCCCAAAGCTGGCATTGCACATCAACTTTCTGAATTAATTTATCGGTCTTTTTTTCGATAATTTTTATTCCAGAAACTGTAGAAGGGTCTTCTTTCGAAATGATTAATTTAAAATACCGGTCTTTTAAAGAAACAGGCTGCAAAATTTCTCTTTCGGTTCCTTCTTCGCCATTATTATAGCTCAGATCAAACTGTTTTGCCAAACTGATTTTAAGTTCTTTTCCTGAATTTAAATCTTTCCATATTCCGTTTAACTCATTATTTTCTGCATTGTAATTTTCGAAACTCAGTTTTACAGTTTCCTTACCACTTTTATCTTGTTCAGTAAATACCAATGTTTTTCCTGCCAAATTGGCTTTTAAAACAATCGGAGAATCATAATTACAATAAGCATAAATTGCAGTTCCTTGTCCGTCTGAGTAAATATCGGTTACAAACTCAACTGGATATTTATCAATGAAACCTTTATAACTGATTTGGGCTGATACAAAAGCTGTGGCTGTTAAAAGAAATAGGATTGTAATTTTTTGTTTCATGAATAAGCTTTCTGATTACAAGTTTTAAATTAAAATTATTTTAATGATCCATCATCATTAATGAATTGAAATGAATAGCTACTACCTAAAATTTTACCTCCCATTGCAATAAATGTTGCAAATTGACCTCGCCAATCTTCAGTGTCATTTTCTTTAGGCGTATCCCAACGAATTAATCCACAAAAATTCGACTGATTTACTTTATCTTTTATAACAATACCAAATTCATCATCTAATGAAACTTTCATGCCATAAATAAAATCTTTTTCCATAAATTGATTTTAGGCTAATATAAAAATTTACATCTTAATCCTATAACAATCTCTAAAAATCCTGTAAGGCATTCCTTTAACTTCTCAATAATTTTACATCATAACATTTAAACTATTAAAATCATGAAAAAGTTATTATTAGCCGGAAAAGCCATTTTAGGAGCAGGACTTATCATTATATTCCTTCAATCTTGTAAAAACGAAACCAAACAAGAAGATCCAAAAGAGGTTGCTGAAGATGCAAACGAAACAAAATTTGATTCTATTGACAGCAAAGAAGATGATTCTCAGTTTTTAGTAGATCAGGCAGAAGTTAACTTAGCTGAAATCGAAATTGGTAAACTGGCACAAACAAAAGGCACAAACCCAGAGGTGAAAAAATTTGGTAAAATGCTTGTTGATGAGCACACTAAATCTGCTTCTGAAGTAAGTGCTTTAGCAAAAGTGAAAAACTTTACTCTTCCAACTTCTTTAACTGAAGAAGGTCAAGAAGAATACAATAAATTAAACGAAAAATCAGGCACTGATTTTGACAAAAAATTTGCTGACATGATGATCGACGGTCACGAAAAAGCAATCAAAAAACTGGAAAAAGCCGCAAAAGATGCTAATGATCAGGAAGTAAGAACTTGGGCTTCTAACAATATTGCAGGTTTAACAGCGCATTTGGAACACGCTAAAATGCTGAAACAAAACCTGGACAAAAAGTAAAATAAATTTAATTGGTTATTATTTTAAGATGCTAAGATTCTGAGATTCTAAGCAATAGAATTATCTAAGAATCTCAAATTTTGCAAAAACCCCTTCAAGAGTTGAATTGCTTGAAGGGGTTTCTTTTTTTAGCTTCTAAGCTTTTTGAGAAATTAAGAATTAAAGGAAAGCTTAGTAGCTTAGCATCTTAGAACCTCAGTAGCTTACAAAACCTATTTCCCAGCTATCTTCTGCAAATGCTCTGGGTATCTTGAGCCTTCAATGATGATTTTTGAAGCGGCTTCGTTGATTTCTGCTAAATCTTGTACGGAAAGCTTTAAGTCTACTGCGCCTAAATTTTCTTCTAAACGATGCAGTTTAGTTGTTCCGGGAATTGGTGCAATCCATGGTTTTTGGGCTAAAATCCAAGCAAGGGCAATTTGCGCGTTTGTTGCTCCTTTTTCTGCAGCGATTTTCGACACCAAATCAACTAGCGCCTGATTTACTTTTCTAGCTTCTGGAGTAAAACGAGGCAGCGTATTTCTAAAATCTGTGCTATCAAACTGCGTATTTTCATCGATTTTAGCGGTTAGAAAACCTCTTCCCAACGGACTAAAAGGGACAAAACCAATTCCTAATTCTTCTAAGACTGGAAAAATTTCTTCTTCTGGTGTTCTCCACCAAAGCGAGTATTCGCTTTGCAATGCCGTTACAGGCTGAACTGCGTGCGCACGACGAATGCTTTCGACCCCAGCTTCTGAAAGTCCAAAATGTTTTACTTTTCCTTCCTGAATTAAATCTTTTATCGTGCCTGCAACCTCTTCCATTGGCACATTTGGATCAACGCGATGCTGATAATACAAATCAATGACATCGGTATTTAATCTTTTTAAAGAACCTTCAATGCTTTTTCTAATCCATTCGGGACGGCTGTCTAATCCTTTTTTAGAATCGCCTTCCAAAAAACCGAATTTCGTTGCAATGACAACTTTATCTCTGAAAGGCGCCAAAGCCTCTCCCAACAATTCTTCGTTCAAAAATGGCCCATAACATTCTGCCGTATCAAAAAAAGTGATTCCTTTTTCGTAAGCTGAACGCAGCAGACTTATCATTTCGTTTTTATCATGAGCTGGCCCATAACCAAAACTCATTCCCATGCAGCCAAGTCCCAACGCTGAAACTTCAAGACTGCTATTTCCTAGTTTACGTGTTTGCATTTTTTCCTTTTTAGGTGCAAAGGTTCAGAGGTACAGAGCCACAAAGGTTTTACTCTCTACTTCTTTATTCCTTTGCTATTCTTTTTAACTTGATGTAGTAATTTTATTTTCAACTCAAAGATTAGAAACCTTTGTTACTCTGAGCCTTTACCACTTTGAACCTTATTTAAGCGAAGCCATATCATTCAGAGGTACAGAGCCACAAAGGTTTTACTCTCTACTTCTTTATTCCTTTGCTATTCTTTTTAACTTGATGCAGTAATTTTCTTTTCAACTCAAAGATTAGAAACCTTTGTTACTCTGAGCCTTTGCCACTTTGAACCTTATTTAAGCGAAGCCATATCATTCAGAGGCACAGAGCCACAAAGGTTTACTCTCTGCTTCTTTATTCCTTTGCTATTCTTTTTAATTTGATGTTGTAATTTTCTTTTCAACTCAAAGATTAGAAACCTTTGTTACTCTGAGCCTTTACCACTTTGAACCTTATTTAAGCGAAGCCATATCATTCAGAGGTACAGAGCCACAAAGGTTTTACTCTCTACTTCTTTATTCCTTTGCTATTCTTTTTAACTTGATGCAGTAATTTTCTTTTCAACTCAAAGATTAGAAACCTTTGTTACTCTGAGCCTTTGCCACTTTGAACCTTATTTAAGCGAAGCCATATCATTCAGAGGCACAGAGCCACAAAGGTTTACTCTCTGCTTCTTTATTCCTTTGCTATTCTTTTTAATTTGATGTTGTAATTTTCTTTTCAACTCAAAGATTAGAAACCTTTGTTACTCTGAGCCTTTACCACTTTGAACCTTATTTAAGCGAAGCCATATCATTCAGAGGTACAGAGCCACAAAGGTTTTACTCTCTACTTCTTTATTCCTTTGCTATTCTTTTTAACTTGATGCAGTAATTTTCTTTTCAACTCAAAGATTAGAAACCTTTGTTACTCTGAGCCTTTGCCACTTTGAACCTTATTTAAGCGAAGCCATATCATTCAGAGGCACAGAGCCACAAAGGTTTACTCTCTGCTTCTTTATTCCTTTGCTATTCTTTTTAATTTGATGTTGTAATTTTCTTTTCAACTCAAAGATTAGAAACCTTTGTTACTCTGAGCCTTTACCACTTTGAACCTTATTTAAGCGAAGCCATATCATTCAGAGGTACAGAGCCACAAAGGTTTTACTCTCTACTTCTTTATTCCTTTGCTATTCTTTTTAACTTGATGTAGTAATTTTCTTTTCAACTCAAAGATTAGAAACCTTTGTTACTCTGAGCCTTTGCCACTTTGAACCTTATTTAAGCGAAGCCATATCAATCACAAAACGATATTTGATATCTCCTTTTAGTAATCTTTCGTAGGCGTCGTTTACACCATTGACTCCGATTACTTCTACGTCTGCAGTAATGTTATGCTCAGCACAGAAATCAAGCATTTCTTGAGTTTCTGCAATTCCGCCGATAGCAGAACCTGCAAAGCTTCTTCTTCCTAAAATAAGGCTGAAAGAAGTTACAGGAAGCGGATCCATTGGTGCTCCCACAAGCGTTAGCGTTCCGTCTACTTTCAGTAAATTTAAATACGAATCGATATTATGCTCTGCCGAAACACAGTCTAAAATAAAGTTCATGCTTTTGGCGTGTTTTGCCATCTGTGCTGGATCTGTCGACAAAATAACCTCATCAGCACCCAAACGCTTTGCATCTTCAACTTTAGACAAAGAAGTAGTTAAAACCACTACGTGAGCTCCCATTGCTTTTGCCAATTTGATTCCCATATGGCCTAAACCTCCAATTCCAACTATTCCCACTTTTTGTCCAGGCCCCACTTTCCAGTGTTTTAATGGAGAATAGGTTGTAATTCCTGCACATAATAGTGGCGCAACTGCCGAAAGCTCTAATTTATCTGAAATATGCAATACGAAATTTTCGTCAACAACAATACTTTGAGAATATCCTCCAAAAGTTTGTCCGCCCAAATGCGCATCAGGAGAGTTAAATGTCAAGATGCTTCCTGGATCGCAATATTGCTCCAAACCTTCTTTACACTGCTCGCACTCTCTGCAAGAATCAACCATACAGCCTACACCTGCCAAATCGCCAACTTTAAACCCTTTTACATGATCTCCAACTTTTGTAACACGCCCTACAATCTCATGTCCCGGAACAATCGGATAAATAGTGCCATGCCATTCGTTTCTAGCCGAGTGCAAATCGGAGTGGCAGATTCCGCAATACAAAATTTCGATTTCTACGTCGTGTGCCTGTACTGCTCTTCTTTTAATATCTAAGGTTTTTAATGGTGCTTCGGCAGCTTCTGTACCAAAGGCTTTAATGCTTTTTGTTTCCATAATTTTTTATAGTTTGTTGTTATTTGTTTTTTTGTTTCAAGTTTCAGGTTTCAGGTTTCAAGTTTCTCCCGAAGCTTCGGGATCAAGTTTCTCCTGAAGCCTCGGGATCAGGTTTTGATTTTGATTGTCAGGCTGAGCGAAGTCGAAGCCCCTATTTGTGCCCTTCGATTTCACTGAGGGGAAAAATATCTTTATAAGACATACAAAAACCACTTGATTTACACTGATAACCAAACGATTATATAAATTTCGATTATTTTTATCTAATCAAAAAATATAATCTGTTATAAATCAATAACCCGAGTGATAGCGAACAGGCGAAGCAAATCTGCGTAAAAAAACTTTGCGGCTAGAAGCCTAGGATCTTAGCGACTTAGTAGCTCAGAAGCTCAAAAAGAATAATACTCTTCATCGGTAACACTATCCAGCCATATTCCAAAACCTTTGTCTACTTCTGTCACAATGGTAATGTGAGAATATTTAGTATTGGGCGTTGCTCCGTACCAATGTTCTACTCCTGGTAAAACCGTGATTACTTTTCCTTTTTCGATAAGATTTATTTGTCCGCCTCTTTCTTGGTAATAGCCAACCCCATCTGTTACAATGATTAACTGAAGACTTGCGTTACTGTGCCAATTTGTTCTTGCTCCGGGTTCAAAAGAAATATCTTTGATGACAGTGTTTTCAGGGTGAATTTCGCTCGTCTGTTTTTTATATGACACTTCGCCTGTCATATAAGTATTTGGAATTTTACCTTCTTCGATTACAGCAGTGAAATGTGTCGACATAATTTCGTTGTTTTAGGTTAATAATTAATTTTAAAATTCTTATAAGCTTATTTGAATGAAATAATCAGTACATCGAATCTCTTTTAGAAGGAGATTTTGATTTTTTAGTAATGCTTTAAAAATTTATATTTTTTCTATTATCAAAATTTAAAACTAAATGTAAAGCTGGACATCGCTTTTGTGAAGTATAATTTAGCTTTTTAAAAACTGATACAAAGAGTTCGTTGTTTATTTCAGGGCAAATGTAGTGCAATACTGCAATGCTGAAATAACAATATTCAAACAAAAAATTAAGAAATTGAAACAATTTACATTCGAAGCGATTTCGGAACCGTTCCTGTAAGCCTTTTAAAATAATTATTAAAATAACTCGGATACTCAAATCCAAGCGAGTAGCCAATGTCAGAAATGCTCCAGTCTGTATGCTGCAGCAAAGCTTTTGCTTCGTTGATTACTCTTTCGGTAATGTGTGCGGTGGTTGGTTTTCCTGTAACTTCTTTTACAGAACGATTTAAATGATTTACGTGCACAGACAGGCTCTGCGCATAATCCTGAGGTGTTTTTAAAGCCAAAGGCTGATTTTTGGTTTCTATTGGAAATTGCCTTTCTAATAATTCCAAAAACAAAGAAGTAATTCGCGAAGACGCATTTTTATGTTTAAAAAAGTTCTCCGAAGGCTGCATTTTCATCGATTCATGAATAATCAAATTGACGTAGCTGCGCATTAAATCGTCTTTAAAAGCATAATCGGTTTCATATTCTTGGATCATTTTCTGGAATAATGAATCGATAAACACCTTTTGTTCAGCATTTAAAGTAAAGATTGGAGTTCCTCCTATTTTAAACAAAGGCGATTCTTGAAGTGTTTCTGATCGGTCTTTGGTTTTAAAGAACTCTTCAGTAAAGACACAGGCATAGCCTTCAAATTTTTCAGAAACCGTTTCCCAAGAATACGGAATAATCGGATTGCCGAAAAACAGAATCGTTCCATCGGTTTCTATTCCGCGGTCAGCATATTGTATGATACTTTTACTGGTGTTAATGCAGATTTTATAAAAGTCTCTTCGGCTATAAACTGGAACTTTACTGAAATCCCCATTTATCGGGTACACCTTAAAGCCCTTCATTTTCAAATCTGAAGTAAAATCGCAACTCTGAGTTTCTGTCTGATTATTCATTTTGCAAAGTTATGAAAATCAAACATTATTCTTTTGTTAATTTTTTGTTTCAGGTTTAAAGTTTCAAGTTTACACGTAAAGTTGTTAAGCCTCAAAATTATTTTTGAATTGCCTCCAGCTTTAGCTGAAGGTCTAAAGAATCAAGCCGAGAAAAGGCTTTAGCCAAACTACCCGTAATTTGGCTAAAGCCCTTAAACTATATAATTTTCTACATCCAGCTAAAGCTGGACGCAATTCATTTATTGGTATTAAAAAAACTTTGCTCCCAATAACTTCGGGATTGCGAGCAAATTTCTTGTAGAATTGCAAAACCTGAAACTATTTCACCACAATCACACCATTATTCAATCCCTTCGCAGAAGCAGATAAAACTACTTCTTTTGCATTTTCTGCTTTCTGAATAATGATTTGAGCATAACCATTAAAAAGTTTTCTTTTCCAAGATTCTGCAGGAGTAATAACTTGAATGATTCCAGGATCGGTGTTCATTACATCCCAATCTTTTACTTTTTGCAAAGGTGTTGCTGCAATGTGAATTGTATTTTTTCCTACTTTTAAAATAGATGCATTCAGAATATATTTTTGCGAATCTTCTTTGCTTGGTTCCACTTTACTTCCGTTAACGAAAACCACTGTCTCTGCTCCAATTTTTTTATAAAAAAAGCTCACATTATTAGAAGCTGAATTATGCTGCAATTCAAACTCTCCTTTATAAATGTATGATGGCGCTTGCTTTTTATAATCACGATCTTTAAAAGCTTCTATCCATTCCTTTTCATCATAATCTGGCAATTGCTGAGGCAAAGATGCATTTGAACCTTTTTGCTCCTTAAGATTATTTATAGCAACCAAGGCAATTCCATCAATAAACTGATCGCTCTCGAGCGAAGTTGGATCTCCGTTGCTCACTCCTAAAATTTTGCCACCTTTTATAGAAAAAGCAATCTCATTATCTGCTGTTGGCACGTGCAAACTGTTTTTATCTGTAGTTTCAACTGTCAGAACAGCGACATTCCCCTTCAATACATTTTCCTTATCCAAGGACAACTTGATATTTTCTGCTTTTCCAGTGGTTTTCTGAATGTCTGAAAGCACTTTTTTTCCGTTTTTATATCCAACTGCTTCCAAAGTGCCTGGAGCATACTTTACTTTCCATTCCAAATGGCCATTTTGTTCCATTTTCTTTTTTCCTAAACTTTTTTTGTTGAGAAAAAGCTCCAATTCATCACAATTCGAATATACCCAAACATCGATTTCTTTACCTTCCATCCCGCTCCAATTCCAATGAGGCAGCAAATGCAGAACAGGTTCTCTTCCCCACCATGATTTTAAGTAAAAAACATTGTCTTTCGGAAAACCGCAAACGTCCATCATTCCAAAATAAGAAGTCACAGACGGCCAGCCATAGGGAGTTGGTTCGCCGCGATAATCAAAACCTGTCCAAATAAATATTCCTGCCAAATATGGCCTTTCAGCGTAGAATTTCCAACCTTCCTCAATGCTGTAAAAAGTTGGCCTTGGCTTTTTATCATAAGCGCTCTGGTAATGTTTGGCATCGTCGGTGAAATAAATGCCGCGGGTCGCAAAAGTCGAGCCTTCTTCGGTTCCCATTCCCGGCTGCAGCTTAAACTGACTTCTATGCGCGTCAATATCTCCGTTTCCTAAATAATTATAACCCATTATTTCGACTACCGAAGAAATCCCGCTTTTAAATCCGCTGCTGATTCCTATTGTTACAGGTCTTGTGGGGTCAATGCTTTTACTGAAATCCTGCATTATATTGGTAATTCTTTCACCAGTAATGCCACCTTCAATCTGCCATTCTTCATTTCCAACCGACCAGCAGAAAATGCTCGGATGATTACGGTCACGCTCCATCATTTGCTGTAGACCATTCAAATGATACTCGTTGATTCCCATCAGACGGGTTTCATCAATAACCAGCATTCCTAATTTGTCGCACGCCTCCAATAATTCTGGCGTTGGCGGATGGTGCGAACATCGATATGCATTTGCCCCCATTTCTTTCAGTTTTGCAATTCTGTAATACTGAATTTCATCTGGAAGCGCTGTTCCAAGACCTGCATGATCTTGATGGTTGTTTGTCCCTTTTAGTTTTACGTGCTTTCCGTTAAGGAAAAATCCGTTTTCTGGATCAAATTTTATAGTTCTGATTCCGAAAGAAGTTTTGTATTGATCTATTACTTTACCTTCACTTTTAATTTCGGTAATTAGCTGATATAAATTGGGGTTGTCAACATCCCACAAAAGCGGATTTTTGACATTTAAATTTGACGAATATGATTTTGTTTTATAAAATTCTGGAACTGTTACATTAGCAGAAACAGCGGCTACTTGTTTTCCTGAAGCATCCAAAATAGTTTGGCTTATTTCAACATTTCCTTTAAAATAGCCTTTATTCTCCAATTTTACTTCTGCTGTTATTAAAGCGTTTTCCTTATCGATTTTCGAAGTTACATACGTTCCGTTTTGCGCCACATGAAGGGGATTTGTTTTCTGAAGATATACGTGCCTGTAAATTCCTGCTCCCTCATAAAACCAGCCTTCTTCCATCGAAGCATCGACACGGACTACAATGGTATTTTCGCCTCCATAATTTACATAGGCCGTTACATCATACTCAAAACCATTATAGCCGCTTTCTTGGGTTCCTAAATAAAATCCGTTAAAAAAGACTTTTGAATTTCTAAAAACCCCATCAAATTTTAAAGAAATGGTTTTTCCTAAATCATCATTTGAAATGTTTATTCTCTTTCTATACCAGCCAATGCTTTTCTCTGGGAAATTTTTGCCAGCAGCTTTAAATCCGTGGCTAAAACTTGCGCTTGCGCTAAAGGGCTGTTCTACTGCCCAATCGTGCGGAAGATCTAATTTTCTCCAAGCGCGATCGTCAAAATCTTTTGCGGCAGGCCCATCGCCAAAACCCGTTTTGGTTAAATAGGAAAAATAGCCTTCTGCATGACCAAAATCTTTCTTAGTGTCGTATAAATGTCCAAATGAGAACCGCCAGTCTTTGTCGATCAAAATAAGCTCTCTTTCTGATTTGTTTTGAGCATAGAAAGGATTTGAATACAGAATTAAAAAGCAAAGAATTGTTCTCAAGAAAAAAGTGGTTTTCATAAGTTTAGCTGTTAGTAAAATCTAATAGCGATAAAAATAAGGCTTTTATAGAAGCAAGATTAATAGTATTTTATCAAAACATGATAATTCATTCATAACAAACACTTCTAAGGCAGGTTTTAAAATTTAGAATGAATCTAATGGCTTCAGATTCAAAAATGATTTTCTTTTGGCGTAATTTTATATTTAAATCTAAAAAAGCAAATTTATACTATGAGTACTATTATTAATGAGAATAGACTCCAAAGTACTTTTAAAAGCCTCGATCATAAGATTAGCAAACTTAATGATCAGAAGATTAACGCTTTTTTTGAATCTTTAGGATTATTAGAAAGAAAAGATGTTCCAAAGGACTTTTTGAATTGGGAAAATATACTAATTGTTGTTCCAAATCGTCATGTTTCTCACGAATTGAAATATTATAAATATACGATTTCACGAATTTCATTTTTAACTAATCCTTACGCAGATCAAATTCATATTTATGATCTGAAAGATTGGAAAAGCGCTTCGCAAAATAAAACTCAGTTTCAGATTAGAGAAATGCTGAAAACGAGTTTTGGAGGGGTTAAGAAAGTTATTAAAGAGTCTTAGAAAAAGAATTAAAAATCTTCAATTAAAAATCTTCAATTAAAAATTAAGCCCTAATCTTTATTGATTGGGCTTTTTGTTTCTAATGCCTATTTAACTAGAGTAAAATTTAACTCATTTTTTGTCTTCCTGAGCGAAGTCGAAGGATACGTTTCTCATTCCACAACAATACTTTGCGCATATCCTTCGACTTCGCTCAGGAGGACAAACTGAAGCCGTTTAATCAGTCAGAAGAAAAAACTATTGCACTTCTAAAAGTTCTTTAATTTTAGCTTCTAAAGCCTGTCCGTGAATGTTTTTTGCTAGAATAATTCCGTTTTTATCGATCAAAAAATTCAACGGAACAGATTGCAGCATATAATCTCCGACAACTGGAGACTGCCAATATTTTAAATCGCTAACATTTGTCCAAGGCAGTTTTGCTTTTGCAATTGCACCTGTCCATAATGGCTTTTTGGTATCCATAGAGACTCCGTAAATCGATAATTTGTCTGGATAGGCATTGTGCAATTTTATCAATAAAGGCTGTTCTTTAATGCAAGGTCCGCACCAAGAGGCCCAAAAATCAACAAGAACCAAAGTTCCTCTTAAAGAAGAAAGCGCTACTTTTTCTCCTTTTGTATCCGGAAGATCAATTTCTGGAGCAATATCTCCAACATCTACACCTACAACTTGAGCTTTAGAATTGGTAATTACACAACATAAGAATGTTAGAATGAGTACAGTTTTTTTCATAATCATCGGTTAAGTTTTATTTATTCGGGGATTGTTTTAATCTCGTAGAGCTGCAAAGTTTTTAGTTTTGGCAATTCAAAAATAACTTTTGCGGCTCCGCGAGATTAATACAGTAGCAAATATAAATTCTTTATTAAATCTTTCATATTTTTTGTTTCACCATTCTCTCCCAATCATAAAATTATCCTAAATATTTTTCTTTAAATCCATATATCGGGAAAAGTCGATATATTTGCATCATGGAAACGATAGAAATTTTTAAAGCATTATCTAATAAGTCCAGACTGCAAATGTTGGAATGGCTAAAAGAACCCGAAATTAACTTTCCTGGGCAGCTTGAACATTCAGGATTTGAGCACGGAGTCTGCGTTGGGCAGATTCAGGCAAAAGCAGGCTTGACACAATCTACAGTATCTGAATACCTGTCTATTTTACAGCGTGCTGGTTTTATCGAAGCTAAGCGTGTTGGGCAATGGACTTATTATAAACGTAACGAAGGTGCCTTTGAAGCACTTAGTAAATTAATTCAATCTAATTTGTAAAATTACTATGAGTACAAACAACCTCTTTTCAGAATTTAACTTAAAATCGTTAAACCTGAAAAACCGAATCGTAATGGCGCCAATGACGCGCTCTTTTTCTCCTAACGGAGTTCCAACTGATGATGTAGCAGCTTACTACCAAAAAAGAGCTGAAGGCGAAGTTGGATTAATTCTGTCTGAAGGAACTGTTATTGACAGAAAATCATCTTCTAATGATGCAAATGTTCCTCACTTTTATGGCGATTTAGCCTTAAACGGATGGAAAAAAGTAATTGATGAAGTTCATACTGCGGGCGGAAAAATGGGACCGCAGATCTGGCATATGGGAATTATGGATAATCACCATTCTGGATGGGTTCCTCCTGTTCCTTTTGAAGGCCCTTCTGGATTAAACAGACCTGATTTTAGAAACGGTGTTACCATGTCTGAAAAAGACATTGAAGATACTATTCTGGCTTTTGGAAAAGCTGCTGCAGATGCCAAAAGATTAGGATTTGACACTGTTGAAATTCATGGTGCTCACGGTTATCTAATTGATCAGTTCTTTAGAGCTGAAACGAATTTACGTGATGATATTTATGGCGGAAAAACTTTGCCAGAACGTAACAGATTTGCTATTGAAGTGGTTAAAGAAGTGAGAAGACAAGTTGGTGATGATTTTGCCGTAATTATGCGTTTTTCGCAATTCAAACCTTCTGACTACAACTATAAATTGGCTAAAAATCCGCAAGAATTAGAAGCTTGGCTTACTCCTCTTGTTGATGCTGGTGTTGATATTATCCACGCTTCGCAACGCCGTTTCTGGGAACCTGAATTTGAAGGTTCTGATTTGAACTTTGCAGGATGGGCTAAGAAAGTAACAGGTGCGCCAACTATTACTGTGGGTTCTGTTGGGTTATCTAGTGATTTCTTTGGCGCTTTTGCTGGAGAAAGTTCACAGCCAACTTCTTTAGAAGAATTAAACAGACGTTTCGACAGAGGCGATTTTGATTTGGTTGCCGTAGGAAGACCTCTTTTATCTGATCCAAATTGGGTGGCTAAAATCAAAGCAGGAAAAACGGATGAGCTAAAAGGTTTCTCTAAAGAAGCTCTTAGCCAGCTAGTTTTAGAATAATTTTTTTCTAAGGTTCAAAGGGACAGAGAAACAAAGTGGCAAAGGTTTTCTGCTAAACTGCTTATTCTTTGTCTTGTTAAATCAAAAAAAACACAAAATAGAAAGGGATGAAGTCAGACTTCATCCCTTTTTGAATATCTATAACTAACAAAATTTAGAAATTCAATACTTTTTTAAGGTTCAGAGTTACAGAGGCTCAAAGGGTCAAAGTTTTTTATCTCTGCAGCTTTGAGCCTTTGCCCCTTTGTCCCTTTGTCCCTTTACAAAGAAACTTTTCTTTTTTGAAATTTCTTCATCAGCCATTTTCTAACTGGTTCATCGTACAATTTTAAGCAGACAAAAGCCAGTACAATACTTACAATCAACACTCCGATTCCTTCTAAATAGCCTTTTTCCATAGTTACTTTATTATCTACAACCCACGCTGTAAACCAGTAAATTAATGGATAGTGCGTAATGTAAATCGGATAAGAAATATCTCCTAGAAGTTTGCAGATTTTTAATGAAAATTCGTTTTTAATCTCTCCTCCCGCTCCAATTGCTACAATTATTGGGAAAATAAAAATAATGCAGATCGACTCGTACAAACCATTGATCCAAAGGCTGTTTTCGTCTCCAAATCTTGGCAATGCCAGAACAATTGTTATTAGAATACTGCAAACCCAAAAAGCATTTTTTACATGGATAAGCTTACCTAAGCGGCACAATAAAACTCCTGCAAAAAACGGATATAGTAAACGGGTAAAACCAACATACATCTGCTCCACATTGAACGACCATCCTCCGATTACGTCACCTTTTGGTCCAAAAACAGTATAATGAATTAACAGTCCGGCAAATAGCAGCACAAAAACTGACATAACTTTATTCGAAAATTTACGGAAGATTAAGGCGTACAAGATGTTTGCAATATATTCGAAAAAAAGCGACCATGCCGGACCGTTTAAAGGATGCATTTCTCCCCAGCCTCTAATTTCCATAGAAGGCGGAATGGGCAATAGTGTAAATCCGATTATCATTGTCAGGATAACTTTCCACACTTCCATGCCTGCAATTTGCGGAAAAAGTATATTTGAGGCTTGAAAGTAGTAAAATAGAGCTCCAATGATCATCCCGAGAATTACCATTGGCTGCAAACGGATCAAACGGCGTTTGTAAAACTCCCACTGCCCCATTTTTCCCCAACGGTCATCGTATGCGTAGGCAACAACAAATCCAGACAAAAGGAAAAAGAAATCAACAGCCAAATAGCCATGATTTATAATTTGAACAAAACGATTTCCGCCGGCAAAGGCTTCAAAAATATGAAAAGCAACTACTAAAATGGCTGCAACTCCACGCAATCCGTCCAGAATTTCGTAGTGTTTTTTTGGTTTAATGTCAATTGAAATTGAACTCATTTGTTTTTGGTTTAAGTTAAGCTAGGTTTTAATTTTAGATTGTAGATTGTAGATTTTAGATTGCAGATTTTAGATTTTCTGCACTGTTAAAAATTGAAATTCACTTTATTGATGATTCTTAAGCCATTCTGATCTTCTTTGATCTGGCAAATGTTTTACAGAGAAGTTTTCAAATTTGGCTTCAAAACCTTTTCCGTCTGGCGAAGCGGCCATTAGTCCCACCATAACTGGTGTGTTATCCTGCAAAGGCGCATTTCTGGTCATGATATAATTTTTATCATCAAAAGAATAAAATACCTCAACAGCGTCTAATCTTCGAACTGCTTTAATCCAAATAAATGGCGGCGCTTTTTCTAAAGTTGTTACGCTCCAATCGCTTTTATCGTGTGTTACCACGGTGCTTACATTAAATTTTCCGTCAACAAACTCTACTCCTGTTTTAATGTAATTCTTTTCGTCAATACGGATCATTAGCCCCATTTGGTCAAAACGAGCAATGTAGTTTCCAGTCAATTTTACTTTTGCTTCAAATTCTCCTCCATAAGTTGCATAGTAAAAAGGCGCATCATCGACCGTGAAACCATAATGCGAAATTCTCCAGTAATCGCTATTTGCGGTAACATTCATAATTAACGCGTTGTTTTTAATTTCCCACTTTTCAGGTTCATTAAACCATTGCATTTTATTTAAACTCTGAGCTGAAAGGTTTTGAGACAGAACAAACCCTGTAATAAATAGTACTATTCGTTTCATTATAATTTGATTTTTTATTTAATAAAAAGCAAAACTTCTAACGTTTCACATTTAACTTCTAACTTTTTAAGACAAAAGCAAAGCTGCAAATTTTTACACTTGCAGCTTTACAAACCAACCAATTTTTAGAAATAAAAAAACTTATTTAAGCGAAAAATTCACTTTAGATTTAATATCTGTTGAAGAAGCACCAATAATCGCTTCAAAATCTCCAGGTTCAGCAACCCAGTCATGTTTTTTATCGTCGAAGAAACTTAACGCTGCTTTATCAATTGTAAACGTTACTGTTTTTTCTTCGCCAGCTTTAAGAGCAACTTTCTCAAAACCTTTTAATTCTTTTATAGGACGAGGCAATGAAGATTTTAAATCTGAAATGTACAATTGGACCACTTCAGAACCTTCTCTGCTTCCTGTATTTTTTACGTTTACTGAGAATGTGATTTTATCTCCAGCATTCATTTGTTTTTTGTCTGCTGTTACTTTTCCGTAAGCAAAAGTTGTATAGCTTAAACCGTGTCCAAAAGGGAACAAAGGTTTGATTTTGTTTTTGTCTGTCCAACGGTATCCAACAAAGATTCCTTCGTTGTATTTTACGTCATCACCGCCTGGGAATTCTCCTAAAGCGTGAGCTCCGTTATCAGCAAGTTTTACTGGGAAAGTGAAAGATAATTTTCCTGATGGATTTACATCTCCAACCAAAACATTTGCTAAAGCATTTCCTGCTTCTGTTCCTAAAAACCATCCTTGAACAACTCCCGGAACTTCTTTAATCCAAGGCATTGCAACTGCATTTCCAGAAATATTTACGTAAACAATGTTTTTATTTACTTTCGCCAATTCGCTGATTAATTTATCCTGACCATAAGATAAGTTTAATCCTTTACGATCGTGTCCTTCATCATCTTGATTTTCGCTTTTGTTCAAACCTCCAATAAAAAGAACAATATCAGCATCTTTAGCCACTTTTAAAGCTTCTGCTGTTAATTCTGCCTGAGGACGTTTTTCTTCTAAACTTACTTTGGCAATAACACCATTGTAGTTGCTTGTAGGATCACCAACATAACCTCTTGCGTAAACGATTTCAGCTTGGTTGCCGATTCTTTTCTTCAAACCTTCAAGCGGCGTGATTTCGTAACGCGCTTTAAGTGAAGAACTTCCTCCTCCAACTGTCATCATTTTAATGGCATTCTCTCCAATTACAGCAATCTTTTTAGTTTTTGCAAGATTGATTGGCAGAATGTTATTGTTGTTTTGCAGTAAAACGATTCCTTCTTCAGCAATTTTGCGTCCTGCCAAAGCGTGTTCTTCTGTTCCAAAAGACCCGAAAGGACGGTTTCTATCCATTGTAGTAAGGAAAGACAAACGCAGAATGCGACGCACTTTTTCGTCTAATTCTTTAGTTCCAACCTCACCTTTTCTGATCATTTCTGAATATGGTTTTGCTAAATAGTAGTTGTCATAAGCATTGCTAGTTCCCCAAGAAAGACCATTTGTCCAAGAACCAAATTCCATATCCAAACCATTGTGGATTGCTTGTTTTGTATCATTAACTCCTCCCCAATCTGAAACTACAACTCCTTTAAAACCCCATTCTCCGCGAAGAATATCGTTTAACAAATATTCGTTGTGGCAACATTGCTGACCTTTGTATTTGTTGTAAGATCCCATAATCGACCAAACATCTCCTTCTTGAACCGCTGCTTTAAAAGCTGGAAGATAAATTTCGTACAATGCGCGATCATCAACAATTACGTTAACCGAATTACGGTTTGTTTCCTGATTGTTTAAAGCAAAGTGTTTTACACAGGCTGCAACACCGTTTGACTGCACTCCTTTAATATAAGGAACTACCATTTTTGAAGCCAAAAACGGGTCTTCTCCCATGTATTCGAAGTTACGACCATTTAAGGGACTTCTGTAAATGTTTACACCTGGCCCTAATAATACATTTTTGTTACGGTAACGCGCTTCTTCTCCGATAGATTTGCCATATAAAGAAGCCAATTCTTTGTTCCAAGTTGACGAAAGTGCTGTAAGTGCAGGGAAAGCGATACAAGAATCGTTTGTCCATCCTGCCTGATCCCATTCGTCCCATTTTACCTCTGTACGAATTCCGTGTGGCCCATCGGTCATCCAGTTTTCTGGAATTCCAAGACGTTTTACGCCTGGAGAACTAAATTTTGACTGGGCATGAATGAAGGCAATTTTCTCATCGGTAGTCATTCGTTTAAGCGCATCTTCTACACGCTCCTCAATCGGTTTTTTATCGTCTAGATAAACTGGAACTTTGTTCTGGGCATTGGCTCCCAAAGAACTTAGCAAAAGTAAAACAACAATTGTTTTAACGTTTTTTAACATAACAGTAATTATTAAAGCATTAGTTTATTAATAGGAAAGTCTTTCTTGAGAAAAAACTTTTTTATCATATTGTAAAACTAAAACGTTATCGTACAAGTTACATTTTTAGACAGAAAAAAGTAGTGAATTAAAAAATCAAAATATTGATTTACAGCAATTTAAATTTTAAAAAGGCCTTAAAAAAGTAGTGGATTTAAAATATTTTTTTAGGCTTTCAAAGCCATTGAACCAATTTTCATGACCATTTCTTCGAAATCATTTCGAGAAACTGCGGCCTTATTTCGAGCTCTTGTGCGGTAGTTGTAAATTGTGCTTAAAGAATAACGTAAAAATGCCGCTATTTTAACACTATCTGTAATTCCAAGTCTGATTAAGGCAAAAATTCGAAGTTCTGTATTTAGCAATTCATTTTGTTTGAGAACAATCTGCTCTTCTGGAATTAATAATGTATTGAAGTCTTTGACAAATGTTGGATATAAATTCAAAAAGATAATATCGAAATTCTTGTACAATTCTTCCAGCTCATTATCAACCAAAGTAGTTGATTTTAAAATTTTATAAATTTCATCAAACTGTTTTGCCGTTGCTTTTTTGTTTAGAATGATTCGGTAATTTTCGAGCTTGTTGATATATGTCGAACAAAGATTGAAGAAATGTGCAATATATTCTTCTTTAACCAAATTAGATTCAGACAATTGGAGATTGCTTTGCTGAAGCTGACTGTTGGTTTCGGTAATATCTTTGTTTAATTCTGCCAATTTCTGACTGGTTTCGTAAAGTTCCGTTTTAATTTTCGAAACCTTTTTCATCTGTATGTACACATAAATAACCGCAACGATCAAAAACAGAGAAAGCAGGCTAATGCAAAGCAGGTAAATCTGCAATTCGCTTTTTCTTTGGGCTTCGCGCTCTAAATAAACGGTATTGATAATCGAATATACTTCTGACATCAGCAAAGTTCTAAATTGAACATTGCAATAAAGCGCATCTTCAATAGCCGACTGCGTGAGTTTATATGCCATATCGACATCGCCGATTTCATAAAAAACCAAAGCTAATTCTTGCAATGAAGCATTATCTTTATTGGCATTTTTTATATCTGAAGTTGCAGAAAGTGCGTAGTATTTTTTTCTTAATTCGATGTCATGAGTAGCTTCAGCAATTTTACCTAACAAATATGTAATCATTGCATATTGCGGATTCTCCTCTTTAGTTTTTGCCAACAAGGCCACTAATTGCTTCCTCGGCTTATCATACTTTTTGTTGAAAATGTCCTGCTGAATTCTATTTATCTTATAATCTAAAGTATTCGGATTTAAAACTCCCAACAACGAATCTCGATACTTGCCAATTTGATTCTTATATTCTAAGCTGTAGCTGTTTGCTGCGTAATGCTCAAAAAATTCACGATACGAAACATAATAGTTTGGAATCAGAGAAGGTGCTAAATTTTTTTTGTTGATGCTCTTTAAAATAGCTTCTGATTCGCGGTATTTTCCAGAAGAAGAATAAAGCGTTACCAATTGCAGCTGGGCTAAATCGTAGAGCTCTTTGTTTTGAAGTTCTTCAGCAATTTTGATATTCTTTTTTACGTATTGAATGGCCGAATCAGAATTTAGTTTCTGATATTCAAAATATAGCGTTTTGTTGTAATTGTACTCCTGCTCTTTGGTAAGATTATCTGATTTTATTTTCTTAAAATTCAGGATTCGCTCTTCCTTAATCTTTACATAGTGCTGTTTATTTTTGATCGCCTCGTTTAATTCTTTTAAAATAACATCTGTGCCCTCCGATGCAAAAAGTGGAAAGCTGATAAGAACTATAAAAAAGGACAGAAATAGATTTTTCAAACCGACAAAAAAATAAATAAGATATACAAATATAATAAAGTGCGTATTCTAAAATATTACAAGTATCCTTTTTTATAATTTTGTTACAGCAAACCTTATCTAAAACTTAAAATTATGCCACATTTTATACTTGACTGCTCAGAAAATGTACTACGCCGACGAACTGCTGACGAAATAATGCAGGAGGTTTTTGACGCTGCTTTATCAACTGGCCTTTTTGCCGGTTCTGAAATTAAAGTACGCATCAATCCTTTTACTTATTATAACAACGGAAATTCCTTGGATGATTTCATCCATGTTTTCAGTTATATTATGGAAGGAAGAACTGACGAACAAAAGAGCAACTTATCCAAAGTAATAGTCACAAAACTAAATGCATTGCTTCCAGAAGTTCCCGTAATTTCTATTAATGTTCAAGAATTTGAAAAGTCTAATTATTTCAATAAAACGATGATATAAAAGCTTTTATGTTATTACTAATTTTATATCTTAAACTTTAATGATATAAAAAATCTTTGTCAAAGCTTTAAACTTTGACAAAGATTCTCTTAAAACTTAAATTCCTTATCATGGTTTAAAAATTAAACCGCAATTGGCGCCGCCAAACAGCTTTCGGGAATATTAAAAGCATTTACCAAAGCCACGGCATCTGGGCGAATATCCCAGCAAAGCTGATTGACCATTTTACGGACAGCTTTGGTTTTAACCGCTTCCATATAACCGTCTTCAAGATACCAGGCTTTGTTTTTTTCAATTTGCGAAAGCGCATACAACTGATTCAGTTTTGTCAAAATATCTTTTGATGGCTGGTCTTCAATAGCATTTATAGCGAGCTGGAATTGCTCTAAAACGATTCTTTCCAAATAGGCCTGCGCTACATCTATCATTTGATGCTGAACAACATTGAAGGCGTCGTAAGGCTCCAATCCCCCATCGATTAATTTCTTGATGCGTCGCGCTGCCGAAGCCAAAATTGTTTTTTCTCTATGAACAAATGCCTGAAGATGAAATTCTCCATCCAATAAATGCTCATCTTCTGTTCTGCGGGTTGCAATTGGGTTCTTTTCTGCAATAGCGGTTTTTGCATTTTCGTACACATAATTAATGATTCCCAACGACCCCATTTCTCCAAACGATTTTCTAAATTCTGCCAAACGGTTTTTAGCCACCAATTGCATCAAAACTGTATTATCGCCTTCAAAAGTGGTATAGATTTCAGTATCATTTTTAAGCGCATCTATTCGATTTTCAGACAAATAGCCTTTTCCTCCGCAAGCTTCTCTGCATTCCTGCAAAATATCTCTGGTGCTCCAAGTAGAATAGGATTTCATTCCCGCTGCCAAAGCTTCAATTTCCTGCATTTCGGCTTCAGTTCTGTTTAAAAACCTCTTGGTTAAATATTGGAGCGCAAAATGAACCGCATAAGTTTTTGCCAAATGCGGCAGTAATCTGCGCTGATGCATTCTATAATTTAAAATTGGAACTTCAGAGCCGCCTTCTGGTCCAAATTGTCTTCTTTGATCGCTATAGCGAATGGCAATTGTTAATCCAGATTTTGCTGCCGCTAAAGCCGAACGGGGAATCCCGATTCGTCCGCCAACCAACGTGCCTAACATGGTGAAGAATCTACGATTGTCACTCGGAATCGGGCTTTCAAATTCGCCATGTTCATTCACAGAAGCAAAACGATCCAACATATTGTCTTTCGGAATCACTACATTATCAAAACTGATCGTTCCGTTGTCAACACCGTTTAACCCCATTTTATGGCCACAATCGCCTATTGTTACTCCGTTTAGCACATTTCCGTTTGGATCGCGCAGAGGCACAACAAAAGCATTTACGCCATAATCATGATCGTCGATAATCAGTTTAGCAAAAACGGTCGCCATTTGTCCATGAACCGCTGCGTTTCCGATATATTCTTTTTGAGCGTTTTGGTTTGGCGTATGGATGGTAAAAGTCTGATCGTTATGATTGTAGGTTGCTGTAGTTTCAAGCCCTTTTACATTTGATCCGTGATGTGTTTCGGTCATGGCAAAACAGCCTGGAAGTTTTAGCGAACCGATGTCTTTTAAATATTTTGCATAATGCTTTTCGGTTCCTAAAGACTGAACGCTCATTCCCCAAAGCCCGAACTGAACGCCAAATTTAATTACCAGACTCAAATCATGATAACTCAGCGTTTCCATAATCGCAAAATAATCTTCGATATTTCCTCCTCCACCGTATTCTTTTGGATAAGCCATACTTCCAAGACTTTCATCGGCTAGAATTTTGCACCATTTGTATACGGTCTGTCTAAAAACATTTATGTCGGTAGAGGTTTCATAAGCAAATTCGGGTCTTGAGATGATTGATTTTACCCTTTCGATTATCGCGGCTTCCTTTCCATCTAAAATTTGAGTGATTTTCTGAATATCAAAACTCGCATTGGTATGAGAATTGGCGGTAAAAGAGCCTGCTTTGGTTTTGAAATTCTGAAGCGCCTCTTCGCCTAAAATTCCTAAATCATTTTCTAGTTTCTTGAAATCTGATTCTATCGGCGTTAAATCCAAATCGCTGCCTGAAAGCGCTTTTGCAATATCAAAAATCGACTTGATCGAAGAGGTATCCTGAATACTTTTCTCGATATCTGATTTCCATTGCGTGAGTTCATTTCGCGAAGGCGGATTTGAAATATCTGCTTTAGAAAGCAAATATTCTTTTTCTTCTTGAGATAAAACAGTAAGCGAATTTATAAACTCTTTTAAGGTTGCAAATTCTTTCTGTGTCAGCAAATCATCTGACCATACTAAATAAAATAACGGAGTAAAGGCTTGAAGTTTGGTATTTTGCATATCAATAGTATTCGGTTTGGAAATAGTTTTTTGTTTGCCACGAATTCACGAATTTTTTCAATCTAATTTTTAAATTAATTCGTGAATTCGTGGCTATCCTTTTTACGCGTTATCGCATAAAAAAAACAGGAATGAAATATACTCATTCCTGTTTAAACATCCTGTTAAGATTCTGACAATTTTCGATTTTAAACCAATAAAAATATGAAAACTAAGAATTAAGAACCTTTGGATATTGAGGTCATTTTTTGCTTTATGGCAAAAATATGATGTGAATTAAAAACTAACACTGCGGTAAAAATGATACCGTATGCGGTAATCTGTAAAGGCGTAATATTTTCTTTGAAAAAAAAGGCTGCCAAACCAAATGCAATCATCGGATTAATGTTTAACAACATTCCAACAGTCGAAGAGTTGATTCCTGAGAGTGCATACAAATTGAGAAATAACGGAATTATCGTAAATACAATTGCAATGGTTTCAATGCAGAGATAAAACTTAAATTCCGTTGGAACCGGTCCCCCAAAAACCGGATAAAACGGTAATAATACTAATGCTGCCAAAGTAATATGGAAAGTCAGTACAATAAATTTGTCAAAACCTTTATTGGCGCGCTGACTTACTAGATAAGATGCATAAGTGAGTCCGATAATGATGCTGAAAACCATGTCCATTATAGCGGCATACGACAATAAAACGCAGCCAGAAATGCTTAATCCTACAGAAATCCACTGTGTTTTGGACAATTTTTCGTGCAATATAAAATAAGCTAATATGGTTGTCAGAATAGGACAAACTAAATATGCCAAAGAGGTCGCTTTGACGCTGACATGATTCATTACATAAATATACGTAAACCAATTTCCCATCAAAAATGCGCTTCCGCCAATATTAAGCAGAATTGATTTTGTTTTTTCAGATTTTGGCAACGCTTTAAAGATTTCGATGGTTTCTTTTATTTGTTTTCTTTTGAATAGCAAGGCAATCAAAAGCATCAAAATGCTACAGCTGAAAACACGGAAAAATAAAATATCTAATGAAGGATATTCATGAATTGGCCTTAAAACCAAACTGAAAAGTCCCCATGTTGTAAAGGCAGAAATAGCTGCGATATAATATTTTGTTGTTTTCACTAAAGTTGTTTTTGAAATATTTTCTTTGATGAAGCAAATTTCTAAAAAATAACACAGCAATACAGATACAGTTTTTGTAAATTGCAGCATAACAGTTTTTATTTTCTCATGAAAAATTCGAATTACTTATATCTTCAATTTGCAGACCGAATCGAAAAGCAGATTAAATCGGGTGTTTTAAATGTGGGCGACAAACTTCCTTCTATACGCGAAGTGTGTGCGGAGACAGGCTACAGCATGAGCACCGTTAGCAAAGCGTATTATGAAGTAGAAAGCCGTTCTTTGATCGAAGCACGTCCGCAATCGGGGTATTATGTAAGTAATATTTCGGCTCGAGTAATACCAGAACCATCAGCGAGCACGCCTATTTTAGCACTGGAAAATATTGAGCGAGAAGATTTGGTCGATTTGGTTTATAGCGATATGCGCAAAAAAGACATTACGATGCTTTCGCTTGGCTTTCCTTCAAATGAATTGCTTCCAATTGCGAAACTCAATAAAGGAATGGTTCAGGCCATGCGCCAATTGCCAAATAGCGGTACGAGTTATGAAGAAATTGAAGGAAATAGCAATTTAAGGAAAGAAATTGCTCGCTGGTCTTTTACTTGGGGCGGCTCTCTGACCGAAGATGATATTATAACGACTCCGGGCTGCATTTCGGCAATTTCAGACTGTTTACTGACACTGACTAAACCCGGTGATACTATTATAACAGAAAGTCCCGTTTACTTTGGGATTCTCCAGCTTGCGCGATCTTTAGGGTTGTATGTTATGGAACTCCCAACCAATATGACAACGGGAATTGAACTCGAAGCGGTAAAAAAAACACTTGCTTCAAACAAAGTAAAAGCCTGCGTTTTAATGAGCAATTTCAGTAATCCGTCGGGAAGTATGCTGCCCAACGAGCATAAAAAAGAAATTGTCCGCTTAATGGATTTTTATAATGTTCCTCTAATTGAAGACGATATTCATGGCGATTTATATTTTGGCTCTAGCCGCCCGACCAACTGCAAAACCTATGACGAAAGCGGTATTGTTTTGTGCTGCAGTTCGGTTTCCAAAACTTTGGCGCCAGGCTATCGCGTTGGCTGGGTTTCTCCAGGAAAATTTAAAAAAGAGCTTTTACGAACCAAATTGTATCACACCATCTCCTCGCCTACCATTACGCACGAGGTAGTGGGAGATTTTCTAAAAAATGGCCGCTATGAAAATCATCTTAGAAAAATTCGACAGATTCTAAATCGAAACTGCACGAACTATATTAATACTGTTTTAGAATCTTTTCCAGCAGGTACAAAAGTGAGCCAGCCTCAAGGCGGTTTTTTCCTTTGGGTAGAATTGGATAAAAAAATCGATACTGCGGCTTTTTACCATTTGGCGCTAAAACATAATATTAGCATTGCTCCGGGAAGGATTTTCTCGTTTCAAAACCAGTTTTCTAATTGTATGCGATTGAGTTTTGGTCTGCCTTGGTCTAATGAATTGCGAACTGCTATTCAGACGCTTGGAAGATTGGCGAAGCAGTTGTAAGTATTTAAGAGCTCCATCAAATTAAATCCTTTAAAAAAACATAACCCGTGGTTTCAACCACGGGGACACATAGCAGGGTTTGACATTCTTTGCGTTTCAGCGGTTGAAACCGATGGCTATGTTTAAAATTATTCTCTATAATATGACTGAGTTCCAGCGGTTGAAACCGCTGGCTATGTTTAAAATGTTTCTCTATAATATGGATGGAACTTCCTTGCAATAAAGCCGTTTTTTTTTAAGATTCTAAGTTGCCATAACCCGTGGTTTCAACCACGGAGGACACATAGCAGGATTTGACATTCTTTGCGTTTCAGCGGTTGAAACCGCTAGCTATGATTTAGATTTTCGCTAACTACTCTCATTCAAAAACAAAAAACTGGACAGTGCAACTACTCACTGTCCAGCCAACAATTAAAGAAGACCAAAATTAAATTCTTATAAGACGAAATAAGCGTCTTTTTCTACTTTCTTAGGTTCGTCTTTGAGATCAAATTCGTTCAAAATATCAAACTCGCTTTGATATTCATTCAGCATCTGTTTGATGTTTTTTTCAATTGTATTTGCAATTGCAGTAACTGGCGTATCTGTCGGTCTATTTTCAAACGGATCCTGCAAATGAATCGCCATTCTTTCGATCAAAAAGAAAGCGGCTCCGATTGCAGTAATCAGCGGAATAGCAAACCAGCTCAATACGCTTGTTAAACCAAAAGGCAATAACAGAATAAATAAACACAGCGTCAATCGAATGTACATACTGTAAGTGGTTGGGAAAATTGTGTTTTTAATTCGTTCACACTTCCCCATTTCATCACATAATCTTGACAAAGTATTATCGATCTCAACCTGCTGATACATATTGATTTTCTTTTCGTTTTTCGCATTTCGCAGGTCTCTTGCGTGTAGCATTAAAATCGCATTCGGAATGTTTTGATGATTTTTAATGTATTTAATTTCATCTTCGTTTAGCAATCCTTCGAGCGGTTTTATTGCGTTTCTATTTCTAAGCGATTCTCCTAAACTATAGCACCATGCAATTTGTCTTTTGGCAAAATTTTCTTTGAACTCGCTCGCTTCAACAGAAAAATCAGGATCTTCATAGAAGGTTAAAACCTGACGGATTAAGGTTCTCGAATCGTTTACAACAGCTCCCCAGACAATTCTTGCTTCCCACCATCTGTCATAAGCCTGATTGGACTTAAAAGCCAATAATAAAGAAATAATGGTTCCGATCATGGTCGGAATGGCAATCGGGATATCTACAGGAAGGTTAATAAAATAATGATGGAAAATTTCGAATAGTATCGTATAAGCCAATACAAGTGCAATTTCTACTTTAATTTTCCCGAGAACGTACTTCATTGGTATTCTTTTCTTTAATAACATATTTTCGGTTTTAATTAAATTAATATTTTTTTAAAGGCTCTAAGGGGCTAAGGTTCTGAGATTCTAAAGGCCTAAGTCCAAAAATTACAAAACTTAGTACCTTAGAATCTGAGTGCCTTAGTCTCAAACCATCTCTTCGTACAATGAAAGGACTGGAAGGCCTAGTTTTTCATTGACATTTTCTTTTTTAGCTTTTTTAAATTTGATTTTTTCGCCTTTTCTAGTTTCTACCAGCATATCGATGTTGTGTTTTGAAATAGCTTCAGATAAAAACGGAGCCACATTTTCGTAATTATCCTCAAAACTGGCCGTCTGGCTTACGATTTCAAAAGAAAAATTGGCACTCAAAAATTCCTGCACATCTTTTACATGAATGTTCATGCTAGAATTTTCTACATAAAGTGCTTTATGGAAAACCTCTTTTCTGGTTTTTGTGCTTAAATGCAGGATCGGACATTTTTGGTTTCCTGCCAATTGCACCAGATATTGATGAATTCTTTTGGTTTCCTGCTTATAAGAATGGGTAAGAATGACCAATTTTACTGAAAAAACATCAATTAGTCTTTTAAAAATTGGTGCTGAAAGTCCGTATTGATTGTGAACTTTCAATTTAATATTTGAGGTGTGGTCAATGATATAACGGCAGGTTTCTAGAACTTCTTCCTGACTTTTAGTAAGTCCAGATTTCATTTCTCTTAAAAAACCCGATGATGAAAACGTATCGGGAGCTTCTGAAACTAATACTAAAATAATTTCTGATTCAGTATTCTTAGACTGATTTACCGCAGATTTAACAGCCGAAATGGTGTCATCTTTTAAAGTTGTAGGTATAAGAAAATTTTTCATAAGTATATCTTTTAGTTTATACCTACAAAATAACTTTCAGGAAATTAGACTCTTATTAATCTAAAATTAGAATTTTCTAAAATTAAACATTAGATTTTTTAATGTTACCCTTTTTGAAGATAATTGTAACAATAGTTCCTTTGTTTTGCTCCGATTGCACCTGAAGTTCGCCATCATGCATTCTAATGATTTTAGATGCCAAAGGAAGCCCTAAACCATATCCAATGTATTTGGCAGCAATTTTACCTCTAAAGAAAGGCTCATACAAATGCGGAATATCTTCTGGAGGAATTCCGATTCCGATATCGTTGATCGCAATTTTGATCATTTCTTTGTTTGCAGAAAGATTTACAAATACCTCGTTATTATCAGAATACTTTACTCCATTGGTAATAATATTGTTAATTGCCAGCTCTAAAAGCGGTTTATTGCATGGCAGCAAGAGCAGATTGGAATCTTCTGGAGCAAAATTAAGTTTAATGCTAACGCGATTATCCGGATAGATTTTGTCAAGATCAGATTTGACATCCAATAATAATTCGTCCATTCGGGCAATGTCTGACACTTGTTTTTGTCCGTCATAACCTGTTTGCGTCAATTTTAGAAGACTTTCAGTTAAGTTTCCTAATCTTGAAGCCTGGCTGTATATATTTTGCAAAGATTCTACATATTCATGCTTTTCTCTTTCTTTAAGCAGCATAATCTCTGACTCGGCAATAATGGTTGTTATTGGCGTTTTGAGTTCATGAGAAGCATTATTGATAAAGTTTGCCTGAATCTCAAAAGAAGTTTCCAGTCGATCCAGCATATTATTGAATGTATTGGTCAAATCTGAAATTTCATCAGAGTTTTTAACTTCCGGAAGACGGTTGTGCAAGTTAGAAGCACTGATTCTTTTTACTTCTTTGGTAATTCTTGCTACGGGATTGATAACTCGTTTTGCCAAGTATCGTCCTAAAAGAAAAGCCAAAATCACAAAACCAATACCGCCAAAAAGCATAATTTTGACAATGTAAACCGTTGTATCTTTTCCTTTACGATCTCTAGCACCAACAATTACAATATATTTCTGGTTGTTTTCTTCAAAAATCTGTCCCAAATAATACTTGTTATCTTTTTCGTAAGAATCTTTTCCCGTGCTTAAAATATTAGTGTAAAAAGTATTCGGCAGATTCAGATTCGTATTATAATCAAAACTGTTATGGCTATTTATTTTTAGCACATACTCTTCTTCTTCGATTAGTTCTTCAAGACCATTTTTTTGAAGATTTTTGTAATATTTAATTTTTTCAGGGTCTTTTTGAAAATGAATCGAAGCTACAATTTTGGCTCTATCATCTAAACGCTTTAAAAAATGGTATCGATTATTTTCTCTGAACAAGAAAAAAACAATGATACACAATAGCGAAGTACTAAAGGTAGAAAGGGCAACGTAATTAAAAGTAATTTTTTTTCTAATATCCATATTATGGTTTTATAACATACCCCAAACCTTTCATCGTATGAATAAGTTTGGTCGAATAAGGCTTATCTATCTTTCTTCTTAAGTACGTAATATACACATCGACAACGTTGGTATTCATATCAAAATTAATATCCCAGACATTATCCAAAATTTGGTCGCGCGAAACGATGCGTCCGGTATTTTTTGCCAAATAATACAAAAGCTTAAATTCTTTGGCAGTCAAAATGATGTTTTCGCCATCTCTTTTTACCGTTTTTGCGCGTCCGTTTATTTCTAAATCACCAATTGTGATGGTATCAATTTTCTCTGTTTCCTGTTGCGATCGTCTGTACAGCGCATTTACTCTGGCATCTAATTCTCCAAATTTAAAAGGCTTAACCAAATAATCATCGGCGCCAGCATTAAGTCCTGTCACAATGTTTTCTGAAGTCCCTAAAGCAGTTAGAAGTAAAATTGGAACAAAATTTTTGGCTGCACGAAGTCTTCTGCAGATTTCAATTCCGTTAACATCAGGAAGCATAACGTCTAAAATTACCACATCGAAGGTATAATTATGAATCATTTCCATGGCAGTTTTACCATCCATAGCAACGCTTACTTCATTATTATTTTCTGCAAAACCTTTTCGTAATATCGATAATAGATTTGGCTCATCTTCAACTATCAGTAATTTCATATTAAGAAGTTTGTATATACAACAAAAATAAGAATACAATTTAAAATAATTTTAAACAACTTTACAAATTATGATTTTATTGTGAAGAATAAAAAAAACAGACGTCATTGCCTGCTTTTTGATAGTATTTCAGAGTTAAAGTTTTTGATTCTTAATTTTTAAAGCCAAATTATTCTTTACAAAACTTCAGCTATTAAAAAGTCTCTCCTGCATTCAAATAAAAGCCTTTTGAATTATTCCCCCAAGCATAATCTGCGATAAGATTGGTTTTTGTTGCTTTATCGATTAAAACACGAAGTCCGAAACCAAAAGCTGGCTGCACATATTCAAAAAGCTTGGTATTGGTATCTGGATTGCTTGTGGTTACAAAATTCGTAAAAACGGTACCGCTCAGCATTTGATTGCAGGTTATTGGAAACCTAAATTCAGTTGCCAGATACACCAAATTTGTACCTCTAAACAATCCCTGCGTATACCCCTCACCGCTTCGGCTGCGCTGATCCCAACCAATTGCAGGCAAATTTAAATACGGAACTTTTCCTTTGGTAACAAACTGTCCGTAAGTCCAAAGTGCCAAAATATATCTTTTGTCTTTCTGCGAAACCGGTATAAAATTTCGGTATTCGGCATACAAAACATTACTTACTTCCTGATTATCAAATATTTCTGGATTAAAACGATAATTTATGTTTGCAAACCATCCGCGAGATGCATTAACCTGATTATCTCTGGAATCATAAACCAAATTAAGACTCACACCGTTTAAGAAATATTCCGCTTCATCGAATCCATATTTCTGATTGTAATTATAATGATACGTGAAGTTTCCATTGGCAATATCGAGATTTTTATCGACAATGCTAGAATACCAATCGATATTTATACCGCCGCCAACATAAAAGTTTGGACGAACCTGAAAAGAAACGGATTGATGAAATTTAAAATAATTATAATCCATTGGCTGTGCAATAGAATCAATGCTAAAACCTGGCTCTTGTTCGCGGCGAGGCGGAATAATATTTGTTCCTAAACCATAATTGGGTTGCGAAAAAATATACAAACGATAATCGCCGCTCAAAAATATCTTGTTGTTTTTGAGCAAAATATTATTCTTGACATTTACCAGCCATTGTTTTTTTGTGGTATAGGTTATTCCAACATTTGCTATTGAATATTTATCGGCCTCTTCTTTTCCTTTAAAAGTATATTGCGCCACTGCGCCATAAAAAAAGCCTGTTGCTGGCTGGGAACCTATCGCTGGAATAATCAAGAAAAAGCTGTTTTTTATGGGCTTGACAACATAAACAGAATCCTTTTTTTTGAAGATTTCTAATATTGTTTTAGGAGGGCAGATTTTGGAGTTTTGAATTTCTTCCTGAGCACATAAATTAAAGGAAATAAGAAATATTAATCCTAAGATTTTTGACTTGTACTGAACGGCATTATTTTGAAAAAAAAGCACCATTTACAAAGTTTAGTTTTAGAAATAAGACTCAATCTTAATGTAAATATAAGTCTTATTTTCAACATCTTAAGAACAAACAACAAAATAAATTTAAAATATTTTAACAAAAAAAGCCGTCAAAAAAAGTTGACGGCTTCGATAAATATTGTTGCATTCTTATTTGGTGATAAACTTTGGGTGAATTAAATTCTCTAGAGAATAAATTTCGTTCCATTTTTCCTGTGTGATTAATTTCCTTTCCAGAACTGCAATCTGATGCACGCTTTTACCTGTTTTTAAAGCTTCGCCCGCAATACTGGCACTTTCTTCATAACCAATAATCGGGTTTAACTGCGTTACAATTCCAATGCTGTTCATCACCATATTGTAGCAGTGGTCTACATTTGCCGTAATTCCGTTAATGCATTTATCGATTAATGTTTGAATCGCATTTGAAAGATAATCTAACGAAGTAAACATAGCAAAAGCAATAACTGGCTCCATAACATTCAGCTGCAATTGCCCAGCTTCTGCCGCCATCGTAACGGTTAAATCTTGGCCAATAACATAAAAACAAGTCTGATTTACCACTTCTGGAATCACCGGATTCACTTTTCCCGGCATAATAGACGAACCTGGCTGGCGTGCCGGAAGGTTAATTTCATTCAAACCTGTTCTTGGCCCTGAACTCAATAAACGCAAGTCGTTGCAGATTTTAGAGATCTTAACCGCAGAACGCTTTAGAGTCCCCATAATCTGAACGTAAGCTCCCGTGTCTACAGTAGCTTCAATTAAATCTGGAGAAAGTGTCAACGGAATTCCAACCTCATCTGCTAAATATTTCACGCAAATCTCAGGATAGCCTTCGGGAGCATTTACTTTTGTTCCAATGGCTGTTGCGCCCATATTGATTTCCAACAGCAATTCCTGAGCATTTTTTAAACGCTGTATATCTTCCCCAATTGTAGTAGCATAAGCTTTAAATTCCTGTCCTAAAGTCATAGGAACCGCATCTTGCAGTTGCGTCCTTCCCATCTTTAAAACATCCTTAAATTCTTCTCCTTTTTTAGCGAAAGCGACTTCTAAACCTGCAAAAGTTTTAATAAAGCTTTCCATTTTAAGGTACAAAGCAATTCTAAAAGCCGACGGATAAGCATCATTTGTAGACTGAGAGCAGTTTACATGATTATTGGGATGCAGAAAATTGTATTCTCCTTTTTTATGCCCCAAATATTCTAAACCGATATTAGCAATAACTTCGTTGGCATTCATATTAACAGAAGTCCCTGCACCGCCTTGAATCAAATCGCTCACAAACTCCTGATCAAATTTACCGGCAATAACCTGATCGCTTCCATAACAGATGGCTTCAGCTATTTTAGAATCAATAGCACCACAATCTTTGTTAGCCATAGCTGCCGCTTTTTTCACATAACCTAAAGCTTTGATAAACAAAGGTTCTTTTGAAATTGGAATTCCAGTAATATTAAAGTTCTCTACTGCTCTAAAAGTCTGGATTCCGTAGTATAAATGATTTGGAATTTCTAATTCTCCTAGAAAATCATGTTCTTTTCTTGTTGAGTCCATATTGTGAAATTGATAAATTTTAGCTTAAATAATAACTGTAAAGCTACATTAAATTTATTCTAAAGTCGTTAATAATTTCAAAATGATTGCAATTTTCATCGAAAATTCTATGGCAAATTATTACCTTTTCAGCCTCAAATAATTACCCAAAAAGTTGAAAAAAGAAAGCGAATATTTTCTTGATAAAGAGTACAATACAATTATTTACGCCAAAGATGACTTGAATTTTAAGGACTTTGAATCTTGCGTTTTCAATAATTGCGATTTTTCTGCCTGCACTTTTCTTGCCGTTACTTTTATCGACTGCGTTTTTAATGATTGCATTTTCAATCAGGCAAAAATTAATTACGTTGCTTTGAGAACGGTTACTTTTAACCGATGCGAAATTAAGGAAGTAAATTTTGCCATGTGCGACAAACTCATTTTTGAAGTTCGATTTAATGATTGCATCCTCGATTTTTCAAAATTCTACACCTTAAAATTAAAAGGAACTCCGTTTACCAACTGCAGTCTAATAGCTGTAGATTTTATGGCCACAGATTTAACCAGCGTAATTTTTGACAATTGCGATTTGTATCGTTCTGAATTTGCCAAAGCCATCGCCAATAAAGCCGATTTTAAAACGAGTTATAATTATACTATTGATCCTTCTAAAACTAAACTGAAGAAAGCTGTTTTTTCTTTGAATGAAGTAAAAGGTTTATTGTTTAAGCATGATGTGATTGTTTCTTAAATAAGTTTTATATGAATCTCCTAAAGAACTAAAAATGAAAAAACCAATTATTGTCTTTTTCTTACTTCTTCAACAACTATCTTATTCACAAAAAGTTGTTTCGTATAAAAATATTGGGGTTATATTTTCTGAAAAATACGATTGTTATCTTTTTACGAATTTTAAACGTTTTACTCCAAATCAAGATGAGATTAATCAATTTGAAACATTATTAAATAAAAATATTCAGAATATCAATATTAATAAGTTTAAACCTTTAATACATGAGAATTTAAACAATTATAACAGGCAATATATTGGTATTTTTAACGAGAAAGGCGAAAAAATTATTCATATAAATTTTTTTTGGAGAGAAGATGAAAATCAACCTTTTTTCAACAAAATCAAATATGACAAATGGAAAACTGAATGGTTTGAAATTCAAGATGGTGGCAGTTATTATTGGAATATAAAATATAATTTAATCCATAATACTTTCTTTGATTTTCGTGTAAATAGTCATGGCTAAATTAAAGTTTTTTCCTCATCACGTAATCCTCCATCAAGTACCCATTTCCAATTTCAGTATCTAGCGTTTCTTTAATTTCAAAACCTAGTTTTTTATAAAAATTCAAAGCGGTATTGAAACGGTTTACATTTAATAAAAGTTCTTTTGAATTGTTTTCTAATGCCATTGTTCCAATTTCTCCAAAAACAATTTTCCCGTATCCTTTTCCTTGCGTTTGGGGCAAAAGATAAATTTTATGAATTTTAGTAATGGCTTTTTCTTTATAATTATGCTCAATTCCGATAAAACCTATTACGGAATCAGCATCTGAAATCATGTAAAACAGCTGTTCTTTATTCTGAATCTGTTTAGATAACGCTTCATCAGAATAAATTAGATCCAGCATATAATCTAATTGCTCCTTTGTTAGAATTTCGCCATAAGTTATGGGCCATGTTATATGTACAATCTCTTGAATTTTAGCTATATCTTCAATAGATGCTTCGGTAATCTTAATCATATTATTTTGTAAAAACTTGATTTTCCTGTTCGCTTACGCGAATGAAAGTCGTTCTTTTTGTTAATTCTTTTAATCTTGAAGCTCCCACATAGGTGCAAGTGCTTCTAATTCCGCCTAAAATATCCAAAACAGTATAAATTACATCTCCTTTAAAAGGAACCTGAACTGTTTTTCCTTCGCTTGCGCGATATTCTGCAACGCCGCCAGAATGTTTGTCCATTGCTGTTTTTGAACTCATTCCGTAAAACTGCTTGAATTTTTCGCCTTTTACTTCGATTAATTCTCCACCGCTTTCTGTATGTCCCGCCAGCATTCCGCCAAGCATGACAAAATCGGCACCAGCTCCAAAAGCTTTCGCAACATCGCCTGGAGTTGTACACCCGCCATCGCTTATAATGTGCCCGCCTAGACCGTGAGCTGCGTCGGCACATTCGATAATTGCAGAAAGCTGCGGATACCCAACTCCCGTTTTAACACGTGTGGTGCAGACAGAACCCGGTCCAATTCCGACTTTTACAATATCTGCTCCAGCCAATAACAGTTCTTCGGTCATTTCTCCTGTTACTACATTTCCAGCGATAATTATTTTATCAGGATATTGTTTACGTGTTTTCTTTAAAAACTGGACAAAATGTTCTGAATAGCCGTTGGCAACATCGATGCAGATAAATTTCAATAACGGATTAGCGGTAATTATTGCTTCAATTTTATCAAAATCTTCTTTGCCGGTTCCAGTGCTTACAGCAATATAATCATAAAAATCTGGAGTAACGTTTTTTAGAAACTTATTCCATTCTTCTAAAGTGTAATGTTTATGAATGGCTGTAAAAAGCTTTTCTTTTGCCAAAATCTTTGCCATTTCAAAAGTTCCTACTGTATCCATATTGGCTGCCATAATTGGAATTCCTGTCCAACTGGCATTGCTATGCAAATACTTGAAATTTTGTTCTAAGGAAACTTCAGATCTGCTTTTAAGCGTTGATCTTTTAGGTCTAAACATGACATCTTTAAACCCCAATTTTAGGTCCATTTCTATTCTCATAGTTCGAGATTTTGGTTACTCTCAAATGTAAGAATTTCTGATTTTAGATTTTAAAGATTAGATTAACAAAAAGTTGAACTTTTGAACAATTGGATTGCTAATCTGCTTTAAAATGCACAAAGATTCACAAAGTTTAATGGCTAAAAAACGTTTCGACTTCGCTCAACGTGACAAACTTGAAACTAAAAACTGCAACTGATCTCTAAAAAACTGAACGCTGATACAACTGATTCGCTTTCGCGAAGACGCCGATTTGCACAGATTTTTATTTTAAAATTTGATATGCTTTGCACAGGCTTCTTCCAAACTTCGAAATCGCTCAACGTGGCAAACTTGAAACTTGATCCCGAGGCTTCGGGAGAAACTCGAAACTTGAAACAAACCAAACAAAATCAAAAACTACCCGTGAATCGTTTCGTTTTTTCCGTAATTGGAAATAATCGACTCCTCAAAAGCCAGCCACTCTCTCCAGCGTTTTTCAACATCGATTCCTACTCCGTACTTGCGTGCGTAGGTAATGAATGTTGTGTAATGTCCTGCTTCACTTTCCATTAATTCTCTGTAAAAAACTGCCAATTCTTCATCTTGAATATTTTCAGAAAGCACTTTAAAGCGCTCGCAGCTTCTAGCTTCGATCATCGCAGAGAAAAGAAGTCTTTCTACAAGACCAGAAACACGGCTCCCGTCTCCACTTCTCTTCATATATTGGTACAGTTCGTTTACATATTCATCTTTACGCTCACGTCCTAGTTTCAATCCTCTTTTGATGATGATGTTATGGACCTGTTCAAAATGATCTACTTCTTCTTTTACTAAAGCCAGCAAGTCCTGAACCAAATCTTGATGCTCTGGATTGTTTGTAATGATTGTAATCGCATTGGTTGCCGCTTTTTGTTCGCACCAAGCGTGATCTGTCAAGATTTCTTCTATGTTTTTCTCAACAATATTTACCCATCTTGGGTCGGTTGGCAATTGTAATCTTAATACGCCCATTTTATTTAAGTCTTAAAGTTTAAAGTCGAAAGTCATAAAGTCATTAGAAAACCTTAAAAGAAAAATCGAAGATCAAAAACTAAAGATAGAAATTTACATTCCATTTTTAGGCTTTCGACCTTCGACTTTATGACTTTTGACTAATTTTTAATAAGCAAAAATTGGTCTTTCGCTCATCATTTCGTTTACTTGTTCAGCAACTTCTTCGATAACATTTTCATCTGTATGGTTAGATAAAACTTTATCGATAAGCTCAACAATAGTTTCCATATCTTTTTCAACTAAACCGCGAGTTGTGATCGCAGCTGTTCCAACACGAATTCCAGAAGTGATAAACGGAGATTTATCGTCAAAAGGAACCATGTTTTTGTTTACTGTAATTTCAGCTTTTACTAATGCATTTTCAGCTTCTTTACCAGAAATGTTTTTATTTCTTAAGTCAATAAGCATCATGTGGTTATCAGTTCCGCCAGAGATGATGTTGTAACCTCTTTTTACGAAAGCATCAGCCATTGCGTTTGCATTTTTTTGCAATTGCATTGCGTAAGTAAAGAACTCGTCTTTTAATGCTTCACCAAAAGCAACCGCTTTTGCAGCGATAATGTGCATTAAAGGCCCTCCTTGATTTCCTGGAAAAACAGCTAAATCTAATAATGAAGACATCATTCTGATTTCTCCTTTTGGAGTTGTTAATCCTTGTGGATTTGGGAAGTCTTTCCCCATTAAAATAAGACCTCCACGTGGTCCTCTTAAGGTTTTGTGAGTTGTTGTAGAAACAATATGGCAATGTGGAATTGGATCGTTCATTAACCCTTTTGCAATAAGACCTGCTGGGTGAGAAATATCAGCAAATAAGATCGCTCCTACGCTGTCAGCAATTTGTCTGAAACGAGCAAAATCCATATCACGAGAATAAGCAGAAGCTCCTGCGATGATTAATTTTGGCTGTTCTTTAGTTGCAATTTCTTGGATTTTATCATAATCTAAACGGCCAGTTTCAGCATCTACACCGTAAAAAACTGGACGGTATAAACGACCTGAGAAGTTTACTGGAGAACCGTGAGTTAAGTGTCCACCGTGAGACAAATCGAAACCTAAAATAGTATCGCCAGGATTCAAACAAGCATGGTAAACAGATGTATTTGCTTGAGAACCTGAGTGAGGCTGCACGTTTGCATATTCAGCGCCAAATAATTCTTTAGCTCTGTCAATTGCAATCTGCTCAATAACGTCAACTACCTCGCAACCGCCATAGTATCTTTTGCCAGGATAACCCTCGGCATATTTATTAGTTAAAACAGACCCTGCTGCTGCCATTACTTCATCACTTACAAAATTCTCAGAAGCAATAAGCTCTAGTCCGTGAATTTGTCTTTCTTTCTCCTCTTGGATAAGATCAAAAATTTGTTCGTCGCGTTGCATTTTTTTGTTTTTCGTTAATTTCACGCAAAAATACAAAAAAACGTTTGTCAAACTGCTAGATTATGATATATTTGACAAGTAATTTTTCAACAAATAATTAACATTAGAACATGCCAATCACCGCCAACGATACCAGTAGAAAATCATGGTTAGAAGTGCCAGAAAATAGTGACTTCCCTATTCAGAATATTCCTTTTGGAGTATTTCTTACTAAAGAAAATGTCGTTACTGTAGGAACTCGAATTGGCGACTACGCCATAGATTTAGGAGCTTTACAGCAATTAAACTATTTTGAAGGAATAGAATTAACCGATGATATGTTTATGCAGGATACGCTAAATGATTTTATTTCTGACGGAAAAAAAACATGGCGTTTGGTTCGAAATCGTATCGCTGATATTTTCGACGAAACTAATCCGCAGCTAAGAGATTCAACAAAACACAGAGATATTGTTATATTTAAAATTGAAGATGTAGAAATGCAGCTTCCTGTTTTAATTGGCGACTATACTGACTTTTATTCGAGCAGAGAACACGCTACAAACGTAGGTAAAATGTTCCGCGATCCCGATAATGCTTTATTGCCAAACTGGCTTCATATTCCAGTTGGATATCACGGAAGAAGCTCGACAATTGTGCCATCGGGAATTCCGGTTCACAGACCAATGGGACAGACTTTGCCTGTTGGCCATGACACTCCTGTTTTTGGAGCTTCTCGTTTGGTAGATTTCGAGTTAGAAACTGCTTTTATTACTACAGATGTAAATGTAATGGGCGAAAATATTTCAACTTACGAAGCTGAAGATTATATTTTCGGAATGGTTTTACTAAATGATTGGAGTGCGCGCGACATTCAGAAATGGGAATACGTGCCTCTTGGACCATTCTTGGCTAAAAACTTTGCAACTTCAATTTCACCTTGGATTGTGACTATGGACGCTTTAGAACCTTTTAGAACTAAAGGCCCTAAACAAGATCCATCTCCGCTTCCTTATTTACAAACAAAAGGAAAAAAAGCTTTTGATATTCATTTAGAAGTTTCCCTAAAACCTGAAGATCAGGAAGAAACTGTGATTTCAAAATCTAACTTCAAATATATGTACTGGTCTATGGCTCAGCAATTGACACACCATACCTCAAACGGATGCCGTGTAAATTCTGGCGATATGATGGGTTCTGGTACTATTTCTGGTCCAACTCCTGATAGTTTTGGTTCTATGTTGGAATTAACTTGGGGCGGAAAAAATCCGCTTACGCTAAATGACGGAAGCGAACGTAAATTTATTGAAGATAACGACACCGTAATTATCCGCGGTTTCTGCGAAAACAATGAAGTACGAATTGGTTTTGGAGAAGTTTCAAGCCAGTTGCTGCCTCCTTTTACCAGACAATGAAGAGCAGATCAGTCTGAAGAGATATAGAAAATAAAAACCTTGGTGAGAACCAAGGTTTTTTTATGCTCTATTTAAATCTAGAAAAATGAAAAGAAAAGCTATTTATTCTAAAATCATCTTTACCCAAACCAAACGATGATCCGAACTTGATTCTCGTTTTTCAACTAATTCTGACATTGGCTCATCTTTTGCTGGCCAGAAAACACCACTGCTAACAACCTTAAATCCAAGTCTAGACGGCAATACATAATCGGCGCGCATTCTCCAAAAGGCAGTATGATTAATTCCAAAAGGATTTTTGGGACTAAATTCAGCACCGCCTTTGCTAGCAGGCGTAAAATCGCTATTAATTTTCGGATTCTCTACTAAAGACTTTATACCTTCCCTAATAGCATCTCCCTCAACCGGCGAAGCGTTTTGATCACCCAATATGACAAATCGAGAATTCGGAGACAAACCACCTTTAACTCCTTTATCATCATAAATATACGAAGCCGAATTGTCTGAAATATAATCTTTCCAGAATCGAATTTCGTCATGATTTCTTTTTCCATTGCGGTCTTCATCACCATCAAAAGTAGGAGGAGTTGGATGACTGACTAAGACATGAACTATTTCATTATCAATCTCTACAGGAACATCCCAATGAGATTTTGAAGACAATGGAAATTCCTTCCATGCTTTCTTGCTATACCAATCCGATCCATCGGCTTTTTTGGTAAGCAATGCTCCCGGCATATCTTTCCATTTAAAGTGTTGAAAAGTACGAACCGCTTTTACATCAATAGGATATTTAGACAAAAGCATCATTCCATATTGACCAGGATACATACCAAACGCCCATGCATCATTTCCAAAATTATCCAACTTTCCGTCATTATTCAAATCGTAAGGGCTTGGTTGGCCGGTATTCACTGTCGAATAATAATAGTAAGGATAATCGATAGCTGCTGCTCCGCCTTGGCCCACATTCAAATAATTTTTTATAAATGCCTTTACACCAAGTTCAGGGTCTTTAATATAATCAAATTCGTTTAACAGAATAACATCCGGTCTAACGGTCTGAATAATCTGGGCAATATTTCTGATTTGAGTATTGCGTCCTGAATTAAGCTGATAAATCAATATCTGCTCCGATTTTCCCATTGCGCCTTTTGGAGAATAATTATCTGACTCCATACTTACATTATAAGTCGCAAATGTAAGTTCTGTTTTTTTCTTTGAATCAGATTGTGAAAATAGCACTCCGGAAGAAAGCACGGAAAGGATAAAAAATATTTTCTTCATATAAAATTAAATCTGCATTGTTGAACATACGAATATAAGAAGGATGTTGAGACACACCGCAAATCCGTCTGTTAAATATAAAACAAAAAAACTGCCACTTTTGATGACAGCTCAAATCATAAGAAAGTCTCTGTATATTTTACAATTTCCTCACAGATTAAAAAATTAAAACAATTATTTTATAATCTATGGCTCTATTTTTATGCGGGAATCTGCTGGCTTAAACAATGTAAAGTTCCGAATCCCCAGATAAAATCGATGCAGCTTATTCCGATTACTTCTCTATCAGGGAAGCATTCTGCCAAAATATTTAAAGCTACGCGATCATTACTGTCATTGAATGTCGGCACTAAAACACAATTATTCAAAATCAAGAAATTAGCATAACTTGCCGGCAAGCGCAAATCTTCAAAATCTACGCGTTTTGGCATTGGCAATGCTACAATTACTGGAGATTTTCCATTTTCTAATTTTGCATTTTGCAAGCGTTTCAAATTATCCTGCAAAGGTTTGTAGTTTGAATCGTTTTTATCAGTTTCTACAATTGTTACAATAGTATCTTCATTTACAAATCGGCACAAATCGTCGATGTGACCGTGCGTATCATCACCTTCAATTCCGTCACCAAGCCAAATTACATTTGTAACCCCAAGATATTCTTTAAAAACAGCTTCGTAATCTTCTTTGGTAAAACCAGGGTTTCTAACCTGAATTGTTGGATGCATTAGACATTCTTCTGATGTCAACAAAGTTCCTTTTCCATTTACATCAATCGCCCCACCTTCAACAATTACTGGTTTTCCTTTGTACATTACCTGAGTTAGCGGCACATCAATAAAATCAGCTACTTTACCTGGAACAAATTTGTCCAGCTGATAGTTTTTATATTTTGCCCAACCGTTGAAATTAAAGTTTAAGGCTTCTCTTTTTGAACCGTTTTTTACGATAATTGGTCCAGAGTCGCGCATCCAGCTTCTGTTGGTTTTATGAATAATATAAGAAACGTTTTTAATGTTTACACGGGCTCTCTCCAGCATATCAGCAACTTTTTCTTTTAATTTTTCATCGGCTACAACCAGAAAAACAGTTTCAAAAGTGGCCACTTTTTTAATAAATTCTACAAAAGCCCATTGAACAGCTTCATATTTTCCTGGCCAATCGTTACCATTATGCGGAAAACACAATACAATTCCTTGCTGTTTTTCCCATTCTGCAGGAAATCTTCTATTATTTGTTGACATAAATACGTTCTAATTTAAGAAAGTGCAAAGATAAGCATTCGTTAGGATTATAAAACATTTGATCAAAATTCCTCTTTAATTTCACATAAAATATCCTGCAAAAACTAAGTTAAAGATTAAATAATACACGCTTAATATTTAACAGAGAGCTCAGAATTACTTTTGCCAAAACTAAAAACTAACACATGAAAAATTTATCTCTCTCATTATTGGCTGCGCTATTCATACTGGCAAGCTGTAACAATGATGAAAATTCTAATGGCGAACCTGAAGTTGTGGCAAACGAAAACCCAGGGACTTTTAAAGAAATTGGTTCAATTACAATTGGCGGTGAAGCGGCAGCTGAGATTTCTGCTTACTGCGAAAAAACAAAAAGACTTTTTACAGTAAACAATAGCGGCGTAAATCAAATCGATGTTATTGATATTACTGATCCGACAAAACCTCTTAAAATCGGAAAAATTGATTTGACTGCTTACGAAGGTGCTGCAAACAGTGTTGCTGTTTTTGACGGAAAACTGGCTGTTGCTTTAGAATCGACTGTAAATAAGCAAGCAAATGGAAAAGTGGCAGTTTTTAATACTTCAGATTATAGCTTAATCAAACAGGTTACGGTTGGAGCTTTACCAGACATGATTACTTTTTCTCCTGATGGAAAATACATCATGACTGCAAACGAAGGAGAGCCAAATGCAGATTACTCACAAGATCCAAACGGAACTGTTTCTATTATTGAAACTAGCTCTTATAGTGTAACAACTTTAGATTTCGCTTCATTTGCTGGTCAAGCTGAGGCTTTAAAAAAAGACGGATTCAGAATCTCAAAATTTGCTAAAACTAGTTTTGCGCAAGATATCGAACCTGAATACATTACAATTTCCGATGATTCTAAAACTGCTTGGGTAACTTTACAGGAAAACAATGGTGTCGCAAAAATTGATTTAACTGCTAAAACTATTACTGCAATCTATCCTCTAGGTTTAAAAGATTACAACACTGCCGAAAATGCAATTGACGTGAGCGATAGCGACAATAAAATTGCCTTTAACCCTTGGAAAGTAAAAGGCCTTTATATGCCAGACGCAATCAGCCATTTTACTGTAAACAATACTCCTTATTTTGTTACAGCCAACGAAGGCGATGCGAGAGAATACACTGCGTATACTGATGTGAAACGCATGAAAAGCATGACACTTGACGCTACGGTTTTTCCGGATGCTGCTACTTTAAAATTAGATGCCAATTTGGGGAGATTAAATCTTGTTGCCGACATGGGAGATACTGACGGTGACGGAGATTTAGATCAAATGGTAAGCTTTGGAGGAAGATCGTTTTCTATATGGAATGGAAACACAGGAAAAATTGTTTTTGACAGCAAAAATGATGTAGATAAAAAGACCAACGAAATAGGCACATACGATGATAAAAGAAGTGACGATAAAGGTTCTGAACCAGAAGCTGTAGTTGCGGCTAAAATGGGAAGCCAAAACATTTTATTTGTCGGTTTAGAAAGATCGGATGCCTTTATGGTATATGATGCTACAAACCCAACTGCACCACAATATTTGCAAACTGTAAAAACTGGCGATGCTCCAGAAGGAATTCTTTTTATTCCGGCTTCTAAAAGCCCTACAAAAAGAAGCTTGCTGGTAGTAAGCAGCGAAGGTGATGGTTCTGTTAAAATTTATCAGCCAGATTTGAAATAATACTCTTTTTTCAGGATAGCGAAAGGACAAAATGTGAATTTTGTCCTTTTTTATGCTTTCTATTAAGCTTATTTTAACGGATTTACATAATTAAAAGCCAAAAGATGGGAATTATGTAACAGCATATACAACACATTCTAGAATTCGACTTCTAATTTTGTCTATGAGTTTAAAATAAAAAACAATTTAATTTTTGATATCATGAAAAAGAAATTAGTATCAGTATCCTTATTATTACTATCATTTGCTGCAGGCGCTCAAAATATGGCTACCACTTCTACTAAACCTAACGTAGATCAAGAATACAACAAATGGTCGATCGAACTGAATGGCGGGGTTAACAAACCAACCAGAACAATGACTCCAGGCTATACTACAGAAACATTAAATTTTTTCCATGGAGATTTAGGTGTAAGATATATGTTTAGTCCGAAATTTGGTGTAAAATTAGATGTGGGTTACGACCAATTTAAAGAGAAAAAAAATACTCCCGATTTTGAAAGCCGTTACGTTAGAGCAAGTTTACAAGGAGTTATCAATGTTGGCCGCGCTTTAAACTTTGAGACTTGGACCAATACAATCGGGCTTTTGGCTCATGGTGGTTTCGGGGTTTCTCAAATTAGCACTGAAACAGGATTTGGAGGCCAAGATTATATGGCTCACGGAATTGCCGGTTTAACAGGGCAAATCAGATTAAGCGACCGAGTGGCTTTAACAGGAGATCTTACCGGAATTGTAAACGGTAGACAAAACTGGAACTTTGACGGAATGGGCAATACTTCTACAGGTGCTTTTGATGGCGTTTTATTAAATGCTTCTGTTGGTTTGACATTCTATTTGGGTAAAAACCAGAAACACGCTGACTGGGTTGGCGAAGAAGATAGAATTAGTGAATTGGAACAAAGAGTGGACTTAATCGAAACTGGTCTTATCGACACAGACAAAGATGGAGTTGCTGATTTGTACGATTTAGAACCAAATTCTATCGCTGGAGTTGCTGTTAACACAAAAGGGCAGTCTATCGATACCAATCAAAATGGTGTGCCTGATGAGCTAGAAAGCTACTTAGACAAAACTTATGAAAAGAAAGGAAGCGGAACTGCTACAAACAATACTGTTGAAGAATTAATTAATGGCGGTTACGTAAATGTTTATTTCGATTTCAACTCTTCGAAACCGACAAACGCTTCTTTATCTGGTGTTGATTTCTTAGTGAAATATTTGAAAAACAATCCTGGAAAATCGGCTGATATTATTGGTTATGCTGATGAAATCGGAAATTCAAACTACAACACTGAATTATCTAGAAAAAGAGCTGAGGCTGTGAAAAAAGTAGCAGTAAATGCTGGAATTGATGCTTCTAGACTGAACGTAATTGCTAATGGAGAAGATACTTCTGTTAACAAAAATTCTAAAGAGGCACGTCAAATTGTAAGACGAGTTACTTTCCAAGTGAAGTAATCTAAATATAAAGCTAAAAACAAGAAAAGGGGCTGTTTCAGAAATGAAGCAGCTTCTTTTTGTTTTAAAAAAATATGTCCCTCCGTTGGAACTTTATATTGCAACCGCTACCCTTTTCTATAAATATTTCGCCTCTCCGAAGCTTTAAAAAAAAGCAAAAAGCTCCGCTGGAGCTTTACATTGCAACTGCTATTCTTTTCTATAAACATTTCGCTTCTCCTAAAGTTACAAAAAAAAAGAAAGAGCTATCTGCAAAAGATAGCTCTTCTTAATATCATAGATAAATTTAATTATTTATCGATTGCTCTTTTTGTGATGTCCCCGAAAGCATCAATTCTTCTGTCTCTGAAGAACGGCCAATTTTGGCGAACATTTTCTTGCAAATCTAAATCAACCTCAGCAATTAAGATTTCTTCTTTATCGTGCGAAGCCTGAGCTAAAATCTCTCCTTGCGGTCCAGCAATGAAAGAAGCTCCCCAGAATTGGATTCCTTCTGTTCCATCGATATACTTTTCTAGGCCAATTCTATTCGCTGCTGCAACGAAAACTCCGTTTGCTACAGCGTGACCTTTCATTACATTCATCCAAGCGCCATACTGATTTTCTCCGTATTGCTCTTTTTCTTTAGGATGCCATCCTATAGCTGTTGGGTAAAACAAAACCTCAGCACCTTTTAGAGCTGTAATACGAGCTGCTTCTGGATACCACTGATCCCAGCAGATTAAAGTTCCAACAGTTCCTTTTTTAGTTTCAATAGCTTGGAAACCTAAATCACCTGGAGTGAAATAGAATTTTTCATAAAAATGCGGATCGTCTGGAATATGCATTTTACGGTACAACCCTGCTTCAGTTCCATCAGTATCAATAATATAAGCACTATTATGATAAATTCCAGCCATTCTTTTCTCAAAGAAAGGAACAATAATTACTACTCCTAATTCTTTTGCCAATTCGCTAAATGCAATAAATGAAGTGCTGTATAGCGGTTCTGCTAATGCAAAATTATCTACATCTTCACTTTGACAAAAATAATGACTACTATATAATTCAGGCAATAAGATAACTTCTGCGCCTTGACTTGCAGCGTCTCTTACCCAGCTAATACATTTTTTAAGATTATTTTCGGCAACATCATTCAGATTTAACTGAATAACCGATACTTTATATTTTCTTTTCGGCATGACATAAAATTTAGAGTGCAAAAATAATACTTTTTAAAGGAATGACAAAGTTGATAACTTTTATATAACAACTAATAGCTCCATATTAATTGATTCAAAATTAAAAGCCATTTCGCAGCAGTTTAAAATTTAAACTTTTGCAAAACGGCTTATAAACCTAAAAATAATCAAACTAAGAGTCTAGGCTATTCTATCACTACTTTTTTAGTCAAGAATTCTGTTTCTGATTTTTTGAATTTAATTTCAAAAGTGCCTTTTGTAGCAGACTTAAACTTATAAACAGTTTTTTGCGGATCTGGCACTTGCATCGTACAAGCTCCAGTAGCTGGGTATTTTGCAACTACCTGTAAACCTTTTTCTGTTCCTATTGTCACTTCTGAGATTTTATCAAATTGTCCACAGGCATTATCTATAATATAAGTTACATCATAGCTTAGCTCTTCATTTACTTTTCCTGTCTCCGGCCCTTTAATTTCTGTTACTAAAGCAGCCTTTTCAGTTGGAGCTGGTGTTTTATCGTTATCATCGTCGTTACTGCATGAAACAAATCCAATTGATAAAAATAATACTACTAAAACTGATTTTAATCTAAAACTTTTCATATAAAATAATAATTAATTGTTAATTACTATGAAGATGTCGCTTAGTTGCGATGGTTGCTTGAGATAAAATGTTAAAAAAAACAATTAAAAACTAAACAACTAAAAATCAACAACTTATTCAGTGTAAAATTTTAAAAAAAATGCTGCTATTTCTCATGAAAATAAAAATTTCTAGCTTAGCCCCGATAGAAACGGCATCCTTTTTCCTGCTGGCAGCAGCAGGGAAAAGATAGAGTTGATAGCGGGAGCGAACTTTCTTTTGAAAACGATTTGAACTGCTCCAAAAACAAAAAAACACCAGCGTTAACTGATGTTTTTTCTTTACTGTTTTTTATCTAGGCTTAATTAAGCTGCTTTCTTTTTAAAAATCTTTTTGAAGATATTTACAATTCCCAAGACAATAAAACCAATGATAAGTCCGATTGCAAATTCTTTTATAATGGACGGAAAGTTTGGCAAAAGATGGTGGAAAAACTCGATATTGTGAACAAATAATCCGCCTGCAACCAAAATTAAGGCAATTGTACCAATAACAGTCAATGCTTTAATCACTTTTGGAAGCGCTTGAACCAATATATTTCCAATGCTTTTTAAAAGGCTTTTTTCTTTTTTGCTGTGCTGAATCATTTTGAAGCCCACTTCATCCATACGAACAATAAGCGCCACAATTCCGTAAACTCCAACCGTAGCAATCACTGCGATAATTGAAACCGTAATAATCTGCGACAGCAATGGCTTCCCGATTACAGTTCCCAAGGCAATAATTACAATTTCTACCGATAGGATAAAATCGGTTACAATTGCTGATTTTACTTTGTCTTTTTCGATTACTAAAATTTCTTCTTCAGTAAGCACTTCATCAGTTATTCCTTCTGATTCTTCGTGTGCATGAGGAACTATAAATTCATAAATTTTCTCCGCACCTTCGTAAGCCAAAAACAATCCTCCCAATACTAAAATCACCATAATGGCAATTGGAAAAAATGCGCTTAACAAAAATGCAATTGGAAGAATGATAATTTTGTTTAATAAAGAACCTTTGCTAATTGCCCATAAAACAGGAAGTTCTCTTGACGAAGCAAATCCAGAAGCTTTTTCAGCATTTACTGCTAAATCATCACCAAGAATTCCGGCTGTTTTTTTGGCTGCAACTTTGCTCATTACGGCAACATCATCCATAATTGCTGCGATATCATCTAATAGTGCGAAAAAACCTGAACCCATTTTTTAAATTTATTTTTAGTGATGCGAATCTAGACATTTTGACTTAATCTGCCCAATAATATTGCATCAAAATTTATTCTTTTTATTCGTCTTTTTCTGAATAGAATTTTTAATTGCACTGTCCTAAAAGAACCCACAGAATTATAAAAACTATAATGGTTCCGAAACATCCTCCTCCTAGTTTTTTGGCGCCGTATCCTGCCAATAATCCTCTGAAAATATTATTCATATCTTTAATTTTTAAATTAATAATTTGCTGATTTTTACAAATTTAAAATTGAATATTTATTCAAAATTTATTGTTATAAGAATTGCGCAAAAAGTTTCAGAATTCACGGGCAAAAAAAAAGCACCAGCTTTAATGCTGATGCTTCTTTAAGATTAACTAAAAAAAAAATTATTTTGCGGTCTGGTTTCTAAAAACCAATTTGCCATCGAAAGCATCTAACAAAATGATACTTTCTGTTGTTATGTTTCCTGCCAGAATTTCTTTTGACAATTGATTTAAAACTTCTCTTTGAACAACACGTTTTACAGGTCTTGCTCCAAAATGAGGATCGTAACCTTTATCTGCCAGATATGCGATAGCTTCTGGAGTAGCATCCATTGTGATGCCTTGCAGAGCCAGCATTTTGGTCACGCTCTTCAACTGTAAACCTACAATTCTTGAGATATTCTCTACTGTAAGCGGCGTAAACATTACAATTTCATCGATACGGTTAATAAACTCAGGACGAACAGTTTGTTTTAACAATCCTAAAACTTCGTTCTTAGCTGCTTCTGTTGCCGCTTCAACGCTACCTTTTAGGTTTTCAAATTTCTCCTGAATTATATTACTTCCCATATTTGAGGTCATAATAATAATTGTATTTCTAAAATCGGCCAGACGTCCTTTGTTATCTGTCAAACGTCCCTCATCTAGAACTTGCAATAAAATATTGAAAGTGTCTGGATGCGCTTTTTCGATCTCGTCTAACAGTACAACAGAATAAGGTTTTCTACGAACGGCTTCTGTCAGCTGACCTCCTTCATCGTATCCAACGTATCCTGGAGGCGCACCAACCAAACGGCTTACGCTGTGACGCTCCTGATATTCGCTCATATCGATACGAGTCATAGCATTTTCATCATCAAAAAGATATTCTGCCAAAGCTTTTGCCAGCTCGGTTTTACCAACTCCGGTTGTTCCTAAGAACAAGAATGATCCCACAGGTTTTTTCATGTCCTGCAAACCGGCGCGGCTTCGTCGCACAGCATCGCTCACCGCTTCTATTGCTTCTTCCTGCCCTACTACACGTTTGTGCAATTCGTCTTCAAGATGCAATAGTTTTTCTCTTTCTGTCTGAAGCATTTTGGTTACTGGAATTCCAGTCCATTTTGCTACAACTTCTGCAATATCTTCTCTGGTAACTTCTTCTTTGATTAAAGAGTTTCCAGATTGGAATTCTAACAGCTGTTTTTGCAAAGTTTCTTGGCGTTCCTGCGCTTCTTTAATTTTTCCGTAACGAATTTCGGCTACTTTTCCGTAATCGCCTTCACGTTCGGCACGTTCAGCTTCATACTTAAAGTCTTCAATTTCGTGTTTTACCGCCTGAATTCCGTCAACGATATCTTTTTCAGATTTCCATCTTGCATAAATTTCGTTTCGCTCTTCTTTCAGATTGGCTAAATCTAGGTGAAGGATTTTTAATTTACTTTCTTCCTTTTCACGTTTAATAGCCTCAATCTCAATTTCCAGCTGCATGATCTTACGGTCCAAAACATCTAATTCTTCTGGTTTGGAATTGATTTCCATACGAAGTTTCGAAGCTGCTTCGTCCATCAAGTCAATCGCTTTATCGGGCAAGAAACGATTCGTAATGTATCTTTGCGAAAGTTCTACCGCTGCGATAATCGCTTCGTCTTTAATCTGAACTTTATGATGCGTTTCGTATTTTTCTTTAATTCCACGAAGAATCGAAATAGCACTTTCTGTATCCGGTTCGTCGATCAATACCTTTTGGAAACGTCTTTCAAGCGCTTTATCTTTTTCAAAATACTTTTGGTATTCATCTAAAGTCGTAGCACCAATTGCTCTCAATTCTCCACGAGCCAGAGCTGGTTTTAAGATGTTAGCGGCATCCATTGCGCCTTCGCCTCCACCCGCTCCTACAAGCGTATGAATCTCGTCAATAAACAACACGATATCACCCTCTGCAGCTGTAACTTCTTTTACAACCGATTTTAAACGCTCTTCGAATTCCCCTTTATATTTGGCTCCGGCAATCAAAGCTCCCATATCTAGTGAGAAAACGATTTTTTCTTTTAAGTTTTCTGGAACGTCTCCATCTACAATTCTATGCGCTAAACCTTCTGCGATTGCGGTTTTACCAACTCCCGGTTCCCCAATAAGCATCGGGTTGTTTTTGGTTCTACGAGTCAGAATCTGCAATACGCGGCGAATTTCTTCATCACGTCCGATAACGGGATCCAGTTTTCCTGTACGAGCTAATTCGTTTAAGTTTTTAGCATATTTATTCAGCGAATTATAAGTTTCTTCAGCCGAAGCAGAAGTTACTCTTTCGCCTTTTCTTAATTCTTCAATAGCCGCTTTTAATCCTTTTCCTGTAACTCCCTGATCTTTTAAAATCTGAGAAACTTTACTTTTTGAGTCAAAAATGGCTAAAATTAAATGCTCGATCGAAACATATTCGTCGTTCATTTTTTGTGCAATGATTTCAGCTTCATTCAAAGCTTTGTTTGCGTCTCTCGAAAGCATAACGTCGCCTCCAGAAACTTTTGGAAAACTCTGAATTGTACTGTCTAAAATTTGTAAAAACAATGGCACATTTACATTTAATTTTTTCAGAATAAATGGCGCCACGTTTTCATCCACTTCAAAAATAGCTTTGAAAATGTGTTCATTTTCAATTTGCTGCTGGCCATTTCGCTGCGCTAACTGCTGAGACAACTGAATGGCTTCCTGCGATTTAATAGTAAACTTATTTATATTCATATTTTTACGATTTTGATTGATTTTATTTGTTTGACATTTTATAAGATTAAAGTTACGATTTATTGAGGTACTTTTTTAACTCAAATAATTTAACTTTGCAATCAAATATTCAAAATATATTCCATAGCGTAAAAACAGACAAAATGGCGGTAAAAATGTTTTTTTTATTAATTTAGCACGTCAAAAAGTCATAAAACAAGCCAAACATGAGTTTTTTTAATTCAATCTTCGGAAGTTCAGAGAACTCAGAAGCAGCAAAAAGTAAAGTAAATTGGACAGAATTGACTGATATGCTTCAATTAATGGAAATAGAAGCGATCTCAAATGAAAAACCAGTTGTAATTTTCAAACACAGCACAAGATGCAGCATTAGCCGTATGGCTTTAAAACAATTTGAAAGAGAATATGATCTTGAAGGGGTTGTTGATGCTTATTTTTTAGATCTGATAGCACACAGAGATGTTTCAAACGAAATTGCAAGCAGATTTGGAGTGTATCACGAATCTCCACAACTGATTTTAATCAAAAACGGAAAAGCCGTTTACGATGTTTCGCACAGTGACATTGATGCGGAAGCATTGAAAAGCAAAGTGTAGTTTTTTTTTTCGCCACGAATTCACGAATTATTTTTTATAATCTTTGAAGATATAAATTCGTGAATTCGTGGCGAAAAAACAATTTAAAAATTTCCTTCTGACCCTCCACCGCTAAAGCCTCCGCCTCCAAATTCCATTGGAGAATCTGTTTTGACTTCTGGCTTCATTCCGAAAGTTGAAGCTACAACTAAAGCTTCTGCATTTAATAAACTATCTGAATGATTGATTCTATCGGGCTTAAAAGTCAATCCGCTCTCTTTTTCTTTTAATTTTCTAATTGAAAAGTAAGCAATTGCAAATAAAACGGCTCCGCCAAGCGTAAGCGCAACTTCAATCGGCAAAACTGAATGATAAAATCGAATGGTATAAATTGAAAATGCGATTGCTAAAAAACTAATCCAAAGCATTATCCTATCTTTTGTTTTTAAAGCCTGAACTAAATAAACGATTGGAACAATAAAAGTGAATGCGTAAAAGAAAAATGCAAACGGAATATCGGTTCCTGGTTTTACTTCTGCTCCTAAAAGTGCTGCTGAAAGTTCTCTTACAACCAAATAATTGCAAGAAAGGTAAAACAGTACCAGACAAAAACTATTTGCCAATAATAATCCGTTATAATAGTAGTTCTCCGTTAAGCGATTCATTATTTTTTTGGTCAAAAAGTAAAAAGCTCCTGCAAAAATCATGGCTACAAACGGCAGAATCGCTTTTCCGATATCTCCAAACTCAAACATTCCGTAAAACAAAAACGCAGTCGCCGAAAGACAGAACACAAGCATCGATAAGATATGCAAGTATCTCAAAAACATAAAAAGGGCTCCAACTGCTACGAAAAATGCAATAACAATTTCGTACCCTTCTGTTGTTACAGCAATTGCAACTCCTACATTTAATAGTGCTCCTAAAATAAAGGCATCGTCTAAACCATGATTATGGTAATTTTGATTTGCCAATAATTCCGTCCCTGCAAATCCGACTATTGCAAAAAGATAACAGCAGATTTGAAAAAAAGCATTTTCGGCACTTAACCCAAATACAGAGATTGAACCACAAACTGAACCGTATAATAAGCATCCAAGCAAAAAGAAACCTAACCTCACGAGGATATTATTCTGGCTTTTTAAACCTGACAGTTCTTTTTCTATAAATTTCTTCTGTTCTTTACTGATAAAACCTCCTTTAAATAACGAATCAGCTTCATCAGCCAAAATTCCATTATTTAACTTCTCCTTATTGTATGCTATCATTCTGAAATTTCTTTATGAAAGTTTTTAATTAATCTAATAAAAAGCACGATTGAGCCAACGAAATATGCGGGCAATACGAAGAAAAACAACTCCCAAATATCTGAGAAGTCAACGTTTTCAAAAACTCTAAACAAAAAAATGTTTCCTCCAATGTACGCGTAGACAATCATGAATACATATAAAGACATTACTCTATATTGATAACTCGCTTTATAGAAATAATATGTTGAGCCAGCTAAAATTATAGCAAATATCATCCATGTTAAAGTGTCATAACCTGTTAGATTGCTAATTGCCGCAATACTTACAATGTGCAGCGCAAAAGTGAGGAACACCAAACCAAAATGAATTTTGAGCGAAATTCGACGGCTATAGATTGTCCATAAAACCAATAAAACTCCTAACAACACTGCAGAATAGCTTAAACTCTGGCTTGCATACAAATTATTGCTGTCATTAAATATATCTTGTGGCGTAACCGAAAGCCCAACATAGGCAGCCAAACCAGTAATGGCTATTGTCAAAACACTTCGATTATCAAAATAGTAAGCACAAAAGAAACTCACCACGGTCGGCACTAAAGTCGCCAATCCGTAATGTTCTCCAAAAGGTTTGTATTGAAATTGAAGGTATCCGATGAAAATACAGGTCAGAATGTTACCTGCCAAAACTAAATACTCTAAAACAGGATGCTCAAACGTTGTTTCTGTTTTCTGAAAACCTTTAGAATTTTTAAAACAATAGTAAAAACAAACTGCAATCACAATTAAAAGCAATGACAATATTGCAATATGCCCTATAGAATCGATGTTTTCATAAATCAAAATTCCGATTCCCGAAGTAAATAATAAAACGGATAAATAAAGAAATAATTTTAATTCTGCGTTTAATGAAAAGATGTTTAAGTTTCGATACTCTTTAACTTCATCAAACTGATTTTCTGTAATTAAACCTTTCTCAAATAGTTTGAGCGTAGATTGTTCGTTAAATTTTTTCATTATGATTTTAAGCTAGTAAAATCAAATATATGTATTTAGCATGAATTTTCTCCTTATTAAAACAGAAAAATCCTGATTCTAACATTCATAATTAATATAAAAACAACAATTATAATTCTTGAAATCAAAACTATATAGCTAAAAAAATATAAAATCAATTTGAAATTATTTTAATTCTTTTACATTTGTGCAATCGATTACACAAGCCAATAAAACCATATTTAAATGAAAACAAAACTTATTCTATTTGCACTGCTTCTGCCTTGCTCCTTTCTGTTTGCTCAAAACTATTATATGAGTGCTCCAGAAGGATTTGGCGCTTCTGCTACTGGAGGCGGTAACGCAACTCCTGTAACGGTAACCACTTTAGCCGAATTAACTGCTAAATTAAAACTGACTACTCCACAGGTTATTTTAGTTTCAGGAACTATAAATTGCACCTACACCAGTCTTCAGGTAAATGACAAAACCATAATTGGGCTTCCGGGCGCAAGATTAGTAAATCTGGATCAAACGGCTGCAGGATCAGGGATTCTAAGTTTAAAAACAGGTTCGAATAATATTATCATCAGAAATTTAATTTTTGAAGGGCCAGGCGCTTACGATGTTGACGGACGCGACAATCTGACTTCTGAGGCAACCAACATTTGGGTAGACCACTGTGAATTTCAGGATGGAATGGATGGGAATTTTGACAATAAAGGAGCTGCAGATAATGTGACTGTTTCATGGTGTAAATTTACTTATCTAAAAGCTCCAAAAGCTGGAGGTTCTGGCGGAGCCGATGACCACCGTTTTTCTGACTTGGTTGGCTCTTCTAAAACAGATGCCCCTTCTGACGGACATTACAGTATTACTTTTAAAAACTGCTATTGGGCTGAAGGATGCAAAGAAAGAATGCCGAGAGCCAGAAATGCTGAACTTCATATTCTAAATTGCTATTACAATACTTCTGTTTCTGGTTCGCTTGCCATTGGTTTAGGTGGCGGAAGCAATAATACAACTTGTTATGTTGAAGGAACTGATTTTGCCAAAATTGGAACTGCTTTCAAAAATTACATAAGTACAGACGGCGGTACAATCGGAATTGCTTTTACAGATTGTTTGAATGCTCCTGCAAATTCAGGAACTACAGCAGCAAAACCTTCTTATACCTATAGTGTGTTGCCAATTGGAAATGTAGGAGGATATATTTCGAACCCGACTTGCGGCGCTGGGGCAACACTTCAAGTTACCGCTCAAGGTGTTTTATCTACGAGCTGCAATAATCTTGGATTAAACGATAATGCCAACAATCTGAATTTAAAATATTATCCATCGATAATTAATCGTCTTTTAAATATTGATTTTTCAAGTTCTGACAATGGTTTGGCAGAAGTAAATTTGTTCTCCTCAAATGGATCAAAAGTATATTCGAATTCCAAAAATATTTCTCCCGATGAGAAACTTGAGCTAAACGTCGGAAATCTTGCAAAAGGAATTTATATCTGTAAAGTTCAGTTAGATAATAAAATAAAGACTTTCAAAGTAATAAAAATCTAATTTCCCAAAATAAAAAACGGTTATTGACAACTCCAATAACCGTTTTTTTATGACTTTTGACTTTTGACTTACAAACTTTTGACTTACTTATAAAGCCGCTTTCATTTTATTTTTAATCGCGTCTAAGCATAAATTATTGATACTTCCTTCGTGCGTATGTTTGGTTTCTTTAGGAGATTTATATGTTCCTGCTTCCAATTGCTCTGCAACGGCTTTGTAAGCATCTCTAAACGGCATTCCTTCCACAACCATTTCGTTTAATGTATCAACTGTAAACAAGTAGTCGTATTTTTTATCTTCTAAAATATGATCTTTAACCGTAATATCTTTTATTGAAAATATAGCAATATCCAAACACGCTTTTAAGTTTTGAATCGCTGGAAACAAACCTTCTTTTAAAAGCTGTAAATCTCTGTGATAACCGCTAGGAAGATTGTTTGTAATTAAAGTGATTTCGTATGGAAGCGCCTGAATCTTGTTGCATTTCCCTCTGATTAATTCGAAAACATCCGGATTTTTCTTGTGAGGCATAATGCTTGAACCCGTTGTAAGATGCGCAGGAAGACCAATAAAGTCGAAATTCTGGCTCATATACAAACAAACGTCCATAGCGAATTTTGATAATGTTCCTGCAACGCTTGTCATGGCAAAAGCAACTGTTTTTTCTGCTTTTCCACGGCTCATTTGTGCTGCAACGGCATTGTATTTTAAGGTTTCGAAACCTAATTCTTTTGTTGTAAATGTTCTGTTGATTGGGAATGAACTTCCGTAACCTGCCGCAGATCCTAACGGATTCTGATCTACAATTTTTGAAGCCGCATTCAGCATCGTAACGTCATCAATCAAGCTTTCGGCGTAAGCAGAAAACCACATTCCGAATGATGATGGCATTGCGATTTGCAAATGCGTGTAACCTGGCAATAAAACATTTTGATGTTTTTCTGCCGATTCCATCAACAAATCAAATAGTGTTTTTACCTGTTCTTTTATTGCTTTTAATTCGTCTTTTAAATACAAATGAACGTCTACCAAAACCTGATCGTTACGGGAACGAGCAGTGTGGATTTTCTTTCCAGCATCGCCTAGTTTTACCGTTAAAAGATATTCGATTTTAGAATGCACGTCTTCAAAACTGTCTTCAATTTCGAAATTCCCAACTACGATATCGGCAATGATTTCGTTTAAGGCATCAACTAACGAAGTGGTTTCTTCCTGAGTTAGCAAGCCAATCTGACCCAACATTTTGGCGTGCGCGATTGAACCTAAAGCATCGTATTTTGCTAAAACCAAATCCAGTTCACGATCGTTTCCAACGGTGAATTGCTCGATTTGTTTATCTGTTGGTATTCCTTTTTCCCAAAGTTTCATAGGTGCTATTTTTTTTTTGCCACGACTCGAGCGCTAGCGAACTGGCGAAGCAATTCACGAATTATTTTTTTTCAAATCTTTGCGATTATTTTTTCCGAATTAATTAGAATTAATATTCCGTTTAGATAATAAAAAACAATTCGTGAATTCGTGGCGGTTTTTCTTTTCTTATAATTTAAAGAAATCAGTTAGTATTTTGATATATAAATCGACTCCTTCTTCAATTTCATTTACAAAAATAAATTCGTCTGCTGAATGCGAACGCAACGTTTCTCCTGGTCCTAATTTTAAAGACTGACAGCTCAAAACTGATTGGTCTGAAAGCGTTGGCGAACCGTATGTTGTTCTTCCTAAAGCAATTCCGGCCTGAACCAAACCGTGCGCGATTGGAATTGACGATGCATTTAAATGCATTGATCTTGGCGTCACTTCTGCATTTACATTTGATTTTACAACTTCTAAGATTTCAGCATTGGTATAACGGTCTGTCACACGAATATCGACTACCAAATCACATTCTGACGGAACCACATTGTGCTGTTTTCCTGCATTGATCTGTGTTACGGTCATTTTTACAGGACCTAAAACGTCTGATATTTTGTCGAATTTATAATTTTTAAACCATTCCATTACCGGAATTGATTTGTATAAAGCATTATCATCGTTTTGATGTGCTGCGTGACTTGCAGTTCCTTTTACTTTTACATCTAAAACTAAAAGTCCTTTTTCAGCAACTGCCAATTGCATTAATGTTGGCTCTCCAACAATCGCGCAATCCAACTCTGGCAAGTGTTTCAAAACACTATTTAAACCATTTTTTCCGCTGCTTTCTTCTTCGGCGGAAGCCACAATTACCAAATTATGTGACAAATTTTGATTTTCGTAAAAATGTACAAAAGTTGCCAGTAATGAAACTAAACAGCCTCCGGCATCATTACTTCCTAAACCAAATAATTTTCCGTCTTTTTCAATCGCTTTGAATGGGTCGTTTGTATAAGCCTGGTTTGGTCTTACGGTATCGTGATGTGAATTTAATAAAAGTGTTGGTTTGTTTTCGTCGAAATATTTGTTGAAAGCCCACACATTATTGTTTTCTCTTTTAAAAGGAATTTCATTCTGATGGAACCAATTTTCGATTAAAAGAGCCGTTTGATCTTCTTCACTAGAAAATGAAGGGGTTTCGATTAGGCTTTTTAATAAACTAATTGCTTCCTGAGTAAGCGTATCTATATTTTTCATTTTGTTGTGCTCTTGCCGCAAAGGCGCTAAGTCGCTAAGTTTTTTTTTTAAGATTTTACTTTCTTAACTAAATAATATGCGACATTTTTAATTTGCGCAAATTTCTAAAATTAATATTTAAAAGCACTGCGCAGTTCTGTTTTTTTGCCAGTAAATGCACGAATTTTCACAAATTATCTTTTTGTCATTGATTTAAAATCAAAATGAACTTTTTCATGTATTTTAAAAATTATTTTCTCTTTTTTAAACAGAAAAAAATTAGTGTCAATTCGTGTAATTCGTGGCTATATCTTTACAACGTAATTGTTGTATGCAGAATATCTGAATTTTGAAGCATTCTATGATGCCCAATTTTGATTTTCTGAACTCCTCGTGATAAACTGTTGAAGCAATTATCCAGTTTTGGAATCATTCCGGAATGGATTACTTTTTCTTCTTTCAGTTTATTGTATAATGTTTCGTTGATTTCTGTTATTACAGATGAATCGTCTTCTGAATCCTGCAAAACGCCTTGTTTTTCAAAACAATATGTAAGCATTACATCAAAAACCTCTGATAATGCGATTGATAATTCGCTTGCAATTGTGTCTGCATTGGTGTTTAGCAATTGTCCGTTTTTGTCGTGCGTAATCGCGCAGAAAACAGGCACAATTCCAGCTTCAAGTAAAGTAGCTAATAATTTGGTATTGACCTGTTTTACATCGCCTACAAATCCGTAGTCGATGGTTGGGTGGTTTCTTTTTACGGATTGAATTAAATTCCCATCAGCTCCAGAAAAACCAACTGCATTATTATCTTTTGCCTGCAATTGCGCAACAATATGTTTGTTGATTTGCCCGGCGTAAATCATGACCACAACATCAAGCATCGGAGCATCTGTAATTCGGCGTCCGTCAATCATTTGCGGAACCAATCCAATACTCTGAGCCATTTTTGTAGCTGATTTTCCACCGCCGTGAACTAAAACTTTATGTCCTTCAATTTTAGAAAAATCAGTCAAAAACTGTTCTAATTCTGCCGGATTGTCGATGATGTTTCCACCTATTTTTATTACTGATACGTTCATTGTCTTCAAGGTTCAAAGAGGCAGAGGTTCAAAGGTTCAAAGGTTTTCTCAAGGCTGTAAAACCTCTGTCCCTTTGCAACTTTGAGCCTTTGTATCTTTATTTACATTTTCTTCAAAATCTTTTGCAACACTAATTGTGCCGAGTACGTTCTATTATTCGCTTGTTCGATTACGATTGAATTTTCTCCGTCAAGAACTTCGTCGCTTACAATTACATTACGACGAACAGGAAGGCAATGCATGAACTTACCGTTGTTGGTTAAAGCCATTTTTTCAGCTGTTACCGTCCAGTTTGGATCGCTGTTGGTTACTTTTCCGTAGTCGTTGAAGTTGCTCCAGTTTTTTACGTAAACGAAATCGGCATTTTCAAATGCTTTGTTTTGATCGTATTCGATTTTACAGTCTTTTGTAATTTCAGGACTCAGTTCATAACCTTCAGGATGTGTGATTACAAAATCCATATCTTTTTGCATCTGCATCATTTCTACGAATGAATTTGCAACTGCCTGAGGCAAAGCTTTTGGGTGCGGCGCCCATGAAAGCACTACTTTTGGCTTGTGTTTCGTTTTGAATTCTTCCATCGTAATCGCATCTGCCAAAGACTGTAATGGGTGACGAACAGCACTTTCCATATTGACAATCGGTACTGTCGCGTGTTTTAAAAATCCTGAAATTACCGTTTCCTGATAATCTTTTTCCTTGTCAACCAAACCGGCAAAAGCACGAATCGCGATGATATCACAATATTGAGAAACTACTTCCGCTGCCTCTTTAATGTGTTCTGAAGCGCCAGAATTCATAATAGCTCCATCTTCAAATTCTAATGTCCAGCCTTCATTGGTAAAATTCATTACCATAACGTTCATCCCTAAGTTTAAAGCCGCTTTTTGAGTACTCAAACGCGTTCTTAAACTTGGGTTGAAGAATAACATTCCAAGAGTCTTATTCTTTCCTAAACTCTGATTTTTAAGCGGATTCTTTTTGATTTTAATCGCTTGTTTTACCCATTTTGATAATGAGTTGATGTCTTTTATTGAAATATAGTTCATGTTTTTTGCTTTTATGTTGTTTTTTCCGCCACGAATTCACGAATTATTTTTTTCAATCTTTGCGCTTATTTTTTTTCGAATGAATTCGAATTAATATTTAGTTTAGATAGCAAAAAGAACAATTCGTGAATTCGTGGCTATAAAATTTTAGTAAATGGAATGTCGTCATTCAATGCCCGGAGAATAAAATTATCATTTAAACCATTCACAATCCAGGTTTCGATATTGGCTGCTTTTGAAATTGCGGCAGCTTCTATTTTGGATTGCATCCCTCCTGTTCCGTGAGATGATTTTGAATCTCCTATTTCCTTTTCGAGCGTTTTTAAATCATTTACTAATTTAATCGTTTCCGGAACTTCATCGTGAATTGATTCTTTAGTATAAATTCCGTTTGTATTGGTGGCAATTATCAGAATATCAACATTTAAAAGAACCGCCGTTAAAGCCGCTAATTTGTCATTATCTCCAAACCGAATCTCATCTGTGGCAACGGTATCATTTTCATTAATGATCGGGATGTAATTGTTTTTAACTAGTACATTAATCGTATTTACAATGTTCTTCTTGGTCTGCTCTTTTTCGAAATCAGAATAAGAAAGCAAACACTGTGAAGTATTCAATCCTAAATCCTTAAAATTTTCATTGTAAATCCGCATTAAATGAGGCTGTCCGATTGAAGCTAAAGCCTGCTTTACAAAAACATCTTTATCCTGATTATCCAGTTTTACAAATTGCTTTGCCGCAGCAATCGCTCCTGAACTTACTATGATAAACTCATATTCGTCGTTTAAAGCTGCAATCTGTATCCCAAGGTCTTCAATCTTTCCCCGCGAAATATGATTGGTTTCTTTGGTTAAAGTATTACTTCCTATTTTTAATAAAATCCTTTTTTTTGCCATGTCTTTTGTTTTTGCCACGAAGGCGCTAAGGCACTAAGTTATTTTTAACGCAAGGGCGCTATGTTTTTTTTATTGTTTGTGTTTACAAACGCTATCTCGAAGCCTCGGGACGCAATGCTTTATCTATAGTTGAATTCCAAATTCCAATAATCTGCAATCAAAAATCGTTAATCATCAATCTAAAATTCTAAGAAGTCTAACAATCTAAGAAAGTCTAACTATCTAATTTGTCCTTCTCCGTACACGTACCATTTGTTGGTTACGAGATGTTGAAGACCGATTGGGCCTCTTTGATGGAGTTTATCAGTGCTTATGGCTAATTCTCCTCCTAAACCAAATTGCCCGCCGTCTGTGAATCTGGTTGAGGCATTTTGGTAAACTGCCGCTGCATCTATCGATTCCATAAATTGCTGCGCTGCTTCATCATCTTTTGTAATAATTGCTGCTGAATGCCCTCCGCAGTACTTATTAATCATTTCGATTGCACTTTCCTGAGAATCAATTGTTCCGATTACGATTTTGTAATCTAAAAACTCCTCATACCAAATATCTTCATTTTCGATGGTTTTGGTATTTTCAAAATGCTCTAATGATTTATCTACGATAACCTCAACTTTTGCTTCTATTAAAGCCTCAATCAGCATTGCTGTGAAACCTTCAAAATTTGGCAATTTTGCATCGATTAAAACTTTATCCAAAGCATTGCAAGCCGAAATCTTAGCTGTTTTAGCATTTAAAATTACTTTTAAAGCCAAATCTGTATCTGCTTTTTCGTGAACGTAAACAAAATTATTTCCGCGTCCGCTTACGATTACCGGGCAGGTTGCGTGGGCTTTTACAAACTCTATTAATTTTTCTCCGCCTCTTGGAACAATTAGATCGACTTTTTGAGTTGGCTTTTCTAAAAAAGCCTGAGTTTCTGTTCTGTTATAATTCAGATATTCCACCCAATCTTTTGAAACTCCGTTTTCTTCCAAAGCTCTGTGCCAAAGACTTACTATTTTCAAATTCGATTTTAAAGATTCTTTTCCGCCTTTCAATAAGATCTTATTTCCAGATTTAAAAGCTATTCCGCCCGCTTCGATGGTTACATCGGGACGGGATTCGTAGATAATTAAAATCGTTCCGAAAGCAGCAGTTTTATTTATGACTTTGATTCCATTATCATGTGTAAAATGAAAACGCTCCACGCCAACGGGGTCTTCCTGTGAAGCTAACTGATTAAGCGACAAAATCATTTCATCGACTTTTTTATCATCTACTTTCAGGCGTTCTTCCATTGCTAAGTCAGAACCGTCGTATGCCGCAAGATCTTCCTGATTGGTCAGGATTATTTGATTTCGCTCCTGCTCGACCAGCTTTGCCATAGTCCGCAAAACCGCATTACGTATTTCAATTGATAATGGTTTCATTTTTTTGGTTTAATTGGTTAGTTGGTTTAATCGTTAATTCGTTTAACCGGTTAATCGATTAAACGAATTAACGATTAAACGATTAAAGCTCTTCCAAACTTTCTTTCAACGCTTTTACAAACGTATCGATATCCGTTTTTTTCACTGTTAATGGCGGTAAAATTCTTAATAGATTTTTATTGTTCGCACTTCCTGTAAAAATGTGTTTTTCGATAATTAATTTCTTTCTTAAAGCCGCTACATCAAAATCAAATTCTACTCCTAGCATTAAGCCTTTTCCTTTTACTTGTTTGATCCCTTCCACTTCTTTGATTTTCTCTAAGAAATATTCGTAAACTTCATTTACATTTTTCTGTAAATCCAGTTTTTCAATTACATCAAGAACAGCAATTCCTGCGGCACAAGATAAGTGGCTTCCACCGAAAGTCGTTCCTAATAATCCGAAACTTGCTTCAAATTTTGGAGAAATTAAAATCGCTCCAACAGGGAAACCATTCCCCATTCCTTTCGCAACTGAGATAATATCAGCGTTGATTCCGTGGTGTTGGAAAGCAAAGAATTTCCCGCTTCTTCCGTATCCTGATTGTACTTCGTCTAAAATCAAAACAACTTCGTGTTTTTTACAAGCTGCTTCTAAAGCCTGAAAAAATTCAGTTGTTCCCTGATCCAAACCTCCAACTCCCTGAATTCCTTCAATAATTACAGCTGTAACATCTCCTTTAGCCAATTCAGCTTCAACCAATTCGATTTGGTTTAGAGGTAAAAAAGTAACTTCTTGTTGTGCATTTATTGGCGCTACAATCTTTTTATTATCTGTAACAGCAACTGCTGCAGAAGTTCTTCCGTGGAAAGAATTATGAAAAGCCACCACTCTTGATTTTCCGTTGTGGAAAGAAGCCAATTTTAAAGCATTTTCGTTTGCCTCAGCACCAGAACTGCACAAAAACAATTCATAATCTTCAAGGCCAGAAAGTTTTCCTAGTTTCTGAGCCAATTCAACCTGCAAAGGATTTTGAATCGCATTTGAATAAAATCCTAAATGGTCTAATTGATTCTTCAATTTAGCTACATAATCTGGTTGTGTATGTCCAATAGAAATCACACCGTGTCCGCTGTATAAATCTAAATATTCTACTCCTTTGTCGTCAATAATGGTACAATCAATTGCTTTTACTGGAGTTATGTCGTATAATGGGTAAACGTTGAATAAGTTCATATTTGTTTTGTTTGTTTTTGTTTCAGGTTTCATGTTTCAAGTTACTCACTGAACGTGAAAACTAAAACTTCAAACCTTAAAACTAGTTATGTTTCTTCGTATCTATTTCAAGTAACGTACAGAACGTGAAACCTGAAACTTTAAACTTGAAACTAAAAATTAAAATCCGCTTGGTTTCAAATGCAAACCTGTAGTTTCTTCTAAACCAAACATTAAATTCATGTTTTGAATCGCTTGTCCCGAAGCACCTTTGGTTAAGTTATCTATAATTGATGTTATGAGAACCCGGTTTCCTTTTTTCAATAAACTAATAATACATTTATTCGTTTGCACCACTTGTTTCATGTTGATGTTTGTTGTGGTAACGGTTACAAAAGGCTCATTCTTATAGAACTCTTCGTATTTTGCAACCAATTGCTCCAAACTGTCATCACATAATGTATAAAGTGTAGCAAAAATTCCTCTTGGAAAATCTCCTCTGTTTGGGATAAAAAGCAACTCACTGTCAAAATCATCCTGAAGCTGTACCAAACTTTCTGAAATTTCACCCAAATGTTGGTGTTCAAAAGCTTTATAGTGCGACATATTGTTGTTTCTCCAACTGAAATGAGACGTTTCTGAAAGACCTACTCCTGCTCCCGTGCTTCCTGTTGTAGCGTTTATATGCACATCGTTATTCAACAAATTATGCTTTGCTAAAGGCAATAAGGCCAATTGAATAGCAGTTGCAAAACAACCTGGATTGGCAATATAATTTGTCTTTTTGATTTCTGCTTTATTGATTTCAGGTAATCCGTAAACAAAATCTTTTCCTTCGAAATGCGCATCTTTATTCAGTCTGAAATCATTTCCTAAATCGATGATTTTCGTATGGCTTGCAAACTGATTTTCTTTCAAAAATGAAATCGATTTTCCGTGACCTAAACACAAGAAAACAACATTCACATTCGGATTGATTTCTGCAGTGAAATTCATTTCGATATCGCCCATCAAATCGTGGTGCGCTACAGAAAGTGGTTTTCCGGCATTTGTAGTGCTGTAAACAAAATCGATGTTTACATTTGGATGATACATTAAAATTCTGATGAGTTCTCCGGCCGTATAGCCCGAACCACCAATAATTCCGACATTAATCATGATCTAATTTGTTTACAGATGAGAATATGTTTTGTGCATTTCCTAAAATCTTGATAAATCCTTTTGCATCTTCAGATGTCCAGGCATTGTTCATTTCGCCGTACTGACCAAAACCTGTATTCATCAAATCATTTTCAGATTCGATTCCGTCAAGTGAGAAATGGTATGGCTTTAATGAAACGGTTACTGTTCCATTTACTGTTTTTTGAGTGTCTTGCAAGAAAGTTTCAATGTTTCTCATAACTGGATCTAGAAACTGACCTTCGTGAAATAACATTCCGTACCAGTTTCCTAGTTGTTCTTTCCAGTATTGCTGCCATTTTCCAAGAGTATGTTTCTCTAATAAATGGTGTGCTTTTATGATAATTAACGGAGCAGCGGCTTCAAAACCAACTCTTCCTTTAATTCCGATAATAGTATCCCCAACATGAATATCTCTACCAATTGCGTAAGCGTTTGCCAATTTTTCAAGCGCTACAATATTGTTTGAAGGCTTATCCGTTTTACCATTGATTCCAACTAATTCTCCTTGCTCGAAATGAAGTGTTACTTTCTCTTCTCCTTCTTTTTTCAATTGAGAAGGATACGCTTCACTTGGCAAAGGCTGTCCGGAAGTTAGCGTTTCTTTACCTCCAACGCTGGTTCCCCAAAGCCCTTTATTGATTGAATATTGTGCTTTTTCCCAAGAATAGTGAACTCCATTTTTAGACAGATAATCTACTTCTTCCTGTCTTGATAATTTTAAATCTCTAATTGGAGTAATGATTTCGATTTCCGGAGCAATAGTCTGGAAAATCAAATCGAAACGAATTTGATCATTTCCTGCACCTGTGCTTCCGTGTGCGATAGCGCTTGCTCCAACTTTTTTAGCATATTTTATAGCTTCAATTGCCTGAAAAACACGTTCAGCACTTACAGATAATGGATATGTATTGTTTTTCAACACGTTTCCGAAAATCAAATATTTGATTGCTTTATCGTAATATTTATCTACGATAGTAAGATTTGCGTGCTGTGCACTTCCTAATTCATACGCTCTTTTTTCGATTGCTGATAATTCTTCTGCACTAAACCCTCCTGTATCAACAAGAACGGTATGAACTTCATAACCTTTTTCGTTTTTTAAATATTTCAAACAATACGAGGTATCTAATCCTCCGCTATAAGCTAATACTACTTTTTTCATTTTTTATAATTTAGGCTAATACTTTCGTATATAGCAGTTTGAGATTTCTTTTTAATTAAATTTTGAATAAAAAAATAAATGACAAGATTTTGTTTAAGAATAAAGCTTGTTTTATTTTTCTAAGCCTGTTCAAAACAGCCTCATTAAAAGGATGTCTTGGCGGTGTTTTTTGTTTTTCTTTTGGGTCGTACAGCATTCCGGTGCAAAGGCACATTTTGTTTTCTTTGCTTTGCAGAATTGGGTAATTTGTACACGTTTTGCAGCCAGCCCAGAAACTTGGATCGGTTGTGAGTTCTGAGAAAGGAACTGGCTTATAACCTAATTCTGAGTTAATTTTCATTACAGCCAAACCAGTTGTGATTCCAAATATTTTAGCGTCTGGAAATCTTTTTAAAGAATACTCAAAAACTTTTGATTTGATCTTTTTAGCCAAACCATGACTTCTATAATCTGGATGTACGATTAAGCCAGAATGCGCTACAAATTTTCCGTGCTGCCAGCTTTCTATATAGCAAAAACCTGCAAATTTCCCATCTGCCAGCGCTATCATCGCATCGCCATTTGCCATTTTTTTCTGAATGTACTCAGGAGTTCTTTTAGCAATCCCCGTACCTCTTAACAAGGCAGATGATTCTATCGTATCGCAAATTTCCTGCGCATACTTGAAATGTTCTTCTTGAGTTACAACAATAGAGATCTTCATTTCAATTATTGAAGTTAGAGTTAAAAATTAAAGCATATTGATTCGTTTGAAATCCAGAATTGAATCCAATAAAATTAAGCAAAAAAGAAGTAACACCTTCAAAATCAAAATATTGATTAAGAAAATTTACAAAATAATAAATACTTTTAGGATATGTTTGTCCAATGGACAAATTATGTGATTTCAAAATGAAAAATGGATATGAATAAATATACGGCTATAAAACTCAGTGAACACTATATAGCAAGTGTCCGTACTTCGGGAGAAGTAATCGGTGAGTTTGTCCGTGACAAAGAAGTTATATGTAAACTTATTTTATTCATCGGTGCAAAAGTACATTATTTTTTAATTCACAAAACAAAAATTTAAAATTCTAACATTTTTTTTACGTTTTGTTGTTTTTTGAAGGTTCTAAGATTCTAAGATACTGAGCTCCTAAGGCTTTACTTTTGCAACTGAAACCGCCAAACTTGAAACTTGAAACTTGAAACTTGAAACTTGAAACTTGAAACCTGAAACTTGAAACCTGAAACTTGAAACCTGAAACTTGAAACTTGAAACCTCAAAAAACTTGAAACAAAAAGAAAAACCCGACAGTTAAAATAACTATCGGGTTTTAAACTTCTAATTTTATTTCTTTTACTTTCTAGTAAATGGAATTACTTGTCCGTTTCCTACAAGAATCAAATCGAAACCGTTTTTAGCTTCATTAAACTTAAGCTTCAAACCAGCTCTAGACGATTCGAATGTATCTTTTTCGTTTGCTACAGGATCCAAAGCAAATTTTGGGTAATTTGGCAGTTCTGCATTTAAAACACTGTTTTTCTCTGTCAATTCAATTGTCAAAGGAGATTTTGAAGTGATATAATTACCTAAATATGGATCTAAAATAAGATCTTTTTCTACTTTCCCTTTCCCTGCTGTCCAAACATTATTAGCTGTATTATTGTCTGGAAAAGCATGATCTGGGTCTAAAGTGATGCTTTCAATTTCTTCAGTAGAATTGTGCTTGAAAGACCAAGAATTGTTTCTCTGCCAAATTTCTACCGGTAAATTTACCCTTGTAGTTTTTCCGCTTTTAGTTTTAACATCCAAAACAATTGGCATTGGCATTTTATCAAAATTTTCTACTGTGATCACAGCGCCTTTAGCTGGATCGTTTTTCACATATTTAACCGAATTGACACCTTGGTCAAAACGCCAGTTGTTTACATACCAGCTTCTCCAGAACCAGCTTAAATCTTCTCCAGCAACATTTTCCATAGATCTAAAGAAATCATCTGGCTGTGGATGTTTGTATGCCCAACGCTGAATATAGGTTCTAAATGCATTGTCAAAACGCTCTTTTCCTAAAATCTGTTCTCTTAAAATTACTAGACCTGCGCTTGGCTTAAAGTAGCATAGCATACCAATATTAGCTTCCTTCATATTATCAGGAGAACTCATAATAGTTTCTAAATCAGGTCTTGTAAATGGTTCTGCCTGATTATGCAAATCTGTTGGCTGTTCTTTGTACTCGCCGTTATTAAACGCTGCAGTACTTATTGAATTGATAAATGTATTAAATCCTTCATCCATCCAAGCAAAAAGCCTTTCATTTGAACCCACAATCATTGGGAACCAAATATGTCCAAATTCATGATCTGTAACTCCCCAAAGGTCTTGCCCTTTAGATTTCCATCCGCAGAAAACAATTCCCGGATATTCCATTCCACCCTCATTTCCTGCCACGTTGGTAGCCGCTGGATAAGGATATTCGAACCATTGTTTAGAATAATGCTCAATTGATGCTTTTACATATTCTGTCGAGCGTCCATAAGCGCCTTGCCCATCACTTTCAACAGGATAAGCAGATAAAGCCAATGATTTTTTACCGCTTGGAAGATTAATTTTTGCTCCATCTAAAATGAAAGCTGGTGACGATGCCCAAGAAAAATCGCGAGCATTTTTGATTCTATAATGCCATGTTTTTTCTGTTCCAGCATTGCTGTTAGCAGTTGCATTAACTTCGCTTGCGGTACGAATCATAACTGTTTTGTCGCTGTTTGAAGCGTCTTTGTACCTCTTTAATTGTTCTGCAGAAAATACTTCCTGACCGTTTAGCAACTCTCCTGAAGCTACAACATAGTGATTTCCAGGAACTGTAAGTTTCACATCAAAATCACCATATTCCAAATAAAACTCAGATGCTCCTAAATATGGTGCTGTGTTCCATCCTCGCACATCATCGTACACACACATACGCGGGTACCATTGTGCAATTGTAAAGATTTTTCCGTTTTTTGTTTCCAAAACTCCCATTCTGTCAGAACCTTCAAAAGGCGCAATGAAAGAGAATTCGATTTTAATTTTTACAGAACCTCCTTTTGCAGCCAATTCTTGCGGAAGGAAAATCTGCATTCTAGTGTCCGTAACAATATATTTTGCTTCAACTTCTGTTTTAGTTTTTCCGCCAGAAATTACTTTAACCGATTTAATTTTGTTCCCGCCATCAAAAACCTGTCCTTGAGCTCCATTACGGCTTCCTGTCAAAGGCACGACTGCGTTTCCTCTAGAATCATCTTTAAATAGATTCTGATCTAAATTTAGCCAAAGAAACCCTAATTTATCTGGACTGTTATTTGTATAGGTAATTTCATCTGTACCTACAATTTCATTTGTAACACCGTTTAATTTTGCCGTAATCTGATAATCTGCTCTATTTTGCCAATACTCTATTCCTGGCTGACCACTCGCAGTACGGGTTGGAGTGCCATTTTTGGTGTAGAAATTAGGACCAAAGGCATCATGATAATTGTAATTGTTTACTGGATTTGCTGCTGGTGCTGACGGAGTTTGCTGCGCCCAAACTGAAGAAATCCCAAAAAATAAAGCCGCGGTTAAAATGGCTTTTGCAGATTGCTTTTTCATATTTTTTAGCTATTTATTTAGCAAATAAATGAAAAAAAAAGCTATTTAAAGAGAAGTTTTGAAACATAAATTTAATTTTAGCATAATTTTATCAATAAAATAATTTAGTCCATTTTCTTAAAAAACTAAATTTTATAAAATATATTTACAACTATTAAAAGTACATTCATTTTAGATTCAACATTGTGACTACAACTATATCAAATTCTATATTAAAAGCTTCTATTAAATATGCAGGAGCCGAATTATTTTCTATAAAAGACAATCAAAACAATGAATATATCTGGGAAGGCAATCCCGATTTCTGGGGAAAACATTCTCCTGTTCTTTTTCCGATTGTAGGAACTTTAAAAAACAACACTTACTCAATCAATGAAAAAGAATATCACCTGCCACGCCATGGTTTTGCCCGTGACATGGATTTTGAATTGATTGAAAAGACTGAAAACAAAGCTATTTTCTCGCTTAAATCTTCTGAAGAAACATTGCAGAAATATCCTTTTGAATTTGAATTGCAGCTTATTTATACACTTAATGAGAACTCACTGGAGCTTGAATATAAAATCATCAATAAAGGAAAAGAAAAAATGCCTTTTTCTATAGGCGCACATCCTGCAATTGCGCTTCCAGACCTTTTTGAAAATTATGCTTTTCAATTTGAAAAAGAAGAAAACTTGAAATACTACCTTCTTGAGAACGATTTGATTTCTTCTAAGACAAAAATTTTAGAGACAAAAGACCATTTAGTTCCTTTAAATTATGAGCTGTTCAAAAACGACGCTTTAATCTTTAAAACTTTAGAATCAAAATCATTAACCATACTTAACAATTCAAAACCTTATGTAAAAGTTGCGTACAATGATTTTCCAAGTTTAGGAATCTGGACAAAAGAAAATGCCCCTTTTATCTGCATAGAACCTTGGCTTGGCTATTCTGATACGGATGAAAATTCAGGAGATTTGTATAAAAAAGAAGGGACTTTGACATTGGACGAAAACAAAACTTTCAGCGCAAAATTTAGTATTACTATATTACAATAAAACACAAATGTTAGATTTCAATTTTACTCCATTTCCAATAATAGAAACAGAACGTTTAATTTTAGACAGGCTGACAGATCAAGATGTACAGGAAGTCTTTGATTTGCGTTCTAATCCTGATAATATGAAATATATTCCGAGGCCCTTGGCAAAAGATCATGAGGATGCTTTGGAACTTATAAGAATGATTGATGAAAAAATTGATACTAATGAAGGAATAAACTGGGGAGTGCGATTTAAAAATGATTCTAAATTAATTGGAATTATTGGTTTTTATCGAATGCAACCAGAAAATTACCGTGCCGAAATAGGTTATATTCTTTCACCTGAACATCATGGAAAAGGAATCATTCCGGAAGCAGTAAACCGGCTGATTCACTATGGCTTTGAAGATTTAAAGCTACATTCTATTGAAGCTGTAATTGATCCAGAAAATTATGCCTCTGAAAAGGTATTGCAAAAATGCGGCTTTGTCAAAGAAGCTCATTTAAGGGAAGTAGAATTCTGGGAAGGAAAATTTATAGACAAGGTAATCTATTCATTGCTAGAAAAGTAAGATTTTCTACTTGTTAAAAAAATCTTATAGGCAATCGTTATCTTTCACAATCCCTTATATTTGCGCTCGAAATCAGCAGAAAACAGCTGTTTTGAACAACAAAAAATCTTTATGAAAAATTTATTCGCCCTGATTGCTCTTTCATTTTGTGCGCAAATGCAAAGTCAGACTTTTGTGAAATTTAATGGCGCAAGTGCTTTATTATTAGTTCCAAATGTTGGAATTGAAACCAGCATTGGAGAAAAAACCACTTTTAGCGCCGATGTAATGGCTTCTTTCTGGGAGTCTTTCAATGGAAATAGTCCAATGAAATTTGTTACTGTTACTCCTGAAATTCGTTACCATTTTAAAGAAAAATATAATGGTTTTTATGCTGGAGCTCACATAGGCGCCGACAAATACGAAATACAAAAATGGAACTACTGGGATACTAACCAATACGAAGACGGATTCGGTTATAGAATTGGAGCTACAGTAGGTTACAATCTAAAATTAAATGATAAATTTTTACTTGACTTTTTTGTAGGCGGAGGATGGCACCAAGGATTTTATCATGGATATTATAACGACGGAACTCCTGGAAGATATGAAAAAGCCGTTAACTGGAATAAAAGTGGCGAATGGCTACCATATCGCGGAGGGGTGATGATTTCTTACAAATTATAAAAAATCAGCTAAGTTTAGGAAGCGTTTTTATATAAAGCTCTTCCACTTTCTTGCGAGCCCAGTCGGTTTTTCTTAAAAAAGTAAGACTAGACTTTACACTTGGATTTGAATTAAAACACTTTATCGGAATTAATTCGCCCAAAGTATCAAAGCCATAATAATCGACTAATGTTTCGACAACTTTTTGAAGTGTAATTCCATGTAAAGGATCTTTTGACTGATTCTGCATTTTATACTTTTTAAATAATACTAAAAAGACCGTATTTTAAAGTACGGTCTTTTTTTTTGTAAAATTACTAAAAGAATTTCACGTTAATCAAATAAAGAATAAATTAGAATACAAATTTAAATCCAACAGAAATTGGAGTTGTTAAGTTTGGAGCACTTCCACCCAATTTAGTATTGTAATAGGAATCAACGTTTGCCACGTGGGCTAATCCAAAATTTGTAACAGTTGTTTTTTCTCCGTTCTCTGGTTTTAGAGTTGTAGAAGTAAAATTCACCAAATCATAAGAAAACTCAACTGAGAAGTTCTTAGTCACAAAATAGTCAAAACCTCCTGATACTGATACGCCAACTTGATTTACCTTTAAGTTGCTTTCTTTTTCTTTTCCTGTAATAACTGGTATCGCTGCTTGTCCAAAGAAATATAAAGAACCTGCTACATTCCAGTATTTTCTAGCCAATGGCTGAATAACAATTAAATTGGTATTCCCTAAAGTTTTCAGATTTGGATTAGTTCCATCATAACCTTCCGATTTAATGTTAATATAGCCTATTCCCGCTCCTACTGCTATAGACGGCGTAATAAAGGTTCCTACAATTGGAAGCACTGACAAATTGGTCCCTTTTACATCTCCTGTTTTGGTCTGCTGATAACCAAATTGAGAAGTAGCAAACCAAGCCCCTTTTAACCCTTGAGACGAATCCTGAGCTTTAGCAGTTAATCCGATTAGCACGATACTAACTAATGTTACAAACTTTTTCATTTTATTTCGTTTTTTTTTAATTACAGAGCAAACTTATGAGTAAGCTTTCTGCTTAAGACTGATTTAAATCATAGATTAAAAGAAAACTTTAATTATCTTTAACTGCCACATTTTTTTCAATTTTGTCTTACATTTGCAATCATGATAAAATCAGTCAACATACTTAATAAAAGAGCGCGATTCGATTACGAAATAATCGATACTTATACTGCTGGAATTGTTTTGGCGGGAACAGAAATTAAATCTATACGTTTAGGAAAAGCAAACATTACTGAAAGCTTTTGCGAATTTAGCGGGATGGAACTTTTTGCTATTAATACTTATATTGAAGAGTATTCTTTTGGAAACCAATTCAATCATAAATCAAGAAGCGAAAGAAAATTGCTTTTAAACAAAAAAGAGTTAAAAACGCTTCATAAAAATGTTCAGGCAAAAGGTCTCACTATTGTACCTCTAAAACTATTTACAAACGAAAAAGGCTTAGCCAAACTTCAAATTGGCCTTTGCAAAGGGAAGAAGAATTACGACAAACGTGAATCATTAAAAGAACAAGACACCAAACGCGATTTGGACCGTATTAAAAAAGCTTTCAATTAAAACAAACTTTAATTCTCTTTAAATGATATATTTATAATATTTTATCGTTATTTTTACTACAAATAATTTAACTGTAAAATATGAAAAAGTACTTCGTTTTGTTTTTCGCTATTGCAGCGTTATCAAGTTGTGGCAGTAATACTTCTATTGTAAACAGCTGGAGAGATCCTGATGTAACCATTACTCAGGAACAATTTAAAAAGGTTTTGGTTGTCGCTTTAGTAAAAGACGAAGCTTCGAGACGAATTACCGAAAATAGAATTGCGGCAAGCAATCCGGTATTTAAGACTTCATATCAATATTTAAACGCAACCTCTCAATTAACACAAGAACAAAAACTAAAAGTTTTACAAGACGAGAACTTTGATGGAGTAATCAGTATGCGTTTAGTCAGCAAAGAAAAAGAAGTTAACTATGTTCCAGGCACTTATACTGGAATGTATTACGGAGGTTTTGACGGAATGTACACAGGTATGTACGGATATGGTTTTGGAAACTGGTACGGAATGTATTCTCCAAACTTTTATGATCCAGGTTACTACCAAGAAACCACTTCTTATATGGTAGAAACGAATGTATTTTCATTAAAGCAAAATAAATTAATCTGGACTGGAACAACAGAATCACAATATGTTACAGATTTAGGCCAAACAGTAGATGCAATTATGCAAGCTGTCGTTAAAGAAATGAGAAAAGACGGTTCGCTTCCTCCAAAATAAAATATTTAGAAAGCAGTATCTGAAATACTGCTTTTATTTTGCTTAAAAAAATGACTAAATTTGTCAAGACTAAAATTTTCATTAAATGAAATCTTTGCTAAAAAACGCCAGAGAACAAAAAGGTTTAAAAACTCGCGAATTGGCGCAACTTGCAGGAATTGATCAAGCATTAATCAGCAAATTTGAATCGGGAACACGAAAACCTACCAAAGATCAAATCGTTAAACTTTCTCAACTCTTAGAAATTGATTACGAAACTTTGATGGTCGCTTGGCTTAAAGAAAAAATTCTTTATGAAATTGGGGATGATGAGTTTGCTTTGAAAGCCCTTCTTTTAGCCGAACAGGAAATTCAAAACAATAAAAAGCAGATCAATTCTGCAATCATATCTTCGATACAAAATATTCTAGATGAAATTGAAACACTAAAAATTAGAGTTCAATCCTTCAATTCTTTACAATTACGTCAAATCCATAAAACTTTAGAATTAGATTTTATTTTCAAAAGCATTTTCTTAAATGGGAATTCTCTAACATTAGAAGAAACAAAATCAGTTATTAATGACGGAAATACTATTCTGGAAAAAAGCATGGAAGAACATCTTGAAGCTATTAACTTTCAAGAAGCGACTTTACTCGTAAAAGATCTAAGTCAAAAGAAAGCGGCATTTAGTGAAAGAGAATTGCTTTTTCTTCACAATTTAATCTTTAAAGGAATAGATTCTAAAAACGCAGGAAAATACAAAAATGACTCCTTGATTATCAAGGAAATGAATTTATTCTTTAATTGGTATGAAACACAAAAAAAAAGTATTCATCCAATAATTCTTGCCTCAGAAGCGCATTTAAAAATAATTAAAATAAATCCTTTTGAAAATGGAAATATTCAAATAGCGAATCTGATTTTAAATTTGATCTTACTGCTAAACAATTATGTTTATGTTGTGGCAGAAGCAGATAGCAAAAGTAAAAATGAATATTTAGCGGCAATAGAAGAAAGTCAAAACAAAAACGACAAATCAATTTTTATTAATTATGTTCTAAAGATAGAAAAGCAAAATCTAGACAAAGCAATAGAACTGATTGCAACATGACAAAAGCCCAGCTTAAACTGGGCTTTTACTTTAATTTTTATCTTCTAATAAAGGAACAAATCTAAATTCTCCAAACTCGTGTTTTTCAAATTGCGTCTCATTCTTTCTAATCAACAAAGTCATAATCTGAACATCTTCTCCCAACGGAATAACCAATCTTCCTCCAATTTTTAATTGAGCCATTAAAGGCTGTGGAATAAATGGCGCACCTGCTGTAACTATAATGCTGTCAAACGGCGCAAAATTAGGCAATCCTTTATATCCATCTCCAAAAGTAACGTGCTTAGGACGAATATTTAATTTCGGAAATAAGTTCGACGTCGTTTTAAACAATTCACTTTGCCTCTCAACCGTATATACTTTAGCTCCAAGCATAAACAAAACAGCTGTCTGGTAACCAGATCCTGTTCCGATTTCAAGAACTTTATGATCTCTTTTTACTTCTAACAACTGTGATTGAAAGGCCACTGTATAAGGTTGCGAGATAGTTTGCCCCGCACCAATAGGAAAAGCCTTATCTTGATAAGCATAATCTTCAAAACTAGAATTCAAAAAAAGGTGTCTCGGGATTTTTTTTATCGCATCCAAAACCGCTCTGTCAGTAATTCCCTTTTGTTCTAAAGTCGTTACTAATTGATTGCGAAGTCCTTGATGTTTGGCAGTGTCTTTCAAAATAGGTAGGTTTTATTTTCGCAAAAATAAGAAACAAAACAGGATTTCAAATATTGATTTTTAAATATTAAATTAATACAGTTGAAAGTCGAAAGTCGAAGGTCGAAAGTCGAAAGCCGAAAGTCGAAAGTCGAAAGTGGAAAGTCGAAAGTCGAAAGTGGAAAGTGGAAAGCTGAAAGTCGAAAGTGGAAAGCTGAAGGTCGAAGAGGAAAGTCGAAAGTCGAAGGCCGAAAGCGGAAAGTGAAAAACCGAAAGTCGAAGGTCGAAAGTTCTAAATTGTCAGGCTGAGCGAAGTCGAAGCCCTACTCATTCTAGCTATATACCCTTCAACTTCGCTCAGGATGACAAACCAAAAAGAGAAGCTCTAGTCGTAACCTACAATTTATAACTCATAACTCATAACTCACAATTCGCTAAATTCATTTTCACGGTAAACAAATAAATTATATTTTTGTTTAAAATACATTCTCATGTTAAAAGTAGGAGTTTTAGGTGCTGGTCATCTTGGTAAAATACATTTACGCTTATTACAACAATCTGACAAATACGAATTAGTTGGATTTTACGACGAAAATCAAGAAAATGCCGAAAGAATCTCAAAAGAGTTTGGCTATAAAAATTTCAGCACAATTGCAAAACTCATTCACGCTGTCGACGTGATTGATATTGTTACTCCAACCCTTTCACACTACAAATGCGCGAAGGTTGCCATAAAATCGGGAAAGCACATCTTTATTGAAAAACCAATTGCCAATACAGTTGAAGAAGCTGAAGAAATTATTGCTTTGGCCAAAGAATACAATGTAAAAGGACAAGTTGGTCATGTGGAGCGCTTTAACCCTGCTTTCATTGCTACAAAAAACATGATCGAAAACCCGATGTTTATAGAAACGCATCGTTTGGCTGAGTTTAACCCGCGTGGTACAGACGTTCCTGTTGTTTTAGATTTAATGATTCATGACATCGATGCTATTTTAAGCGTTGTCAATTCAAAAGTAAAAGATATTCATGCCAGCGGTGTTTCTGTAATTAGTGACACTCCAGATATTGCCAATGCCAGAATCGAATTCGAAAATGGCTGTGTTGCCAACTTAACTGCTAGCAGAATTTCGTTGAAAAATATGCGCAAATCGCGTTTCTTCCAAAAAGACGCTTATATTTCTGTTGACTTTTTAGAGAAAAAATGTGAAGTGGTTCGCATGAAAGACGCGCCAGAAGTTCCGGGAGATTTTGATATGATTCTTCAAAATGCTGAAGGCGTAAAAAAACAAATCTATTTCACTAATCCTGATGTAGAGCAAAACAATGCCATTTTAGACGAATTAAATTCGTTTGCAGATGCAATAAATAATGACACTACTCCAGTTGTAACACTTGAACAGGCTACAGATGCGTTGCGCGTTGCCTATCAAATTATCGACTGTTTCAAAAAATAATAAATTCAAAAAACAAATTAGCCACGAATTCACGAATTATTTGGTGATTTCGTGGCTAAATCATAAAAAAATATCTAGCATAAAATGAAAACAATAGCTGTAATCGGAGCAGGAACAATGGGTAACGGAATTGCTCATACTTTTGCACAAAGCGGTTTTACCGTAAAATTAATTGATGTTTCTGAGAAATCATTAGATAAAGGAATGGCAACCATTGCGGCCAACTTAGACCGTATGTTGTCTAAAGGAACCATCACTCAGGAAGAAGTTACTAAAACCATTACCAATATCATCACTTATACAGATTTAAAAGATGGTGTTGTTGGCGTAGATTTAGTAGTTGAAGCAGCAACAGAAAATGTGGAATTAAAACTGAACATCTTCAAACAATTAAACGAGTATTGCGCTCACAATACGATTTTAGCGACTAATACTTCTTCGATCTCAATTACACAAATCGGAGCTGTTGTGGCACATCCTGAGCGCGTTATCGGAATGCACTTTATGAACCCGGTGCCTATTATGAAATTGGTTGAAATCATCCGCGGATATAACACAAGCGATGAAGTGACTAAAATCATCATGACTTTATCTGAAAAATTAGGAAAAGTTCCTGTTGAAGTAAACGATTATCCAGGTTTTGTGGCAAACAGAATTTTAATGCCAATGCTAAACGAAGCTATCGAAACGTTATACAATAAAGTTGCTGGGGTTTACGAAATTGATACGGTGATGAAATTAGGAATGGGACACCCAATGGGACCATTACAATTAGCTGATTTTATTGGTCTTGATGTATGTCTTGCCATTTTAAATGTAATGTACGACGGATTCAAAAACCCTAAATATGCTCCTTGCCCGCTTTTAGTAAATATGGTAAGAGCTGGAAAATTGGGCGTTAAATCTGGCGAAGGTTTTTACGACTATAGCGAAAGCAAAAAAGCAGAGAAAATCTCGAAGCAGTTTTTATAAAAAGAAATACCATGTCGATTCAATCGAATTTAAATACAATTAAAGCCGGTTTACCTGAACACGTAACGCTCGTTGCCGTTTCAAAAACAAAGCCTGTTTTAGATTTGATACAGGCTTACGAAGCAGGCCAGCGCATTTTCGGAGAAAACAAAATTCAGGAAATGACTGAAAAATGGGAACAGATGCCAAAAGATATCCAATGGCATATGATTGGTCATGTTCAGTCCAATAAAGTCAAATTTATGGCGCCTTATGTGACTTTAATTCACGGTGTTGACAGTTTGAAATTATTGCAGGAAATTAACAAACAAGCTTTAAAAAATAACAGAATAATAGATTGTCTTCTTCAAATTTATATTGCCGAAGAAGAATCTAAATTTGGTCTGGACGAAAATGAATTAAATCAACTTTTAACTTCTGCGGAGTTTAAAGAGTTAAAAAATATTCGTATCTTAGGTTTAATGGGAATGGCCACTTTTACCGACGACCAAAACCAGATTAAAAAAGAATTTACCCATTTAAAAAACATTTTTGATTCGATAAAAGATCTGCAAACAGAAAACTGCAGTCTGAACACGATATCAATGGGAATGTCTGGAGATTATCAATTGGCAATAGAATGCGGAAGCACAATGGTTCGCATTGGAAGCAGCATTTTTGGCGGTCGTTAATGCCTGCTGTAAAGACGCAGTGCAGTACGTCTCTACAAACCTAATACTAAAAACTGAACACTGAGCACTTAATTTGTACGCAATACTAGACATAGAAACCACTGGGGGACAATTTAATGAAGAGGGAATTACCGAAATCGCTATCTACAAATTTGATGGGCATGAAGTAGTTGACCAATTCATCAGCCTTGTCAATCCAGAAATTCCGATTCAGCCTTTCGTAGTAAAACTGACTGGAATTAATAATGCTATGCTGCGTTCTGCTCCAAAATTCTATGAAGTTGCTAAACGAATTATAGAAATTACTCAAGATTGTGTTATCGTAGCGCATAATGCCTCTTTCGACTATAGAATTCTTCGAACAGAATTTCGTCGCTTAGGATACGATTTTGAAGCCAAAACACTCTGTACAGTAGAATTAGCAAAAAAACTAATTCCAGAACAGCCTTCATACAGTCTAGGAAAACTAGTGCGCTCACTCGGAATTCCTATGGCAGACAGACATCGCGCGAGCGGAGACGCAATGGCAACCACAAAGCTTTTTAAAATGCTTTTGGAAAAAGATGTCGAAAAAACAATCGTAAAAGATTTTATAAAACTCGAAGTAGAAAAAGGAATTTCTCCAAAATTCTTAGATATTTTAAATCAAATGCCAACAAAAACGGGCGTTTACTATATTTATAATGAAGCTGGCACTTTAATTTATATCGGCAAAAGCCAAAACATCAAAAAAAGAGTCAATCAGCATTTTACAGGAATAACAAACAAAAGCAAAAGAATTCAGGCAGAAGTTTTTACAATCACGTATGACGAAACTGGAAGCGAACTGATTGCACTCTTAAAAGAAAGTCAGGAAATAAAAGTAAATCGTCCGCGACATAATCGTTCGCAGAAAAAAACGGTATTTCCTGTCGCTTTATATGCAGAAAAAGATTCAAACGGTTATATCATCCTAAAATTGGAGAAAGCCGACGGACGCAAAAAAGAAATCATCTCTTTTGCTTCGCTACAAGAAGGCAAAAATGCCCTTTTCAGATTTACTGCAAAATATCATTTGTGCCAAAAACTCACCGGTTTGTACCAGACCAAAAAAGAGTGTTTTCAATATACGATCAAAGAATGCGACGGCGCTTGCATTGGCGAAGTTACGCCTGAAATTTACAATTTAAGAGTACAGCAATTCATCTCAGAAAACAGTTTTGAAAACAAAAGCATGGTTCTCATTGATAGAGGCAGAAATGTAAACGAACGCAGTGCCATTTTGATCGAAAATGGAATCTACAAAGGTTACGCTTACTATGATCTTAATTATCAAATCACCAATATCGATATCTTAAAAAATATCCTTGTGTCAATGGACCACAACCGCGATGTAAAAAACATAATTCAAAGCTACATCCGTAAAAGCAAATCATTAAAAATACTTCATTTTTAACACAACAAAACTTTGATTATCTTTAAGGATATGAAAAAGACAAAATCACAATACGAAATCTTTAGAGAAAAAGTCAAAATCATTCTATATGGCACCAACACCATTTTAGGACGAATGTTCGATTTAGTATTGCTGGGGCTAATTTTGCTGAGCGTTCTTCTCATAATGTTGGATACTGTTGAAGGCATTAGCGCAAAATACCACGATCAATTATTAATCTGCGAATGGATTATTACAGTATTTTTTACGGTCGAATATATTTTAAGAATAATATCTATTCAAAAACCTGTTAAATACATTTTCAGCTTTTACGGAATTATCGATTTACTCGCCGTCCTGCCCATGTATTTATCCATATTTTTTCCTAGCGCGAGCATTCTATCAATCATAAGAGCTTTGCGTTTTCTTCGATTGTTCAAAATTTTGCATATTCCGCAAATCAACCACCAATCATTACAATTAAAGGAAGCCATTGAAGCCAGTAAAGAAAAAATTCTGGTTTTCATTTATTTTGTCCTAATCAGCACCGTTATAATAGGAACCATAATGTATTTGGTTGAAGGACGAGAATCAGGTTTTACCAGCATCCCAATGGGAATTTATTGGACAATTGTAACCTTAACCACAGTTGGTTATGGAGACATTTCTCCACAAACTCCTTTAGGCCAATTTATTGCTGCATTTGTAATGATTTTAGGTTACGGAATCATAGCCGTTCCGACCGGAATCGTAACTGCCGAATTTGCCAAAAGCAGTTTAAAAAACAATGCAGTAAGCGGCAGAAAAATATGTAAAAAATGTCAGTCGCAAGTTCATTTTGACAACGCCAAATATTGCTATGAATGCGGAACTCAACTGCCAAACAATTAATTTTTAGAAGCCAATCCAGCTGTACATTCCAACTCCTCCTTATATTTGTAATTTTTTAAGGCATAAAAGAAGCTTCTTCCAGTCGCTCTTTTATACCAAAAAAATGCAACAAATATAAGTCCGGGGTTTCCATTTCCATCTGGGCTAAAAAATATGAAATACCTAATTACCATTGTCGGACCCACAGCTATAGGCAAAACCGCCTTGAGCATTGCCTTGGCACAACATTTTAAATGCGAAATAGTTTCTTGCGACAGTCGCCAATTTTTCAAAGAAATGACCATCGGAACCGCCGTTCCTAGCTTAGAAGAACTAAATGCCGCCAAACATCATTTTATCCAAAATAAATCGATTTTTGAAAATTACACCGTTGGCGATTACGAAAAAGAAGCTTTAGCCAAAATCGATGAACTGTTTCAAACCAATGATTTTGCAATTCTTATTGGCGGATCTGGTTTGTATGTCGATGCCATTTTAAAAGGCTTTGATGAATTTCCTGAAATAGATCCAGAAGTTCGTACTGAAGTAAATTTAAACTACGAAAAACTCGGAATTGAATATCTTCAGGAACAACTGAAAAATTTAGATCCAGAATATTATCAAAAAATAACAGCTGAGAATCCTCAAACGCTGCAAAACCCACAGCGAATGATGCGTTTTGTAGAAGTTTGCATGGGTTCTCAAAAACCATATTCTTCGTTTCTAAATCAAAAGAAAAACAACAGAAACTTCACTCCTATTCTAATTGGCTTAGATGCCGACAGAGAAATCATTTACAGCAGAATCAACCAGCGTGTTGACATTATGATGAATGAAGGACTATTAAAAGAAGCCGAAGCACTATATCCTAACAAAGCGTTAAATGCGCTTCAAACCGTGGGTTATAGAGAATTATTTAGTTATTTTGACGGAGATTTCACTTTGCCATTTGCAATAGAAGAAATCAAAAAGAACACGAGAAGATTTTCCAAAAGACAATTAACGTGGTTCAAACGAAACGAAAACACAAAATGGTTTGATTATTCGACCGAAAGAAATGAGATTATTCATTACGTCGAAGAAAATCTAAAATCTAAAATCTAAAATTAGCAATGCCAATATCTCCAAATTTCACATCGGTTTTAAGCAAAGACTGGGAAATTAACTTCACACAATGCACGCCAAACGGCTACTTGAAATATACCGATTTGTGCAACCTTTTACAATTAACCGCCGCTGCACATTCTGAAGTTGGCGGAATCAGCTTTTCTGATATGCAGGAATTTGATCAAGCATGGGTTTTGAGCCGAATGCGTGTTGAAATTACTGCATTGCCAAAATGGCAAGATGTTGTCACCGTAAAAACATGGATTAACAGTTTAGAAAATTCGCGTTCTGTCCGTGCCTTAGAAATGTATGTAAACGGAAAAAAGATTGTCGGAAGCGAAACCTATTGGGCTGTTTTTAATACCAAAGCACGTCGTCCAGAAGCTTTGGCACTGCCTTTTGAGCATTTCGAACTATTCCCAGAAAAAAGAGCGACAGAAGAAGGTTTTTCTAAGATAAATATCAACCACGAAAAGGAAGCCGTTTTCGAGAAAACAGTTTATTTGTCAGATTTAGACATTGTAAATCACGTAAATAACGTAAAATATTTGGAATGGTGCCTTGATCATGTCGATCCAAAAAGAATCATAAAACAAGAAGTAAAAAGCTTTGAAATGAATTTCATGAAAGAGCTTTCACTTGAAGATAATGTCGTAATTCACGAAAGTGAAGACGATGATCATACAACAGCAACATTTAGCATTACAAAAGACGAGAAAACTTGTTTTGCTTTAGAGTTGCATTGGAAGTAAACTCCGATTTCATTCCTTCAAGGTTTTAAAAACCTTGCAGGAACATTATAAACAAAAAAAACGATGCAAATTGCATCGTTTTTTTTTGTAAAATCATTTCGATTTCTTTTTAAAACCTTTCTTAGATTTCTTCTCTTTCTTCTTTTTCATTAAATCAATTTTATTCTCAATTCTCTTCTCTACATCCGTAATATCAGATTCATAATTGAATTGCAGCGAATGAAGTTTCGCATTTTTAATTTCTTTTAATGCCTCCTCAAACTCATTTTGCGCTTCAAAAAGAATTGCTTTTTTCACATAAATCTCCGATTTATTTATTCCTTTTACCGTTAAAGCAAAGTCAATTAATTTCTGTGCTTCTTCATAATCTTCGTTTAAAATCAGTGTTTTTAAATAATACGGATATACTTCAAGAGCATGAATATTAATTGCTAAAGCTTGCTGGAAATACGCTTTTGCTTCTTCATAATTCATTAATTGCTCTGCCTGAATTCTTCCGTACAAACACAAAACCATCGTGTTTTTATCATCATATGAAAAAGCATAATCTAAAGATTCTATTGTTCCTTCCAACCAAAACGGATAATTATCCAAGGCTTGAAAAAGGTATTTATCAGTTGCTTTCATTTTAGGTGTCGATATTTATTGTTTTTTTTGGGTCACATTTAACTCGCATTATCATTATTCTTTCGACCAAGTTTTTAATTATGCTCATTTCGTAAATCACTTTTTAATTTCTGACGAGTCCCTTTGTAGCTTTTCTCTACTTTATTCTTTTTAAAATCGCTACCTGTGAAAATTCTCACAGGATTTCCGCGCTCTACATGAAGCTGATTTTCCCATTGTTTTCCCACATGATTTTTAAGCTGAATCAATTTTTCCTCTTCTAATTTTTTTAATAATCTTTCTGTTGCCAGTTTTTTGTTTTGATGCTGCGAACGGCTGTCCATAGCAACAACCGCAATTCCAGTAGGAATATGAGTCGCCCGAATTGCCGAACTTACTTTATTTATATGCTGTCCTCCCGCTCCAGAGCTTCGCATGGCCTGATACTGAATATCATTTTCCGAAATTGAACTATTTTGCTGCGGTTCGATTTCAAAAATTCCTATAAACCAGTTTTTGCGTTTATGCATCTTCCTAAACTGGCTCTGGCCAATCCATTGAATGGTGCCTGTCCAGGATTTCACAAACTGATCTACACTCTTTCCTTTTATAGCAATCGATGCTGTTTCAATTGTTCCGTTTTCAGTTCCCGGTTCTCTTTGGAGCAAAACAGTTTCTAATTTTTGATCCTGAGCCTCTTCCAAAACTTTTTTAAGCACTTGGGCAACAACCCATGTGCATTCTGCGGGTCCGCGACCCGCTGTTATCTGAATTATTCTTTCCATTTTTCTAATATTTTAAGAAGCTTTTCTCTATTTTTCCCTTCTTTAATAAATTTTGGAAGCCTCGAAACCATCGTTCTGTTACCACTTCCATTATTATTTCTTTCTCTTAAATCGGCTTTAATATATCTTTCCAAATAGATAATATGTTCCTGATTATAAGCCCAAAAAACATTTCCTTTGACTTCTTTCTGAAACCAAAGAAGAAGATTATGCCAAGGCTCTCTTATTAAACCATTTTTTTTAGCTTCTTTTCTAATTCTAGAAACTCCTGGCTTTATTTCTTCCTGAAAACTGCAATGCGGACATTTAACCTGATATGTTTCTGGAATCTCTTTAAAAATCTGGGATTCGTAGTCGAATTTTTCAAAACAATTACTGCAATAATGTTTTCCGTATGCTTTGTATTGATAAACTGGTTCATTGATCTTATAAAAGCACGTTTTGCATTCAAAAGCCATTGCAGTACATTTTCCGCATTGACAATTTCTAGGCACTTCTTTCAAAACTCCTTTGCACTCACATTTAGGACATTGCACAAAAATTTCATTATAGAAGTTCCCTAACCATTTATTTTCATCTTGCAACCTTTCCATATTCTCTATTTTTTTAGCGATCCATTCTAACAATTTTTGGCGTAAAAGTTCCTAAAACTTCCACCAGATCTGTTTGGTTTGCCATTACTTTTGTAATGTCTTTGTAGGCCATTGGAGCTTCGTCAATATTCCCGCCAATCAAAGTTACATCATGTTTCTTCAGCTCTTTGTTAATCAGACTTTGGGTAAAACTGCTTTTACATTTAGCTCTTGAGAATAAACGACCAGCGCCATGCGAAGCTGAGTTTAAGCTCTCTGGATTTCCTTTGCCCTTAACAATATAACCTGGCGCAGTCATCGAACCTGGGATAATTCCCAATTGCCCCTCTCCCGCAGGAGTTGCTCCTTTTCTGTGCACAATACATTCCTGACCGTTTACAATTTCTTTCCATGCAAAATTATGATGATTTTCAATCGTCACGACTACTCTTTTCCCGATCGCTTTGGCAATTCGTCTATGAATATCGTCATGGCAGGCTTTTGCATATTCACCCGCCAGATTCATAGCCAGCCAATATTCCTGACCATCGTGCGTATTCAGATCTAGCCAGGCCAAATGCTGCACATTTTTAGGCAGCGGACATTGTTTTGTCGCCAAATAAGTATAATGCTTCGCAATATTGGCTCCTAAACCACGAGAACCGCTATGCGAAAGAACAGCAAAATATTCTCCTTTTTCCAGCTTCCATTCGTTTTCAGGATTTTCAATTTTAGCAATTCCAAATTCTACAAAATGGTTTCCTCCTCCAGAAGTTCCTAATTGTTTATAGGCTTTAGGAAGAAGATTTTTTAATAATGGAATATCCTGAAATTCACTTTTATAAAACACATCATGATCTGCTCTTGAGGTATGCGTTTCATACATTCCAAACTTGGTATTATCTCTTAAAATCGCTTCTAATTGATGTTCTCTTCCTTTGAAATGAGAAGCTGGCAAGTCAAAAATTGAAAGGCTCATTCGGCACCCAATATCAACACCAACTCCATACGGAATAACGGCATTGTCAGTCGCTAAAACCCCGCCTATCGGAAGTCCATATCCCGAATGCGCATCTGGCATTAAAGCTCCTGCAACTGAAATTGGCAGTTTCAAAGAATCGAACAATTGAAATTTTGCCTGCTCATCAATTTCATTTTCGCCAAAAATTTTAAAAGGCGCTCTGGTATTTTTCAGCTGATGCATTCTTACCTGAACGGGTTTAATCAAACCTTCGGCAACTTTTCCCCAAGTGCCATTTCCTTCGTACTTTTCAGGATTTAACAACACGTCTTTAGCTTCTGTTAGAATAGATTCTTTTTTTTCTCTTTTTCTATATCTGTTTATCTGCCCTAAGGCAATGTTTATTGAATTGTTTTTTGGAAAACCTAATTTCATCAGGTCTTTTCCAGATAATTTATTTCCCATGATTTATATCATTATCGTCTAAATATTGCTGATACAAGATGTTTAGACTTATGTTTTTAATTGGACTTGTCTCTTTTGGATTTTCTTTTTCATAGTAACTCCATTTACGAGAACTGCCATGTATTAATCTATTTGTTTTATCTCTAAGATTGTGATCAACAATATAATTTTCAAGAAGCTGAATTTCACTTTCTAAATCTGTATCAACCATTTTTGTATGCGTTATCATATAAGGGCTAACACGAAGCACATATCTCCAAGACTCATTAAATACATAATGAATTTTGTATCGTTTACAATTGCTGCACCAGCGCTCTCTTTTATAAAAATGTGCTTTTTCTTTTTCAGTCAATTCGATTTTTGAACTTTTCCATTCCCGCTCCGAAAATTCTTTTACAGTCTGAATCTTTTCAACATAAAGATGCCTGCTTTTTCTCTTTTTCTTCCTTTTAAAAGATTTTTCGGGAGAAAACTGCCATGTATTTATCTTTTCCAATAAATTTCTAAAAAATTCTGCCTCAGCTGATCGCGCAACATCATCTCTTAACTTGAAATTACGCTGCCAGCCTTTTTGATAAGGAATTTTTAAAGGTACTAATGGCAAATTTTTGCGTTTTTCCCATAGTTCAACTTCAAGCTTTCTTAACTGAATTAAATGTTTTTCAAAATCTTCTTTTACTAATCTTTTTTTTCTTCTTTTACTTCTAAAACGAGTACACAAAGCATACTCATCTACAGTATAATTTTCCATAAAAAATTATCATGCATTAAATTAATAGCCAAACTTGGCTAAACCATCTTATCCAAAAGGATAAATTTTAAAATCGCTTTTTCGGGAAAATTTTGAAGTGTCTAGAATAAAAAAAGCCCGAAACTTATTGTCTTCGGGCTTTTTTTATATATCTAAAAATGTATTTCTAGGATTGAAATAAGCCACGAAGAATTGCTTCACCAAATACGTTTGGTGTAAAGCTCTGAGATGTCGATGTAAGTACAAACATTTTTTCTTCGTTTTAAAGAGTTATTATTTTTTTCGTGTGCAAATATTCAGAATTGTTTTTTGATTTTCCAAATTATTGTAAAGAAAATTCTTTAAAATAATTTTAAGCCAGAAGTAAACCAACCAGTAAAACCTTTATACAAACCTAATACTCAAAAGATTAAACAATAAAAAACAATTCAATCTATAGCAAAAAAAAAGCTCTGATTTCTCAGAGCTTGTATTTTATTTCGGTGAATTAATTATTCAGAAACTTTGCTTTTTACTACTAATCTGAAACCTTCTCCGTGAATGTTTAAGATTTCAACATCTTCATCAGCTTTTAAGTATTTTCTCAATTTAGCGATGTAAACGTCCATACTTCTTGAAGTAAAGTAGTTATCGTCTCTCCAGATTTTTGTTAAAGCCAATTCTCTCGGCATTAAGTCATTTTCATGAAGAATTAACATTTTAAGCAATTCATTCTCTTTCGGAGACAATTTGATTGGCTCTTCATCTTGATAAGTCAAGAATCTTAATTTTGAATTTAAGTGGAACTTTCCAATATTAAATTCAAACTGTACTTGTTCTGCTTTTGTATCAGCCGATTTTCTTTGAATGATTGCTTTAATTTTCATTAAAAGAACTTCTGAATCAAAAGGTTTATTTAAATAGTCATCAGCACCTGCTTTATATCCTTTTAAAACATCTTCTTTCATAGATTTTGCTGTCAAGAATATAATTGGCACTTCACTGTTCTTCTCTCTAATTTCTTTGGCCAAAGTGTAACCATCTTTATAAGGCATCATTACATCCAAAATGCATAAATCATATACATCCTTCTTGAATTTCTCGAAACCTTCCATACCGTTTTTAGCTAAAGTAACTTCAAAGTCATTTAACATTAGATAATCTTTAAGAACCGCCCCAAAATTTAGGTCATCTTCTACTAAAAGTATTCTTTTGTTAGTATTTTCCATATTTTAATTTATTAATGGTATTTTTATTATAAAGGTGCTACCTTTTCCTTTTTCGCTTTCTACATATACTTGACCATTGTGATCCTCCACTATTCTTTTTACATAAGCCAACCCTAAACCATGTCCTTTTACATTATGAAGGTCACCGGTATGCTCTCTGTAAAACTTCTCAAAAACTCGTTTCTGAGCTATCTTACTCATTCCCAAACCATGATCTTTTACTTTTATCAGAATCATGTCCTTCACATTTTCTGTAAAAATTTCAATCTTAGGCGCATCTGGGGAATACTTGATTGCATTTTCTAAAATATTAACCACAACGTTTGTAAAGTGAACTTCATTTATCAAAACTGTTGTTCTGGCGGCATTATAATGCTTTTCGACAGTTCCCTGTCTATCTTCTAATATCAGGTTTACGTGCTCAATCGCATCATCAATTATATCTGTAACTACAGTAGGTTCTTTTGTAATATCAAGTTCCCTCTTTTCCAGTTTAGAAATACGCAAAACGTTTTCAACCTGAGCGTGCATTCTTTTATTTTCATCCCGAATCATCTGAAGATAGCGATAAACTTTTTCTTTATCTTCAATAACTTTCGGACTTCTAATAGCATCGAGTGCTAGATTTATAGTTGCAATAGGAGTTTTAAACTCGTGCGTCATGTTATTTATAAAATCTGTCTTGATTTCAGAAATATGCTTCTGACGCAATAATTGATTTAACGCGCTTGTGTATGCGACTATTATAATTAATGTAAAAACTATCGATAAAATAGTAATACTTAATAATTCTGATAGTAAGAACTTCTTTTTGTGAGGAAATGTAACTGATAGCTCATATCTGCTATTTCCTTCATTGTCAGTATAAACTGGAATAGTATAAGTAGCATCCTTATCATAATGAAATCCGTCAGACTTTATCTTAGTAGGACTCCCACTGCTATATATTCCGAATTCAAATTTGGTTTTTACACCGTATTCTTCAAGCTCTTTTTTCAATAATTTATAAAGCTTGTCTTTTGTTATTCTTCCTTCAATTGGTGTTAAAGAAGCAATATCTTTATATTGAATCTGCTGCTGAACTTTATTTAATATATCTAAACTTCCTGATTTTTCAATTTTTAGATCAGGAATAATACTTTGCCCTAAACTATTATTATCAATTCCGTTATTGTTATTATAAACTTCTGTTACTCTTTTAGAACTAAAGTTTTTAAAACGCTCACTGCTAAATTTTTTGTTAAAAACTGAACCATTAATATCGTAATCCTCAGATGTCAACGTATTGGAATAAACAATTGTTTTATTCGTTTTAGTATTTCTCTGTACGTAGAATACTTCTAGTAAATCTTCTTTTTTTGGAATTTTTCCCGTACTGTCTTTTATACGGTTGTATTTATCGTAAAAACTGTACTCTTCTTGTTGTTCCAGCTTGTCTGCAACATTTCCAATTACTTGAGTAACGTGGTATTTAAATTGTTCTTCATTATTTTTGAACGAAGAATTGAACCAAAACACTTGTACCAGAATTATCCCTATCAAGGACAGACTCATCAATAAAACAAGTATTCTAAAAAATAATTTATTCATCGAAACAAAATTAATATTTTAACAATATACTAAATAATACATTAACCAAATATTAACATTTAAGACTGTTTTTGTTTTATATTTAAAATTTTAAGAATTTTAACAACATCTTCTTTAGCTTTTTTAAGATTATTGTTATTAATCACGAAATTGCTCTTAGAAATTCGTTTTTCATCATTCCACTGCATTTTCATTCTACTTACAACTTGTTCTCTGGTAGTTTTATCTCTTTTTATAACGCGGTCAATTCTCACTTCTTCTGGAGCCGTAACGGTTATAATTACATCACAATCTTTATATCGGCCGCTTTCAAACAAAATAGCGGCTTCATAAATTACATAATCTTTATTTTTATGTTCTTTCACCCATTCTTCAAAATCTAATTTTACTGCTGGATGCACAATTGCATTCAATTTTGCCAATTGCTCTTTATCATTAAAAACTACTTGTGCTAATTTGGCACGGTTTAAAACATCACCATCAAAAATATTGCCACCAAAAGCAGATTTCACTTCTTTTAGAATATTTTTTGACTGCATCACTCTTTTAGCACCGTCATCAGCGATATAAACAGGAACGCCCATTTCTTCAAAATAGTTTGCGACAGTTGTTTTACCACTGCCTATTCCTCCTGTAAGACCAATAACTTTTGTCATTCTTATAATTTAAAAAACATACGCGGAAACGCTTCTTGCGGTTTTTTCTTTAATAAAATCACTTTAATATATGATTTTAAAAATCCTGTTCCATAACCATAAAACTGTTTCCACACTGCGATTACAGACAGATACCCAATTTTGATGCTTTTATTTTGAATACTTGCTGTAAGAAAAATTATAACGAAATATACGAAATATAATTGTAATAAAATATCTATATTAAAAATTAACAATAAAAAAGCTAATAATAATCCTAGTATAAAAAAGGTTGGGAAGAAAAAGGTAAGCTTATTATGTTCTGGATACCAACTATTTAAAATTGGTCTCGCAATACCAAACTTGTTTACTTGAATAGAGAATTTTTCCCAGTCAATTCTTCTTTTATGATACACATACGCCTCCTTAAAAAGTCTTGTTTCGAATCCTAGATTCCATAAACGAATAGATAAATCAGGGTCTTCTCCCGGGTGGATGTTGCCAAAACCTTTTGAAGCCTCAAAAGCTTTCTTAGAAATCCCCATATTAAAACTACGCGGCTGGAATTTATTAATTTTTTCAGAACCACCTCTAATTCCGCCAGTTGTCAAGAAAGAAGTCATAGCAAAATTGATGGCTTTTTGAATATCCGAAAAACTGTCAAGCGCTTTATCTGGTCCTCCGAAGCAGTCTACATAATTTGCATCTAATTCTTTACGAACTTCTGTTAAATACTGTGACGGAATAATGCAGTCTGAATCAAAAATGATAAAATAATCTCCTCTTGCTCTTTGCATTCCGAAATTTCTAGAATCTCCCGGACCTGAATTTTCTTTAAAATAATATGATATATTTAATTTTCCTTGATAATTCATTACCACATCTCGACAAGGAACGGAAGATCCATCTTCGACAAGAACAATTTCAAAAGCTTCATTATAATCAGATTTTGAGAGACTTTCCAAAAGCTCATCAACTTCATCTGGACGATTATACACGGGTATAATTAAAGAAAAAATCATAGCAGAATGCGCGTTATTAAAGGGTATGTTTTATTGTTTCAAAAATTTTAACAAAGATATGGTATATTCACAAAAAAACCATCACTTTTTGGGTGATGGTTTTTCGGTTTACTAAGTAAACTAGTATTATTTGATGCTTTCTATCGCAACAACTTCGTTAGTATCTGCGTTGTAATCAACACCAGGAACTTCGAATCCAAATAAGTTTAAGAAATCGCTTCTGTATCCAGCTAGATCACCAATTTCAGGCAATGTTTCAGTTGTAGCTTCCAACCAAAGTTTAGCCACTTTTTCCTGAACATCTTCGCGCATTTCCCAATCATCAATTCTGATTCTTCCCTTTTCATCAACAGGAACTTCAGAACCGTTGTATAATCTGTCTTGGAATAAACGTTGGATTTGTTCGATACAACCTTCGTGAATTCCTTCTTCTTTCATGATTTTATATAAAAGCGAAATATATAATGGAATTACTGGAATTGCAGAACTTGCTTGTGTAACCAAAGCTTTGTTTACAGAAACATACGCTTTTCCTCCAATAGATTTCAAAGAATCTCCAATAGTAAATGCAGTAGCTTCTAAATGATCTTTTGCACGACCGATTGTTCCTTTACGGTAAACCGCTTCAGTTAACGCTGGCCCGATATAAGAATAAGCAACCGTTGTAGCTCCCTCTGCCAATAAATTTTCATTTTTTAAAGCTTCAATCCACATTGCCCAATCTTCTCCACCCATAACAGCAACTGTATTTTCAATATCTTCCTCATTTGCAGGAGCAATAGAAACATCTGAAACTTTTCCTGTATGAAAATCAACTGTTTTGTTTGTAAATGTTTGCCCGATTGGTTTTAAAACTGAACGGTGCGTAACGCCTGTGTTTGGATTTGTACGTACTGGAGAAGCCAAACTATAAATTACAAGATCTACCTGACCTAAATCTGCTTTGATTAAATCTAAAGTTTCTCTCTTAATTTCGTTTGAGAACGCATCACCATTAATACTTTTTGCATATAAACCTGCTTTATGAGCTTCTTTTTCAAACGCTGCAGAATTATACCATCCCGGAGAAGCGGTTTTTCCTTCAACTGGCGGTTTTTCAAAAAACACTCCAATTGTCGATGCACCAGAACCAAAAGCACTAGTAATTCTTGAAGCCAATCCGAAACCTGTAGAAGCACCAATCACTAAAACTTTTTTAGCGCCAGCGATTTCTCCTTTAGATTTTACGTATTCGATTTGATTTTTTACATTTTGTTCAGCTCCCGTTGGGTGGGCAGTCAAACAAATAAATCCTCTCATTCTAGGTTCTATAATCATCTTGCAATTATTTTTTTTGTATTATTTCAATTTCAGTTTTAATTTTTCAAAAATAGACATTTTATCCTTAACCCTTTTCATATTAGCCTTCATATTGTCAATAAAATTTGGGTTTAATGCGTTTTTATTTGCTTCTCTATAATAGTTATAAGCTAAAGTGTATTCGCTTTCATATTCTGCCATTCTCCCTAATTCACTGTTATAAGAAGAGTTATCTGCATTTTCTAGATTTGCCAACGTAAATTTAATGTGCTCTTTTGCTTCGGCATAACGTCCGATGTCAATAAGCAGATAGGTGTAATTTATATAAGGAGCTGCATATTTAGGATCAAATTTCATGGCCAATTTGTAATGAAAGATTCCTTTTTCATAATCACTTAATTTATTGTAGTAAATCCACCCTAAGTGATTATGGGCCTTTCCAAAATCAGGATATTGCAATAAAATTTCCTCCAATAGTTCTTTCGCATCTGCCGAATTTCCTTCAGAGATTAAAGAATCTGCTTTTATAAACTGATTTTCGTAAAAACTTAGACTTTCCATTTTTATCTTTTAATTCAATAACTCTTTTGCGTGATTTAATGCCGAATCAGAGATATTTGCACCCGATAACATTTGGGCTATTTCGGTAATTCTTTCGTTATGAGCTAAAAGTTTTAATTCAGACTGCGTATCATCTCCAATCGTAGATTTTGAAACTTTAAAATGAGAATCTCCTTTTGCAGCAATTTGAGGTAAATGCGTAATAGCAAAAATCTGCATCGTGGCACTCATTTCCTTCATAATCTCTCCCATTCTAATTGCAATTTCTCCAGAAACTCCAGTATCAATTTCGTCAAAAATCAAGGTTGGCAGTTTTGAATATTTAGCTAAAATTGCTTTCACAGCGAGCATAATACGAGACATTTCTCCTCCTGAAGCCACTTTTTTCAGCAAGCCAAAATCAGTTCCTTTATTTGCGGAGAACAAAAATTGCAATTCGTCCTTTCCGTTCTGAAAATATGTTTCTGAAGGAAGCAATTCCATATTGAAACGAGCATTAGGCATTCCCAATGTTTCCAAAATAGCAACCAGCTGTTCTGATAATCTTGGGATTGCATTTACTCTATTTTCATGTATTTTTGAAGCGTAATTATCTAATTCTATAGCTTTTTCTTCGATAATTTTAGTCAAAGAAGCTATTTCTTCATCCATATTATCAAGCTCCAGCAAAGAGTTTCCTAGATCTGACTGTATTTGAAGCAACTCATCTACAGAACTCACTTGATGTTTTTTCTGCAAATTATAAATGGATTGCAGTTTTTGATTTATTAATTCTAACTGCGCGGGATCATTTAATAATTTCTCCGAGCAATTTTCCAATTCTTTCGAAACATCATCAAATTCAATAGCCAGACTCGTTATCCTTTCGAACAAATTGTGATATTCTACAGAAAAAGGAGCCACTTTTTGCAATGCATTTTTGATTTCATTCAAATTATGAAAAACACCAAATTGCTCTTCGTTTGCAATCGCTAAAGATTTATCGAGAGATTCCTTAATTGTCTCTACATTATTCAGTTTTTCGTAGTCTGCTTCTAATTCTTCTTGTTCTCCAGATTTTAATTGAGCTGCGACTAATTCATTTAATAAAAAGGTGTGGTATTCTTGCTCTTTTCCTGCATCGCTCTGTTTTTTGAGCAAAGCATTCAATTTAGATTTATCTGCCTTATACGATTTCAGCAGTTTTTGATATTCAGCAATTACATCTGCATTATTTGCAATGGCATCAATAATTTTAAACTGAACATTTTCATCTGATAATTCTTGAGTTTGCTGCTGCGAATGAATATCAATCAGAAACAAACTTAAATCTTGCAGTTCCTGAAGATTAACAGGGCTGTCGTTTATAAAAGCACGAGATTTACCCGAAGGCAAAATTTCTCTTCTAATGATTGTTTCTTCTTCATAATCCAAATCATTAGCTTCAAAAAATTCTTTTAAATTGTATTTCCCGATTTCAAACTGTGCTTCAATAACACATTTTTCTTCTTTATTTTTTAACGAAGTAAGATCTGCCCTTTTGCCCAAAACAAGACCAATAGCTCCTAAAATAATCGATTTTCCTGCACCTGTCTCACCTGTAATTATAGAAAAACCTTTAGAAAAATCTATGGAGAGCTTTTCGATAAGAGCATAATTTTTAATAGACAGCGATGTAATCATAGGGCAGTTTTGTAAAAATGAAAATTTAAGTTAATGATGATAAATAAAAAGCAGGATTAATATTTAATCTGCGACCATTTAGTAGAGTTTAGTGGCGAAACTTTATTCAAAACATCCGTCAAATCAGTAATTGGAATACTTGGCCCTCCTGAAAAAATAGAAACAATTTCATCTGATTTTGCGTCAAAGAAAACTCGGGTTATAAAAGCATTCGGCTTTACAGAATTTAATTTCCCTATTAGCAATAAGGCATTTTTTATTTTTTCTTTAGCCGCTTTTTGATCCAAAGTCATTGCATCTAATCCAGTATGGTAAGCATAAGTTGTCTGGCGTAGATCGCTATAAGTTGGCGCGATCATATCGTTAATCAAATAATAGCGATTTTGCAGTCCGTCAGATTGATTCCATCCTTTGAATCCGCCTTGCTGTGCTACGTTTGCAATATTTTGAGCGGTTTGAAGATACGGATTTCCAGCACCCATTTGAAACGTATCAGCATCCATGCCTAAAATCACATAACAATAAAAGGAGATTACAGATACTAAATTTGAATCGTAAGTATTTGGATTAAATAGCAAAGGTTCGTATTCTGTATATCTAAAATTGAAGTCTTTATCGTTATAATTTAAAACAGGAGAAGAATAAGTCGAGTTAAAAATTAACCTTGAAGATTGAACCTGAATTGTTCCCGTAAACTGATCCGAACTATTAGATGACAAGGTTATATACATCGAGCAGTTTATTCTCTCGTTCTGCTTTAAAGCCGATCCTGTCCAGTCTGTTTTATTTACAAATTCAGCCAAAGAAGTCTGAAGCGTTTTAAAAACCTGATTATTTGGATTTGTTAAACGTTCTGTATTAATAGTTACTGTACAATTTAGCTGTTGAGCTTGTACAAAACCAAAGCTTAAAAATACTAATAGTGTAACTATTCTATTCATAATCGTCTATATATTTAATTTTACAAACATAAATTGCTTCCAAATTATGCTTTCGGCGTATATTTTAAATTGATGATTTTGAAAAATGCAGAATAACTTTATTCAAAATATCAGCCGCAACAGATTCTTTTGATTTTAACTCCATTGGTTCGATTTCAAAATTACGATCAATAAATGTTACTTTATTGGTTTCTTTTTTAAAACCGGCACCTTTATCTTGTAAGGAATTTAAAACAATCAAATCTAAGTTTTTTTTCTGAATTTTCAACTTAGCATTTTCAATTTCATTTTCAGTCTCTAACGCAAAGCCTATTAAAAACTGATTTTTTTTGATAGCACCCAATGAAGACAATATATCTTTTGTCTTTTCTAGTTCTATCGAAAATTCTTCTGTATTTTTTTTAATTTTCTGATCTGCAACAAATTTAGGCCTGTAATCTGCAACAGCTGCAGCCGCGATTGCCGCATCAACTTCATTAAAATACAGATGGCAAGCATCGTACATTTCTTGAGCCGAAACAACATCAACCACTTTTATCAGACTATTTTTAGCCTTTAAATGCGTTGGACCTGCAATTAAAAATACTTCTGCTCCTAAATTTGCAGCTTCATTGGCGATATCAAATCCCATTTTTCCAGAAGAATGATTTCCAATAAAACGCACAGGATCTATGGCTTCGTATGTTGGGCCAGCTGTAACTAGTATTTTTTTTCCTTTTAGCGGCAATTTGCTTTCTAAATCGGCTTCTAGAAAAGCAACAATATTCTCAGGTTCAGCCATTCTGCCTTCTCCTGACAAACCGCTTGCCAGTTCACCGCTTTCAGCAGGAATCATAATATTTCCATACTGCTTTAATGCGGCAAAGCTCGATAAAGTCGAGGGATGTTTGTACATATCCAAATCCATTGCAGGCGCAAAATAAACTGGACATTTTGCCGATAAATAGGTTGCAATTAAAAGATTATCGCAGTTTCCTGTGGCCATTTTAGACAAAGTGTTTGCAGTGGCAGGCGCAATCAGCATAAAATCTGCCCAAAGAGCCAATTCTACATGATTGTTCCAAACTTCGTCTTCATCATCTTGATTAAAGAAACTTGAATGTACTGGATTTTTTGATAAAGTAGATAATGTAAGCGGTGTTACAAAATCCTTAGAAGCAGGTGTCATGATCACTTGGACATGTGCACCTGCTTTTATAAAAAGTCGTACTAAAGTGGCTGTTTTATAGGCTGCAATTCCACCGGAAACACCCAGTAAAATCTTTTTCCCGTTTAAAACTGACATTGTACTATTATTTGTTTGAACTTCTGTGGTAAGTTTTACCGTCTAACCATTCTTGAACAGCTAGTGCGTGTGGTTTTGGTAATTTTTCGTAAAATTTAGAAACTTCAATTTGTTCTTTATTTTCAAAAACTTCCTCTAGACTATCATTGTAAGTAGCAAACTCTTCTAATTTTTCAGTCAATTCTTTTTTAATCTCTGAATTAATTTGATTTGCTCTTTTAGCCATAATGGTAATTGCCTCATACACATTTCCTGTTGGCTCTTCAATAACTGTTTTGTTGTAAGTTATTGTGTTTACAGGAGCATTCGTCTTTTTTAAATCCATGACTTTATTTTATTTAGTAAATTTTTGTAAATCTGTTTCAACTCTGGCATTCATTTGATCTGCCTTTTCTTTGTATTTTGTATCGCTTTTAAATTTCATCAGATTAGCATAAGCTGTCTGTGCAATATGCAAACGCTCTTCCATTTTTGAAGGAACGCTGTTAATTGCCAATTGATATGCTGAATCATATTTATAAAACAATGCATCTTCTTTTAAAGGCGTTCCAGGAAAATCAGCGATAAAATTATCAAAAGCAATTAAAGCTGATTTGTAATCTGAAATAGTATTATATCCTTTAGCATTTTCGTATGCTTTTTTCTCTAATTTTCCATTTAACTTCTGTACAGCCTCATTCGCTTGAGGAATGTATTCTGAATTTGGATAATTATCAATAAAAGCTTGTAATTTTTCTAATGCTTTTATAGTATCTGCTTGATCTAAGCTATAAACTGGCGATAATTTAGAGTAGCTGTATGCTCCTAAAAAAGCAGCTTCCTGCACTTTTTCGCTTCGCGGATAACCCGAAACAAACGCTTCAAACTGATAACCAGCTAAATAATATTGTTTCGTTTTGTAATACGATTGTGAAAACATATAAAACAGCTTTTCTGCCTGAGGCTTTCCTCGGTAAGAAGTGGCCAATTGCTCAAAAAGACGAATCGCTTTTGTGTATTTACCGGCATCATACATTTTTGTTGCCATTTCAAATTTTGCTGCAACATCTTCATTTTTCAACGCTTTTTGATATTCTCCACAAGAATAAAAAAGAGTCACAACAATTAATAGCGATAGTATTTTTTTCATTTTCTTACTGTTATTACAATCTCTCAGACAATTATGCCAAAGTGAAATCGCACCGAAGTTTCGGTGGCAAATTTAGTTATTAATTTAGCTACTGCAAAATAATTTTTTAGTATCTTAAAATACTAACACTTTAACAATTATTTAATGCTGTTTTTTACAAACTCATTAAGTCTTGCCGCAAGAGAATCATCAACAGAAACTAATGGAAGACGAACTGTATTCTCAGCAATTCCAAGTGCTTGGAAGATTTGTTTGATTCCAGCTGGATTTCCCTGCTCAAAAATCATATCGATGCTGTCTGATAAAAAGTAATGCGTTTTGAAAGCGTCTGCTGCTTTTTTATTCAATCCTAAACGAATCATTTCTGAAAATTCTTTAGGAAAACCTTGTCCGATTACAGAAATAACTCCTGCTCCACCCGCTAAAACGATTGGAAGCGCCAGCATATCGTCTCCAGAAATCACTACGAAATCTTTTGGAGCATTTTTAATGATCTGCATTGCTTGAGCCATATCTCCTGCCGCTTCTTTAATTGCGACAACATTTTTAAAATCGTTTGCCAAGCGCACCACTGTCGAAGGAAGCATATTGCTTGCCGTTCTTCCTGGCACATTATATAGGATTACCGGAACTGGAGATGCCTCTGCAATTGCTTTAAAGTGCTGATAAATTCCTTCCTGAGTAGGTTTATTATAATATGGAGAAACAGATAAAATCGCTTCAAAAGCAGAAAAATCTCTTGTTTTCAATTCTTCAACAATCTGCATAGTATTATTGCCTCCAACACCTAAAACTAGAGGCAGTCTTCCCTTATTCACATCGATTACAGTCTTTATAACCAATTCTTTCTCTTCTGCTGTAAGGGTTGCATTTTCTGCGGTTGTTCCCATTACAACAAGATACTCCACTCCGCCATCTATAGAAAAGTTTACAATTCGTTGTAAAGCTTCAATGTCAACTGAAAAATCTTTTTTAAATGGCGTCACAAGTGCAACACCAGTTCCTATTAATGATTGCATATTATTAATTAAAATTTATTTTATATTTTTTAAATACCTAAACAATTCTGAAACGAATAGTTTATAGCTTCCTAATCCTGTATTAATCATCAATCGGTTTAAATTTTGATCGACAGCAGAAAATCCGACTTTAAATTTAGCTTTTGACTTGCTTGTCACCAACATTAAAAAAACATTTTCAACATCGTAGTAACTCAGCAAAAGATCAAATTCTGAATTTATAAATCCATTTAAAAAGCCTTCTGTAATTTCGCCGTTCCAACTGATGTGTTTTTTACCAAAAGTTGGACGAGAATAAGTCTCTTTTTCCTTAAATTTTTCTCTATAAGCAAGAACTTTTATATTTTCTAAAGCGATTCCGTGGAGGGTCAACTCTTTTATTAATGCTTCAGAAGATTCAAAAGTACTCTCATCTATCAATAAACCAATTGTTTGAACGTTTTTAGTAAATACTTCGCTTTTTTCATTATTTAAATTAACATTTAATGATTTTTTTACAAAAAACTCCTTTATATAATTCAAAAACATAGTACTTTTACCAGATTACAAAATTAATTATTTAAGTTGCATTTAAAATGGTAAAACTAAAAAAGTATAACGGATTTTTAAAACTTTTTGTTATATTCTTAACACTTTTTTCAATCTCCTCATGTAGTACAAAAAACTACAATTTAACTAAAATTGAAGGGAAACAACTTCCTGTTACCGAAAAGACTGGGGAAACTTCTGAAATTGAAAACTTTATTAAGCCTTATCGCGATCACATCAATAAAGATTTGGATAATGTATTGGCGTATTGCCCTGAGACTCTTGACAAAAGCACTGGAAAATGGCAAACTGGCATTGGAAGTCTGATGGCAGATGTTTGCGTGCAAAGAGGAAACATTGTTTTTAACGCTCGTGAAAAGAAAAATATTGATGTATGTCTTTTAAATCATGGCGGTATTCGCGCTATTCTTCCTAAAGGAAATGTGACCACTAGAACGGCTTTTGAAATTATGCCTTTTGAAAACAGTTTGGTTGTGATGGCTTTAAAAGGAGATCAGATCTTAGAAATTGCATCGTATATTATTAAGGAGAAAAAACCTCAGCCATTGTCTGGAATGACTTTTACAATTACAAAAGATAATAAGGCAAAAGATATTATGGTGCAGGGCAAACCGCTTGATCTGAACAAGACGTATTATGTTGCTACAAATGACTATTTGGCAAATGGTGGCGATAGCATGACTTTCTTTGCAAAAAGCACTCAAAAGTTTGACTTAAATTACAAACTTAGAGATGTTTTAATTGATTATTTTAAAGAGGTAGACACAGTAGTTGCTCCAAAAAATATCAGAATTACAGAAGAATAAAAGAGTTTGCCGCGAATTACACAAATTTGCACAAATTTTTAAATGATTGAAAAACCAATTCGTGTTAATTCGTGAAATTGGTGGCAAAAAAGAAATTAAAACTACATAGCCTCTGGCAAAAAACATATAAAATGAAAAGAAGAGAGTTTATCGAAAAAACAGCAGCAAGTACTGCCCTACTAAGTTTAGGATTGTCTTTGAGCAGTTTTGAAAGTAACGATATTAAGCATTTAACAATTTTACATACTAATGATGTGCACAGCCACATTGATCCTTTTCCTGCTGACGATCCTCGCAATCCTAATAAAGGCGGTGTTTCTCGTCGTGCTGCATTGATTGAAACAATCCGCAGAGAAAACCCAAATGTGCTTTTATTGGATGCCGGTGATATTTTTCAGGGAACGCCATATTTTAATTATTATGGAGGCGAATTGGAGTTTAAATTGATGAGCATGATGAAATATGATGCTTCGACAATTGGAAACCACGATTTTGACAATGGTCTTGAGGGTTTGTATGCACAGCTTCCTCACGCAACTTTCGATTTTATCAACTCTAATTATGATTTTAAAAACACGGTTATGAACGGACACGTTAAACCGTACAAAATCTTTAATAAAAACGGAATTAAGGTTGGCGTTTTTGGCGTTGGAATTGAATTGCAAGGTTTGGTAGATAAAAAATTATACCTTGAAACGGTTTACAACAATCCTGTTGAAATTGCTCAGGATATGACAAAGCTTTTAAAACAAGAACAGAAATGTGATTTGATCATTTGTCTTTCGCATTTAGGCTATAAATACAAAGACGAGCCAACAAAAATTAGTGATTTGACATTTGCCGCACAGACTCAAGATATTGATCTGATTATTGGAGGCCACACGCATACTTTTTTGGACAAACCTACAGTTGTAAAAAATAAAGCTGGTAAAGATGTTTTGGTAAATCAAGTGGGATGTTACGGGATTAATTTAGGCCGTATCGATTTCTATTTTGATAAAGATAAACCTCATACCAATCAAAGCGCCACTATTGTGGTATAGCCTTTTTTTGAATTCTAGCTTTTTCTAAAAAGTATTCTACCATAAAGAAATAAGCTAGAATTTGAGTTGTATCTCGTATTAGGACCAGAACAACCGAATACGAGAAATACTCATTAAATATATAAAAGATATCAGAGAAAATGTAGCTTATTGCCATGAGCGACATTAATAGGGCGATATGTGTTCCTTTTGTAATATAGCTTACAAAACAGAAATAGCTTAATACGCTCAACACGATTCCGTAAACAGAATAAAGCACAATAAACTTTCTCATATTATCGAGTTGCAAACTCAAAACAGAGATTAATAAGTAGACGATAAATACCACCACGATAGAGATTGGCAGAATGTCCCGTTTGGTTAGTTTTATCCGTTCGTGTTCCCGAATAAATATGACAATGATTAGCGCATAAACGATCAGAAAACTAAGCACTCCTCCTATTTCGGAACTTTCAACATCCATTAAATCATATACCTGCCCCACGAAGCAAAAGAAGAAAATAAGACCTTCGATCTTTCTGATTTTAAACTCACTGCTGATTAAATAATAAATAAAAATTGCAGGAAGAACAATCGCTTTTGCATATGTCGCAAAAAAGTCTTGCTTTGCCCAATCAAAAATGATCGTGCAAAACAATGCCAGAAAGAACAAAATTAATGATGGTTTATTAGGCTTCATTCAATTTGTTTATAAAATCTTCTTCTGATAATATGGTGATGTTTAGCTTTGTTGCTTTTTCCAGTTTTGCTGGTCCCATATTATCTCCCGCGACTACAAAATCTGTTTTTGCAGAAATTGAGCTTCCTACTTTTCCTCCGTTATCTTCAATGGCTTTCTTTAATTCGTCTCTAGAAAATTGACTAAAGACGCCAGAAACCACAAAAGTTTTTCCAGCAAATTTATCAGTAGCGTTTGGGTTTATTTTTTCTTCAATTTCAAATTGAATACCATAACTTTTTAATCGTTCAATAATTTTTCTATTCTCTTCATTTTCGAAGAATTCGATAACGCTCTTGGCAATTCTTTCTCCGATTTCATCAACCAAAACCAAATCCATCAGCGAAGCTTGGCTTAAGGCATCAATATTTTTATAATGTTTTGCCAGTTTTTTGGCAACTGTCTCGCCTACAAAGCGAATTCCAAGCGCAAACAAAACGCTTTCAAACGGAATTTCTTTTGATTTCTGAACTCCGTTCACCAGATTTTCAGCCGATTTTTGAGCCATTCTTTCTAAATGCAGAATGTCTTCTACTTTTAATTCGTACAAATCAGCATAATTATGGACTAAGCCATTTTTGAATAATAAAGCAACTGTTTCGCCTCCAAGCCCTTCGATATCCATTGCTTTTCTTGAAATATAGTGCTGAATTCTTCCTATAATCTGCGGAGGGCATCCGTAAAAATTAGGGCAGTAATGATTGGCTTCACCAACATTTCGAACCAATTCGGTGTGGCATTCTGGACAGTAAGCAATATAATGTGTCGGTTCTGAATTTTCAGGACGTTTGTCTAAGTCTACGGCAATAATTTTTGGAATAATTTCTCCTCCTTTTTCGACAAAAACAGTGTCATTTATTCTAATATCTAATTTTTCAATCTGATCGGCATTATGCAGAGAGGCTCTTTTTACAATAGTTCCCGCAAGCTGTACAGGTTCTAAATTGGCAACTGGCGTAATGGCTCCTGTTCTTCCAACTTGATATGAAATTGACTTTAATTTGGTTGAAACCTGCTCCGATTTAAATTTGTACGCAATTGCCCAACGTGGAGATTTTGCGGTATATCCTAGTTCTTCCTGATGCTGAATGCTGTTCACTTTTACCACAACACCATCGGTTTCGTAAGGCAAATTGTGGCGGTGCACATCCCAATAATCAATAAAGTCAAAAACTTCGTGCATACTGTTGACAAGCTTTGCTTCTTTTGGCACCTTGAACCCCCAGCTTCTAGCCAGTTCCAATCCTTCATATTGTGTTTTAAAAGGCAGATTGTTTCCTGTTACAAAATAAAGCAAACACTCCAGCGGACGTTTGGCAACCTCAGCGCTGTCTTGCAATTTTAAACTTCCTGAAGCTGTATTTCTTGGATTTGAATAAGGCGTTTCTCCGATTTCGATTAATTCCTGATTCATTTTTTCAAAACCAGCAAATGGCAGAATTATTTCGCCACGAATATCAAATTTATCTGGATAATTTCCTTTTAAATGCAAAGGAACTGATTTGATCGTTTTTATATTGGTTGTCACCTCATCTCCCTGAAAACCATCTCCTCGAGTTAAGGCTTGAACTAATTTTCCGTTCTCGTAAGTAATGCTTATCGAGGCTCCATCGTATTTTAATTCGCAAGTATATTGCAAACTAACATTTCCTAAAACTTTCTGGATGCGGTTTTCCCAATCCAAAAGATCTTCTTTAGAATAAGAGTTATCCAAAGAGTACATTCTGTATTGATGTGCAATTGTTTTAAAGTTTTTGGTTACTGCTCCACCTACTCTTTGAGTTGGTGAATTTTCGTCAAAAAACTCCGGATGTTTATTTTCTAAATCCTGAAGCTCTTTCAGCTTAATGTCAAAATCGTAATCTGAAATCGTGGCATTGTCTAACACATAGTAATTATAATTGTGCTGATTAAGTTCATTTCGTAATGCTTGAATGGTCTCTTGAATGCTCATAAATGGAAAAATATTGCAGATTATTATAATGAAAAACTGAGTATCAAAATTAGAATTTATTTTTGTTCAAATGCAGAAAAAATAAAAGTTTTAGAAAATCAAAAATCAGACTGCAAATTCATGCAATCTGATTTTCTCCTTGTCCATTATTCTTAAAAAAGAATTAAAAAAACCAACTTCCAAATGGTTTCGACGTTTTATATTTTTAACTGAATATCAATATTTTACAGCGAAAATATAAAATTATTTTTGAATAATGATAAAGTCTGAACGTCTATTTAAGAGGTGCTCCTCTTCAGAACATTTTACACCATTTTTGCATTTATTAATTAATCGGGTTTCTCCATAACCAATTGCGCTCTCAATTCTAGAAGCATCTATGCCTTGCGAAAGAATGTAATCTCGTGTTGATTTTGCTCTATTGTCTGAAAGTTTTAAGTTATAGGAATCTTTTCCGCGCGAATCTGTGTGAGATTCAATTTTGATTTTGATGTTTGGAAACTTCTGCATAATAAATACAACCTTAGATAATTCTTCTACAGCTTTTGGCGTAATATCGTACTTGTCATAGTCGAAATAAATTGGGTTTACATCTACTTTTTCAACTCCTTGTTTTTTAACAACCAAATCATCATAATTGCTCAACTCAAAATTCACGTCTTTTATTTCGCCACCATTTTCACCAGTGGTTTCTACCGTTTTGTCGTCACTGCTGTAATTTGGTTTTGCCGCAATCATTTTGATTACTTTGTTGCAAGGAACTTCTATGGCATATTTTCCGTCAAAATTTGTTTTGGTTTCGCCTAAAACTTCGCTGAAAGAATTGTATGCCATGATGGTTACATCTGTCAAAGGCTTTTTCGTTTTATGGTCGATGGCCATTCCAGAAATACTCTGATTGCAGACTGGTTTTCCTTTTACAAAAGAATAAATGTCGTCATCTCCTTTTCCTCCTGCTCTATTTGAAGAAAAATAGCCGTAAGCATCTGTCTTGTCAATTATAAAAGAAAAGTCGTCTTTGTTGCTATTAATAGGTGCTCCAAGATTTTTTGGCACTGAAAAAGTGCCGTCAGCCTGAAGTTTGCTTTCGTAAACATCCAAATCTCCCCAGCCATAATGTCCATCGGACGAGAAATATAAAACTCCGTTTTGATAAAATGGAAACACTTCATTACCGATAGTATTAATATTTGGCCCAAGATTCTGAGGTGAGCTCATAGTTCCATCTGCCGCAATTTTTACCATGTATAAATCTGTTTCTCCTTGTCCGCCAGGCATATCTGAAGCAAAGAAAAGCAATCGCCCGTCTTCGCTTAATGCAGGATGCCCTACAGAGTAATCATCGCTATCAAAAAATACTTTCTCCGGATTTTCTAACTTATTATTGACGATCGATCCTTTCACAATCTGGAAATTATTTACTCTTGCCTCGTCCACTACCAATTTATTTTTCTTTACAATATTGGTTGAATAATAAATTGTCTTCCCTTGACTATCAAAACTTGCTGTAGCTTCATGATACTTAGTCATTACGTTCGGAAGAAAAACTGTTTCGTTGAATAGGCTTCCATCTGCCGGATTTCTTTCTGCTATATACAGATTAAGAAAAGGCTGGTTGTTCCAAGTGTACAGCTTTTCACTAAACTTTGTCGTATCGCGAGCGGATGTAAAGACTACATTGTCTTTAAAAAATGTAGCTCCAAAATCTGACTTACTGGTATTGATATCTAAATTTTTAATGGTATAAAGAGGTTTAGCTTTTGCTACGCTGTCCATGTATTTCTTTTGGGCAACATATCTGTTAATCTCTGTCTTATCTCCTTTTTTGTTTAGATATTCTTTTGTGATTTTGTCTGCTTCATCATAATCCATAACTGCTTTCATAGATTGGATATAGCGCAAATAGTAAATATCAGTCAGATTATTTCCCTGCACTTCGTAAAGTTTTCTGTACCATTTTAGTGCATTTCTAGAATCGGAAATAAAATAGTAGGAATCTGCCGCATTCTTCAAAGTCTGGGCTGATGGATCTTTTATGTTTTGCAAGCATTCTTCATAAGCTTTGGAAGCATCCTGATAAGAAAAGCTTCTAAACAAAGCATCAGCTTTCTTTAAATTAGTTTTTTGAGCGAAACTAAACGTAACGCTCAAAATTAAACATAGGATATATAGTTTTCTCATAAGTTTTATTTTTAGAAGAATCGAGGAGACTTAATTTTGCTTTGTTTTTGCACAAATTGATAACGCAAGATGAATTCGTGCGAACCATCGTTGTATTTGTTCAATTGGCTTACAGTATAATCAAAAGCATATCCAAGGTAGAAACTTGGCGATATCTGAAAACCTGCCAATATACTTACCGAATCGTCTGTTCGATAAGCTCCTCCTATAACAAACTTTTCCTGAATCATGAAATTTGCCGATATATCTGCAGTAATTGGAGCTCCGCTCACTGCTTTTACTAAAAATGCTGGTTTAAATTTTAAATTTGGATTCAAATCAAAAACATAACCTCCCATTAAGTAATAATGCATACGGTCATAATCGATAGATTCACGAACATCGTCATAGTAATCATTCTGAATAAAACTCGGAACAGAAAGCCCTACATACCATTTTTCTGTATAATAGTAAATTCCCGCTCCTACTGCTAGTTTCATTTGATTGTTAATGTTCTGATTTAACAGTACATCGTCATTATCATAATATCTTCCTTTTGACCAATCGACGTTCAACATTCTGGTACCGGCTTTAATACCAAAAGCCAATCTTTTTTCATAACCGAGAGGCAACGAATAAGAGAAGTTTCCGTCAAGATACAGTTCATTTGAAGGTCCGATTTTATCATTTACAACACTCAAACCTAATCCTAGTTTTTCATTTCTCAGAGGAGAATGAACGGAGAAAGACTGTGTTTCTGGAGCGCCGGGCATTCCAACCCACTGAGAACGATATAAAAGTGCTGCCTCTATGGTTCCGGTAGATCCAGCATATGCTGGATTTACCGCCATAGTGTTATACATATACTGGGTATACTCGGGATCTTGTTGTGCCGAAGCGCAAACCGAAATAAAAGAACATATTAAAATGAAATATGTTTCTAATGATTTTATATATAGTTTCATAACGATACTTATTTAGTTTAATTAATTAGATGATTAATAGAAGTGGGTTATCTCATGATAGACAACCAGCCTTTTTTAACCGTTCCATCTCCAATGGTTATCACATAAAAATAAGTACCTGTTGGCAGCATATCTCCTCTATTAACAACTCCGGAAACATTTGCTGTTCCGTTCCAATCATTTTCATAATGCGCTTTGCTATACACTAATGCTCCGTATCTGTTAAATACTTTCAGCTCGTTGTTAGGATAAGACTCAATACAGTCAATTCTGAACAAATCGTTTTTACCATCATTATTTGGAGTAAACTCATTGTAAACAGTTAGACAAATTGGTTCTAATGTAACTGAAGCCGAATTATTTGATGCATCAACATCTAAAGGAGTTGAAGTTTCTACGGTTGCCACAGTTGTATAATTGCCATTTGGCAACACTTCTGCAACAATTGTCAATACTACGCTCTGACCTGCGTTTAGCGTTGGAATTGTCCAAAGCTGTGTTGCCGGATCATATGTTCCTGATGTTGCAGATGAACTTACTAATTGTAATCCGCTAGGAAGTAAATCACTAACCAAAGTATTAATGAAATCGCCTTCTCCAACATTGTTTACCGTTATTGTAAATGTCACCTTATCTCCAAAATTCGGAGTTGGATTATCTACAGTATGAGTAATCGTTAAATCTGAACAGCTTGCTACGGTAACATTTAAAGTTTTAATTGTTCTTTCGTCACAATTATTCACATAAGCTACAGTTACAGTTCCCGGACCAATATCTGACCAAGAAACCGTTACAGAACCGTCATTTGTACCACCGCCAGAAACAATTGTACCTCCATTGATAGTCCACACATAATTAGATTTACCGTTTGCAATAGAATAAGTTACTCCTTTGAATACACATGGTGTATCATCTGTAGAAGCAATTTGAACTGCTGCATCGTTTTCAAATGCGATTGTAACTCCTAATCTTGGTCCGTTATCACAACCATTGAATGTATTAGCTAATGATCCTGCATAATAAGTTGTTGCAGTTAGCGGAGTTGTATTAGCCAATGGTGTTCCGCCTGTTGCAGACGCATACCAAACCACATTTGTTTCGTTTACCAAAATATTAGCCAATGTCGGTAAAGCAGATAAACAGAATGTCTGTGTGGTTCTTGACGTTGTTATCACGCTTGGTGAATTTACATTTACCGTTACAGCCAATCTTGCTGGATTTTCGCAACCAACTGTACTTGCAACTGCTCCATAATAAGTGCCTGTCGTAAGAGCTGTTGTTGGCGGAATTGCTGTTCCTCCTGTTGCTGTACTATACCACACCACATTTGCTTCGTTTACTTGAATATTAGCCACTGTAGGCGAATTTAAAGTACAGAAGTTTTGAGTGGTGTTAGCTGTAGTCGGTGTCGGACTAGGATTAACCACTGTAACAGTTACTTGCAAACGAGTTGAGCTTTCGCAACCCGCTGGATCAACAATATTTCCGAAATACACTCCAGAAGTAAGCGCTGTTCCTGCAGGAATTGCAGTTCCTCCTGTTGAAGCTGTATACCAAGTTACATTACTTTCGTTTACTTGAATATTTGCAATTGTTGGTGCATTTGCAGAACAGAAACTCTGCGCTGTATTGTTTGTTGTCGGATTTATTGTATTGCCAACCGTTACAGCCACTTGCAATCTTACACTGCTTTCGCATCCTGTCGCTGGATCTTTAATTGCTCCAAAATAAGTTTGTGTAGTTAGCGCAGCTGTAGAAGCTAAGGCTGTACCTCCTGTTTGCGTTGTGTACCAAACTACATTGCTTTCATTCACTTGAATATTAGCCACTGTCGGATTTGTACCTGTACAGAAAGTCTGTGCTGCAGCGTTTGTTGTTGGTGTTGCCGGGTCTGTTACATTCACATCAACTGGTAATCTGGTAGCGCTCTCGCAGCTCGTTGCCGGATCTGAGATCGCGGCAAAATACTGTCCTGTTGTCAAGGCTGTTGTTGGTGCAATCAATGTTCCGCCTGTTAAAGCTGTGTACCAAACGATGTTCGTTTGATTAAACTGAATGCTTGCAAAAGTAGGCGCATTTACTAAACAGAAGTTCTGCGGTCCTGTTGTCACCAAAGTCGGCGTTCCTGGATCAGTAACATTTGCTGTTATTGCTGATCGAACTGAGCTTTCACAGCCTGCCACATCTTTTATAGCTCCATAATAGATTGTTCCGTTAACCAATGCTGTTGTCGGATCTAATGAAGTTCCTCCTGTAGCAGAAAGATACCATACAACGCCTGTCTCATTTGCCTGAAGGTCAGCAACAGTCGGTGCATTTGCCAAACAGAAATTCTGAGGATTATTGGTAGATGTCGGTGTTCCCGGATCGGCAACATTTGCTGTTATTGCTGATCTAACTGAACTTTCGCAGCCTGCAACATCTTTAATGGCTCCATAATAGACTGTTCCATTAACCAATGCTGTTGTCGGATCTAATGAAGTTCCTCCTGTAGCAGAAAGATACCACACAACGCCTGTCTCATTTGCCTGAAGGTCAGCAACAGTCGGTGCATTTGCCAAACAGAAATTCTGAGGATTATTTGTAGATGTCGGTGTCCCCGGATCGGCAACATTTGCTGTTATTGCTGATCGAACTGAACTCTCGCAGCCTGCCACATCTTTAATGGCTCCATAATAGACTGTTCCATTAACCAATGCTGTTGTCGGATCTAACGAAGTTCCTCCTGTAGCAGAAAGATACCACACAACGCCTGTCTCATTTGCCTGAAGGTCAGCAACAGTCGGTGCATTTGCCAAACAGAAATTCTGAGGATTATTTGTAGATGTCGGTGTCCCCGGATCGGCAACATTTGCTGTTATTGCTGATCGAACTGAACTCTCGCAGCCTGCCACATCTTTAATGGCTCCATAATAGATTGTTCCGTTAACCAATGCTGTTGTAGGATCCAATGAAGTTCCTCCTGTAGCAGAAAGATACCATACAACGCCTGTCTCATTTGTCTGAAGGTCAGCAACAGTTGGCGCATTTGCCAAACAGAAGTTCTGAGGATTATTGGTAGATGTCGGTGTTCCCGGATCGGTAACATTTGCTGTTATTTGTGATCTAACTGAACTCTCGCAGCCTGCAACATCTTTTATAGCTCCATAATAAACTGTTCCGTTAACCAATGCTGTTGTCGGATCTAACGAAGTTCCTCCTGTAGCAGAAAGATACCACACAACGCCTGTCTCATTTGTCTGAAGGTCAGCAACAGTCGGCGCATTTGCCAAACAGAAGTTCTGAGGATTATTTGTAGATGTCGGTGTTCCCGGATCGGCAACATTTGCTGTTATTGCTGATCGAACTGAGCTTTCGCAGCCTGCAACATCTTTTATGGCTCCATAATAGATTGTTCCGTTAACCAATGCTGTTGTCGGATCCAATGAAGTTCCTCCTGTAGCAGAAAGATACCATACAACGCCTGTCTCATTTGTCTGAAGGTCAGCAACAGTCGGCGCATTTGCCAAACAGAAATTCTGAGGATTATTTGTAGATGTCGGTGTTCCAGGATCAGTAACATTTGCTGTTATTGCTGATCGAACTGAGCTTTCGCAGCCTGCAACATCTTTTATAGCTCCATAATAGATTGTTCCGTTAACCAATGCTGTTGTCGGATCTAATGAAGTTCCTCCTGTAGCAGAAAGATACCACACAACGCCTGCCTCATTTGCCTGAAGGTCAGCAACAGTTGGCGCATTTACCAAGCAGAAATTCTGAGGATTATTGGTAGATGTTGGAGTCGCTGGATCATTTACATTTACTGTGACTTCTAATCTTACTGAGCTTTCACATGACGTAGCCGCATCAGTTGCAGCTCCATAATAAATTCTGCTTACTAATGGAGTAGTTGAAGCAATTACGTTGCCTCCCGTAGCTGCATCATACCAAACAACATTGCTCTCGTTTACCTTAATATCAGCAACCGTTGGCGCGGCAGATAAACAGAAATTCTGAGTGCTGTTTGTAGTTGTCGGCGTATTTGGATCGCTAACAATGATTACCGCATCTTGCAATGTTCCTGCTAAATTTTCGCAAGTATTAGCGCTTGCAACAGCTACATAATATGTTTTCGGACTTACTGCTTTTGTTAAACCTGTAACGGTTAAAACACCCGCTGCATCTATTGCATAGGTAACTCCTGCTATTACAGCTCCGTTTGTTATTGGCTGTGTTTTATTAGCATCTAAGTACCAAGTAAATACTGGACTCGTTAATGTTGGTGCTGACGGAGTCAATGATGCTGGAACACCATTACAAACCGTTACATCATCAACCAAAATATCGTTTACTGTTGAAGGAGGCAAGATTGTGAATGTAATTTGTTTTCTGTCTGCTGCTGCAGTTTCACATAATTCATCCGAACTCACTCCAACAAAATAAGTATAAGTTCCCGGATCCAATCCGTTTACAATCAGCTGTGCAGTTGTTTCACCTGGAATTAACTGACTTGCTGTTCCATCAAAACGATACCAGTGATAAACAGGATTTGTTAAAACTGGCGTTCCGCTTAGGCTCGTTGCTAAAGTTACGGTTCCAGAAGCAGAACAAATTGATGTTGCTGTTCCTCCGTTTAAAGTAATATCTGTTAAAGCATTTACTGGTGCAGAAGCTTTTACCTCAACAGTAACTTCTCCTCTTGCATAACTTTCACAACCGTAACGTACTGGTTGTACATAGTATTTGTAAATACCTGCGGTTAAATTATCTGGCACCGTAAAAGTAGGTCCGCTTGCAACTAAGTTTCCACCTGTCTCTGCATCGTACCATCGATAAGTCGAACAGGACACTTCGGGTATTTGAAGCGTAATATCGGAACCCGGACAGACCGTTATTTTATTCTGAGGATCTGCCCCAATTACGGTCGTATTTGCTGTTCTCTCTACAGTATGAACTCTTAAGAAATCTAATACTCCAACAACACCTCCTAAACGGATTCTAACTCTGTCATAAATTTCTGTTGGAGAAGACACTAACACCATTGCCAATGAATTTCCTGGCAATAATTTTATGCTTAATAATGTACTTGTATTTTGAATTGGAGCACCAACTGCCACATTTCCTAAATAACGTTGAATTGTAAATCCTGTAAGCAGGTTCACGCTCAAAAGAGTTCCTGGTTTTGAAACCACAATTCTTAACGTATCGCTAAGAACAGAAGGTGTTTTAAATTGCACGGTTAAATCTGCAGACGCTAAAGCATCTACCCCGCTGTACATTGTTGCAAAAGTAGTGATATCATTATCAGCAATATTCCAAGCGTCACTAACCCCTACCGCTGCGGTTACAGCACCAACTGGCAGTCCTAAATCTGTTGCTCCGTAAAAAATATCTTGAATATCTCCTGAAGTACACGTTACGGAAGTAACCGGTTTTTTATAGTAAGCATCAAACACTTTTGTATTTAAAGCAACACTTAAAAGTGAAGAAGATTGAATACGAATACCGTCATAAGCTTGCGGTCCCGATGCATCTGAAGGCACAAAAGTAAATTCATAAGTGTTATCTCCTGAAATTAATTTTAAAAGTGATCCTGACACAGGCTGCATTGCGCCTATAGGAGCTCCTCCGATCGTTCCTACCACTGATAAGTTCTCACCAACAGCCAATAAACTATATTCAGAACCTAATTTAACCGTTACAGGAGTACCTTTTGCAATAGGAGATGCCCATGTTAAATTCTGCCATGTTGTTCCAACTCCTAAAAGCCCTAAACCTGTAGTAATTGTTGAGAATGTCTGAGGATTTCCGTCAACTGCATTAGGTCCATTTGAAACAGTTCCAGTTAGTATATTACCTTGAGATTGTGCAGATGCATAAACTCGTTCTGTCAAGTTTTGACAGCTTGTAAGATCTATTACATTGATTACCTTAGTTGCAGTTGCAGTACAGATTCCGTTGCTCGCAACCGCTGTATAAGTGTAAATTCCTGGAGTATTCAACGGGCCTGTTGTAAATGGAGGGCCTGCAATTGGATTTCCTTGCGGATCAAACCATGTAATAGTTCCTGTAGAAACTGCATTTAATGGCACATCTGTTCCAACATTTACAGATTCTTGCGGATTTGTCACTGTCAAACTTGGCACAGCATTTATTGTTACTGTAACAGTTTGTTTAGCTGAAGGACAAGTATTGGAAGCATCTTGAGCTTCTATAGAATAAATACCGCTTGTTGTTATGTTAGCTGCCGCATCGGCACTTATAACATTATTTGAAGGATCATAGAAAGTATAAGTAGTAGCTCCAGATGAATCAAAACCAACGATTGCATTTACCAAATTAGCACTTCCGCAAGCTTGCAGTGGAGTAGTGATAAGTGTTAAAGGTGTTCTCGAAGGAGAGTTGATTACAACTTCTTTTAATGATCCATTTGCATTCTCGCAAGTGCCGCCGTTAACTGCAGAGATAAAATAATTATAAGTAGTTCCGCTAGCTAAACCAGAAATAGAAAGTACTCCATTCGCATCTTTTGCATATGTTATGGTACCATCGATACTCCCATCTACAATTTCTCCTGTTTTGTTTTGATTTTTATAATATCTAAACTGAACACCTGCTATATTAGAAGATGGAGCTAAAACTGCCTCACCTGTACAAGTAGCCTCAATTGGACTTGCTATTACAATATTTGCATCTGTAGGAATTTGTAAAACAGGAACCGTAACCGGCTGACGAACGCTATTTACACATATTCCTCTTACAGATTCTACGTAATAAGTTGTTTCAGCTGTCAAAGCACCAGTATTGTAAGTATTGGTGTTTGTTGCTAAAGCAGTTCCGCCGCTCGCATCAGCAAACCAGCTAATTGTATCTCCTGCTGTAGTAGTTGCCGTTAATGTTGCCGATTGTCCAGAACAAATTGCAGGTGATATACCCGTAATAGTTGCCGCTTTATATTTAAATGAAGCCCCATAAATATCCAATTCGCTTAAAACTGATGCAACCCCGCCTAAACGTACTTGAACTCCAGAAAAACTATTCCCAGCAACAAAACTAGCTCTAAAACGATTTCCGCCTAAAAGCTGCACATTTAAAAGACTATTGATAGAACCTCCGTCACCATTATTTGTACCTCCATTATAACTTTCTAAAGAAATATAAGAAAGAGCACCAATATCTAAAACCCCAGTTGGCAAGCCAAGTTCTACTTCAATAATATCTCCTGCAAATCCAAAATTCGAAAAATCAAGTTTTTGCTGTATATAAGCTCCTACTCCAACTACATTTCGAAGAGTTGTTGCAGTATCAAAATCATTATCTATAGAATTTCCTTCTGTGCCTAAAACAGCCGAACAGCCAATACATAATCCATTTGTAAAAATTGTCTGCTGAAAAGGTCTCAAGCAAGAAGTAATTGCCGCTGGAGGTGTTACAACAACATTAATTGCTGTTCTAACACTGCTTAAACAATCAGAATTATTTCTTGCAGCAACATAAAATGTTTTGTCTGCAGTTAATGCTGGTGATGGCGTATAACTAGGACTATTAGTTACGAGAGCTCCTCCACCAGTTGGCACATCGTACCAGTCATAAGCAATTTGAGGAACAGGATTAGAAACTTGTAAAGTCACTACTTGTCCTGACTGAATAACTACTGTTGACGATGCTACTGTAGGTGCTGCAGGCAGTGGGCTCACATTAAGCGTAACTTGAGCGCGAGTTGGACTCGAACAATTTCCTATTACCCCTTCTACAAAATAATCTGTTGTTGCGTTCAATGCTGGAGTTGTAAAGACATTGCCTGTAAATACTAAATTCCCGCCTGTATCATACCAATTATAAGTAGTTCCAGCCACTGGCGCCTGCACCGTAATAGTAGATGTTTGTCCGGCACAAAGATTCACTGGAGTTGGCGTAACAGCTGGTGCAACAGGATTATCAATTAATACCTCAACCGAAGATCTTACGCTATTCACACAACCATTTCTTGTCACTTCTAGATAATAAGTCGCTGGTGCTGTTAAAGCTGGCGTTGTAAAAGATGCTGTTGACGCCAAAGAAGTTCCGCCTGTCGCCACATTATACCAGTTAACTGTTTCTCCTACCGCAAGCGCAGCAGTTAAAGTTGTGGTTGTTCCGCTGCAAATAGTTGTATTTCCAGAAACAGCGGGAGCTTTATATCTGTAGGATGCCTGATAAATATCTAAATTAGTTAAAAGACCTGCCACACCGCCTAGACGAACTTCTACGCGATCAAAATTGGCTCCTGCCGTAACACTTGCTCTATATCGAGTACCACTTAATAGTTGTAAAGTAATAAGAGGGTTGCTAATCGCAACTCTATCATTATTATAAGTTGCACCGTTATAAGTTGCCAGACTGACTGCACTCAATAGCTGAACATCGGCTAAACCACCCGGTAAATCTAACTCAACATCAACAATATCTCCAGCTTTTCCCGGATTAGCAAATTGCAATGTTTGCTGCATAGATCCTAAAACATTAGCAGGAATAGTAAGTCTTGTTGCAGTTGCAGGATTTCCGTCTACAGAAAAATTCGGATTTGTAGCACTACACAATAAACATACCCCTACTTGGGAAACCTGCTGGCTTCCTGCTTCAAGACAGCCCATTAAAGAGGCTGGCTGGACTGTAACAGTCACAGGAACTCTCGTTGCGCTAACACAATTTCCATTTGAACTTTGTGCTTCTACATAATAGGTTTTGGTAGCGGTTAAAATTGGAGTCGTAAAATTAGCTGTATTTGTCGCAACTGCATTTCCTCCAGCAGCCGTTTCGTACCAATTTAATTGCGCACCTGCATCGGGAGTTGAAGCGCTTAAAGTTGCGTTCTGGCCTGATTGTATTGTTACACTTTGAGTAAGAACTGTAGGCGTAGTCGGAACTGCTGTAGAAACAACATTCGTCTGTATTCTATTGCTGATACAGCTTCCAATAGAAGCTTCTACAAAAAATGGAGTAGTTCCTAAAGGAACAGTTGGAGAATACGTTGTACCAGTCGCCAATGCAGGACCGCCTGTCGAAGCCGAATACCATGAATAAGTCGTTCCTGGTACAGGATTTACAACCGATAAAGTAGTCTGCTGTGTAGCTCCTGTAGAACACACCGTAAGACCAGTGTTGCTAATTGCCGGTGCAACCGGATTAGAAACATTTAAAACAACAGGCACGCGAACATTTCCTTCGCATCCTGCTGCTCTAGTTATTCCTATATAATATGTTGTATTTGCTGTTAAAGCAGGAGTGGTATAAGTATTTCCTACCGCTAAAGCTGTTGTAGAAAATTCAGAACTATACCAGGCCAGCGTAGTGCCAGCTGCAGGTGTTGCAGTAAGAGTTGTTGGAACTCCTGCACAAACAGTCTGTGTTAAACCTCCCGTTACGGTTGGCTGCGCAAATTCTAATCTAACATCATAAACTCTTAAGTTTACCAAAAGACTTACCAAACCTCCAACCTGAATTTGAATTTGGTTGGTATCGCCCGTTACGGGAAACTTTGCAACAGCAACAGTATTGCCGCTTAATAAATTTAAATTCAAAAGCGGACTGTTTAAAGCCACACTTGAACCTACATTTACCCCAGAATTTTTAGCTTGTATTGAAGCATTTGACAATAAACTTAAATCAAGCAAGCCATTACCTGTGCCAAAATAAATAGCAATTTGGTCACCAGCCCGAGCCGTTTGGTTTAAAGTCATTGTCTCTTCGGCAACACATCCTAACAATCCGACACCGTTTGTTAGTGTTGCGTAAGTAGATAAGCCAGCACTATCATAAGCATTGGCTGGACTATTAACATCTACTCCAATACACAAAAGTCCTCCCCCTGCACTATTTGTTTGAGACACAGGTCTACAAATAGTCTGAGAGAATACATTAGTGCATATAAAGAATAAAGTTAAAAGTCCCAATAATCTCTTTTGAAAGAGATCACAAAAAGTAAATTTTTTTTTCATAATTTGGAAGATTAGAAAATGGACAATAAAACACCTCTTGCAGTAAGTGCACGCACCTACGCAATTAAACAATCAATTAAAAATCAAACAGTTAAAACAATTCTTAGTGGTTTAAAAAAAACCTCTAAATTTTGTTTTAATAAAAAAAATTATGTTGAATTCGACATACCGAAATATGCCGGAGAACAAACTTGATCTCTCTGAGATAAAATTTGTTCCGCTTTTTTTGAGGAAAAATGATTGTAGTCAGTTTTCCAAGAGGAGTGATTTGTTGCAGGTCTAATTTTCATAATGAAAATTTTTAGTTGAAGTAGAACTGGGGATTCTTTTTATATATGTAAATTCATTTGTTTAGAGAAAGTTGATTACTCTTTCCTAAAATCATAGCTGCAAAGGCTAACTTGAATTTATTTATATCCAACAAAATTATTGCTCTCTGTAATCTGCCCGCCGAATGGGGTAATTACAAGAAAGCAAACTAAAATGCAAACCTTTTAAAAAAAAATGAAATATTGTATCGCGATTAAATTTATCGCTGAGACGAAGTAAGCTTAATAGAATAAAATATAAAGCCGAAATAAAGTAAACAACTAAAGTAAATTTGATAAAGAAAGTAATTGTCAATTCCATACACAGACTTATTAAGTTATTATATAATTTTTCTAATTCAATCTCAACAATAAAATAATGATCTATTATTGCAGAAACACAAAAGAAAAACTTTGTTTAACTTTTGTTACCTAAAATTAGGAAAAACAAAAACATAAAACAAGCCTAAAATTCTTATAATTTATTCTTAAAACTTTAATTTAAAAATTGTACACATAGAAAAACATCAGAAAAAACGCTACTTTTAACATAATTTTACTGCCTTTTATTACTTAACCAAAATATCAAACAAAATATGTTAAATCAATAAAAAAGAAGTATATTCCTACATAAAAGAGAAATATTTCGACAAAACCATCATTAATAAAGACTAAAAGTATGTTTCTTTGACAAAAAACTTAAATGCAAGGAATAAATTGAAAAATATTTAAAAAACCACGTAGAAATACGGGGATAAAACCATCAAAAAGATTAAACAAAAGTTAAAAAGCAACAAAAAAAGGCAAACAATTAATATTCAACTGTTTGCCTTTTTGAAATCTTTAAAAATATAATTAAGACTCAATAATTGTATTAATTTGATTAAATAACTGACCATCACTTAAAAAAGCCCCTTGTTGGATCAATTCAAAAATCGAAGCATTTCGTTCCTCTGTAAAAACCTTCTTCCCAACTTTCATTTCTATATTATCCGTAAACATATTATCACTCAACCATTGAAGCCCATCTTTAGTCAAAAAATCAACCTCTGGAGAAAATGATTTCAAAACAATCGATTTAATATAAGTATCAAAACAATGAAATAGAAATATATGATTTTTAGAAAAATGTTCTAAGTATTCTGCTCTCGTCAATACTCCTTCCCAAATCAAATCAGAAAAAACATCGAGTTCTTGCTCAGCAACTTCTGGCTTATTAACCTTTAGCTCCTCCCATTCTTTTCTATCTATTGCTTGTGTGGCCAAAAAACTTGCAAATTCAGCGTGCAATTCATCAAATTGCTCTTTTGTCAATCTTGCGTATTTCATTTTGTTTTGTGCTTTACGCTTTAAGCCTTAACCATACAGAAAATTAAACGCTTAAAGACTAATTATTTTTATTGTAAAAAAAAATCCCGATTTTCATCGGGATTCTTATATAGATTTACAAACTATTACTTTTCAGCAACAATTTCGTAAGCTAAGTCAACGATAACATCTCTGTGTAAACGAACTGTAGCATTGTATTTTCCAATACGTTTTACAACACCGCTAGTGATGAATTTTCTATCGATAGCATTTCCAGATTTCTCTAAAGCTTCAGCGATATCAATGTTTGTGATAGAACCAAAAAGTTTCTCTCCACCAGCTTTTGCAGTAAGTTTAATTTCAAGAGCTTTTAAAGTTTCAGCTAATGCTTTAGCATCAGCAACAATTTTAGCTTCTTTGTGTGCTCTTTGTTTTAGGTTTTCAGCTAAAACTTTTTTAGCAGAAGGAGTTGCTAATGTAGCAAATCCTTGAGGAATTAAAAAGTTACGTCCGTAACCAGGTTTTACAGATACTACATCATCTTTAAATCCTAAGTTCTGTACGTCTTGTTTTAAAATAATTTCCATGTTGTTGTCCTTATATTTTAGAAGTTAGGTTCTGCTTGAACAGAAACCAGCGACTAGATTTTTTTATACTATTTTAATAAATCGGCCACGTATGGCATTAAAGCTAAGTGACGAGCTCTTTTTACAGCTACAGAAACTTTTCTTTGGTATTTTAATGAAGTTCCAGTTAAACGACGAGGAAGAATTTTTCCTTGCTCGTTAACGAATTTCAATAAGAAATCAGCATCTTTATAATCGATATATTTGATTCCAGATTTTTTGAAACGGCAATACTTTTTAGTTTTGTTAGTTTCAATGTTTAAAGGCGTTAAATATCTGATATCTCCGTCTTTTTTTCCTTTTGCAGATTGCTCAATTGTAGACATAATAATTACGCTTTAGTAGATTTTAATTTTGCTCTTCTTCTCTCAGCCCATGAAATAGCATGTTTATCTAAACTTACAGTTAAGAAACGCATAACTCTTTCGTCACGTCTGAATTCAGTTTCAAAAGCTAAAAGAACTTCTCCAGCTACTTTGAATTCGAATAAGTGATAAAAACCACTTTTTTTGTTTTGGATTTCGTAAGCCATTTTTTTAAGACCCCAATCCTCTTTCGATACCATTTCAGCTCCTCTACTAGTAAGAAATTCTTCAAATTTCGTTACTGTTTCCTTCACCTGAACCTCAGATAAAACGGGATTTAAAATGAAAACAGTTTCATAATGATTCATAAATAAAAAATTTATTTGTTAAAATTGGGTGCAAAAGTAAGCATTTAATTTATATATGCAACATTTTTTTTCTTTTATTCGTCATAATGCAAAAAATATGCCCCAACCTTAGTTTTTTTTACAAAAAAATAATACATTTACTATTGCTATCCTGAATTTATTCTAAATTTAAATGTTATGAAACTAAACTGTGTTGTTGTAGATGATAGTTCTATACAAAGGACAATTATTGCCAAATTGGTTAATAATCACCCAGGCTTGCATTTAATCGGGGATTTTTCTAATGCAATTGAAGCAAAAAGTTGTATCTCATTAAATAATATTGATTTAATATTTCTTGATATAGAAATGCCAGTTATTAACGGATTTGATTTTCTTGACGGATTAAAATCAAAACCGCAGATTATATTTATTACTTCTAAAGCTGAATATGCCTTAAAAGCTTTTGACTATGACGCTACCGATTATCTTCAAAAACCGATTGCAGTGGATCGTTTTAATGCCTCTGTAAAAAGAGCAATCGATATGCATCTGCTTAAAAAGGATATTAAAGAAGAAGAAGGCGAGCATATTTTCATCAAAAGTAATCTAAAAAAACTAAAAATATTCACTTCAAAAATAAAGTGGATTGAAGCTTTTGGAGATTATGTAAGAGTAGTAACCGAAGACGACAGCAATCTTGTCCTTTCTACTATGAAATCTTTTGAAAACGATTTATCAAAAGATAAATTTATCCGTGTCCACAAATCGTACATCATTAATATTGATAAGGTAGAGCGCTTTAACAGCAAATTTGCCGAAATAGGCATTACCAAAATACCATTAAGCCGCAATAAAAAAGAAGATCTTGTAAAAGCGCTTTCAACTTCTTCTTAAATAACAGCTTAATAGAAATCTACATTAATCACAACTTTTATAGCTCTGTATTGAGCCACAGCTTCAAAACTATTCAGCATTTTCTGGATAGTTTTTTTTGTATTTCCTAAATGTAGGTTTTGCGGAATCTTAATCAAAATGGTTCTGATGTATTCATTTCGTATTCTGCTAATCGCTGGCTCTTCTGGCCCTAAAACCGGCATTCCTAAATTCTGGCTCAAAACCTGATACAGCCACATTGCCCCTTCTTTCAGCTTATCAAAATCTTTGTGCTTTAGCGTCAATTTTATAATCCTGAAATATGGCGGATATCTGTAGATTTGCCTGTCATACAACTGCTCTTTATACATACCTATATAATTATGGTCTGTAACCTGCTGAATTGTATTATGGTTGGGGTTATAGGTTTGAATCACAACTTTCCCTTGCTTTTCAGATCTTCCTGCTCTTCCCGCAACCTGTGTCATCATCTGAAAACTACGCTCAAAAGCCCTAAAATCTGGGTGATGAAGCATATTATCTGCATTCATAATCCCGACCAGACCCACATTATCAAAATCAAGCCCTTTAGCCAGCATTTGCGTACCGACTAAAATATCAATTTCACGATTTTTAAACGTATCGATTATTTTTTCAAAACCAAATTTGCCTCGAGTCGTATCCTGATCCATTCTAGCTGTTTTAGCCTTTGGAAAAAGCGAAGACAACTCCTGTTCTATTTGCTCAGTTCCAAATCCTTTTGTAGTCAAATCTATACTCGAACAGCTGTGGCAATTAGTAGGTTTTGCAATTGAATAGCCGCAATAATGGCAGCGAAGCTGATTTTTATGTTTATGATAAGTCAAGCTCACATCGCACTGCTGGCAATGCGGAACGTGTCCACAGGTTAAACATTCAATTATAGGCGAATATCCTCTTCTGTTTTGAAACAAAATAACTTGTTCGCCCAACGACAATGATTCAGTGATTTCTTCTATCAGAAGATCGCTAAAATGACCTGTCATTCTTTTTCTAAAATGTTTGTCTTTTATATCAACCAAAACCACTTCAGGCAAACGGACATTTTTATAACGTTCAAAAAGCGTTACCAATCCGTATTTATCATTTTGGGTATTAAAATAAGTTTCTATGCTAGGTGTTGCCGAGCCTAATAAAACTTTGGCTTTATGAAAATTAGCCAAAACAATCGCAGCATCTCTCGCGTGATATCTAGGCGCAGGATCGGTCTGTTTGAAAGTCTGCTCGTGCTCTTCGTCAACGATTAATAATCCTAAATCATTAAAAGGCAAGAACAGAGCCGATCTCGCTCCTATTACAATTTGCGCTTTTGGCGAATTTTCAAGCGTCTGCTTCCAAACCTCAACCCTTTCATTATTGCTATATTTAGAATGAAAAACAGCTACTTTATCGCCAAAATGAAGATGAAGCCTGTAAACCAGCTGAGTAGTAAGCGCAATTTCTGGCAAGAGATACAAAACTTGTTTTCCAGTATGCAGATATTCCTCAATTAACTTGATATAAATTTCGGTTTTTCCGCTCGAAGTTACACCGTGCAGCAGGCATACTTCTTTTTCTAAAAAACTATTCTTTATCCCCAAAAAAGCATTTTCTTGAGCTTTGCTTAATTGCAGTTCTTTTTCTGTTTTTTCACCGTTAAATGCAACTCGATCATGCTGCAAATAATATTCTTCGAATATTTCTTTTTCTACTAATGATTTTACCGCTGTAGAGCCCGCATTTGAAACTTCTACAAGCTTCTTAACCGTAATTGGCTTTTTTTCTGAAGCACTGATTTGAAAATAAGCCAAAACAATTTCCCTTTGTTTATTGGCATTTTTCAATACTGCCAGCAGCTCTTCCAAACCACTGTCAGATTCGTATTTTGAATGCAGTTTTACATATCTAACCAGCTTTGGCTTGTATGTCTCTTTTATTTCTTCTTCTAAAAAAATAATATCCTTAGCGATTAGCTTTTGCAGAATCGGAAGTATATTTTTTTTATTTAAAATTGAAGTGATTTCCTGAACTTTCAACGAACTCTGATGATGCAACGCTTCATAAATTAGAAATTCATCATCAGAAAGTTCGCTGTCATTTACCACAACATCGGGTTTATGCGAAATAATGGTTTCGCTCTCAAGCAATAATCCGCTTGGAAATGCGCCTCGATACACATCGCCAATGCCGCACATATAGTAGCTTGCTACCCAAAGCCAGTGTTTAATCTGGATTTCGGTCGCGATTGGTTTTTCATCCAAAATCTGATGAATTTCTTTGGCTTCATACAATGTCGGCGCATTTTCATGAACATCCAGAACAAGCGCCGTATATATTTTGCTTTTGCCAAAGGGCACAGCAACACGCATTCCTTTTTTAATGAAATGAAATTCGGCTTCAGAAATTCGGTATGTAAATGTCTTAGCTAAAGAAAGCGGTAAAATGACTTCGATGAAATGCATACAGATATTTTATAAGATTTGAGAAATGAATCTAAGCGAAATCATAATTAGTTTCTTTCAAACCAATTCTCCATTATAATTCCTTCTAAAAGCTTAAAATCATTTGTATTATCTGTAACCAAAGTCAATTGATTCTCAACTGCGGTAACTCCAATTAAAAGATCAAATTCATCATTAATAGGTTTTCCAATTCTTCTAAGCCTAACTTTTTCAATAGCATATCTTTTAATAGAACCAAAAATCGGAAGTATTGTCAACCCTTTCAAAAATATATCTACAGCTTTATTAGATTTTAAAGGATCATCACTATTTTCAGCACCAAAACGAAGTTCTGCAACTGTTATTTCAGAAATATAACAATTTTCAAGACCAACTTCTTTAATAATTTTATCAAGATTAAGCTTTCCTCTCAGAAAGAAAACACAAATACTTGTATCTAACAAATAGCCCATTAAAACTTAATTTCTTTATTTTTGAAGTTTCTATTAGATTTTATTTCAGAAACAATTTCTTCTGCAGATTTTTCAGATGCAAAAGCTCCAAAAGATTTATAAAAGTTATTCTCTTTTAATTTGCTACTTTTTATCGATTTTGTTAGTCTTTCTATGAGTTCAATTTTATTAGAAAAACTAAGCCCCTCAAATAAATTTGAATAAGCTTCAAGTATATTTTTATCCGTTACAGTCATTCTATCTTTCTTTACTGATTCAAACACAAAATTAAGCTATTTTTAAACTCTAAACGCAGATTGCCAGTTTTAAAAATTCATTTTTTCTTATGACTTTGTTGCCAAATACTCTTTAACCATCTTCAAGGTATGATCTATAGATTTGCTTGTTGTTCCGCCATCATGCCCTGGAATAACGTATTTTGGATTTTTAAATTTTGACTGAACCTTTTTAATAGATTTTTCCCATTCTTTGACATCAGCGTCTCCCAAATAGCCCAAATCTTTTGCTTCTTCACTTTTTACAAAACATCCTCCGTAAAGAATCTTGTCTTTCCCAAACCATGCAACAATATTGTCTGGTGCGTGCCCTTTTCCTGGGTAATACATTTCAAACTTATATTGTCCAACAGTAAAAACGGTATCATTCGGAATTACAAATTCAGCTCTTGGCTCGTTTTTCTTTTTCAGAATATCATCGGTCAACTTTATAGAATACGTTTTAATTCCCTTTTTTCTATAAAAATCAAATCCTCCAGCACGATCTTCATGCGAATGTGTGCCAAAAAGCATCACAACCTGTTTGTTATGCTTAGCTTTTATACTGTCCAACAAGGGTTGAAACTGAGTTTTATCCCATGGGGCATCAAAAAGCACCACGCCTTTATCTGTAACAAGATACATGGCATTGGCAGAAATAAGTGTTCCATTATAATCATGAAACGTCTTATAAACATAAAAGTCACCTGTTAGATGACTTATTAGCAATGGCGAATTCTTAGATTGTCCAAAACTATTTGAAACTGTGGCTAAGAATAAAATTATCGCAGTTAATTTTCGCATTAGATTTTAATTAATTTTTTACTCTCGTCCAATATTGTGTTCTTCCCATTAAAGAAATTCCAACATAACCGCGAAGCTTTAATTTATCGGCAGATTCTAATGTAACATAACATTTGTATTTCTTACCGCTTGTTGGATCTAGAATTGTCCCTCCGTTATACTCAGAACCGTCTTTCTTAAGTCCGTTTATGATAACCATTCCTAAAATTGGCTTATTCTTTTCAGCGCCTTCACATTTTACACATACATCTTTTTTGTGGCTTTCACGAAGTATATCTACGATCTTGCCATATATTTTTCCAGATTTCTCGTAAATCTCTACAACAGATTTTGCTTCGCCAGTTTCATCGTCAATTGTCTTCCATTTTCCAATTACACTTTGACTTTGCATGGTTAGTGCAAAGAAGAACACTCCGATAGTTAGCATCAAATTTTTCATATTATTTTTCTTTTTTTTGTTTTAATTTTCTGATAGAAGCATTCAATTCGAACCCTAAAAGCAGAATCATACAGTTTATCCAAATATAAAACATTAGAATTAATAATGTCCCAATTGAACCATAAAGTTCGTTGTATTTTGAAAATTTTATAACCCAAATCCCAAAAAAGAACGAAGATATAACAATTAAGATCGTTGTAAAAACAGAACCAATGCTAATAAAAGGCACTTTGTTGTACTGTTTTGTACCATAACGCAATAATATTGAAGATGTTATCAAAATCATTAAAATGACAAACAAATATCGCCCTAAAATTATCAGCGGAATTCGGTCGCTCAACACATCTTGAATAATTGTTTTTTGAATAAAAACCTCAAATACAACGATTGTAGCCACGGTTACAAACAGAATGACAGTCATAACCAACGAAATAGCTAAGGCAACAAGATACTGTCTAAAAAATCCGCGTTTATCAAAAACGTGTTTAGAGGATTCAAAACCGCTTAATATTCCGTTAATTCCATTGGCCATTAAAAAAATCGAAAGCAAAAATCCAGACGACAATAATCCTGAGTGACTATTATTTAAAATGTCGCTGATAATTTTACTGATTGCATCGAAGGTATTTGGAGGAACACTCTGCTGTACGAACTGTAGAAAATCTTCCTGAAAATTATCTATCGGAATAAACGGAATTAAGTTTAAGATAAATAGCGCAAAAGGAAATAAAGCCATAAAAAAGCTAAAAGAAACCGCACTCGCATGATATGAAAATGCTCCTTCAAGAATACCTAAAGTGTACATTTCAAGCAAATCATACAAAGAAAATCCCTCTAGCCAAGGGAATTTTATTCTTTTAAAAAGTCGGGCCAGATTGCGAATTACAGGCAATTTTTCAATCTGATCTTCTATCTCTTGCGACATATTTTTTTTAGATTTTTAGACTTCTTAGACCTTTTAGACGTTAGACTTCTTAGAACTTTTAGACGTTAGACTTCTTAGAACTTTTAGACATTAGGCTTTATAGATATAAATTAATAATTTACAATTAACCATTTTAAAAAGCCTTCAAGCTCAAATCCATATTGTAAACAGAATGCGTTAAAGCACCAGACGAAATGTAATCTACACCACATAACGCATATTCGCGAACAGTTTTTTCGCTAATATTTCCAGAAGATTCTGTTTGGCATTTTGTACCAATTAGAGCAACAGCCGTTTTTGTGTCTTCATAATTGAAATTATCGATAAGAATTCGATGAATGCCGTCGCTCAACAGAATTTCTCTTATTTCATCCAAATTACGGGCTTCAACAATAATTTTAAGATCAAGATTATTCTCCTTCAAATATTCTTTTGTTGTCGAAATAGCGCGTGTGATACCGCCAGCAAAGTCAATATGATTGTCTTTCAGCATAATCATATCATACAAAGCATATCGGTGGTTCTCGCCTCCTCCTATTTTTACGGCCCATTTTTCGGCTGCTCTAAAATTTGGAGTTGTTTTACGCGTATCTAAAATCTTGGCATTTGTTCCTTCCAAAAGTTTCATCAAATGATTTGTTTTTGTAGCAATTGCTGACATTCTCTGCATCGTATTCAAAACGACTCTTTCTGCTTTTAAAATAGATTGCGAGCTTCCAGAAACTTCAAAAACCACTTCTCCATATTCTACATGAGTTCCGTCTTCGATAAAAGTTTTTACTTTTAATTTTGGATCAACGTAGTCAAATATCATTTTAGCAAGTTCAACACCAGCGATGATTCCCTGATCTTTTACCAATAATTTTGCCTGTCCGTGAGCTGTATCCGGAATACAAGCCAACGAACTGTAATCGCCTGGTCCTACATCTTCTCTAATGGCATTCGTAATCAAAAGTTTTAATTCTGCTTGAAATTGAGCTTCGCTTATCATTTTTCTATTTTTAATAATACGCTAAATTAGGACTTATTTTATGGATTTGAAAATTCCAATAACATGAAAAGTTTTACCAAACATTAAATATCTCTTTTTTAGCCATTAAGATATTCCGCAAAATATAGTTACAATTCTTAACAACACTTAATCTCTTAATAAGCGTTCAATTAAATATCTTTGAGTTTTAATCAAACAAAAACCATGGGATTAATCAAAGATATTTACTCCGTTTCTTTTTACGAAAATTTTAGTCAGGCTGTTGCCGAAGTCTACCCAATATTCAACAAACAACAATTTATTGCTGCAATTTTCGAAGGCGATTTTGCGCAAAAAGAATGGAAAGAAAGAATGAAACATACAACAGTTGTGTTTCATGAGTTTATGCCTCAAAGTTTTCCCGAAGCGGTTTTACTGATTGATAAAATCATCGAAAACTTAAAGAAAAACAACTTCGCAGATAGCAATCTAGCTTTTATTTTCTTTGCCGATTATATCGAAATGTACGGTTTGGACGAATTTGAAACTTCGAAGAAAGCCTTTGTTTCGATAACACAATTTATAAGCTGTGAATTTGCCGTTCGCCCTTTCATTTTAAAATATAAAGAACAAATGATTGACGAAATGATACAATGGTCTCTACATGAAAACCATCACGTTCGCCGTTTAGCAAGCGAAGGTTCGCGCCCAAGATTACCGTGGGCGATGGCGATTCCGTTCCTTAAAAAAGATCCTTCTTCTATTCTGCCGATTTTAGAGAACCTAAAAAATGATCCTTCAGAATATGTCCGCAGAAGTGTCGCCAATAATTTAAATGATATTGCCAAAGATAATCCGCAGATTGTTCTGGAAATCGCTTCGAGATGGAAAGGCCACAGCAAAGAAACCGACGGAATTATCAAACACGGCTGCAGAACTTTATTAAAACAAGGCCATCCTGAAATATTAAGCCATTATGGTTTAGAAAGCGCTAATATTGAACTTTCGTCTTTTGAAATTAAAACACCTGTTGTAAAAATTGGCGATTATCTTCAATTCCAATTTCATTTAAACAATAAAAACGAAGAGCCAAAAACGATTCGTTTAGAATATGCTGTGCATTATAAAAAAGCAAAAGGTCATCTGGCAAAAAAAGTCTTTAAAATCAGCGAAAAGATTTATCATCCAAACCAATTAACCAAGATTGAGAGAAACCAGTCCTTTAAAGTGATCACAACGAGAGTTTTTTATACAGGAGCACATCAATTGTCGATTATAATTAATGGTACAGAAAGTGAGGTTTTGGAGTTTGAATTGATTAATTAAAAATGTAAACACATAGAATCATAGCTTTTTGTAGCCTTAAAAAGGCGTTTCACTTGCATTAACAAACATGGCTGTACGTACATTTCTATGTGTTAAAATCTAGATTTTTTAAAAACATCTTTTTTGAGAGATTTAAATCTATGTTTCTATGTGTTAAATTTAATCATCACCTAGAACCTTAACCAACGTTTTTACTTGTTTTGATTGAAGTTTTAGAATTTGAATTGATTGACTAAAAATTTAAACACATAGAATCATAGCTTTTTGGAGTCTAAAAAAGGCGTTTCACTTACATTAATAAACATAGCTACACGTACATTTCTATGTGTTAAAATCTAGATTTTTTTTTTAAAAATCTATTTTAGAGAGATTTAAATCTATGTTTCTATGTGTTAAATTTAATCATCACTTAGAACCTTAACCAAAGACTATAACTCTTCATCAGCATTGTCAGGCTGAGCGAAGTCGAAGCCCCGCAAAGTGATTTCGCAAACAAGGGCTTCGACTTCGCTCTGCCTAACACAAAACAAGGTGAAAATAGACGAATTTGAAAAAACATACATTTTCCTTACTTTTATAGATAATACAAAAAATAACTTTTCTTAATCTAAATTAAGTTACAGATTTCAATCGCAACTGTAATTTTGTTTTCAAATCAAATAATACCACTATGTCAAATATCAGTTTAATTATCGAAGAGCGCTCAGCGAATATCGGCAATTTTATGGTTGGAAGATTATTGCCTTTCCGCGAAAAAAGAGCCGTTGGACCGTTTGTTTTTATAGATCATATGGGACCAGCACATTTAAGTGACCATGAAAATATGGATGTTCCTCCGCATCCGCACATAGGGCTTTCGACTTTGACTTTTTTGTTTGAAGGAAGCATTATGCACCGCGATAGCTTAGGAACAGAATTGGAGATAAAACCTGGTGCCGTAAACTGGATGACTGCCGGAAAAGGAATCGTGCATTCTGAAAGAACGCCAGAATATTTAAGGCATTCAGACAAAATGCTTCACGGGTTGCAGATTTGGGTGGCACTTCCGAAAGATCTGGAACAGATGGATCCTAATTTTACTCACGTTGAAGCAGATGATATTCCGGCTTGGGAAGAAGATGGCGTTTCGTACAAATTAATTGCCGGCGAAGCTTTTGGTAAAAAATCGCCAGTTCCCGTTTACAGTCCGTTGTATTTTATTGAAATTAAAAGTAAGGAAGCTAAAAAAATCAATATTGGACATCATTTATTTGGCGAGAGCGGTCTGTATATTTTGGAAGGAAGCATCACAAATGGCGAACATACTTACGATCCAAGACAAATCTTAATTACAACTGAAGCTTCTCTTTGCGAATTTGAAATTGCCGAAAACTCGACAGTGTATATTTTTGGAGGACAACCTTTTCCTGAAGAACATTTTATCTTTTGGAACTTTGTCTCATCTGATAAAAACCTCATCGAAAAAGCAAAAGAAGACTGGACAGCTCAAACTTTCCCGAAAGTTCCTGGCGAAACCGAATTTGTCCCATTACCAGAACCAAGAATCAAATAATTATGGATACAGTTTCAGCAAAAATAGATACGCGTTTGTATCGAACAGAAATCACGTCTGCCAGCGGAAATATCTTAATTTCTGATGAACCTCAGCAATTAGGAGGCAAAAATTTAGGACTGAATCCAACAGAACTTTTAGCTTCATCATTAGCTTCTTGCACCTTAATTACGCTGCGAATGTACATCAATCGCAAACAATGGAACGTTGAAGAAATAAATGTCAAAATTGATTTTGATCGAGATTCTGAACGAAGCGTATCTGTATTTACCCGAAAAATTGAAGTTATCGGTGACGTTAACGAAGAACAAAGGCAAAGACTAGAAACGATTGCCAACAGCTGTCCGATTCATAAAACATTGACACATTCAATCGAAATTAAAACCACATTAATATAATTATCATGGAAATTCAACAAATAAACGATACAAAAAGAGGCTATTTTGAAGCCGTAGAAGATGGAAAAGAAGCTGGAAAAATGACATATACTTGGGCAGGAGACTCAAAATTCATCATTGACCATACCGAAGTAAGCCCCGATTTTAACGGAAAGGGAGTTGGCAAAAAGTTAGTTATGGCTGCCGTCGATTATGCTAGAAACAACAATTTAAAAATTATTCCGCTTTGCCCTTTTGCAAAAAGCGTTTTTGATAAAGTTCCTGAAATACATGATGTACTTTTTTCTTAAGGTTCAAAGTTACAAAGGTACATAGGTTCAAAGATTTTATTCTGGAGACGCGCTATTGTGCGTCTTTTATATTTTTTATAATACCCATTTCTTTAAAACTTTGCCCCTTTGCCTCTATGAACCTTTGTACCTTTGAAAACTTTGTTTTCAAATCTCCGCAGAAACTCGTATATTTGCGCGTAATTTAAACTTAATGTATGACAAGGATAATTACGCTTTTCTGTTTTTTTATAGCACAAATCGGCTTTTCTCAATCGGCTGAAAGTTATTTAGAAAAAATCAGAAATAATGAAGCTCTCTTAACAGCTTTCTTTCAACAAATGCCTAAAGGAGGCGATTTACACCACCATTTTTCAGGATCAATTTATGCAGAACCCCTTTTAGAAAGAGCCATTTCAGAAGATTTTTATTTGAATCTGGAAACTATGGCGGTTTCGAAAACCAAACCCGCTGATGGAAACTGGCAAACCTTCTCATCTTTAAAAAATCAAGGCAAACTAGATTACTACCAGCAGTTGGTTATGCAGACATGGTCAGTTAAAGACTACAATGGTTCCGTGCCTTCTGACGATCAGTTTTTTGACTCTTTTATGAAATTCGAACCTACAATTCAAGGCCATTTTGCAGAAGGAATGCTGGAACTAAAAAAGCGTGCCATTGCTGAAAATGTTACTTATATCGAAACGCAATTGTCAACAATTCCATGCGACATGAATGTTGCTGACTTAACTGATTTCAACACAAAACTTCGTCAATCTGCCAGCCAGAAAGATGAAAAAGCTGTTTTGAAACTTTTGGATGAATTGTATAAATCGCTTCAGAAAAAAGATGCTAAAAAATACGCAGATGATTTCAATAACAATTTTATTGCGAAACTGCATAAAGATTTAAAAATTGATGACGATAAATTCACTATGCGTTATCAAAACTTTGTGCTTCGTTTTATGGAACCTATAGATTTGTTCAAAAATCTGGTTATTGCTTTTATTTCGTCAAGCGAAAGCAAACTAACAGCGGGTGTCAATATTGTTTCTCCAGAACATGGCGAAAATTCAATGAAAGATTACTGGCTTCATATGGTAATGTTCAAATATTGCCATTCGAAATTTCCTGACGTAAAGTACACGCTTCATGCAGGCGAATTGACTTTAGGATTAGTTCAGCCTGAAGAATTAACTTGGCACATCAACGATGCAATTTATGTGGCGGGCGCAAACAGAATTGGTCACGGAGTAGATATTGCTTACGAAGCTAATTCGTATGATTTATTGAAATATATGGCTAAAAACAATATTCCAATCGAAATCAATTTGGCAAGCAACGAATTCATTTTGAAAGTAAAAGAAAATAGGCATCCGTTTACACTTTACAAAGAATTTAATGTTCCAATAGTTATAAGTACAGACGATGCGGGAATTTTAAGAAGCAGTATGACCGAACAATATGTTTTACTGGCAAAAAGATACCCTGATGTGAATTATGAAACAATAAAAAAATATGTTTACAACAGCATCAATTACAGTTTTATTCAAGACGCATCGGTTAAAAAGCAATTGATTAAAGATTTAGATACTCGTTTTAAAACTTTTGAAGCCAAGTTTTCTAAAAACTAATCTGTGTGAGATTGTACGCAGATTTTAAACAGATTTCAGCTGATTAGTGCAGATTCTTTTAAACAAAATACTAAAATAAAATCAGCTAAATCTGCGAGAGTATATTTTTCTCCCGCAGATTTAGCTGATCAAGCAGATAAAATTCATTTAAATATGATTCTAGAAGCAGCATTTCTTTATGTAAAACCAGAATTAGCCACTCAATTTGAAGCCGATTTTGCAAAAGCGAGCCAGTATATTTCATCAATCGATGGCTATTTGGGACATCGTTTAGAGAAATGCCTTGAAGTCGAAAACAAATATCTTTTGTTGGCTGATTGGAATACACTTGAAGATCATGCAATAGGTTTCAGAACTTCTGAAGCGTATTTGGAATGGAAAAAGATACTGCATCATTATTACGAACCGTTTCCAATTGTAGAACATTTTGAAACGGTTTTTGAGAATAAAAAACAATAAATTGCTTTGTATAAACACTTAAACACATAGAAAAATAGATAATAATTGTTTCTGTTTAAGATTACAAAAAAGCAAGTTTTAACACATAGCTATGTGTATTGCAATTAGTGAAACACCTTTTACAGACAAAGAAAAACTATGTCTCCATATGTTTAAATTTAATGCAATGCCTGGCAAAAAACTTAGCAAATGAACATCAAACTCATCGCAATAGGCAAAACAGACAATAAATCGCTTCAAACCCTGATTGACGATTATACCAAACGTTTGTCATTTTACATCAAATTTGAATTGGAGATTATTCCTGATATCAAAAACGTTAAGAACTTATCTGAGAGCCAGCAGAAGGAAAAAGAAGGCGAATTGATTCTGTCAAAACTTTCTGCAACAGATCAGTTGATTTTATTGGATGAAAACGGAAAAACATTTTCGAGCGTTGGTTTTTCAGAAGAACTGCAGAAGAAAATGAATTCTGGCGTAAAAACTCTGGTTTTTGTAATTGGAGGTCCGTATGGTTTTTCAGAAACCGTTTATAAAAAAGCGCAAGGAAAAGTTTCGCTTTCGCTGATGACGTTTTCACATCAAATGGTTCGTCTATTTTTTATCGAACAGTTGTACCGCGGGTTTACCATTTTACGAAATGAGCCTTATCACCATCAGTAAAATTTTGTTTTAGGTTTTCTTTGTTTCAGGTTTCAGGTTCATTTAAAAACCTTACAACCTAACATAGACAATTTATTAAAAATCAATATATTAAACTTCTAAATCTAAAAAATCAAAAGCCTATTCTGGATCTGAATAGGCTTTTGATTTTTTGTTTCTTTTCTTAGCAACAGCTTATTTAAAAAATAAATTCCATTGGAAGTTTATCAAGATTATGAGTCACCTCTTTATGCAATTGAATTTTGTACTGAATGTACTCTCCGTAACTCATATTCTTATCGAATAGAAACACCAAATCTGGTACTTTTTCAAACTTTATGCTATAAAAATGCTTTAATATTTCAGCTATTTTTATTTCTCTGTTTCCCATAAAGACTTGCTGTTTTCCTTTTTTAAAGTAAACTACAAAACTTCCTTGAGAAGGCCTCTCCATTCTGTAAAACACTTTCGTGAAAGGCAAAAAAGCTAAATTCTTTCCAATAGAATCTGCGTACGAATAATAGTTTTCAGATTCTTCGTTTTGATGCATTTTCTCGTTTCGCTTTTTGTCCTGCATTTTGATTACCTGTGGCATCACCAATTTCAAAGGCAGACGTTTGTCAATATTAAAAATCCAATTGGTCGAAATGATAGCGCTTTTTCTATTCAAATCTGCAATGGTGTCTTTTCCTTCAACTTTAAAGAAAATGTAAATCGGCGAATGATCTTGCACATCTTTTACGATTGAAACATTTGATTTTGGAAGTAAAACATCTTCTTTCTTTCCACAGGAAAAGAGAAGGAAAACTATAATTAGGGCAAAGTACTTCATAAAATTTAAAATTTTAAACACATAGAAACATAGATTTTGTAAACGTAGAAAAGGCGTTTCACTTATTTAAACAAACATAGTTAAATGACTGAACTTGTTTCATTTATTTTTTACATACAGTTTGTCAATAGCTTACAAACTCATCTTATTAAACAAAGTAACACATTCCACAGCTTCTTTCACATCATGAACTCTTAAAATTTTTGCTCCTTTAGTCAAAGCAATTGTATTTAAAAACGTTGTTCCGTTTAAAGCTTCTTGCGGTGTAATATCAAGCGTTTTATAAATCATAGATTTTCGTGAAATTCCTGCTAAAACGGGCAATTCTAAAAGATTAAAAAGTTCCATCTTTTGCATCACTTCATAATTCTGATCGGTTGTTTTGGCAAAACCGAAACCTGGATCTAAAATTAAATCATTGATTCCTAAGCTTCTCGCCTTTTTCACTTTCTCAGAAAAATAGAAAAGCATTTCTTTTACAATATCATCATATTCCGTCAAACTCTGCATGGTCTGCGGATTTCCGCGCATATGCATCATAATGTACGGAACGTTATACTTGGCAATAACGCCAAACATTTTATCGTCTAGCTCTCCTGCTGCAATATCATTTATAATTGCTGCGCCGCTTTCGATGCTTGCTTTCGCAACTTCAGCTCTAAAAGTATCAATTGATAATAAAGTTTCTGGAAAATACTTTAAAATCAATTCAATCGCTGGCACAATACGGTCGATTTCTTCTTGTTCTGAGACAAATTCGGCACTTGGCTTGCTCGAATAAGCGCCAATGTCAATAAAATCGGCTCCTTCAGAAAGCATTTTAGCAGTTTGCGAAATAATCTCGTCTTCGTTTTTATATTTTCCTCCATCAAAGAAGGAATTTGGCGTAACATTAAGAATTCCCATTACTTTCGGAATCGATAAATCTATAAGTTCGCCTTTGCAGTTAATTGTCATTTGTTTGTTTTGTTTCAGGTTTCAAGTTTCAGGTTATGTCAGATTACGTAAGTTCTAGAACTTGCAACCTTAAACCTGAAACATTTTTTAGTTTCAAGTTGCTGCCGTTAACACTTTGTTTAGAAAAAACTTGGAACAAAGAGAACCTCAAACTTGAAACTCTTAAAAAATTATCCTTATTTTTGAAGAAATTTTAGCAAATATACAGCATATAAATGAAGAATACTTCCGAAGAGTTTGATAATGTTATAGCGGTTTGCCGCACCTTGTTTATCAATAAAATGAAAGATTACGGCAGTGCGTGGAGAATTTTAAGATTGCCATCGCTGACAGATCAAATTTTTATAAAAGCACAGCGAATTAGGAGTTTACAGGAAAACGAAGTCCGTAAAGTTGATGAAGACGAAAAAGGAGAATTTATCGGAATCATCAATTATTCTATCATGGCTTTGATTCAGTTGGAGTTGGGCGTTGTAGACCAGCCAGATCTTGACGTTGAAAAAGCAACTGAATTATACGATGCTAAAGTAAAGCTGACCAAAGATTTAATGGAAGCCAAAAATCATGATTATGGAGAAGCTTGGCGCGATATGCGCGTGAGTTCTTTAACCGATTTAATTCTTCAAAAATTGCTTCGCGTTAAGCAGATTGAAGACAATAAAGGAAAAACTTTAGTTTCTGAAGGCATTGACGCTAATTATCAGGATATGATTAATTACTCTGTTTTTGCTTTAATCTTGAACCCAATCAAAAAGTAAAATTCCAATTTTAAAAATCCCAAATCCCAAAATTTTATTGAAAATTTGGAATTTGGAATTTTAGTTTTGGAATTTAAAAATTACTATTTTTATGAAAAACATCATTACCCAATTTTCCCGATTATTTGTCGGTGTTTTATTTATCATTTCCGGATTAATTAAATTAAACGATCCTGTTGGCTTCTCTTATAAATTAGCAGAATATTTCAGCGAACCTGTTTTCAATATGCCATTTTTAGAGCCATTGGCTTTAGGATTGGCCATCTTTTTAGTGATTTTAGAAGTAGTTTTGGGTGTAATGCTTCTAGTGGGGTATAAATCAAAATTGACCATTTGGGCATTATTGCTTTTAATCGTTTTCTTTACATTCCTTACTTTCTACTCGGCTTATTTTGATGTCGTGAAAGATTGCGGATGCTTCGGAGACGCATTACATTTAACACCTTGGCAGTCATTTACAAAAGATGTTGTTCTACTTTTCTTCATTCTGATTTTATTCATTAATAAAAAATTAGTAAAACCTTTGTTTTCAAAACTAGTTACCAATAGTATTACTTTGGTTAGCATCATTTTGTGTGTTTTCATGGCAGTATGGGTTATCAATCATAATCCTATCAAAGATTTTCGTCCGTATAAAGTGGGAACAAACATCGAAAAAGGAATGGAAATTCCAGAAGGTGCTCCAAAATCGGTTGTAGAAATGATTTTTATCTATAAAGTAAACGGAGTTGACAAAGAATTCACCGAAAAAGATTTGATGAATATTCCAGAAGGAGCTGTTTTTGTTGACCGTAAAGACAAAGTAATTTCTGAAGGCTACGTTCCTCCTATTCATGATTTTACCATGACAAAGGATGATTCTGACTACAAAGAAGAATTATTAAAAGAACCTAAATTATTAATTTTCGTTACTTACGATTTGAACTTATCAAATCCAGAAGGAATGAAAAAATTGGCTAAAGTTACGGCAGACGCAAAAGCAAAAGGCTACAAAGTAATAGGAATGACCGCTTCTGGTGCTGAGGAAATCGCTAAAGCTAAAAAAGATTACGCTTTAGACATTGATTTCTATTTCTGCGATGGAACGGCTTTAAAAACTGTCGAGAGAGCAAACCCAAGTATTGTGGTGGTTCATAACGGAACAATTGCCCAAAAAGTTCATTACAATGATGTAGATGATTTGAAATTGTAAAATCAAAAACAAAATAAATTTTAAAAGCGCTAATAAACAATACGTTTACTAGCGCTTTTTCTGTTTTTAGACATTTTTATTTAAAAACCACTGTTTGGATTTCGAATAATAATCCTACATTTGGTTAAACCAAAAACAAATTTAATCATGAAAAAATTTCTACCGATTTTATCATTGCTCACTTTACTTTTTATTTCAGGATGTAACTCAGAAGGCTCTCTTTGCTCTACAGGACCAGCTATAATTACTGTTGAATTTGTTGACAAAGACTCGGGAGCAAACTTGTTTGAAAACGGTACTTTTGACTCTAAAAAAGCAGTAACGATAACAGATTTAGATCAAAACAAAGTAATTGAATCTGCTTATGTGAATGGTGATAAACTATATCGTCTCTCTATAGATCTAGGATGGGAATCAAAATCTCTTAAATATGCCGTAACTATTGAAGGTAAAAGTGTTAGCGAAATATATGCTGTTACAGAAAAGAGAAAAAGTGAATGCACATCAGTAGTAATAAAATCTCTCGAAATCAAAAATGCAGAATCGAAGCAGGATAATACAACGGGAGTATATAAGATTTTGATTAATACTAAAAGCTAATAAGCATCCAAAAAAAAGCAAAAAAAAGTCTTCAATATTTTAATTTTATTGAAGGCTTTTTTTGTGATATCTGACGTTTTTTTGACTAGAATTTCTTTCTAAAAATATTTTTTCCTTCATTTTTTCGCTTCTAAAATATTTCCATCAGAAAAAAACGCGGTTTTTCACCTCAACTATTACGTTTTCAATACCGTTTTTTCAACCAAAAAACATCGATTTGTTACAAAATAAACGACTCTTCAAATTTTGTTAATCTGCAATTGGCATTCCATTTGTTTGTTTAACTTTGTGAATTCAGTATTTAAATTAAAATATAAACTTATATGAAACAATTAGCCCTAATCGTTATCGCATTTATTACATTTTCTTGTTCACAAGCGCAGAAAACAAGTTTTTCTAAAGAAGCATTGTCTGAAAAATTATTAGCCGTTGATGGAAGTCAAGTTGCGTTTAAAGACATTTTACAAAAATATAAAGGAAAAAATCTGGTTATTGAAGTTTGGGCTTCATGGTGCGGAGATTGCGTAAAAGCAATGCCAAAACTAAAAGCATTACAAGCTGCAAATCCAAACGTATCTTATTTATTCATTTCTGCTGATAAAACAGCTGATAAATGGATAGCAGGAATTGAAAAACACGAATTAAAAGGAGAGCACTTTATGTTGATTGACGGTATGAAAGGCGCTTTTGGAAAAGCAATTGATCTAGACTGGATTCCAAGATACATTGTTATTGACAGATTTGGCAAGATTGTACTATACCGTGCTATTGAAACTGATTTTGATAAAATCAATGAGACTGTAAAAGAAACACAATATGAATAAGTTTCAGACTTATTAAAAGCAAAAAATAAAAGAATAATAAAAACTACCAAAATGAGAAAATCGATTGTTGCAGGAAACTGGAAAATGCATAAAAATGCAGCGCAAACTGAAGAGTTGTTAAACGAATTAATTGCTAAAATTCCAGCAAAAACAAATGCACAAGTAATTGTAGCGCCAACTTTTGTGAACTTACAAGCGGCAGCGACAAAATTAAAAAATACAACTATCGGAGTTTCTGCTCAAAACGTTCACCAAGCTGAAGGTGGTGCTTTTACAGGAGAAATTTCTGCAGATATGTTAACAAGCATTGGTGTTAACACTGTAATTTTAGGCCACTCTGAGCGTAGAGCTATTTTTCACGAAACAGATGCTTTGATTGCAAACAAAGTAGACACTGCTTTGAAACATGACATGACAGTTATTTTCTGTTTTGGAGAAGAATTAAAAGACCGCCAGTCTGGAAATCACTTCAACATTGTTGAAAACCAATTGCGCGACGGAGTTTTCCATATCGCAAAAGAATCTTGGGCTAAAATTGTTTTAGCTTACGAGCCAGTTTGGGCTATCGGAACAGGAGAAACTGCTTCGCCAGAACAAGCGCAAGAAATGCACGAATTTATCAGAGAAACGATCCGCAAAGCTTTTGGAGCTGAAATCGCTGACGAAGTTTCTATCTTATACGGCGGTTCTGTTAAACCAGAAAACGCTAAAGAAATCTTCTCTAAACCAGACGTTGACGGTGGTTTAATTGGAGGTGCAGCTTTAAAAGCTGACGATTTCTTAGCAATTGTAACGGCTATCTAATTTTAGATTTTAGATTTTAGATTTTAGATTTTAGATTTTAGATTTTAGATTTTAGATTTTAGATTTTAGATTTTAGATTTTAGATTTTAGATTTTAGATTTTAGATTTTACAAAAAACCATTCGCTTTGCGAATGGTTTTTTCGTTTTTGGAATTTGGAATTTTAAAATTGAAAGTTTATAATTTAAGAATTACCTTTGCAAAAATTTTTTATTTATGTCGAATATATATTTAGGATATCATTTTACAATTGAGCCAAAAGAACTTGGTTCTGAAATTTTAGTGGCAGAATTGGGCGAAAAAGCGTTTGAAAGTTTTACAGAAACTGAAAACGGAATCTCTGCTTTTGTGAAAAAGGATTTATGGGATGAGAATATTCTGGATGATATTTACATTTTACAGTCTGAAGAATTTAAAATTGAATATACAATCGAAGAAATCGACCAGGTAAACTGGAACGAGGAATGGGAAAAAAACTTCGAACCAATTGATGTGGATGGAAAATGCCATGTTCGCGCTCCTTTTCACCCAAAAACTGATGCTGAATTTGATATTGTTATTGAACCTAAAATGAGTTTTGGAACTGGGCATCACGAAACAACTCACATGATGATTCAGCATTTGCTCGAAATGGATGTTACAGGTTTAAAAACACTTGATATGGGATGTGGAACAGCTATTTTGGCTATTTTGGCCGAAATGAAAGGTGCTGAACCAATTGATGCCATTGATATTGACAATTGGTGCTATTTAAACTCAATTGAAAATGCGGAACGCAATAATTGCAAACATATCAGCGTTTATGAAGGCGATGCCGCATTATTAGCCGGCAAAAAATACGATTTAATTATTGCCAATATCAACAGAAATATTCTGCTGAATGATATGCAGGCTTATGTTGATGCTTTGAACCCAAAAGGCATTATTCTTTTTAGCGGTTTCTACGAAGAAGACATTCCGTTTATTGATGCTTCTTGCGTTGAAAAAGGTTTAACTTATGTTAAAAAGCTTCAAAGAAACAACTGGGTATCTTTAAAATACGTAAATTAGACACTGATAATCAATTCAGTACAAAAACCATACAATATGAGTACTAAAGAAAAAGTAAGAGAAAGAGTTCGCGAAAAAGAAGCCATTGCTTTTAATAACGAGATCATTGTATACAACGATGATGTAAATACTTTTGATCACGTAATTGATACTCTTATGCGTGTTTGCAGCCACACGGCAGAACAAGCCGAGCAATGCTCTTTGATTGTACATTACAACGGGAAATGCACTGTAAAAACAGGCCCGATAGAAAAACTTAAACCTCAATGCACGCAACTTCTGGAAGCTGGTCTTAGCGCCGAAATTGTTTAATTGATCCAATAATTTTAAAACGCATTCTGTTTTATTCTATACTAGAATTGAATAGAATGCGTTTTTATTTGCAGTAAACTAAAATCATGAAAAACATCCTTCTTATCGCAATTCTGCTATGCTTTTTTACATCAAATGGGCAGAACAAATTTGAGGCTCTTCGCAAGCAATTGATGGAAAACAAGACTTATGAATATGTTTATAGTTTTGAAAATGATTATGCCGTATTTAGAACCTTTAAAGGGAAAATGGGATTAATTGATTCGCTTGGAAACGTAGTCATAAAACCTAATTATGACTACATCCATAATCAAAAAGATCTTAAAAATATATTTGAAGCAGGAATTGAAGTGAATAAAAATTTTAAAAGAGGCTATATCGATCTGCAAAGCAATATTAAAATTCCTTTTGTTTATGAAGATGTTTACTACTTGGGGCATAACCTGGTGCGCGTTTCAAAAAATAATAAAACCGGTGTTGTCGATACCGAAAACAAAATCATTTTGCCTATTAACTATACAGCCATAATGGGCAGCAGTGGTATTTTATTTGTCCAAAATAACAACAGCATTGATTTGTTTGATGCGAAAGGAAAACAAATTACCAATTTTCAAGCTTTTGATATTGAGTATTTTCAGCATAAAAGATCTATTGTTACACTTCAAAACAAAAGCACTTTTATAATTGATACTCTTGGAAATATTATTTTAAACACCATTAAAAGTCACAAGTTTGAAAGAGTTCTCGATCAAGATTCTTTCCTTATTCTTAATACTTTAACGAAGAAAAAGGGAATTATAAACTCAAATGGACAATATGAAATTGAATGCAAGTACGATGAAATTTATCCTTCGTATTCAATTTATATCGTAAAAAACAATGGAAAAGAAGGCCTTATCGATAAAAAAGATTCTATTTTGAAACCTTTGATTTATGATAACGTTTATGCCGATTTTTCTAAAGACAGCATTTCGTTTCAAAATCACTATTTTGCTTATAAAGGCAATTTGCAAGGCATTATAAATCCATATCTGGAAAAAGAAATCATTCCGATTTCATACAAATACATCGATCCTTTTTCTAGCTATTACATCACAACTAATGTGGAAAACAAGTGTGGATTATTTTCTGCCAAAGGCGAAATTATAATTCCTGAAGATTATGATTTTTATAGCGCCGCACAAAACAAGATTTTTGCTGTAAAAAACTCTAAAAAATACCTTCTAACAGTCGAAAATGATAGCTACGCAGAAACTGAAATCTTTGTAGATGAATTTGTAAAAAGCGATCTGCACATTAAAGGATTTTCAAAAAGCAATTTTCAGATTTTTAAAGACAAAAATAAACTTGGGCTTTTCAGCAATAAGAATAAAATAACAATTCCCGCAGCATACGATGCCATTACACAAATTTATGGAACGGGTGAATTTGTCGTAAAGAAAAATAACAAATATGGCGTTGTAAATGCTGAGAATGAAATACAGTTGGAACTAAAATATGATTCATTTCAAATTATAAAAGAAACAGTACGATTTACTATAAAAAACCAAAAAACGCCAAAATTTTATCCGATAAAATATCCTTTTGAGCCTCAATAATTTGCTTTTCTGTTTTGAATAAATATGAGAATAAAAATGGTTTAATTGCAAATAATTCAAAATGCATTCGTTTTTATTATATATTTGAACGAAATAGAATGCATTTTTTATGGAAGAATACGGAAAGATATTGATTATTGCAATGCCGGTTTTTTTAGCCTTAATTGTTATTGAAAAAATTTACGGCATTTATAAAAAAAATGATACTGCTCCATTAATAGACAGTGTATCAAGCATCAGCTCTGGCATTACCAATTCGGTTAAAGATGTTTTGGGACTGAGCGTTACTTTTCTTTCGTATGAATGGCTGGTTTCTAAAATTGCATTGCAGCATTTAGAAGCCAATGTCCTCTCCTATTGCATCGCCTTTTTTGTAATTGACTTTTATGGCTATTGGAGCCATCGTCTGGCGCATCAGATTAATTTTCTTTGGAACAAACACGCCATACACCATAGCAGTGAAGAATTTAATCTTGCGTGCGCACTGCGACAGCCCATTGCAAGTCTCGTCAACTTGTTTACCTTTTTATTGATACCGGCAGCTTTATTGGGCGTTCCTGCTTCTGTTATTGCAATTACGCTTCCTATTCATTTGTTTTTACAGTTTTGGTATCATACCAAACACATTAAGAAAATGGGTTTTGTCGAGTATATTTTAGTCACTCCATCTCATCACCGCGTGCATCATGCTATAAATCCGGAATATCTAGACAAAAACCATTCGCAGATTTTTATATTTTGGGATAAGCTTTTTGGTACTTTTCAAGAAGAATTAGACGATGTGCCGCCCGTTTTCGGAATCACTAGACCTGCCAATACATGGAATCCGATTAAAATCAATTTTCAGCATTTGAGCTTATTGATAAAAGACGCTTGGCGCGTTCCAAAGTGGAAAGACAAACTGACTATTTGGTTTAAACCAACAGGCTGGCGACCAGAAAACTTTGAAGAAAAATATCCTGTAAACAAAATTGAAAATGTTTTTAATTTTGAAAAATATGGCACACAAAACTCTCAAAAATTAATTTACTGGTCTGTTGCACAAGTATTAATAACATTACTATTTGTAAGCTATCTCTTTGACAACATAGCAAAAATTGGTCTTCCTAATATTTTTATCTACGGTTTTTTTATTTTTATAACCATATATAGCTATACAGAGTTAATGGACAAAAATAAGTTTGCTCTTTTATGGGAAGGAATCCGATTAGGAATCGTAATTTGTATTATTGGGTTTTATGGAGACTGGTTTGGTTTAAATCGTGTAATTCCAATTAGCAATTATATTATTTTCTCTTACCTGATCTTATCTTTTTTAACAACATTTTATTTTGTTAATTTTGACTTTAAAACCAACCAAAACCAATACATCACTTCATAACCCCTATTATGAGAAACTCTTCCTTTTTTAAAATTTACTTGGCATTTAGCGCAGTCTACCTCATCATTCTTCTTTCTGGATACGAGCGATTTGATCTTTTTCTTAAGCCCATTCTGATACCAATTATAGGGTTTGGAGCTTACTTCTACAGAAAATTTCCGACCCAGAATATTTTATTGGCTGCACTTGCGCTTTCTTGGCTTGGAGATGTCGTTTTGCTTTTTACAGAACTTGGAGAGATTTATTTTATTCTAGGACTTGTATTTTTTCTGACAGCGCATATAGTCTACTGCATCCTTTTTAATAAACAGAAGAGAATTAGAAAAAAACAAAACAAACCACTTTTTATTTTCGGAAGCATTCTAATCGCATTTTACTTAATTGGGATGGTTTATGTTTTAATGCCTTATTTAGGAGATCTCGAAATTCCTGTTGCTGTCTATGCTTCTGTAATTTCAATCATGCTTTTATTTGCTTTCAACGGATTTTTGGTCTGGGAAAAACCAGGCAATCTACTGGTGTTTTTAGGCGCTGCTTTTTTTATTATTTCTGACAGCATTCTGGCGGTCAATAAATTTTATGCGCCAATTCCAAAAAGTTCCTTTTTTATTATGCTGACTTATCTTCTGGCACAATATCTGATTGTAGTTGGTATTTTAAAACTAAACCCGAAAAAAGCAGAACAGACCGTTTAACCTTTGCAACCATCACCATGAAAAAAATAGCTCTTTTTATAGTTTTATTAATCAGCGCTTCTTCCTGCGTAAGTACAAAATCAACCTTAAAGAATGTTGATGACAATGCGCCAGATTTGATTTTAAAGCATGACAATACTTTCTCCATAACGCAATTTGCGAAAGACAAAAAGTATGGTTATGACCCTGATTATCCTGTTAATATTTTTTTTCAAAACACTAACAATGAAGCTTTAAACGAAACTCGTTTTTTAAATGCCTTAGCTGGTCCAAATGGTGAAAAAATAACGTATACCAGATTGGAAACCTGCTGCCCATTTCCTACCAAAAGAAGCAATATGGGCGCTGGATTTTTGAATGTCTACGAATTAAAATGGGAAGGACAGAAAAAACCGGTAAAACTGTATTTGAATATTTATGAAAAAGGAATTTTAATGGTTCCGATGGGATTGAGATTAAAATAATTTTAGCTATTGAAATTATGCTCGAAATATCACCTCTTTTATTGCTCACTCTTCCCCTATTGTTTCAATTAATAATGGGAACTAAAACAATCTATAAACCCGCTTTTCTCAAATTTAGTGCGGCATCTTGGATTAGTTTTACTTCTTATATTTTGTTCGCTTTTATCGCTTATTATATTGTCGATTATAATTTTTCAAAACAATACGAACAATATCCAAACCCAATCAGATGCGGAATGCCTCTTTTAGGTATCGTTATGGCTTCTTTCTTTTTATTTTTTATTCTGATTTTAATTGTTGCAATTCAGTTTCTAATTAAAAGAAGAAAATCAAAAAGGCCTATTAATCAAAACTAAAAACGGCATAAAACTGTAAAACTTCAGAACATGATAAATGTCATCTGTTAGTTTCTCTTCATGCTTTAATATTGCCTCGGAAAAAGCATTTAATCATTCTAAAGAAATTTTAGCAATTCGTTACTTTTACTATGCTCCTAGCCAGTTACTCGAGTTCTTAAAATAATCTTAAATCTTCATCTGCTATTCATAAATCATAACTACCTTTGCATTGCAAAAAAATAATTTTATGAACTTACAACATATTCCACAAATTAAGCATACTGACAGCGGGAATTTCTTTTTATTGGCGGGGCCTTGCGCTATCGAAGGAGAAGAAATGGCGCTAAGAATTGCTGAAAAATTAGTTGGCATTACCGACAATCTACAGATTCCTTACGTATTTAAAGGATCTTTCAAAAAAGCAAACCGTTCTAGAATTGACAGTTTTTCTGGAATTGGTGACGAAAAAGCATTAAAAATCTTAAGAAAAGTTTCTGAAACTTTTCATGTTCCAACCGTAACAGACATTCATACAAATGAGGATGCAGACAAAGCAGCCCAATATGTAGATGTATTGCAAATTCCTGCTTTCCTAGTGCGTCAGACTGATCTTGTTGTAGCTGCGGCAAATACAGGAAAAACGGTAAACTTGAAGAAAGGACAATTTATGAGTCCAGAAAGCATGAAACACGCGGTTCAAAAAGTGCTAGACTGCAATAATGAGAATGTTATGGTGACAGATCGCGGCACCATGTTTGGCTACCAAGACATGATTGTCGATTTTAGAGGAATTCCTACTATGCAGCAATATGCCTCTACAGTTTTGGACGTAACACACTCATTGCAACAGCCAAACCAAACAGCGGGAGTTACAGGAGGAAGACCAGACATGATCGAAACCGTTGCAAAAGCCGGAATCGCGGTTGGTGTTGACGGTATTTTTATCGAAACGCATTTTGATCCTGCAAATGCAAAAAGTGATGGCGCTAATATGCTTCATTTAGACTATTTTGAAGGTTTAATGAATAAGTTGGTTGCGATCAGAAAAACAGTTAACGCATTTTAATTTATAATACTTAAGTTCTTTGAAAACAAAAATTTTATTTTTCTTACTGGCTTGTGTTTCTTTAAACGCATTTGCTCAGGAAGAAATACCTGTACAAAAATATGCTGCTCACAACAAAGGAAAATTCTTTGTAATGTGGGGCGGTAATAGAGAAAGCTACTCAAAATCTGACGTAAACTTTAGAGGTAAAGATTACAACTTTACTGTTGAGAATATGGCGGCTCATGATAAGCCAAAAGGATGGCACGTTGACTATATCAATCCTGCAAATATGACTATTCCTCAAACCAATTTGAGATTTGGTTATTTTTTTAGCGATCATTACAGCGTTACCATTGGTGTTGACCACATGAAATATGTAATGGCACAGAATCAAATTGCTAATGTTACTGGAAATATCAATTTACCATCAGACGATCCCGCGTCAATTTACAATGGCAATTACAACCATACTCCTGTTGATATGTCTCAAGGAGGAGCTAAAGAAGGAGGTTATGGTAATGGTGAAGTAAATGTAAATGGACCAGCTTTTTTAATGTACGAACATACAGATGGTTTAAATTACATTAATACTGAAGTTGCCAGATTTGATGATGTTTCTAAATGGTTTGGATTGCCAAATATTGACAAAGTTCAGATTAACTTAACCGAAGGTATTGGTGCTGGGGTTTTATATCCAAAAACCAATACTACAATTTTAGGTAAAGAACGCCACGATGATTTTCATGTTTCTGGCTATGGAGTTTCTGCAAAAGCAGGTCTTAATGTTACTTTTTTCAAGCATTTTTATGTGCAAGGAGAGTTAAAAGGAGGTTATATCAATATGCAGGATATTAAAACTACTACAAGTCCTGAGGATAAAGCTTCTCAGCACTTTACTTATTTCCAACGAATCATTGCTGTTGGAGGTATTTTCAGAATCTAATATTGCATAAAAATAGTTGTAAAAATAGCTGCCATTTTATTTGGCAGCTATTTTTTTTATTATTTACTTTGCAACTCAAAGTACTTTAAAATATACTTTATGAAAATTAAAAAATATCTATTCCCGATCATAACTTTCTTCTTAAGTTTTGGGTGCGCTCTATTTGTTGCGATAAAAGTTTTCCCAAACAATCCGTTTACAGGAACTAAAGAAGAAAAAACGGCTGCAAGTAAGTTTAAGGATGGAGATCTTATTTTTCAGACGTCAGAATCTAAACAATGCGAAGCAGTTCGAATTGCGACCCATTCTGAATTTTCTCATTGCGGCATTATTTATGACATAAACGGAAAATGGTTTGTTTTTGAAGCTGTTCAGCCAGTAAAGCTTACTCCGCTTGAAGACTGGATTAAACATGGAAAAGACAGCAAATATCTAGTAAAAAGATTAAAAGACGATAACGCTTTGAGTCCGCAGGTTTTACAGAAAATGAAAGATTACAGCCAACAGTTTGACGGCAAAGAATATGACGCTTATTTTGAATGGACTGACAACAGAATATATTGCTCTGAATTGATCTGGAAGATTTATAAAAATGCGGCAGGAATCGAATTATCTAAACTTAGGGAGCTGAAAGATTTTAATTTACAAGATCCAAGAGTTCAGAAAATACTGAAAGAACGTTACGGCAACGCAATTCCATTAGAAGAAAAAGTTGTTGCCCCTTCTGATCTTGCCGATTCTAATCTATTGAAAACAGTAGTAGACACTTATTAATATTTTAAAAAGCTGGTTCGAATTCAATCTAGCTTTTTTATTTGTTAATTAACTTTGAAATTCAAAGAACTTTTAAAACCATATTTATGAGAGATTATTTGATTGAAAAACTGTATGAATGTTCGAAAAAACCATATCAAAAATATTTCAAAAAGAATGAACCTTGGAATATTGATAAAACGCTTTTAATGGATTATCCTGAAGAAACCTTAGGATTTGGCTTGGGAAATTTTCTTTACAAAAACCATTTTGATATTCAGGAAAAACTAGAAGATCATGACATCATTCATGTCTTGACCAATACTGGAGTTTCAGTTTACGAAGAAATCGGTATGCAGTATTATCTGCTCGGAAATGGAAAGAAAAGCTTGTATCTGTTTATGGTTATAACAAGTGGAACTATATTTTATCCTAAACGCATGAGGTATTTCATTCAGCAGTATAAAAGAGGGAAAAAAGCACATTCATTTCATTATCTGGATTTTTCAAAAATGCTTTTTATGCCCGTTCAAACTATTCAGCAAACTTTTAAAATATAAAAATCATGAAAACAATTCATAAACCGTTTGAAGAAAAACAGTCTATTGAACTAGCTGTTGGAACATTTATAATCAGTACGATTCTGTTTATGTTTTATATTCTTTCAAATGCAAGTTCTATGGTTTTGGTTATTGCCTGGCCATTTGCTTTGGCGGCCATTGTAGTCAACACGATAATGTTTATTCATTTGATGGAAAAGTTCATCCATTTACCTCATCAGCGAAAAGATATTGGCATTAAAATTCTAATCTTGCTTTCCAATATCCCAATCTTATTTTTTTATTATTTGATTGTGATGAAGTTTTAAGCACAAAATTATCTAATTAATTATTGTAAAAAATATGTCGCCCCTCTGGGGCTTTATCAAATGCACAATTATTATATTCTATAAATATTTAATCCCTCTGGGATTTTGACTTGGCGCTTATTTTTTTTCTCTTCTTTATAATTATGATTTGATGACAAACAAAAAAGGCTGTCCAAAAATGACAGCCTATTCTATACATTGATTTTAAAAATCTTAATTTGCTTTCTTAGTTTCGATTCCGTTTTGATCTAACAAATACATCAAGGAAGTCATTGTTGCCGCTCCCAGCTCCAATTCTCTCTTGTTGATGGCATCAAATTTATCGTTTGCTGCGTGGTGATAATCGAAATAACGCTGAGAATCTGGTTTTAAACCTGCTTTTACAATTGCTTGTGAAGTTAGATGATTAATGTCTGAACCGGCATGGCCAATTGTAAAACTGTGCACCAAATAAGGCTCAAAAAGATCTTTGTAACCTTGTATCTTTTTCAGATTAGCATCGTCAGCTTCAATTGAAAATCCTCTTGGAGAAAATCCTCCTGAATCACTTTCTAAAGCAAAAATATGGTTCTCTTTGTTTTGTTTTGAGACCTCTTCGTATTTAGCGCCTCCTTTTCCTCCATTCTCTTCATTCATAAACAATACTACACGAATGGTATTTTTAGGCTTATAGTTTAAGTTTTTCAAAATACGAATCACTTCCATACTCTGCACTACTCCTGCTCCATCATCATGAGAACCGTCAGCTAGATCCCAAGAATCTAAATGTCCCCCAACAACCATAATGTTTTCTGGAGTTACGCTTCCTGTCAATTCGCCAATTACGTTATAAGACAATGCGTCTGGCAACGTTTCGCAAGATTGCTTGAAGTAAAATTTCAAAGCTGGATTTGCTTTTAAAGATTTGCTCAACAATTCTGCTCCATTTGTGCTGATTGCCGCTGTCGGAATGTATTGTGCTTTTGGCAAATCGCCATAGCTTTGAGCTCCAGTATGAGGAAAATCGTCTAAACGCAAATTCATAGAACGAACAATTGTTCCAACGGCTCCGAGTTTTGCCGCTTCTTTTGCTCCAGCGTATCTTTGGTCAACGCAAGCTCCATAAGAAGTAAAAGTTTCAATGTTTTCGGGGTTCATTGGTCTGTTGTAGAAAACGATTTTGCCTTTTACTTTATCGGCTCCAAGTTCAGCTAATTCTTTTATTCCCTGTACTTCGATTATTTCAGCTGTAAGACCTGTTTTTGGTGTCGCAACCGAACCTCCCAATGCGCAAATTGGCACATTGGTTTTTACTTTTCCGTCAAGGATATACGCTGTTTCTTTTTCGCCGCGAACCCAATGAGGCACCATAACTTCTTGTAAATATACTTTATCAAGCCCTAAGCTTTCCAGTTGTCTTTTAGTGTACTCAACTGCTTGTTCTGCACCTTTAGATCCAGACAAACGAGCGCCGATATCATTTGACAAATATTCTAGCCAAGTGTAGCATTTTGCTTCGGTTAAAGCTTTTTTGTAAAATAATTTGATGTTTTTTTCATCATTTGTCTGAGCAAAAGATGTCAATCCGTTTAAAACTAAAGCAGTTAAAAGAATCGTTTTTTTCATAGTTTCTGTAGTAATTTGGAGTTTAGCATACCAAAGGTATATTCGCAAAGGAACAAAATTATCGACATTTCTGAAGCCTTTTTCTTTACCTTTTCTCAAAAAAAAAGCTCCAATTGCAAATTCTTCAATTTGCAATCGGAGCTTTTACATATTTTATAAATAAAGATTATTTTACTTCTATAATCTTATTTTTTGTTCCAATACCATTTTCATTAAAAGGTTCGATAGTGAAATAGTATTTTGTCCCTTTATCCAAACCTCTAAAATCGTATGTATTATCGCCGTACACCATAATGCTGTTGTACAATTTATCAGGAGCAATTCCGTAATAAATGTTATAACCAATTGCATCTGTCTGCTTTTTCCATGAAATCATGGCATTTCGAGAATCTGCCTTGTTTCTGTCTACTTTAAAGGAAGCAACTGCTTTTGGTTTAGCCGCCAATCCGTTTCCAAAAACTCTAAAATCTGAAATTGCAAACAATCCAGAGGCATTATGGATGTTTTCCATTTTAATGTAACGCGCTTTAAACGGTTTTGTAAGCTCTACATAGTCGTGAGGTGCATCTTTATCATTTCTAGATTTATCAACCACCAAAGTCCAATTTTGAGCGTCATCAGACATGAATATTTTGTATTGATAATAAATGTCCATCGCTTTATTAAACTGTGTTGCTTTATGATCTGCATAGTTTATTTGCAACGCATTGATTTCCATTTGCCTTCCTAAATCCATTTGAAGCCATTCGCCCGGATTGCTTGTTTTAGCAGACCAATAGGTTTGAATGTTTTCGTCTGTTAGATTTTCAGGTCCGTAACAGAATTTCTCATATACTTTTTTACCTCCATGATCCATTCTGTGCGTTTCAACTTCCATGCATTCTTCAGAAGACGAAACTGTTACTGGCTTTTTATACGACAGGAGCATCCATCCAGACGAAGCGCCTTTTGTCTGATCGCGCTCGCTTGTAGGCAGCACAATTGGAAAATCTCCATAAGCTGTAATAGAATACATGACATCATCTTTGTCAAATCCGGCAGGAAACATATCAATACGGCGCTCAAAACGATCTTTTATTGAAATTTTGCACGTTCCAGTATTCCAGTAATTGCCGTAATTATCTGCAAAAGTGTTTCCGTGTCCAGCACCAATCACAAATCCGCCTGGCTTATAAGACATCGGATTGTGTTTTTGGTATGTAAATGGCCCTAACGGATTATCTCCAACGTGAACACCATTTGCATAACCTTTAAATTCGGTTGCAGGCGCTCCATATTGCATATAATATTTTCCGTTGTGTTTGGTCATCCAAGCGCCTTCAATAAAGTTACCCCACGGTGCTGGTTCCATATCGTTGTTTGGTCCAAAACGCTCCCAGCCATGTGCTGAAGGTTCTAAAACGGCAACTTCTTTAATTTGACCGTAAGGTTTCTGAATATCTTCAACCTCAGTGGCTTTGTACAGCGTTGCATAATCTGCCTGATTCCCTTTTGGAAGCCAAGTTTTATAATCTACCTCAACCCCTACAAGCGGTAATTTCCCGCTTGATCCGTAATACATATAGACTTTTTTGTCATCGTCTTGAAAAATCGCCGGATCCCAAGTAGGCAGCATTGCTTTGTCTACGTGGCGTGTCCATCTTCCTGATTTTGGGTCAGCAGTTTTCCAAATCGGATGATCTCTCTTCCAAGTTGAACCTACATAAAATAAAGTGTCATTTACAACCCAAGCTGCTGGAGCACATTGATCGTCATCGCCCGGCTGTCTTTGGAAGCTTCCGTAAACAAAATTCCAATCTGACATATCTTTGCTCCAAAAGAAACCTGCCTGATTTGTCGCAAATAAATAATATTCGCCTTTGTAAGTAATAATTACAGGATCGGCACTAGAACGGCGCGATTCTGGAATTCCGTTATGATTATGGGTAGTGAAATTGTATCCAATATTTATAGGATTACAATAGGTTGTTGCGGGTCTGCTGGGATCAAACCATTCTGTCTTGCCAGAATTTTGTGCCGAAAGACCGCTTCCGAAAAGCATCGAAAGCAATACAATAGACGAGAGTTTTTTACATATCTTTTTCATGGTTAGATTTTCTGAGAAATTGGGTTTTGTCCTTACTTTTTAAGTTTTTTTCTCTCCTTTAAAAGTTCGGGTTCGTTTGTAGTAATGTAATTGAATTGGTGCGCAATGAGCCAATCCATGTCTTTCGCCTCATTAACGGTCCAAGCATTTAAAATCACTTTATTGTCCTTTGCTTCCTGAATCCATTCTGGATGTTTTTGAAAGACTGAATAATGATAATCTACTCCGTTAATTTTATCTGCTTTGACTTCTTTTGGAGATTTATTTCCTTCTAAATACTGCAGAGAAGTTTTAGAATCTATTTCTCTGATTTTCTTTAGAATATCATAATCAAAACTGATGTAGCAGGTATTTTTATCGGCTTTTAATTTTTTAATGGTTTCGACTGCTGCTACACCCGTTTTTTGTCCTCTTTCTTTACTTATTTCTGATGGTTTTATTTCGCAAACCAAAAGTGTGTGTTTATTGTTTCTCATTCCTTCTGAAATGTATTCACGAAGGGTTGGCAATTTTTCTCCGTTAGAAAGCTTAAACTTTATCAAATCTGCATAATTTGTTTCTTCAATTAGCAGTTTGTTGTAATGCGCATCGTGGTTGATCACAAGCGAATCATCTGCTGTTCTCCAAACGTCAAACTCTGATCCCGGCAATTTTAAATCAATGGCGTGTCTTAATGATGCGATTGAATTTTCAGGAAGATTATTCTTTTTCCAAGCTCCTCGATGTGCCACTATTGCATTTTTTTGTGCATAACTAGACGAAAAAGCAATAAGACAAACGGCACTAAATATTTTAAAAGTATTCATACAATCGTAGTTTAAAAATTACAAAAAGGTCTTTCGGTTTAGAAAAAAAGCCCTCCAAACGAAGGGCTTTTCACTAATCAAATAAACCAACTATTTAGTTAACTCAAAACTAACTTTCTTATCGGCGTTTGAATTTCCTCCAACAAAAATATCAAACTGCCCAGGCTCTGCTACAAATTGCAAATCAGAGTTATAGAATTTTAAATCTTCAACAGTAATGTCAAAACTTACGGTTTGTTTCTCACCTTTTTTAAGTGCTATTTTTTGGAATCCTTTTAGCTCTCTTACTGGTCTTGTTACCGAACCAACTAAATCTCTAATGTATAATTGAACCGTTTCTTTTCCGTCAAAATTTCCAGTGTTTGTTACATCAACAGTTACTTTCAATTTTCCAGATGCATTCATTTTATCTGAAGAAATTTTCAAGTTTGAGTAATCGAAAGTAGTGTAGCTTAAACCAAATCCGAATGGAAATAAAGGCTCGTTTCTTTCGTCAATATAATTTGATCTAAATTTTTCGAATTTACCTTCTGTGTTAGAAAGCGGTCTTCCTGTATTTTTGTGTGCATAGTAAATTGGCAATTGACCAACGCTTCTTGGGAAAGTTGAAGTCAATTTTCCTGAAGGGTTTACGTCTCCAAACAATACGTCAGCGATAGCATAACCAGCTTCTGTACCGGCAAACCAAACGTTTAAGATTGCAGGAACTGTTTTTTCTTCGTCAGTAATTACCAACGGACGTCCGTCAAATAAAACTAAAACAACTGGTTTTCCTGTTTTCAATAAAGCGTTTAATAAATCTTTTTGCGCTTGTGGAATTTCTAAGTTTGTACGGCTGCTTGATTCTCCGCTCATTTCAGCAGATTCTCCCAAAGCTGCTACAATTACATCTGACTGTTCTGCTACTTTTAAAGCTTCTGCCAATAATTCTTCTTTTGTACGAGCATCACGGTGTAATGTCTTACCGAACATTGTTGCATTCGTTTCAAAAGTTTCATCGTAATCTAAATTGCTTCCTTTAGCATATAAAACTTTAGTTCCAGCTCCAGCAACTTCTTTGATACCTCTCAATAATGAAACGGCATTTTCCATTTTTGTAGCCACACTCCAAGTTCCTGGCATATTTTCTTTAGCGTCTGCCAATGGACCGATCAAGCCAATTGTTCCAGATTTTTTAAGCGGCAACAACTGATTTTGGTTTTTTAATAATACTAAAGATTGTGCTGCAATTTCACGTGCTTCTTTTCTGCTGTCTGTAGTGAAAATTTCAGTTTTAGCTCTTTTTTCATCACAGTATTTGTATGGGTCTTGGAACAATCCTAAATCGTATTTTGCTTCTAGAATAAGTTTTACAGCATTATCGATAGTTTCGATTTTTACTTTTCCTTCGTCTAAAGATTTTTTCAAAGTTCCTAAGAAACCTTCTCCAACCATATCCATTTCAACTCCTGCATTTAAAGCCAAAGCTGAAACTTGCTGTAGATCTCCCATTCCGTGAGGAATCATTTCAGGAATACCTGTAAAATCTGTTACTACAAATCCTTTGAACCCCCATTGTTTTCTTAAAACATCTGTCATTAACCATTTGTTTCCAGTTGCAGGAATTCCGTCAACTTCGTTGAAAGAAGCCATTACAGATCCTACACCTGCGTCAACTGCTGCTTTGTACGGAGGAAAATAATCGTTAAACATTCTGATGTGGCTCATGTCTACGGTGTTGTAATCACGTCCAGCTTCTGGAGCTCCGTATAATGCGAAGTGTTTAACGCAAGCTAAAATTGAATTGTTTTTAGAAAGATCGCGCTGCTGGTAACCGTTTACCATCGCTTTTGCAATTTGGCTTCCTAAGTACGGATCTTCTCCTGAACCTTCAGAAACTCTTCCCCATCTTGGGTCACGAGAAATGTCAACCATTGGAGAGAATGTCCAGTTGATTCCGTCTGCACTCGCTTCTTTTGCCGCAATTTGAGCACTTCTTTCGATTAAGCCCATATCCCAAGTACAAGACAATCCAAGCGGAATTGGAAATGTTGTTTCGTAACCGTGAATTACATCCATACCAAAAAGCAATGGAATTTTCAAACGGCTTTTCTCAACAGCAATTTTCTGTACTTCTTTAATTTTTTGAACTGATTTAATGTTGAACAAACCGCCCACTTTTCCTTCAGCAATATTTTTTGCCACATTTGAGCTGCTTGCCTGACCTGTTGTTATGTCTCCAGATGTTGGCAAATTTAACTGGCCCAATTTCTCGTCTAAAGTCATTTTTGACATTAATTCCGCCACAAATTCAGACTTTGGTTTAATTTTCACTGTATTTTTAGCTGGCTTTTTTTGGGCATAACCCAAAACAGCGCATCCTAAAAAAAGTAAGACTAATTTGTTTTTCATGTGTATTTAATATTTGTTTTTAATCGGAACATGGAATCGCTTTTCTTCGTTTAGTTATTTATTTGAATCAAAGCGATTTCATTCTATTCTTTATTATTTGTTTGTATTCGTTTTCTTCTGCTGCAGCATCCAATCGTAGATTGCTGCATTATCATAAACTCTTGTCCAGCTGTCATGATTTGCGTCATCAAAAATGGTCAGCTTTACATCTTTGGCATTGCATTTTTTCAATTCTTTGTAAATCGTGATCGCATAGTTTACGTTTACCACATCATCGAGTAAACCGTGGAAAATTCTGGTTGGAATATTGGCTATTTCACAAGCGTGTTCTAACTGAATCAAATCTACAAAGCCAGCGACAGGTACATTTGCGGCAAATAGATCTGGATGTGCAAAAGCCAAATTCCAAGAAGCCCAACCTCCTGAGCTCAAACCAGTAACATAAATTCTTTCTGAATCAATTTTGTTTTCTTTCTGAATTTTTACAATCAGCTGGTAAATTGATTCTATATCCCAATTTTCATCTTCTTTACACTGCGGAGCCAAAACATAAGCGTCTAACTCATGCGTTTTCAGGTATTTTAAAGGACCATTAATTTTTACTTTTTCAAGATCGGTGCCTTTTTCTCCATCACCAGAAATAAAGACTATTAATGGCTTTTTCTCCTTCGTATTAGCCGGTTTGTGCAATACATAACCCAACTCATATTTAGACATTATAACTGTATTAATTTTGCCACTAGTTTCGTTTTGTCCCAAAACGGCTATCGAAAACAATAGAAATACAAATGCCAATTTATTTTTCATAGCGCCTTAAATTCCGTATTTACCAGATTTGAATCCAAGTTTTGTTAAACCTTGTTTTACTTCTGGCGCGTTCATAAACAGCTTCCACAATAATCCTGTTCTGTAATTTTCGATCATTACAACTTCTGGCCCTTGATCAATTGCTAAATAGCGTTTTGCCACCCATTTATTGCCTAAACTTAAAGCATCATAAAAACCGGCATCGCCCCAAGTTTCTTCTTTATGGTTTTCGTATAAGTTTCTAATCAAAGCCATCGATTCTTTTGGCGTATAAACAATAGAACTGATTGCTGCTGTTGGCGAAATCACGCCTTGATCATTGCTTGGCATATGCGCGTTGTACCCAATAGAGCCGTCAGGATTTCTTGAATACGATGCTGTTAATCCCCAGTATTCAGGGCCATAGCCCGCATTTTTGTTTGGGTTTTCAACGCAATATTGATAATTGATTTTGGTCTGATTTACATTTAAGTCCCAATAATTAGCGTATTTATCGCTTAATTGGTTCGGATCTAAACCTACATAAGAATAGTGTGCCCAGAATAACGGACCTCCAAATTCTTCTGCTCCATTGTGCTTTAAAATAAGCGGTATATTGTATTTTGTTTTTGAAGAAACAATGCCTCCGCTTCTCGCCCACCCTTCATGATACGCTTTTGCATCAATAGTATGAGTTGGAGAAGATGCTGCCATTACGTACATGATAAGGCACTCATTGTACCCTTGTAACGGAAAATTCATCTGCCAAGCATAGTTTGGCGACCAGTGCCAGTATAAGACGTTTTTGTTGTTTGTGTACCATTGCCAGTCAACACCTTTCCAAAGAGCATCATATTTTTGAGCTACAGCTTTTTCTTTTTCAGAACCATCTTTAAGATATTCACGAACGGTAATCATTCCTGCAACCAAAAATGAGGTTTCGACTAAATCTCCTCCGTTATCTTTGGTTCCAAAAGGTTTTACTTTTCCTGTATTTCCGTCAATCCAATGAGACCATGCCCCATGAAAACGATCTGCTTTGCCTAAAAAATCTGCAATTTTGTTAAGACGCTCTACGCCTTGATCTTTGGTAATATAACCTTGAGACATTCCTGAAACAAGTGCCATTAACCCAAAACCTGAGCCTCCTGTTGTTACGATATTCGAATCGTTTTCAGGATAAACTCCATCTGGATGATAGCGTTCTCTGGCTAATCCAGAATTTGGTTCTGCGTAATCCCAGAAATATTTAAATGTTTGTTTTTGAACAGCATCTAAAAGCTGTTCATCTGTTAATGTCGTAACGTCAGAAGTATTTTCCTGTACAATTTCTTTCGATTTATCTTTCGAACCACAACTAAAAAAAGCAAAAGCTAAAAATAAAACTGAAATTCTAACCATTATGATAATTTAAGATTTTTATAAAATAATCACTTCCTTCAGATTTGCTGAAGGAAGTGATTTCTGAGAATTTTTAATTGTATCCAGGGTTTTGAGAAGACATTCCTTCAGACACCAAAATAAATGATGCTGGAATTGGGAATAATTCATTTTTACCTACTGTAAATACTTTTCCATTAGGGAAAGCGGCACTCTTATCTGCTGCGAAAGCATCTTTTGCCTGACCTGTTCTAACTAAATCAAAGAATCTGTCAAATTCGAAAGCCAATTCAACTCTTCTTTCTTTCCAGATTGCAGTTCTAACAGCATCTTGAGAAACTGCTGGAGTATCACCTAATCCTGCTCTATGTCTGATTCTGTTTAATAACGGTATAGCTTCAGAAGTCTGTCCTAATTCATTTAAAGCTTCAGCTTTCATTAATAATACCTCAGCATATCTTAAGTATTTAATGTTAGCATCTGTTTCCCAAGCGCTTGTGTAAGCTGAAGAATAAGCTTTGAAATTATATCTCGGGTTAGGATCGTTTTCACTTACAACAGGAATTACTCTTCCGTCATATAAAGTTGTGCCTCTAAAAATAATAGTAGCATCTTTTCTAACATCTCCTGCTTCATAAGCATTTACCAAACTTTGAGATGGCTGATTGAATCCCCATCCCCATGCATCACGAACACCTTGAGTATTAGAATATCCTTGAATTCCACGAGCAGGTACAGCACCATTTCCGTTTATTTCAAAAATAGATTCTCCATCATTTTCTCCTTCTAATCTGAACATTTTAGCATAATCTGGAGAAATAACGTATCCAGTAACCAGGTTACAATTATCTATAACACTTTGCCATTTTTTCTGATACAAACTTACTTTTGCCAATAAAGCATAAGCAGCACCTTTTGAAGCTCTAGCTTTTTCGTCTGATGAATATTGCGATTTGTTTGGCAAAACTGCAGCTGCTTCAGTTAAGTCTTTTTCGATAAAAGCATAAACTTCTGCCGCACTTTTACGTGTTAACTGCATTGCTTTATCTTCTGCAGATAATGGAATTTTTGAAATATGATCTACAATAGGAACTCCTCCGTAACATTTTACTAAAGTAAAGTACATGAAAGCTCTTAAAAATTTTGCTTCTGCCATTAATCTATCTCTTAATGCAGGATCAGCTTTATCTAATTTTGGCAAAATTTCTAATGCTTGATTACATCTATTGATTCCATCATAGTTAGCATTAAATGTACTTTCTGCAGATGGGTTTGATGCATTGTAAGTTAAAGCATCCAAAACATCTTTATCTGTACCTGTATCACTTGGAGTTGAACCTTTGTCTGCATCATCAGATGTGATACTTGCCAATCCAATCCATCCGAATGAACTCATATCCCAGTCTAAAAATTTACTGTAGATTGAGGTAACGAAGCTTTTAGCTCCACTGTCATTATTAAGCAGCTCCATATCATCAGTAGAAATGGTTTCAGTTTGCTTAACATCTAGGTAATCATCAGCACACCCTGTAAAAGTAAATGCTGCTAACACGAAGATTGATATATATATCTTTTTCATAATATTAAAATTTTAAATTAGCACCAATTACAAATGATCTTAATGTTGGGTACGCATCCAATTCAATTCCTTGAAGTTTATAAGGATCTCCGTCTGCATTTAACTCAGGAGAGAATCCAGAAAATTTCTGTGTAATGAATGGGTTGATCGCATTAAAATAAATTCTGCAAGAACTAATGAATTGATCACCTCTTAAAGGAAGTTTATATCCTACAGTAATGTTGTTAATTCTAAAGAAATCTGCAGATTCCATATAGTAAGTTGAAGCAACTGGAACTGTATTAAATGGTCTTGGATTTTGTGAAGTTGTATTTGATGGTGTCCAATAATCATTAGTCATAGAAGCTTCAATATTTTCACCTCCAAAACGTTGCGCTTTTTTACCATTGTAAACTTTTGCTCCACCAGTACCATATCCGTCAACAGAGAAATCAATGTTTTTGTAAACCAATCCTAAAGAAACTCCGTAGTTAACTTTTGGCAAAATTGAACCTACATATTTTTTATCTTCAGTTGCTGATAAAGCATCTTGTGTTACTTTATTTCCTGCTGCATTATAATAAAGCATATTTCCGTTTGCTGGATCTACACCTGCGTACTCATATAGGTAAAAACTACCTAATGGCTGGCCAATTGAGTTGTTGTATAACAATTTAGTATCTTGTCCGTTTCCTAAATTACCTCCAATAACCTGAGATAACGAAACATCTTTTAAACTTGTAAGTTCGTTTTTATTGTGAGAGAAGTTACCTCCAACCCAGTAGCTTAAATCGTCTGTAATTTTATCATCCCAACGTAAAGAAACCTCATAACCTTTGTTTGAAACTTCACCAACATGAGAAGGAGAAGCTGTTGTAATTCCAGAAGTCGGATAAGGTTTTACATATAAAATTACGTTATCAGTGTTTTTATTGTACACATCAAAAGATCCTTTCAATCTGCTATCTAAAAATTCGAAATCAACACCAGCTGAAGATTCTTCTGTAATTTCCCATGTTAAAGTAGGGTCAATTTGAGAAGTGATACTTGTTCCTTCGTATAAAATTGAACCACCTAAATAACTGTTTAATCCAGAATTATAACTTTGGCTATTTAATGGCACATTTTGGTTACCCAATTTACCCCAGCTTCCTCTTAATTTGATTAAATCTACTCCTTTAATTTCAGACAAGAAGTTTTCTTTAGTCATAATCCATCCAAGACCTACAGATGGGAAAGTTCCCCAACGGTAATCTTTTGCAAAGTTTGAAGATCCGTCACGTCTAATAGTTCCAGTTACTAAGTATCTGTCCATTAATTTATATTGAACACGTCCAAAATAAGAAGCTAATTTACTCTCGTTGAATACGATATCTTGTAAATTTGTAACAGTACCAGAATAATCTACACCTTTAGCATCTTTTGCATTATATAAAGACCAATAGTTAGAATCTGGACTTACATTCTTTCTTGTAATAACTAATTTTTGTCTAGGACCTTTTACAGAAGTTTCGATACCTGCCGTTAATTCAACATCATGAATTTTTCCAAATACTTTATTATAAGTCAAATAGTTAGACAAGTTCCAGTTAAAATACTCCTCTCTACCTCTAGTTAGTAAATTGATAGGGTCTGTACTTGAATAATCAGCATCTTTACGAGTTGGATTAGCAGCTAACCAAACATTTTTAGTATCCTCAAAATTGTAATTTTTCCAAGTATAGTATTCACCATTAAATTGTGAAGTAAACTTTAAACCATCTAAGATTTCGTAATCCAATTTCACACCACCTTGAAGTGTTATACTTCTTTGTTCTTCATTGTAGAAATCTAATTGAGCTACAGGATTTCCAACATTATTAAAAGATGTACCGGTTGGGCTTGCTACTCCGCTTGCATCAGCAAAAGGTGCTCCATACTGGCCATTTGCAAAATGAACAGGAACAATTGATGATTGTTTGTATGCGTTTGTAAATGCACTCAATGGTTTTGGCGTAGAATTAGCTGATGTAAAGCTAAAGTTTTGATTAATAGTAACTTTTTTAGAAAGTTTGAATTCATTATTATTTCTAAAACTTGTACGGCTATAGTCTAAACCGTTAAGGATCGCTTTTTCCTGATAGTTACCTGCACTGAAAAAGTATTTAACATTTTCTGAAGCACCAGAAATTGAAATATTGTTTTGAGTATACGTACCAGTTCTTGTAATTTCATCAAACCAGTTTGTATTAACAGGCTGATTTGTAGAGAATCTGTTTGTTCCTAAAGCAGCATTTGTATAGCTAGCATATTGATTTGCATCGGCCATTTTAACTTTCTTAAGCGGTGTTCTAACACCACCAAAACTTTCAACTTCTACAGAAACTTTGTCTCCTTTACCTTTTTTAGTAGTAATAATGATAACCCCATTTGCTGCTCTTGTACCATAAATAGCAAGAGATGAAGCATCTTTAAGAATTTCATAAGACGTAATATCATTTGTATTAATGTTGTTGATGTTTTCAGTAGGCATTCCATCAACAATGTACAAAGGATTTCTTCCTCCTAATGCAGTACCTAAACCTCTAATTACTACAGAAGGTGTGCTTCCTGGAGCATCTGACGAAGTAACCTGAACTCCGGCAGCTTTACCTTGAATAGCTTGAGAAGCATTCATTACTTTTGTTCTGGTAACATCTTCTGCTTTTAATGAAGTAATTGCCGAAGTATTATCAATTTTCTTTCTGGTTCCGTAACCAATAACAACCACTTCTTTTAAGGCTGTATCGCCAGCTTCTTTTAAAGTGATCTTCATGTCTCCTGCAGTTGCTGGAATAGAAACTGAGTCGAAACCAAGCATGGAGATTTTTAAGGTTTCTCCAACTTTAGCATTAATGGTAAAATTACCATCGAAGTCAGCATCAGCAGTAGTTCTAGATTCTGAAGCACTAATAATTGCTCCCGGAACTCCCATTCCACTACTGTCTACTACTTTTCCTTTGATTGCTTGCGCTTGCCCCATCATATATGTAGGCAGCAACAAGAGCGCTAAAAAGCTAAAAATAAAATTTTTCATACAGTACGTAATCGTTTAAGTTAGTGGAGCCAAATTAAGCAATTACAACGTTGTAGTACATCAAATACCACTACAGCATAGCTACATCATTATGTTAAAATTTAACGTTATTACAATGATTATCAAATAGATAAATGTTAAATAAAATGCTTTAACATATCATTATGATGTAGTAATGATGTATCGTAATTATATAAAAAATGATACGGAAAAATATAAATTCTTTAAAAAATAAAATCAAATCTTACAGACTTAATAAAAACTTTGACAGGTTTTCGTCCTGAGTAAGATTTAGCTTCTTTCTCAAACGATACCTGTGCAATTCTACGCCTCTAAATGAGATATTCATCATAGGAGCAATTTCTTTAGAAGAAAGATTCATTTTAAGGTAAACACACAACTTTATATCCTTTGGAGTCAAGTGCGGATATTTTTTGGATAGATTAATAATAAACTCGTTATGGATTTGATTCAAATTGGTTTCAAAAGTTTCCCATTCGTGTTTATTTACTTCATTAATCTTAATTGCTTTTCTAATTTCATTTTTAAGTTTGCCAAAATCTTTTTCAGTTTCCAAAATACCTTGAATTTTATCAATCATTTCTGTCTGCTTGGCAATTGATAATGATTTGCCCGCCACTTCAGAAGATTTTGCCTGCAATTCTAGCTCCAAAATGTGTTTTTCGTATTCCTGTATATTGAGTTCATTTTCTTTCTTCAATTCCATCTCAAGAATTTCTCTCTGATGTTTTAATTCTTCAGCCTGCAATTTTAATTTCTGCATATAACGGAATTTGTTCCATTTATAATAGAAAAATAAAACGGCTCCTATAACAAGAAAATAGAGCAGAATCATCCAGAAAGAAAAATACCATGGTTGTGCCACTTTAAATTTATAGAATGCAACTTTGTCATATGTCGCACCATCGTGTTTAAATATTTCTACCGTATGATAGCCGCTGCTTAAATTATTCAAAACGATCGATCCCTCTGAGATGGCAAGAAAATCTTTGTCTTTATCTATTTTATAAAATAAATTTGGTTTGCTTGCTCCGTAAATTCCAGAGATCACATTAATCTTTAATTCGGTATTAAATTTAATTTTCTCTTCGTTTGGCGTTAAAACATCATTATTAAATGCTTCGACTTTTACTCCTGAATTTTGTTTGTTTTCATATTGGAGTTTAAGCGAAATAAATCCGTCATCTAGATTAAATAAATAATAATTGTCTTTCTTGAAAATTCTTAGATTCTCATTAATCAATTTTCCTTTATAATATTTCTCTTGAATAATATTCCAGACAAACTTGTTTCCTTGGGCATAAATATGATACAAGATTCCGTTTTGCAAAACCATAAAATGATCTTCGTCTATAGACACCACATCGGTTACATTCTTGAAACTTGTATTGAACAATTCATTTTCTTCCAATTTATTGGATATAGAATTATAAGTGTACCAAGAATCATTAATTAGAAAAAGTATTTCTTTTCTAAATTCAAAAATCTTAATGCCAAAATCGTTTTGAATTTTACTCTGCTGGGTAACATTTTCAACCTTTAGCGTGTTATAGTTGTCATCTAGCAGAACACGATACAAACCACGGTAATTGTCTGCCGCCCAAATTTCATTTTTTTTGTTTTGAGCCACATACTTTATGGGTTTTGCCAAATCTTTGATGATTTTATAATGAGACATATTTGATGGATCATCATAAACCAAAATGCCGCTATAGGTAGACTGAAAATAAGTATTGTTGATACTGCTTTTAGACATATTCCAGCCGCCGCTGACACCATTTATTTTGGTCAGCGTACCATTTTCGTATGAAAAAGTTCCGTCATTATGGCCAATAATATATTTTCCGTCAATTAGAGAGATGTTCCAGCCCTGCCCTTGCGTATTAGGCATCATGTTGAATTTTCCAGCGCTGTATTCAAAAATTCCATGATTAGAAGCAATTAGATACCCTTTATTAATTGCTGCCACCGCATACACAGATCCTAAAATTCCCGAATTATCGTAAAAGAACGAAATTGGAGAATTAACCTCAACGTGCGCAATACCGTTGTCTAAACCAACCCAAAGATCATTTTCTTTATCCAATCCTAAACTTAAGACCGAATTGTTCATTAAAACATTGTCGCGTTCAATATTTTTATAGGAATTATTTTTTAAGTCTAAAATGAATATTCCGCGGTTTCCAGTTCCGACAATCAGCTTATCATTTTTGACAAATTTTGCCACATTTATTGTTGCCGATTTTAGAGTTTCATTTATTGGATGTTCCCAGCTCTTTAATCCATTTTTTTCTACAATAAAAACACCTTTTTTCTGCGTAAAAATATAGGTTCTGTTTTGAAACTTTTCAATGGCGTGAACAACAGTATTTTTTAAAACGCCCCATCCTTTTGGATTGGCAATGTGCTTGCCATTCATTTTAAAAATTCCATCCCTTACCGAAGCAACATATAAATTTTCATCTACTCCAAAACAATACGAAATAAGAAAAGGGAACTTAATTTTCTTAATCTTTTTTCCGTTATAAATAAAAACATCATTAAAAGACTGAAAATAGAGAGAACCATTAAACCTAAATATTTTCCAGATTTCTTCATTATCCTTTTCATCAAATAATCTGAGATTTTTGGTAATCGAGACATAATGCATAGTTCCGTCTTTTCTATACCAATAACCAAACTCTTTGTAAGATCCTGAATAGATTTTATCGCCTTCAATCAAAATAGATCGAATAATGGTTTTGTTCGGAAGTGTATATTTTTCCCATTTTACTCCGTCGTAACGAAGCAAATAGTGATTATTGGCAAAATACATTGCATTGTCATTACCCTGCACCACATTCCAAATCTGATTATCTCCCTGATAATCTGATTTGCTATAATTTTCGACAAAAGGAAGTAATTCTTGGGCTTGAAGCTGTAAAGCGATGAAAAAGAAGAAAACGGTTTTAAAAAGTATCGATTTCAAGATGTTATTTTTTGAATTCAAAGATACTGACAAAAAACTTAAACTGAAAGCATAAAAAAGGCTCCCAAAGGAAGCCTATAGTTAAGTTTAAGATAAAACTTTTTAATTTTCAAGCAATTGAAAAACCTGATTGGCAATTTCATATTCTTCATCTGTCGGAACAACCAAAACTTTTACAATTGATTTTTCTGAATTGATTTCTCTTAATTCTTTTGAACGCAGTTCATTTTTTCCTGTGTCAATTTCAATTCCGAAATAATCCATATCCGTGCAAATCAAATTACGCATATAAGATGAATTTTCTCCAATTCCTGCTGTAAAAACAATGGCATCCAATCCGTTTAAAGCAGCCGCATAAGCACCAATCGTTTTTCTAATTCTGTAGGCATTCATCTGTAATGCCAGCACACAATCTTTATTGCCTTTTTCTGCTTCTGCTTCAATATCGCGTAAGTCGCTATAGCCAGTAAGACCAAGCATACCGCTTTGTTTAAGTAAAATTGCATTTACCTCATCTGGAGTGTATCCTAAATTTTTAATCATATAAAAAACAACAGACTGGTCAATATCACCTGCGCGTGTACCCATAATGAGACCGTTCGAAGGCGAGAATCCCATTGAGGTATCAATACATTTTCCGTTTTTAACAGCGGCCATACTGCAGCCATTTCCTAAGTGAATGGTAATTATTTTAGAATTGTTTTTTAAATAATTAATCGCTTTTTCAGAAACATACTTGTGGCTTGTTCCATGAAAACCATAAACACGAACTTTATTTTCTGTCAAAAGATAATTCGGAATAGCATATTTATAAGCTACTTCTGGCATTGTCTGATGAAAAGCAGTATCAAAAACAGCTATTTGCTCGGCAGAGCTAAAAATCTCCTCAGCTACATTAATTCCCTCCAAATTGGCAGGATTATGCAAAGGCGCCAATTCAAAAAGCTGCTTGATTTTTTCCTTAACTTTTTCGTCAATTTTTACTGTAGCGCTAAAATCGCTTCCGCCATGCACCACACGATGACCGACAGCCGCAATTTCTGAAGTCGATTTAATCACTCCTTTTTCAACATCCAAAAGCATATTGGCTACTTTTTGCAGACCTACTTTGTGATTTGGAATTGCAATTGTTTCTTCGCGAGAAGCTGCAGCGGTTTTAAAGGTTACGTTTGAAGTTTCTAAGCCAATTCGATCAATCATTCCAGAGCATATCACTTGGTTTTCTGGCATTACCATTAATTGGTATTTAATTGAAGAACTTCCTGAATTTATAATTAGTATTTTCATTTTTTATTAAAGTTGCTAAGATGCTGAGCTGCTAAGGTTCTAAGTTTTAACGCTGCAAACTCAAAGTAATTTATTTTTAATTGAATTTACATTCCTTGTGCCTGAATGGCGGTAATTACTACTGTATTGATAATATCATCTACAGTACAGCCACGACTCAAATCGTTTACAGGTTTGTTTAAACCTTGCAGCATTGGACCGATTGCCAAAGCCCCAGTTTCTCTCTGAACGGCTTTGTAGGTGTTGTTTCCTGTATTTAAATCAGGGAAAATCAATACGCTGGCTTGTCCAGCCACTTCTGAATCTGGCATTTTGCTTTTTCCGACGCTTAAATCAACTGCAGCATCATACTGAATTGGACCTTCAATTTTTAAATCAGGCCTTTTTTCTTTTACGATTGCTGTAGCCGTTCTTACTTTATCAACTTCATCTCCTTTTCCTGATGATCCAGAAGAATAAGAAAGCATGGCAATTTTAGGTTCAATTCCGAATGCTAAACTTGATTCGGCAGAAGAAATAGCGATTTCCGCCAATTGTTCTGCCGTCGGGTTAGGATTAATAGCGCAATCTCCAAAAACAGAAACGCGGTCTTCTAAGCACATAAAGAATACCGAAGAAACTACAGATGAATTTGGTTTTGTTTTAATGAATTGCAATGCTGGTAAAATGGTATGCTGTGTTGTATGCGCTGCACCAGAAACCATTCCGTCAGCGTGCCCTTTATAAACCATCATCGTTCCGAAATAAGAAACGTCTTCCATTAAATCTCTTGCCATTGTAATACTCACGTTTTTAGCTTTTCTAAGCTCATAATAAGTATTGGCATAATCTTCATACATTTCAGATTCTATTGGATTGATGATGTTTACTTTAGAAAAATCAAATGTAAGTCCGAGTTCTGCAACTTTGCTTTCTATTTGCTTTTTATCTCCAATAATCGAAATATCAACTACATCCATATCCAACAATCTTGATGCTGCCGTAATAATTCTATCATCATTTCCTTCTGGCAATACGATATGTTTTCTGTGCTGCTTGGCTCTTTTCACCATATTGTATTGAAACATTTTTGGCGTCATGCCTTCAGGCTGAAAAGTAATTACTCGTTGTGACAGAGCCTCAATTTCAACGTATTTTTCAAAAGTATTGATTGATGTTTCAATCTTATGTGTATTGTTGGCGTAAATCTCAGATTTTATAGAACCTATTTTATTGGTGATATGATACGTTCCTCCATCAACAGCAATAATTGGAACAATGGCAGAAAGTCCTTCAATAAGTTTTAAGATACTTTCTTCTGGCACTATATTTCCTGTTAGAATGATCCCTGAAATAGTTGGATAATTAGCCGATTCATTTGCTTGTAAAGCCCCTAAAATAATATCAGAACGGTCTCCTGGAGTAATCACCAAAGCATTGTCATTCAAATGCACCAAATAATTATGAAGCTGCATCGCTCCTACACTATAATGCCCAATTTCGTTGTTCAAATAGTTTTCGCCAAATAAGACTTTTGCATTCAGCTCGTTTACAATTTCCTGCATCGTCGGATTGTTCAAACTTGAAATAAGCGGAATTGTATTGATCAATACATTTGAAGGCAAACTTTTTTTCAGGCTATTGGTAACCAATTCGATATTTTCCGGCTGTACTTTATTCGCAAAAACAGACAAAACTTCAACCTCTTTGATTTTAAAGGAATCGTAAACTAAGTAAAGGCTATCTAAAAGTTCTTCTAAAGTTTTACCAACTCCTGAACCCACAATTATGGTCGGAATACCAAGATTTTTAGCAATTAAAACGTTCAAATCTAATTCGATAGAGGTTCCTTCTCCAGTAAAGCTTGTTCCTTCAACCAAAACAAAATCGAAACGTTCTTCTAGTTTTTTATATTTTTCAATGATCAAATCTAGAACCTCCCCTATTTTCCCTTTGTTCTTTTTCTTGATCAATCTGCTTTTGGTGATGGCATAGGCATCTTCAAACGCAATATCAAGGTTAAAATACGACAAAACAGTCTCAATATGATTGTCTACCTCACCATCGACAAAATCTTCGATTATAGGCCTAAAATATCCTACTTTGGCTGTTTTGCCAATCAAGATACTCATCAAACCTAGCGTGATAATCGATTTACCGCTATTATGGTCGCTTGTGGCTATATATATTGCTTTACTCATAATTATTATTTTTTTATTCTAAATACCAAATTTACGAAAATCAAATTCTTCAAATTTAAAAGGAAACTAAAACCAGCGTCGTTTTTTGAAATATATGATTAGGGCTATAACCAGCAAAAACATCACGCCCATAACTACAAAATAGCCGTTCTTCATTTTGAGTTCAGGCATATTTTCAAAGTTCATTCCGTACACTCCCACTATAAAAGTAAGCGGAATAAATATGGCTGATATAATCGTCAGCGTTTTCATGATTTCATTCATTTTTCGGCTTTGTTCCGAAAAATAAAAATTAGAAGCACTTTCTAAAGCGCTCATATCTGATTCTATCTGATCTAAAAGCTCCAAACTTTTCTGATGCAGCCTGATAAAGAAATTAAATGTCTCTTTTTGAATCAAACCATTATCCTCGTCATCATCTTTCTTCGTTTTCAAGTAATAAAGCGAATCTCGAAGCGGCACAATGGAACGTTTTAAGAAATTCAAATTATCGCGATGATTTTCAATTTTCTCCAAAATAACGGGTTTAGCATCTTTTTTAGTCAAATTGATTAAATCTTCGATTTTGTCTTCTTCATCTTCCAATGTAATGTAGAAATTTTCCATTACAGCATCTAAAAGCAGATACAAGAGATAATCTACCTTTTTGGTTCTAACGATTCCGGCGTGCGTACGCAGACGCTCACGGATATGCGTAAAAAAGTCGCTGCGTTTTTCTTGAAATGAAATTAAGATACCGTCCTTCAGAATAAAACTCAATTGTTCTACACTGATATTATCTGAATATTCAGAAGGAAGGAGCGATTTTATATTGAAGAACAGAATGTCTTGCTGATCTTCTAATTTAGTTCTTTTGGTAGTGTTCAAGATATCGGCAAGAAGAAAATCGTCCAATTTGAAATGTGCGCCGATTGTTTTAATGAGATTGATATCATTAAGCCCGTGAATATTGAGCCAATTGTTTTTTGTATAATCAAAACAAGAATTTAGAGCCAAAACAGTAAACTTATCATATTCGACAACATCAGCATCATTATATACAAAAAGCTGCATCTCTGTTTCGTGCTCTTTATGCGTGCCAGTGTACTCTAAAGTAATGTGTTGGAGCTTGCGTCCTTTCTTGTATTTTATCTTTCTCATTCACGAAAATTTTACAATAGTAATATTACGAAAAAGAATTTGAACAGGAAATGACAAATATCAGTTTGTAAAAAACCTAAGCTAGACGCAGCAGTGTGTCGATACAGTTAATTCATACCAATAAAAAAACCGAGCCATTTCTGACTCGGTTTTCAATATTCTTTTGTAAAGACGCACTGTAGCACGTCTTTACGGAGTAAATTATTTTACTTCTTCAAATTCAACGTCTTCAACATTGTCTCCAGAAGATTGCTCTTGTTGTGGAGCAGCTTGCTGTCCTTCACCTCCTTGAGCGTACATTGCTTCTGTAGCTGTTTTCCAAGCTGCATTTACATTGTCTAATCCTTTTTGGATTGCGTCAAGATCTTGAGATTGGTGAGCCATTCTCAATTCAGTTAAAGCATATTCGATAGCTGTTTTTTGCTCGTCTGTCAATTTATCTCCCAATTCTTTCAATTGACTTTCAGTTTGGAAAATAGTACTGTCAGCTTCGTTTAATTTCTCAGCTCTTTCTTTTGCAATTCTATCTGCATCAGCATTAGCTTCAGCATCTTTTTTCATTTTTTCGATTTCTTCAGCTGTTAATCCAGAAGAAGCTTCGATACGGATATCGTGAGATTTTCCTGTTCCTTTGTCAGTTGCAGAAACTTTGATGATACCATTAGCATCGATATCGAAAGTTACTTCGATTTGAGGAACTCCTCTTGGTGCTGGTGGAATACCATCTAAGTGGAAACGACCGATAGTTTTGTTATCTACAGCCATTGCTCTTTCTCCTTGCAATACGTGGATTTCAACAGATGGTTGAGAATCAGCAGCAGTAGAGAATACTTGAGATTTTTTAGTTGGGATAGTTGTGTTAGCCTCAATTAATTTAGTCAATACACCACCCATAGTTTCGATACCTAAAGAAAGAGGAGTTACGTCAAGTAACAATACATCTTTTACATCTCCAGATAAAACTCCACCTTGAATAGCAGCTCCAATAGCCACAACCTCATCAGGGTTAACTCCTTTAGAAGCTTTTTTACCGAAGAATTTCTCCACTTCGTCAGCGATTCTTGGCATACGAGTAGAACCTCCTACAAGGATAACTTCGTCAATATCAGATGTAGATAAACCTGCATCTTTTAATGCTTTAGCAACTGGCTCCATAGAACGTTTTACTAATGCATCTGATAATTGCTCAAATTTAGCTCTAGTTAATTTTTTCACTAAGTGTTTTGGTCCAGAAGCAGTAGCCGTTACGTATGGCAAGTTGATTTCTGTTTCAGCAGAAGAAGATAATTCAATCTTAGCTTTCTCAGCAGCTTCTTTCAAACGCTGTAAAGACATTGGATCTAAACGTAAGTCAATACCTTCTTCAGTTTTGAATTCATCAGCCAACCAGTCAATAATAACTTGGTCAAAATCATCACCACCTAAGTGAGTATCACCGTTTGTAGATAATACTTCAAATACACCGTCTCCTAATTCAAGAACAGAGATATCAAAAGTACCTCCACCTAAATCGTAAACAGCAATTTTTTGATCATTTCCTTTTTTATCTAATCCGTAAGCAAGTGCAGCAGCAGTTGGCTCGTTGATGATACGCATAACTTTAAGACCAGCGATTTCTCCAGCTTCTTTTGTAGCTTGACGCTGAGCATCGTTAAAGTATGCAGGAACTGTAATAACTGCCTCAGTTACTGTTTGACCTAAATAGTCTTCAGCAGTTTTTTTCATTTTTTGAAGTGTCATTGCAGACAATTCTTGAGCAGTGTATAAACGACCGTCAATATCCACACGTGGAGTATTGTTGTCACCTTTTACTACTTTGTAAGGAACTCTTTTTGCTTCACCTTCAGTTTCTGCAAAAGTGTGTCCCATGAAACGTTTAATAGAAGCAATCGTTTTTGTAGGGTTAGTTACTGCTTGTCTTTTTGCAGGATCACCTACTTTAATTTCTCCACCTTCAACAAAAGCGATGATAGATGGTGTAGTTCTTTTTCCTTCTGCGTTAGGGATAACAACTGCTTCGTTACCTTCCATTACAGAAACACAAGAGTTCGTCGTACCTAAGTCAATTCCGATTATTTTACCCATTTTTTATATATTTAATTTTTGATTTAATTTTAATAACTCAGGTGGCATAAGTCAATCTTTGTGCCAATATAAAAAACCGATGTAAATTGTCAGTTTTGCTTTTGGCACACCAATAATCGTCTGACAACATGACATTTTTAAGACATGACAAGTATGGCATAACAACACAATTATGTCATTTTAAGCACTGACTGACTTTCCTATTTCTTATTATGCCTTCATCAATTTATAAAACCAACCAATTAAAATATCTTTGATGAACCGTAATAAAAACAATATATTTACTCGTTTTTTTGAGTAGCTTTTTATGAATTTACTACAAATTAACCTAACGAGAAGTTTACGAAAAAACCAATTTTAAAAGCATCTGATAATTTAAAGAAAATGAAGAGATATATTGCAATTTTTATTATAAACCTTATCGCTTTACTTCTTTTCATTACTTCTTTTTCAACTACCTACTATAATGTAAAACATTTTGATAAAAGCGATATTGTAACAGGAACAGTTACCAAAGTAAATTTAGTTTCGAATTATAATAAGGGCGGAACATTATATGCATTCGAATATGAAATCAACAACAATAAAAATATTCTATATTTGACAGCACACGAAAGATTAAACTACACGATTAATGTTGGAGACAGAATAGTTTCTAAAAATTTACACGCAGGGAATACGAACTCAAAAATACTAACTATTAATGGTGAAAAAATTAATTCCTATTATGGAATATTTGACTTTTTAATGTTGATTGTAGTTGTTGCAGTTCCTTTGATATACTTTTTTTACTTTAGAATATTTAATAAAAGAAAATACAAAAATAGAACCGAAGAATATAAATTGATGTACAATAGAAAAAGACATCCATAAAAATAAAAGCCTAAAAAAAATATATAGTTTAAAAAAAAAGCATAATGATTGAAATTGATAAAATTGCATTAATTAAAATTGAAAACGGTCAAATTTTAAGCACAAGATCAAAAGGAAAAAATAAATATTACATTCCTGGCGGAAAAAGAGAGCATAACGAGACCGATGAGCAAACTTTAGTTAGAGAAATCCAAGAAGAATTAAATGTAGAAATCATACCAAAATCTATAGAGTATCTCGGAACTTTTAAAGCGCAATCAGATGGGGCAGCTGACGGAATTATTGTAAAGATGACCTGTTATAAAGCTGACTACGAAGGAACTCCACAGGAAAGCAATGAAATTGAAGAAATTAAATGGCTAAATTATAAGGATCTTGAAATAATATCCGAAGTTGACAAAATTATCTTTAAACACCTAAATGAAAACGGATTACTAGTTTAAATACAAATTAAGGCAGAAATGGATAAGTTTAAAAGTATCTAAAAATAACGTAACTTTATAACTGTCCATTTTTGTTTAATTTAAAACTTCAAAAAATGACCTCAGATATTCTTTCCACAACACCCGATTCAGAAATTGTCACGATACGAGTTTTGAATTTCCCGCAGGAACTTGTTTTTAAAGCATGGAGCCAGCCTGAACATTTAAAGAATTGGTGGGGACCAAAAGGTTTTACCAACACTTTTTACGAATTTGATTTTCGCGAAGGCGGAAGATGGAAATTTACAATGCATGGCCCTGAAAGAGGCAATTTTGAAAACGAATGCGAATTTATCAAAATAGACAGCCCCAATCTTATTGCATGGAAACGACATTCGAAACCACTTTTTCAGATTCTAGCAACATTTGAAACTGTTGCTGAAAACCAGACAAAAGTTGTTTTTAAAATGCTTTTTGAAACGGAAGCAGAATGCCAAAAACTGAAACCTTATGTAGTCGATAAAAATGAAGAAAACTTCGATAAACTGGAAGTTGAATTAGAGAAAATGGCACTGTAAATCTAGTTTTCAAAGAAATACAGCAAGATCTGGATTTTTTTATATTCTAACAAATAAGACTTTTGCTTAAAAAAAATCATGAAAGCAAATTTTAAAATTAAGCCTTTAGAGCATACCGAATTTTTAGGCTTATTCGACTTAACAGATTCAGAACTTGAAAAAATTGGCGCAATTAAAATGACTGTCGATAAGTTTCCTGGTTTTCCGTGCAGAATAAGCTTAGAAGATGCAGAAATTGGCGAAGAAGTCATTCTATTGCCATACAGCCATCATAAAACGGCTTCGCCTTATCAAGCTAGCGGACCAATTTTTGTACGAAAGAGAATCGCTACGTCAACATTCGAAACCAACCAAATTCCGCATATGCTTCATCACAGATTGCTTTCGTTGCGCGGTTACGACCAAAACGGCATAATGAAGGAAGCGTCTGTCACAGAAGGAAATACTCTTGAGGAAAGCATCATTAGAACTTTTGAAAACGAAAAAATAGCGTATATCCATATTCATAATGCAAGACCAGGGTGCTATAATTGTCTAGTCGAAAGAGCATAATTGAAAGTGTCTTACAGCATGATGCAAATTGGAAAACAATAAAAAAATATGCACGCATAGTAATTTTATGATATTCGTTTGTTTTTTATTCGTAATTTCGATTTCTCATTAAAATTACAACTACAAAATGGCTTCATTTACAAAAGAAATATCTTTCCGCTGGTCAGATCTTGACCCAAATTTTCACGTTCGCCACAGTGCTTATTACGATTTTGGCGCGCAACACCGTATCGAAATCTTAGAAGAATTAGGATTAACATTGAAAGTAATGCAGACACAAGGTTTTGGCCCTGTTTTGTTTAGAGAAGAATGTGTCTTCAGAAAAGAATTAAAGCTTTCAGACAAAATATTCATTCATACCAAAACATCAAAAATGAAAGCCGATGCTTCACGCTGGTCAATCATTCATGAGTTTAGAAGAGAAGATGATACGCTTTGTGCGACAATCACTGTTGATGGCGCTTGGATGGATACCAAACTGCGCAAACTAGCTTCTCCAACACCAGAAATTGCAATTCAAGCTTTGAGCATTTTCCCTAAAAGTGATGATTTTGTTGGGTTATAAAACCAGCAGCTAACCACATAAAAAATCCCCAAAACAACTACTGATATTGTTTTGGGGATTTTTCTTCTTAACTAAATTGCATTTTAAATTTCGTCATTCAAACTTTAATCCAAAATTTACCCTTTCAAAAGTGGTGCTGCAGGAAATTGCAAATCGTCCGACATTAAGAGTTCCAAAAATCCCCCCTACCGAATGACCAGAATAAAATCCTCCCGCAGAAAATCGGCGAACCTGATATTTTAGCGCAATATCATTTACTCTCGAACTCAGCTGTCCAAAAGCAATCACATTCGGGATAATTTCATAACTTCCAAAAACTTTGGGAACCAGTTTTTTATAATAATCAAAACTTTCGTCGGTATCATAATCAATTATGGACGAATGCAAATTTTCTAGATTTCCGCCGATGTAGGTGTTTTCAGAAAAATGCCATGAAATGCTAAAACCTGTAAAAGTTCCTTCGTAACCGCTTCTCGAATCTACATATCCTATTCCGATTGTAGCTCTAAATTTATCGCAAATTTTTCCGATGTAGCCGACATAAGTTCGATCAATTTCAGACTTGTCAATTCCAGCGCCAAAAATAATATCGTCTTCACACATCGTGAGAGCATACTGAAAATAAGCTGAGTATTGATCTTTATTTGCCGCAACAACGCTCCGGCCTTTATCGAGGTCAATATTTGCTGAAATTAAGGTAGAGTTGATAACAGCAAAGTCAAATGTATTGAGTTCTTGGGCAAATGTGGGGACTGTGAGCAGGAGCAAAAGTATTGTCTTTTTCATAATACTATTTTTTAGGCTTGCAACATTCTGATATTAAAATTACGTACTATTTTCCTGTTAATAAAAGAAGTCCTTTGAAGTGCTACATTATTCGTTAAAATACATTATTTTCATAATCAGCTTCATTTAATCGATAAAAACTTAATAAATCATCGATTATTAACACTAAAAACGCCGAAACCATTTCCAACGCTTTTTTTCTGATAACTTTAAGATTTTAAGCTTTGTTTTAAAAATGGTTCGGTTTAACTTTATAAATCATAAAAATAAATGCCTCCAAAATGAAAATCCTGAAACTATTACTGCTATTAATTCCCTGCTTAAGTTTTGGACAACAAGGAAATATAAAAGCGCTAGACATTAATTTAAGCAATTATGAATATCCTTTCCCAGTTGATTTTATAGAACTCAGCAGCCAGCGCCAATATCTCAAAATGAGCTATATGGATATCATTCCCGGCAACTACAATCAGAAAAATGTTCTTTTGCTTCACGGAAAAAACTTTAATGGCGCTTATTGGGAAACCACCATTAAAGCGCTAACAAAAGAAGGTTATCGTGTAATCGTTCCCGATCAGATTGGTTTTGGAAAATCGACAAAACCAGACAATTTTCAATATACTTTTCAGCAATTAGCCGAAAACACTAAAAAACTTCTAGATCATTTAGGAATTAGCAAAACAACTGTTTTAGGCCATTCGATGGGCGGAATGCTCGCCACCCGCTTTGCATTGATGTATCCGGAAACCACAGAAAAATTAGTTTTAGAAAACCCCATTGGTTTAGAAGACTGGAAACTGGTCGTGCCTTACAAACCTGTCGATTGGTGGTACGAATCGGAGTTAAAACAAAATTACGAAAGCATCAAGCAATACCAAATGGCCAATTATTATGACGGAAAATGGAATGCCAATTATCAAAAATGGGCCGAACTTGGCGCAGGATGGACAACAGCGCCAGATTATGATCTTGTTGCTTGGAATTCTGCTCTTTTGTACGATATGATTTTCACGCAGCCTGTTCTGTACGAATTTAAAAATATTAAATGTCCAACGCTATTGATTATCGGAACGAGGGATAAAACGGCTTTGGGAAAACCATTGGTTTCTGAAGAAGTGAGACAAACAATGGGAAATTATGCCGAATTAGGAAAAAAAACACAGAAAGAAATTCCAAATTCAAAACTGGTGGAGATTCCAAATACAGGACATTTGCCACATATAGAATCTTTTGATGCATTTATAAAATCATTAATCGTATTTTTGAAATAAAAACTCTTTTTACATCTAAAATTTAAAATCAACAATCTAAAATTATAAATATGTTTACAATAGAACAAATAAAAGAAGCCCATTCAAAAGTGAAAAGCGGTGCAGATTTTCCAAATTATATTCAAGATTTAATAATTCTTGGCGTAAAAGGATATGACACTTTTGTGCATGACGGAAGCACTGTCTACTATGGATTAAATAATTACACAGCGGCTGCAGAAGAAAAATATGCAGAAATTAAAGTGGCGGATTTTCCTAACAAAGAGCTTTTTATCGAAAATTTGGTAAAACATCAGCATGGAGAAACCGATTATATGACTTTCTGCAATCACTGTGCGCAATGCGGCATTGCAAAATGGCGAGTGGATATTATTGAAATGACTTGCACTTATTTTGACAAATCTGAGCATGAAATTTTAATCGAAAAAATTCCTGTTTAATTATTCTGCCCTTCATGACTATTTTTAACCAAAACCACCAAACCATTTTTAACAGAAGCATCTTATTTTTCTTTTTAATTCTTTCTTTTTCTGTCTTTTCGCAAAAGAAAAAAGAAAATCCAAAATTTAAAGTGATTGCTTTTTACACAGCAAAAAACGATCAGGCGCATATCAGTTTTGTGCATGAAGCCAATAAATACTTTCCGAAATTGGCAGAAGAAAATCATTTTCAGTATGATTCAACTAGCAATTGGGATAATTTAAACGCTAAGTTTTTATCCAAATATCAGATTGTTCTATTTCTAGATACGCGTCCTGAAAAAAAAGAACAGCGTGAAACTTTCCAGAAATATATGGAAAACGGAGGCGGTTTTATTGGGTTTCATTTCTCGGCATTTGCACTAAACAATTCGACATATCCGCAAGACTGGAACTGGTATCACAATACTTTTTTAGGTTCTGGCGAATACGGCAGCAATACTTGGAGACCGACTTCGGCAGTTTTGAGAGTAGAAAATCTGCATCCTGTGACCAAAAATCTGCCTAAAACCTTCTCCTCTGCTCCAAATGAATGGTACAGGTGGTTTAACGACTTGACCAAAAATCCAGATATTGAGATTTTGCTAGCGATAGACGAATCGAGTTTTCCGTTAGGAACTGGCCCAAAAGCCCATGAAATCTGGCATAGCGGCTACTACCCCGTTGTCTGGACCAATAAAAAATACAAAATGGCATACATAAATATGGGACATAATGATATTGATTATGAAAGCGGAACAAACAAAACCTTATCGTATACTTTTGAAAACAAAACACAGAGTCAGCTAATTTTGAATGCTTTGCTATGGCTTGGCAATTCTAAGAAAAAATAAATTACATAAAATAAACAAAATCTTTTAAACCATTACTTCTTTTATGAAAATCAAAATAGCTTTCGTTCTTCTTTCTCTAGTTTTATTTTCATGCAACACAAAACAGCAAGAGAAAACTAACACTAAAAAGGAAACGGTACACGAAAGCATCAAAACCACTAAAATTGATAATACTGACACCATTCATTATCAGATTTCTGTTTTTGACAACCCTAAATTTACAGACAGAATTCTTAATACAAGAGAAAATTTAAAACAGCTTTCTGACAAAAAACTTTTTTCAAATATCAGTGCTAAACTAACGGCAAAACTCAATGAAAAACAAAACCAATTTTTCAAAGAACACACTGATTACCAATTGCTTTCTTTTGCAAAAGGCAGTATATTTGAGAAAAACAGTGAAGATTATATTTTTATAGTTTATGACACAAAAAACAACAGAACTAAAATTTTACTGTTTAATGCAATAGCAAACACATACGCTGAACTTTATAAAGATCTGAAAGTCAAAAACGGTTTAGAAAATGCCGATTGCAACAGTTATTCTTTTGGAACGCTTGACTATCAGTTTGCCGAAGAACATTTAATTGCAAATGAAGACGCTATTACAATAAATCCCCAATACTATCTGGAAACGCCCCCTGTAAAAATTACGGACATCTCAAAAGACGAAGATTTTTTATTGAAAGACGGGTGTTTTTCAGAAAAAAGTTCCAAAACAAATTTAGAAAATACCCTTTGCATTTCGACAAGTTCTGTGTACAACAATTGGGAATGTCTTCGATATGATAAAACAAATAATACATTTTTAGTTTTTTACAGTCAGGCATTTGCTGATTAATCCATTTAAATAAATCATAAAAAAAGACCGTGATATGTCTGCTACACTTACATCTATTATAAACGTTGGGGAATTACTAAAGCTTCAAGATTCAATTGTCTTAATTGATGCTAGAGCTGGCGCAAACACGTTTGAAAATTATCAAAAAGAACATCTAAAAGGCGCGCGTTTTGCCGATTTAAATCGTGATCTGGCTGCAGTTCCTGATAATCCAGCAAATGGCGGAAGACACCCGTTGCCTTCTTCCGAAGATTTTTCGAAAACACTTTCTTCATTAGGAATTTCACCTTCAGATCATGTTGTTGTTTACGATGATAAAAACGGCTCCAATTTCGCCGCTAGATTCTGGTGGATGATTCGTGCAGTTGGGCATGAAAAAATTCAAGTTTTAAACGGAGGCTATCAATCAGCAATTCAAGCAGGTTTTCCTACCGAAGCAGGAATTGAAACTTTTGAAAAAACAGCTTATCCTTCTCAAGAATGGAAACTGCCTTTAGCCGATATTGAAGAAGTCGAAAAAGCCCGAAAAAACGATCAGAATATTGTAATCGATGTTCGCGATAAAAACAGATATGATGGTTTGATAGAACCTCTGGATTTAATCGCAGGACATATTCCAGGAGCTATCAATGTTCCGCTTACAGAAAATCTGGATGAAAACGGATTCTTTAAACCAGCCAATGAATTAGCTGAAAAGTATAAAGCTGTTCTAAAAGATATAAAACCAGAAAATACAATCGTCCATTGCGGTTCTGGAGTAACAGCCTGTCACACGCTATTAGCGATGGATTACGCCGGACTTCCGATTCCAAAATTATATGCGGGTTCGTGGAGCGAATGGTCAAGAAACGATCGCGAAATGGCAACACAAAAAACAGAATAAAATATATTTTAGCCACAGATTAAAAGGATTAAAAAATGCATTGCCACGACCCGAGCGATAGCGAACAGGCGAAGCAATTTCATGAATTCGCACAAATTTTTCATCAATTATAATTAGTAAAAATTCGTGTAATTAGTGGCTAAAAAAATAATACAAATAAAAAAAACAATGCAACACTGGGATATACTTTTATCAAATCAGGTAAATAAAAAGAAATTAATAGAAAACATATTAAACGGCGAAGCCACTGGAGATTTGGCTGTTTTTAACAATCAAAAAGGAATATTGTTTTCTGATATGGCAATCGAAAAATTTATAGAAAAAGAATTTCAGTATGACAGTGTCGAAGCTTCGCCAGATTCGCACAGACAGCTTCGAACTTTTTCATCTGGCGAACGCAAAAAAGAGTTTTTAAAATACTGCATCAATCAAAAACCGGATTACATTATTTTTGACAATCCTTTTGACCATTTGGATCAGGCTTCACGAGTAGTTTTAGCCAATTCGTTAAAAGATCTAACCAATGATGTTGCAATTATCCAGCTTTTAAATCGTACCGTTGATGTTCTTGAATTTGTGCCAAATAAAGCTCAAATCAAAGACAATACATTCGAATTGCATCCATTTAAAAAAGCTGAAAATCATTTTAAAACATTAAATACAACTGCAATTCCAAAAGCAACAGAAACGCATACTTTTCCTGAAAACGAATTAATCAGACTCGAAAATGTTTCGGTAAGCTATGAAGAGAGAAAGATTCTCAACAACATTTCTTGGACTATCAAACAAGGCGAATTCTGGCAGTTAGTTGGTCCCAATGGTTCGGGAAAAAGCACGATTTTATCTTTGATTACAGGAGACAATCCGAAAGGTTTTGGGCAGAATTTATTCTTATTTGGAAGAAAAAAAGGAACGGGAGAAAGTGTTTGGGATATCAAAAAACAAATCGGAATCTACGCCACTTCTATGATGGATCTGTTTCAAAAAGGCCACACATTGGAACAAATGGTTCTCTCAGGATTTTTTGACCAAATCGGATTGTATACAGAACCCACAACACATCAGAAAAATATCGTGACGCAATGGCTTGAAGTGATCGAAATGACTCATCTGAGAAAAAAGCGCTTTATAGATCTTTCTATTGGACAGCAGCGTGTCGCATTAATTGTTCGCGCCGTTTTAAAACATCCGCCTTTATTGATTTTAGATGAACCCGTAGAAGGTTTAGATGACGAAAATGTAGATTTAGTCATTCAGCTCATCAATACCATAAAGCAAGAAACCAATGTCGCTATCCTATATGTTTCACACCGTATAGAATCAGGCTTGGCTCCTACTTCTGTATTTGAGCTTTTGCCTGCTGAAACTGGATCGATTGGAAAAATAAAATACCATTCAGAATTAAATTAAATGAAAACAAAATTTGCACTATTTCTCCTTTTACAACTAATCTTGATTTCGTGTTCGGGCACCATTTCAACAGTAAAAAAAGAATATACTTTAAGTACATCAAAAGAACTAAAATCAAATTGGACGATTAATTCTAAAGAATGGATTCTAAAAAATGATACCCTTACAGGAAAAGGTTCTCTTTCGCCATGGGGCGTTTTGGTTTCAAAAAAACAGCTTCCAGAGAATTATGAAATCGATTTGAAAATCAATATGGCCAACGCATCTTTATTTGAAATCATGCTCAATTTGGACAAAGGAAAATATATTAGAACCTACTTGTATCAAATTGACCAAAACATTGTAATTGGTGACGGAGTCTATGATAAAAAAGATGACTCATATGGAAAAAGAGGCGGAAAAACCTTATTTAGAAAGCCAATGCAATTAGAAAACAACAAATGGTACGCTGTAAAAATTAAGGCCTTAAACAATCAATTATCATTCTCTGTTGACGATAAAACAAGTTTAGAATGCTCTCTTGAAAAAAGCAACTTAAACCAAAAAGGAAAGCTAGGTTTTATAACAAACGGAGAAATCAAAATAACAGATTTAAGAATAAAAAATCTTCCAGAATAAATTTCATGTAGAGACGCGCTGCAGTGCGTCTTCGCAACGGATATCCACAATACATGAGACGCACTGCGGTGCGTCTCTACAGAATACCAAATCAATAATAAAATTTGCAAAACAAAAAAGCTCCCAAAGGAGCTTTCTTTATAAGTATATGAATTATCTAATTATCTAATTGACAAATTATCTAATTAACTTTCATCCTCAGTATTATGCGACTTCACATAATTACGCCATTTCTCAATACAATCCTGAAAATCCTGAGGCAATTCTGTATCAAAACGCATTAATTCTCCTGTATTCGGATGCACAAATCCAAGCGTTTTCGCGTGCAGCGCCTGACGTGGCAAAGCTTTAAAACAATTTTCGATAAACTGTTTGTATTTGGTAAAAGTCGTTCCCTTCAAAATCAAATGACCGCCGTAACGCTCATCATTAAATAACGGATGACCAATATGCTTCATATGCGCGCGAATCTGGTGTGTTCTTCCTGTTTCCAATTTACAAGAGATAAGAGTCACATAACCAAAACGCTCCAAAACTTTATAATGTGTAATAGCAGGTTTTCCAATTTCCGGATCATCAAAAACGGCCATCTGCATTCTGTCTTTCAAATGTCTCGCTAAGTTTCCTTCAATTGTGCCGCTGTCAGCCGCAACATTTCCCCAAACCAGAGCAATATATTCACGTTCGGTAGTTTTAGCTTCAAACTGCTTTGCCAAATGCGTCATGGCAGCTTCTGTTTTGGCTACAACCAAAAGTCCAGAGGTATCCTTATCAATTCTATGAACTAAACCTGGACGTTCGCTGCTATTCATTGGCAGATTTTCAAAGTGAAATGCCAAAGCATTCACCAAAGTACCTGTATAATTGCCATGTCCAGGGTGCACCACCAATCCCGGCGGTTTATTGATAAGCAGTAACGCATCATCCTCATAAACAATATCCAACGGAATATCTTCTGGATCTACCCTATTTTCAAATGGAGGATGCGACAGCATAACTGTTATCACATCAAAAGGTTTTACTTTGTAATTTGATTTTACTGGAATATCATTCACAAAAATGTTTCCGTTAGTTGCCGCGTTCTGAATCTTATTTCGCGTGGCATTCGGAATCAAATACATCAAATATTTGTCAATACGCAAAAACGCCTGACCTTTTGGGACTTCAAATCTGTAGTGCTCAAATAATTCGTCTTCCAGATCTAAATTTTCTTCAATATTATTGTTCATCACTTGGGGTTTCTGCAGGCACCGCAGTACTGTCTGTTGCCTGGCTTTCATCTACATAACTTGCTTTTCCGTCACCTAAAACCAAATCAATTTTAGAAGCTTTAAGCACACGGTCTCCAACTTTTAAGTTTCTTCCTTTATAACGCATTTCTAAAACCATATCTTTTCCAAGGTTCGGAATATACGTAATCGTTCCTGGCTCAAGACCTAACGCTTTAAGTGTTGGCACAGCCTCACGATATGTTTTTTCGATCAAATCTGGAATTTTTACAGAAGAAAAACCAGAAGCATTAATCTTGATATAAATTTTTCTGCCCACTTTTACCATTGTCCCAGGAAGCGGATCCTGCTCAACAACACTATATTTTGGGTATTCACTTCTGTAATCAACACTATCCAATAGAACGTAATCCAAATCCAATTCGTCCAATTTGTTTTCCACTTGTTCCTCAGTCAGCTTAGACAAATTCGGCACTGCAATTTCGTGTCCGTGATCAGTCGTAAAAGTTAACCAATGCATAAATAAATAACCAATAACCGCAATAATAGCTGCGGCCGCAAGCAATTGCAAGAAAAAAACTCGGCTTGTTAAATACTGACGTAAACTCATAAATTTATTTTTAATAGCGACAAAGATAAAGTATTTCGTTTCAAAAAAAATGATAATTTTGTTTAAAACAAAGAACTTTGGAATTTGGAATTTTTAAAATTCTCGATTTCAAATTTCAGGAGCTGTTTCCTGCTATCCGCTGTATTCCCAATTAACAAAAACTACGGCTAAAAAGCCTTGTTTTTCTAAATCGGGAGATGCCGCTTCTATCAGGGCTAGGGCACTCAGGTTCTAAAGAAGATTTTGTTTTTATTTAAATAACGACAATATTGTCAGGCTGAGCAAAGTCGAAGTCATACAAAGTGATTCAGCACGCGCGACTTCGACTTCGTTCAGTCTGACAAAGAACAAAATAAAAAATTAGTGGGAATTCGTGCAATTCGTGGCGAAAACCAATTAAACAAATTAACGATTAAACAAAAAAGCAAAAAATCGATGAAAAACATTGCCATCATCATGGGCGGCTATTCCAGCGAATACAAAATATCTTTAATCAGCGGAAATGTCGTGTATCAATATCTTGACAAAACAAAATACAACGGATTCCGTATTCACATTTTCAAAGAAAAATGGGTCTATGTAGACGAAAATGAAGCCGAATTTCCAATTGATAGAAATGATTTTTCAGTTACAGTAAACGGTCAGAAAATTACTTTTGACTGTGTTTTCAATGCAATTCACGGAACTCCGGGAGAGGACGGATTAATGCAGGCGTATTTCGAATTGATTGGAATGCCGCAATCTTCTTGCGATTATTACCAATCGGCTCTTACATTCAACAAAAGAGACTTATTATCTGTTTTAAAACCTTACGGAATCAAAACAGCCGTTTCTTATTACCTAAACAAAGGTGATGTAATTAATACTGAGGAAATTGTAAAAAAAGTAGGTTTACCTTGTTTCGTTAAGCCAAATAAAGCAGGTTCTAGTTTCGGAATCTCAAAAGTGAAAACCGAAGCTGAATTGCCAATTGCAATTGAAGTGGCATACAAAGAAGATAACGAAATCATTATTGAAAGCTTCCTTGACGGAACAGAAGTTTCTGTGGGAGTTATCAATTACAAAGGCGAGATTAAAGTTCTTCCAATCACAGAAATTGTATCAGAAAATGATTTCTTTGATTATGAGGCGAAATACGAAGGAAAATCGCAAGAAATCACGCCAGCAAGAATCTCTGACGAACTGACTAAAAAAGTGTCAGAAACTGCAAAACGCGCGTACGAAGTTTTAAAAATGAAAGGTTTTTCAAGAAGCGAATTCATCATTGTAAATGGCGAACCGCATATGCTTGAAATGAATACCATTCCAGGTTTAACAACCGAAAGTTTGATTCCGCAGCAAGCAAAAGCAGCTGGAATTTCTTTGGAAGATTTATTTACAAACGCAATTGAACTAGCTTTGGCATAGCTTCTAAGATACTAAGGTGCTAAGATTCTAAGTTTTGGCACCTTATTTTTTATAACATAACTGTCAGACTGAGCGAAGTCGAAATCATCAAAAATACTTTGCGCCTTTGTGCCTTTGTAGCTTTGCACCTTAAAAAAGAAAAAAATGCGAAAAGCCATATTCCCAGGATCATTTGACCCAATTACTTTAGGACACGAAGACATTATCAAAAGAGGAATTCCTTTATTTGACGAAATTGTAATTGCTATTGGTGTCAATGCCGAAAAAAAATATATGTTTTCATTAGAAGAAAGAAAACGTTTTATCGAAGAAACCTTCAAAGACGAACCAAAAGTCTCTGTCATCACTTATGAAGGCTTAACCATCGATTTGGCAAAAAAACTAAAAGCCAATTTCATCCTAAGAGGTTTGCGCAACCCAGCCGATTTCGAATTCGAAAAAGCCATTGCGCATACTAACCGAAAACTTTCCAAAATAGAAACGGTTTTCTTGTTGACAGCCGCAAGTACCTCATTTATCAGTTCGAGCATTGTACGCGACGTATTGCGTCATGGGGGCGAATATGAAATGCTAGTTCCAGATGCAGTTAGGGTAAAGAAATAACCAAACAAACAACAAAGCATAAACTTGCCAGCGAAGCAAATTATAAGTAATTTCGCATTTTTAAAACAAACACCAAATAATGAGTATCGAGAGAGAATTAAGCAAACGAAGCGGATCTAAATGTGAACTTTGCGGTAATGAAGAGAATTTAAAAGTTTATCAAGTTCTTCCAACTAAAAAAGGAGGTCTTGACGAAGCTATATTTGCCTGCAACACTTGCATTGACCAGATTGAAAACCCAGACAATGTCGATTTAAATCACTGGAGATGCCTTAACGACAGTATGTGGAACGAGAATATTCCTGTACAAGTTGTAGCCTGGAGAATGCTTAGCCGTATGCGCGCCGCAGGATGGCCGCAGGAACTGCTTGACATGATGTACCTAGACGATGAAACGCTGGAATGGGCAAAAGCAACAGGAGAAGGCGAAGATGACGAAAATAAACTAGTACACCGTGACAGCAACGGAGTAGTGCTACAACACGGAGATTCTGTAGTTTTAATAAAAGATCTTAAAGTAAAAGGATCAAGTATGGTTGCCAAACAAGGAACTGCTGTGAGAAACATTCGCTTAGATCACGAAAACGCCGAATACATTGAAGGAAAAGTCGATGGACAGCAGATTGTGATTATTACGCAGTATGTTAAAAAGATATAGTTCTTTTTTAGGAACAAAGTAACAAAGGTTCAAAGGGATAAAGGTTTCTAACTGAAATCAAACCTTTGAACCTTTGTTATTTTGAACCTAAAACAAAAAAAGCTATTCTTGTTGAACAGCTTTTTTTGTTTATGTATTATAAGAGATAAGTAAAAAAAACTTTGTCCCTTTGAACCTTTGAGGCTTTAAACCTCAAAAAAGAATTATTTTTGGAATAATTTATTGATTTGGTCTTTTACGAAAGGCTCAGAAACGTTGTTTGTATCTGCATCTCTCTCTTTACTAGAAACCATGAATTGTACAGTCGCTTTGTCTGGAACCACATTTCCTGTGTAGTGCAACCAAATGTAGTTATTTGGCAATTCTAATTTGATATCGTACAAAGGAGTTGCTGTAAATCCTCCAACAATAATGTTATAAAGGTTATTGTAAGCATTATCGATGTTTTTGAATGAAAATTTTCTTAAGTTAGAAGAATCCTCATCGTTTTGGATAATAGTATAATACACCGTGTACTCATCTCCAATTTTTTGGATGTAATTGTTATTTACTTTTCCTAATTTCTCAACAGGAACTGTCTCTAGAACCTTAACTTGTGCGAAAGAAACAAAGCTAAAGAACAGAGTGGCAATGGTAATAATGTTTTTCATAATGAATTTGGGGTTTACAATTTTGCTGTAGCAAAAAAACATAGAAATATTGAAAAAACACCTATCAAATCATTATTTTTTTAACATAAAATCGTAAATCTTAAGCCATACAACTCTAAACTATTGAAATACAGATGAATAATTATCAAACTTCAAATCTTAAGAAAGAGCAAAGCGATTTCTCAAAAAATCTAAAATCTAAAATCAGAAATCTAAAATCAGAAATCTAAAATCATAAATCTAAAATCATAAATCTAAAATCAGAAATCAATACTTTCCTCTTTTCTCGTCTTCTACTTTTTTGATAACATTGCGGGCAACTTCGATTTTAAACTTCTTGCCTTTCATTTTTTCATCTTTGATATTCTTCAAAAGGTCTTTTACTTTATTGAATTTTACCGCAGCAAACGAAACAAAATCTTTCACTTCAATCAAACCTAAATCCTCTTTTTCCAATTTCCCTTTTTGAGAAAAGAATCCAACGATATCAAATTTATTCAGTTTAGTTTTCTTCCCTCCACTGATATAAATAGTCTGAAATTGCGGCGGTTTCGGCAGCGAAACTTTTCCTTCGACATCCAAAACCTCCATTTCACAATCAATATAATCCAATTGTTTTTCACTTTCGTGAATGATAACATATGCCGTTCCCGTCGCCTGCATACGCGCTGTACGCCCATTTCGGTGCGTAAATTCGTCTTCTTTTAACGGAAGATGGTAATGAATAACGTGTTTCATTTCTGGAATATCCAAACCTCTAGCAGCCAAATCGGTTGTAACCAAATAAGTTACGCTTCCATTCCTAAACTGAATCAAAGCCCTCTCCCGCTCGTCCTGATCCATTCCGCCATGATAATACACCGAATAAATTCCTTTCTCGTTCAATGTATCGCTAATACGTTCTGCCGCATCGCGATGGTTACAGAAAATAATCGCTGATTCTGATTTCAAAGAGCAAATCAGATTGAACAAACTCTGCAGTTTATCCTTGGCAGGCGAAATCACCATTTTCATCGAAAGATTGGTCTTTTCTTCCTCCTCTGGAATAAAATCTAAAACTGTCGGATTTACAACTCTCGTATATTTCGGAATCTCAATATCTGAAGTTGCAGAAACCAAAACTCTTTTATTCACTTTCGGCAATCTGCCAATGATGAAAGACATTTGTTCATGAAATCCTAATTGAAGCGATTTATCAAATTCATCCAAAATTAAAGTCTGAATTTTATCGGTTCTAAAAGATTCTCTGTCAATATGATCGGCAATTCTTCCAGGCGTTCCAATTAAAACCGCTGGCGGATTGCTTAAATTTTTCATTTCCGTTTCAATCGAGTGTCCGCCGTAGCAAATATTTACTTTGTACTGCGTTCCCATTTTCTTCCAAACTTGTTCAATTTGAAGCCCCAATTCGCGTGACGGAACCAAAATCAAACATTGAACCGATAAGATTTCTGGCTGCAATAATTCTAAAACTGGAAGCAAAAACGCTAAGGTTTTTCCAGATCCTGTTGGAGAAAGCAGTAAGACATTGTTATCGTTTAAAATAACATCGTGCGCAGTTTCCTGCATTTCGTTGAGGTTCTGAATCCCTAAATTCGAAAGTATATCGTTGGAATGGTGTTTTTTATTCATTTTGCAAAAGTAGTTAAAAAGTTCGCAGTTTTCTGTATTCAGTTCTCAGTCTCGATTCTTTTGCCACAAATTACACCAATTTTCACTAATTTAATTTGTGTTAATTCGTGTAATTCGTGGCAAACTAAAAAAAACTATATTTGATTCCTATTAAACCCAAAACCATGAAACTTTTCACCTTTCTTTTTTCACTTTTCACGATTGCCCTTTTCGCTCAAAACAATAAAAAATACGATACCTTTTTTGAGAAAGGAAACGGAAACCAATCTGCTTCGTATCAAGAAACAATAGCTTATTGGAAGATGCTCGCTGCCGATTTCCCAACGATTCAAATGAAAGAAATGGGACTAACAGATTCTGGCGAACCTTTGCATATGATTACTTTCAATCCTGACAAAGAATTTGATTTCGATAAAATCCAGAAAACCAAAGCGGTTTTATTTGTAAACAACGGAATCCACGCTGGAGAACCAGACGGAATTGACGCCACAATGCAATTTTACAGAGATTTGGCAACAGGAAAAATGAAAGCGCCAAAAAATACCGTTTTGGTAACGATTCCTGTTTACAATATTGGCGGAGCCTTGAATAGAAATTCGACAACGCGCGCCAATCAAGACGGTCCAGAGATTTATGGTTTTAGAGGAAATGCTAGAAACTACGATTTGAACCGTGATTTAATGAAATCGGATACCCGAAACACAAAGAGTTTTGTTGAGATTTTCCAGAAGATAAATGCCGATGTTTTTATCGATAATCACGTAAGCAACGGCTCTGATTATCAATACAAACTGACTTACATCATGACGCAGCACAACAAACTGGGAACGGTTTTAGGCGATTTTATGAATAACGAAATGATGCCGGCTCTGGTAAAAGATCTTCAGAAAAAGAAAATCGAAACTACGCCTTATGTCGATTCGTTTAAAGATACTCCCGATAAAGGTTTTGGGCAGTTTGTAGATAGTCCGCGATATACAACGGGTTATACTTCGCTGTTTAACACGATTGGTTTTGTGGTCGAAACCCATATGCTGAAAAAATACGCCGAACGCGTAAAAATGACCTATGAATACATGAAATCGACTTTGGATTTTACCGATGCTAATTATCAAAAGATAAAAGATTTACGAATAAAAAACTTGGAACAATACCAGCCTAAAAAATCTTATACATTAAAATGGGAATTGGACAGTACAAAGGCGACTACTTTTTCGTTTTTAGGTTATGAAGCGGGTTACAAAAAAAGCAATGCAACAACAGGAAACCGTTTGTATTACGACCGAAACAAACCGTATAGAAAAGACGTTCCGTACATAAAAGAATTTAAATCGGTTAAAGAAGTCGCGATTCCTACGGCTTATATTGTTACTAGAGGTTATTGGAATGTTATTGAGTTGCTGAAAAACAATAATATTTCCTTTAAACAAATTAAAAACGACACGATTATAGAAGTCGAAAGCTACAGAATTGCCGATTTTAAAACCGTTCCGTCTGCTTACGAAGGACATTATTTGCACAGGAACACAACGGTAACTTCCAAAATGGCTAAAATGGCTTTCGCTAAAGGAGATTACATTGTGCCAACAAACCAAAAAGGTGTAAAATATCTTCTGGAAGCTTTTGAACCAGAAGGCGTTGATTCATTCTTTAATTGGAATTTCTTCGATCCAATTTTACAGCAGAAAGAACACTACTCAGAATACATTTTTGAAGATACTGCGGCACAGCTTTTAAAAGAAAACCCAACTCTAAAAGCAGAATTAGAAGCTAAAAAACAAAATGATCGCGAGTTTGCTAAAAACGCCGAAGCACAATTGGATTGGATTTACAAGCATTCTGTTTATTATGAAAAAGCACATTTGCAGTATCCTGTTTATCGAGTGCTTTAGTTTTTTTTTCATTAAAAAAGAGCCTCTAATTTTTTTTTAGAGGCTCTTTTTTTGAAATTATTAATTGTTCTGTTTTTGTTTTCGAAGTTTAAAAAGATAAATAATTGTTCCAATTATTAAAATTAGTAAAACAGGAAAAAAATAACTCACCATGTAATAAGTATCGTAAATATTAATAGTTAAAAAATATTGGACAAAGTAAAAATAAACGAGCAATAAAGTAGAGATTGCTAAAAAAAATAGATAATTTCTAGTAAGCATTTTAATTTATTTTGATTGTTAAAAAAACTCAATCATAAATTTCAACGATTGGATTTACTTTAATGAATTCAGTTTTATTATTCTTTTTTCTAACTAAATAAACTGTAGCGTTACTAAAAAAGTTTACCAATTCAGCATTGTTTAATTTATTCTTCTTGTTTTTATTATAATATTGTGGGGTCCTTACAAAATCTTTCAGACACAGCACTTCATTAGGTTGCAAATCACTTACAACTTCAACTCCTTTAAAATAAAATTCCTCATCCTCATTTTTATCTTTTATCAAAAACGTATTGGCTTTAGTTTTCGATTCGATAATGTACGAATCATCTAATTTAAAAAAGAATGTGCCATTTAATTTTTCTTGAGCGTGTAAATTGAAACCCAATAAGAATATAGCTAATATATAGATATGTTTTTTCATAATTTGATTTTAAAAACAGGTAATTGAATTGTGTATCGAATATACAAAAAGTATTATTAGTAATGGCTTTTATGGGCAAGGAGCGGTTTTACCTAAAATAGGAACTCTGCTTGCCAATGAATTAATAGATGCTTTTTTATCTGCAGGCAAATTTGTCCAAGCTTTTACATTACTATCTTTTAAACCTCCCCATGCCATAGCCTCATAGAATTCATCACTTGGGGCTTCGCCATAATAATTCATATAGTTAATATAATCGTTACTTAGTACTGTTTTATGAAATTCCTTTAAAGCACCCGCCATACTGTTAAGATAGACTTGTGCCATTGCGTTGTGCTGAGTTTCATATGTTTCAAAAACCTTTTTAAAATCACTAGCATCAATATCTTTTGAATTTGCTGTATTTAACTTTCGATATATATCTGCGTGTATATATTCGTGCAAGATTATTCTAGCAGATTCCAAAGCTGCAATTCCATCTAATCTACTTGTGCTTATTTCTATAGTTATAAGACTATCCACCTTATTAAACCTTGTTGTTCCATTTACTTCTTGATTGGTTGGTGTATAAACATTAGGTAGTGAAATAATTTCAATATTAAATTCTGATTTCCCCGCAAATTGATTAAATATATATTTAACAAAATCATTTCCCCCACTACTTAATAAATTATTTATGCATTTTGCTTTTCCAGTAAGATTATCAATAATTCGTATTTCGGTTGACGGCGTACTTCCAGTACCGCCACCGCCTGCAATTGGTCCACCTCCATAAGTTGGTCCTCCATCATCAGAGCCACTTCCTCCATCACAATACAACAATTTTATTGGTTCAAAACTTCCATCTTCCCCTATCCAACCTAAAAAAGTACAGTCATAAAATTCTTCACGCCATTTAGATGTCGATGATGATTTAGATTGCTCACCATTTTTAAATTTAAGAACATTCGTTTTATTAGTTATTAAATCTTGAACAAAGACCTTACCATTATAATTTTCTTTCATAGCGTAATAACTGTAACTTTTATCTAAACTGCTAGAATTCTTATTATCAGTGAATATTTGAACATAATACGTTTTAAAGTTATTAGGCTCATTTTTTATAAACACCAAACGATGATGGTCATTGTACAGATTTCCTTGACCATTTGATGTTCGTAAATTGTCAGTTAGCGTAAATGGCACTTCGACTACTAATCCATCGATACCATCTGAGATTATCGCATTCTCCCATTTTAAATCACTTACATATTCTAAGACAGGCGAATTAAATTCTTCCTTATGAATATTGTACCAATTTTTTGCTTCATCCACAGCTTGCACATTTGAACTCTCTTCCGCTTCATTTGGTGCGCAATTCGTCATAAGAAGCACGAAAGTTAAAAACAGGACGCTTTTAACCAGTTTTGTAAATTTCTTCATAATCAATATAGCTAATAATTTGAGCGAAAATACATATATAATTAATAAACAAAGAAAAAACTTATAAACATAAAAATTACGAGAATCCGTAATGAAATTCAAAATTTAGCTTCTTATATCTCTCTAAAATCAAAATGATGTAAAAAACAAGTTTAATGCAAATTACAGATAGAAAAAATACCAAATATCAAAGAAAGCCGTTTAATGCAATTGTCTGCATAGAACTTTGTCAAAGTTTAAAACTTTGACAAAGTTGAATTCGATTTCAAAAAAGTCTTATTTTGCAATCTAAATGTCTTTTTGACAGTTAATACAGATAAAAGAAAGGTTATTTTAGCACACTAACTTTAATTTTAAAACTTAAAAAAAGAAGACTTTAAATATTATGGATGTTACGATAAAAGATTACGATTATACATTGATGGCTTGGCAATTTTTTTGTTTACTTATTGGAATAGCAATACTTTATTTACTGTATAAAGTTTATAAAAAAGTCAAGTGAGCTTCATCAATGTTTTAGACACATTTTAACATTACTTTTTTTTACCAAATATGATAACTGAAGTTTTAAAAAATATCGCATATTTATATTACCCAAAAAACATTTGTCCTTGGCCCCAAAAGGAGTTATATTTTGAAACGGTCGAATATAAAAGACTAAAAACAGTAGTGCAATATTTTAATTCGAATGTCAATAAGGAAACTCGAAATAGCATTAAAAAAGAATTCAACAAGGATCCTGTTTTAAGAGATTTTGAAGATTTTTCTAGGCTAGATTGCGAAGATCGTTGTTACACTTTTTTTCTGAATGTTGTTGAGGGAGGAGAATTATGCTCTATCACGTTATATTTAAGCATTCTGGTTCCTTATTATATAATTGATACCCTAGTTCATAAAGAACAAATGATCATTCCAAAATCTCGAATTGAAGAATTGGAAAAAGAAAATTTAGATCCGAGAAAAATTAAAGATTTAGTTTTAGAAGTAGAAAACATTGTTGAAAAGAAGTTGCTATATTCAAAATTTCCCAGAGAAATAGCAAACAATAAATTTGAGGATATTAGTTTTCAAGATTCTTATTTAGGTGAATTTAGAATGTTTAACGCCTTTTTTAATAATCATATTATTAGAAGCTAAAGCGAGCGTACCATTCTTGAGTGAAATTTCAACCAAGATACCCAAAATCATCCAGCAAGATGTTTGCGCCTATCAAAGATTTAAGAAAGTGGTTCAATACTTTTGCACGTAAAAAGCTTTGTCAAAGGTTAAAACTTTGACAAAGCTAAACTAAAGAAATCGAAAAAACCGAATACTAATCCTACTTTTAATTGTAATTTCGTCTTTACTTAATTTCTAACTTATATTTTTATGTCATTTCAAGGATACCTAAAAACAATTAAAGAAAAAACAGGAAATGGTCCTGCTGAGTTTAGAGCTCTTGCAGAACAAAAAGGTTTTACTGCAAACGGAGAATTAAAAGCCGAAGTAAAAGCTGGAGATATTGTAAACTGGCTTAAAAATGATTTTACCTTAGGACAAGGGCATTCAATGGCAATTTACGCTTTGCTTAAAGGCATTAAAAATGAGGATAGCGAATAAAAATTTAAATTAAAAAACAAAATGAACTTTTAATTCCGATTGCTCGCGTGAGGGATAGAGCCAATCCGCCGCCACGGAGGCGAAAGCCCGACAGCATCCCGATAAGAGGGCCAATAATCGTAAAGCATATTTGCCCTCTTATCGGGATGGTGGCACGCCCAAATGGTTAATTTTCAATTTCCGAATTAAAGCTGTAAAAATTGTTTATTTAGAATCTGGACCCGAGCGATAAGCAATAGGCGCAGCCATTTTTTCTGTTGATTTTTTTTCTTCTTCGAACAACAATTTGATGTTTTCGTATGAGTTTTTAAGTGCTTCTTTAATTTGTTCTGGGTTTAACCACGCTACTTTTTCAATTCCCTCTTCTAATTGTCCGTGTGGTGTTCCTTCAAAATCGGAAAACATTTCGAACCAATGGGTGATTTTAAGTTTGTATTTTCCGTTGCGTTTGAAGATATGATAGGTTTTTTGAAGTTTATTCGTAATACGAAGCTGGTTTACTCCTGTCTCCTCCTCTACCTCACGCATAGCCGTCGCTTCAATGTCTTCCCCCTTCTCGATTCCGCCTTTTGGCAGATCCCATTTTCCGTTTCTAAAGATAAACAAGACTTCGCCTTTCTTGTTATAGACAAAGCCTCCGCCCGCTTTATTTACCGGAATTTTGGCTTTTAGGGTCTTCATGATCTCACTTTCGTCTGGATGATATAGAATGGCTTTTTGAATTTTATTTTGAAAAATTTTTATAATAAGCTGTTCGATATCAATACTCTCCAACAAGAACAATTGGAAATCTGTTTCACGCGAGATTTCATTTGTCAAAAAAAGTGGTTTGTCGTTTACAAAAACTTTATACATTTGTACTATGATTTTTAATAAAGATACTGCCGAAAAAACAGCCGAATTGCTTTTGCAAATAAATGCAATTAAATTGAATCCCGAAAATCCTTTTACATGGGCTTCTGGTTGGAAATCTCCTATTTACTGTGATAATAGGTTAATTCTTTCATTTCCGAGCATTAGAAACTATGTTCGTGATGAGTTTGCTAAAAACATCGAAAAACAATTTGGAAAACCTGATGTGATTGCCGGTGTTGCTACTGGAGCCATTGGCGTTGGAATTTTGGTTGCCGAAAGTTTAGGACTTCCGTTCGTATATGTGCGTCCAGAGCCAAAAAAACACGGTAGACAAAACCAAGTGGAAGGTTTTTTACAAAAAGGACAGAATGTTGTGGTTGTAGAAGATTTAATCAGCACGGGAAAAAGCAGTTTACTGGCTGTTGAAGCTTTAAGAAATGAAGGCGCTAATATTAAAGGTATGGCGGCTGTTTTCACTTACGGTTTTAGCGTTGCCGAAGAAAACTTTAAAGAAGCTAATGTTGATTTATTCACATTGAGCAACTACGAAAATCTACTAGATTTAGCAGTTCAAAAACAATATATCACGGAAGACCAACAATCTACTCTTCAAGAATGGAGCGTTAGCCCATCAACTTGGGGACAGGAGTAAGATTTTAGATTTTAGTCCCGAAACCTCGGGATAGATTTTAGATTTTATAAAAGTCGCTTTACTCCTTTTGGAATTTGGGATTTAAAAAAATGAAATTTTATTTAAAGTTTCAGCTTTGCGAACTTAAATAAAGTCAAAGTAGCAAAAAAAAGGCTTTGCGTCCTTTGCGGTAAAAAACATTTGCGGTAAAAACAAAAAAATAAAAAAAACAATATGAACTTAGAAAGTCCAAAAGTTACTGTTCAGAAATCAGCTCAGGATTTATTCGATCAACTGACTGATGTAAAGAATTTCGAAAAATTAATGCCAGACAATATCGCTAAATTTGAGGTGACTGGCGAAGACGCTTTTATTTTTGGATTGAAAGGGATGCCGGAAATCAAATTAAAAATGAAAGATAAAGTAGCGCCAAACAAAATCGTTTTGGGTGCTGCAAGTGATAAGCTTCCGTTTACACTGACTTCAAACATTGACACTGTTTCTGATTCAGAAAGTGCTGTTCAATTATTCTTTGAAGGCGAATTCAACGCTATGATGGCGATGATGGTTAAAGGCCCAATAGGTAAGTTTATTGAAACTTTAGCAAACAATATGCACAAACTTTAATAATGGTAAATTATTAATTGTGAATTATAAATTAAAATGCCCGATTATTGTCGGGCATTTTTTTTTATACTCTCGCAAAGTCGCAGAAACGCAAAGTTTTTATTTCATCAATTGTTAGACGCACTGCAGTGCGTCTCTACAGAAAAACCTTTGTCACTCTGAACCTCTGTACCTTTGAACCTCTCAATAAAGCATTTTAACTTCCTTAATCTCAAATTCGGCAACCGAATCATCTTCTAGCAAAACCTGCAGTTTACCCATTGGAGTAACTCCTTGAATGATTCCCATAAAATCATTGTTGTTATTATCTCTAAATGCTGTTGGAATTCCTTTTTTAAATAAAAAATTAAGATAATCTTCCCAAAAAAGATGCGCTGAGGTGTTCCATAAATGAATTTTCTCTTTTAATTTTTCTACGATTAAAACTGCCAGCTCTTCTTTATCAAAAGATTTACCGGCAATTACTGCCATAGAAGAAGCGGTTGGCAATTCAGCAAAATCAGTTTGATTGACATTGATTCCGATTCCGGCAACTGACACGATTCTGCCATCACTTTTTAAAGTGTTTTCGATTAATATGCCAACCAACTTCTTATTATATGACAGAATGTCGTTTGGCCATTTAATATAAATATCAGGAATATTTAATGTTTTTAAAACCTCTGCAACCGACAAAGAGACAACAAGACTTAAATTGAAAACTTCTTCGTTATTAAAGAGAAAATCTTTAACCAAAACGCTCATAGTTAAGTTTTTACCAGCTTGAGTCTTCCATATGCCCCCTACTTGTCCCTTCCCTTTTGTCTGATTTTCAGCTGTTACCGTTGTAAAATTCTCCAGTTCATCCTGACTTGCCAAAGCCTTTAGAAAGTCATTTGTAGAATCTATGGCATCGAGTTTGATTAGTTTCATTAAATAATTTAAATATCTTAATTTAATATTTTGTTAAGGTTCAAAAATAATCACAAAATTTGGTAACTTTACAAATTCATATAAAATAATTCATGGCGAAAAAGACTGTTAATAATGATGTTCTACTGGCGAACATAATCAAAGGGATTGAGGAAGTAAAAGGAAATGATATCGATATTCTTGACTTAAGAGAGATAGATACAGCTGTATGCGACTATTTTGTTATTTGCAACGGTAGCTCAAACACCCAAGTAAACGCCATCGTAAACTCAATTCAAAAAATTGTATCAAAAGACTTAAAAGATAAACCTTGGCACGTAGAAGGAACCGATAACGCTGAATGGGTTCTAATGGATTATGTACACATTGTAGTACACGTTTTCCAGAAGCATATTCGCGAATATTACAACATCGAAAGCCTTTGGGGCGATGCCAAAATAACTTCAATCGAGAACAAATACTAAAGAAACTTTCATTAAATGGCTAAAGATAATAATCCAAATCCGAATAAATTTAAAATAAGTCCTTGGTTAATATACACCGCAATACTTTTAGTTTTTTTATTTATAAGTTTTGCTACAGGAGGATCTAGCTTAAGCGAACCTGCACAATTAACTTCTTCTAAATTCAACACTTTATTAGAAAAAGGTCAGATTGAAAAAGTTATTGTTTATAATAAAGCAGAAGCTGAGGTATATTTAAATGCTGCCGCTCTTAAAGACCCGGCAAATAAAAAAGTAGCTGAAGATATTTTCAAACAGCCAAACAAAGGCCCACACTATACTTTGGAAATTGGTAACGATCAGATCTTTCAGACTAAACTGGAAAAAGCAGTTAACGAACATAAGCTGAAAGATTATAATTTCCTTCAAAAAAATAACTGGAGCGATATTTTAATCAGCTTGCTTCCTATCATCATCATTGTTGGTGTATGGATTTTCATTATGCGCAAAATGTCTGGCGGAGGCGCTGGAGGTGGCGGACAGATTTTCAATATCGGAAAATCTAAAGCTAAATTGTTTGATGAAAAAACAGACATCAAAACTACTTTTAAAGATGTTGCAGGTTTAGAAGGTGCTAAAGAGGAAATTCAGGAAATTGTTGAATTCTTGAAAAACCCTGAAAAATATACTAACCTTGGAGGTAAAATTCCAAAAGGGGCTTTATTGGTAGGCCCTCCGGGAACTGGTAAAACTTTATTGGCAAAAGCTGTTGCTGGTGAAGCGCAAGTACCCTTCTTCTCTCTTTCAGGTTCTGATTTCGTAGAGATGTTCGTAGGAGTTGGTGCATCACGTGTACGTGACTTATTCAAACAAGCAAAAGAAAAATCTCCTGCCATTATTTTCATCGACGAGATTGATGCTGTTGGTAGAGCTAGAGGAAAAAGCAATATGTCTGGCGGAAACGATGAAAGAGAAAACACTTTGAACCAATTACTAACAGAAATGGACGGTTTTGGCACAAACTCTAACGTAATTGTTTTGGCAGCAACAAACAGAGCTGACGTTCTTGATAAAGCTTTAATGCGTGCAGGACGTTTTGACAGACAAATTTTTGTTGACTTACCAGACATTCGCGAAAGAGCTGAAATCTTTAAAGTACACTTAGCTCCTATCAAAAAAGTTGAAGGTCTTGATTTAGATTTCTTAGCAAAACAAACTCCAGGATTCTCAGGTGCAGATATTGCCAATGTTTGTAATGAAGCTGCCCTTATAGCTGCTCGCAACAATAAAGTTGCAGTAGACAGACAAGATTTCCTAGATGCTGTAGATAGAATCATTGGTGGTCTTGAAAAGAAAAACAAAATTATTACTCCAGAAGAAAAAAGAGCAATTGCAATTCACGAAGCTGGTCACGCCACTGTAAGCTGGATGCTGGAACACGCTGCACCGCTTATTAAGGTGACGATTGTACCTCGCGGACAAAGCTTAGGAGCTGCATGGTATTTGCCAGAAGAGAGACAAATCGTGAGAACAGATCAGATGCTGGACGAAATGTGTGCTACAATGGGCGGTAGAGCTGCTGAAAAAGTAACTTTTGACAGAATTTCTACTGGTGCATTAAGCGACTTAGAAAAAGTAACGCGCCAAGCTCGTGCAATGGTAACAATCTACGGATTGAACGATAAAATCGGAAACGTGACGTATTACGATTCAACCGGACAAAGCGAGTACAATTTCTCTAAACCATATTCTGACGAAACAGCAAAAGTTATTGACAAAGAAATTTCAGAATTAATCGAAGGTCAGTACCAAAGAGCGATTCAAATATTAGAAGAAAACAAAGACAAGTTAAACCAACTTGCTGATATTCTGATTGAAAAAGAGGTAATTTTTAAAGATGACTTAGAAAACATCTTCGGAAAACGTACATTTGATAAAAATTTAGAAGAGGTGGTTTCATAAGAAATTACGAAATACATAATAATATTTTTCAAAATCTTAATTCAAAACACCCTTTTGAATTAAGATTTTTTTATCTTTGAACGTTTTCAACTAACATGTAAAGCATTTCATATAAAAAATGAATTTTTTCAAAAAAATATTTGGCTCTAGTGAAGCCGCTTCTGACGAAGTGAACGAAAGCGAATATGCAGGAACTTCTGCGCAGAACAGTCATTTATCTTTGGACGAGCAATTTATTTTCAATTTCAAAAAAAACGGAGGTAAATTCTTGTACTGCGAGAATATGAGAGAGGTTTCTGAGCAGTTTGAAAACATTTTAGAAGAAAATGACTGGTTCGAACAAGAGGTTTTATGTTACGAACCTGCTTTATTTGGCTTACTAGACGAAAACAAATTATTTTACATTGCTCCAGCTAATCCAAAATTCTTATTGGCGAGCTGTGAAAACCTTATAGCCGACGAAGGTTCTATTTTATTTTCATCAAAACAAATCAGACAAAATAAACCAAACGAATTACCTGCAAATATTGTCATTATAGCTACAACCAGCCAAATCCTTCCAATGAAAAGCGACGGATTGAGCGCTATAAAACGCAAGTACGAAAGAGACATACCTACTAATATCACTACAATAAAATATTTCGAAAAAGCGAAAGACGAAGATTTCACGCAATACGGAAGTGTTGCAAAAAACCTTTATTTACTGCTTTTAGAAGATCTTTAAGATGAACGAAACACTGAAGAGAACCATTTCTGGTGCTGTTTATATCGCTTTATTATTAACTTCGATATTGTTTTCTACAGAAAGCTTCATTACCCTTTTTGGCGTTTTCCTGATTATCACGATATACGAGTTTTCTAATATTGTAAACCTAAACAAAGTATTTTCTATTCTCTTTGGGACTTTAGTCTATTCGTCTATTATCCTTGTAAGCCATTACAACAAACAGACAGCAAAATTTGTAAACGATACTTTTAATTCTAATATCAGTTTAGAAACCAATATCAAACAGCTGGATCTGATTCTTCTTGCTGTTACAATTGTCGTTTCAATAAAATGCATCATATTCTTGTTTTATGATTCGGTTCAAAAAGTAAGCACTTCTTCAAAATATTTATACCTATTAGGATATATTACGCTTCCATTTGTATTTATTGTAAAAATCTCTTTTGGAACAAACGATTATAATCCGAAAATCATTTTAGGCCTGTTTGTCTTAATTTGGACCAATGACACTTTTGCTTATTTGGTGGGCAAATCAATAGGAAAACATAAATTGTTTGAACGCGTATCTCCAAAAAAAACAATTGAAGGTTTTCTTGGCGGTGTAGTTTTTGCTGCATTTGCTGGCTTTCTAATTTCTAAGCTCTACATTCAGCCAAAACCTGAATTTAGCAATACTTCGATCTTAATCTGGACTATCATTGCATTAATTGTGAGTATTTTTGGAACTATTGGAGACTTAATAGAATCTAAATTTAAACGAATTGCAGGCATAAAAGACAGCGGTTCGATAATGCCTGGCCACGGAGGCATTCTAGATCGATTAGATAGTGTTATATTTGTAGCACCAATTATATTTTTATTTTATCAAATTTTATACTATGTTTCATAAAGAGGGAGGCCCGTCCATTTTACTAGGTACTGTATTTACTGTAGCTGTACTTTTAATTGCTGAAAGATTTATAGATATCAATTGGCTTAGAATGCTTGTTCAAATTGCAGCGCTTGTAATTTTGATCATTATTTTACAATTCTTTAGAAATCCTAAAAGAATTGCAGTTAGAAACAGCGATCACATCCTAGCTCCTGTTGATGGAAAAGTGGTGGTTATCGAAGAAGTTTATGAAGGAGAATATTTTAAAGACAAACGTTTACAGGTTTCTATTTTTATGTCGCCAATCAATGTGCACGTAACACGTTACGCTATGGATGGTATAATTAAATTTAGCAAATACCACCCTGGAAAATTCCTTGTTGCTTGGCATCCTAAAGCAAGTGAAGAAAACGAAAGAACCACTGTGGTAATTGAAAACGAGACTTTTGGCGCTATTTTGTACAGACAAATTGCTGGTGCTTTGGCTCGCAGAATTGTAAACTACGCTAAAGAAGGAATGCAGGTTGTACAGGGAACTGACGCTGGTTTTATTAAATTTGGATCAAGAGTAGATTTATTTTTACCTTTAGGTACACCAATCAATGTTGAGTTAAATCAAAAAGCAATTGGCGGAAAAACAATTATTGCTACAAAAGCATAAATGGCTGATAAAGATTTAGATATTCGCTTTGCAAAAGCCGTAGAAGTTGCCATGACAATGACTCAGGCTTCACTGCCCCAAGATGTGCAGCTGAGACTTTACGCTTTTTACAAACAGGCCACTTTTGGAACAGCCGTTTACAATCAATCTGAAAATTTTGATTTAAGAGACGCTTTTAAAACCAATGCCTGGATGCAGATCAGCCATATGTCTATTGACGAAGCTAAAGAAAGTTATATCGAAATCATCAATTCGCTAACATCAAAATAAAATACATTATGAAGAAAAACGTTGTTCTTTTCAGCACTTTAGCTTCATTTTTACTATTATTTTCCTGTAAAGAAGATAAACTGGTTGAAGTAGTTGAAGTACCTCTTCCAACAAAAGAAGAAAAAATAACTATTGGTTCGCCAAATGATGTTAAAGCCGACCCTGGTTCGTTTGAAATGACAAAACTGCCATTTAACTATGACGCGCTTGCTCCTGACATTAGAACCTTAACTTTAGAGACACATTATTCTAAGCATTATTTATCATACACAAATGCTTTTAATAAGGAAATCGTTTCGACTGAGTTTGAAAATATGCCAATTGAGGACATTTTAAAAAAAATGCCTCTTACCAATTTAAAACTTCGTCAGAATGCCGGAGGTTATTACAACCACACGCTTTATTTTAACATTCTGTCTCCAAAAGAACAGACGCCAAGAGACACTCTTGCAGGCTCGATTACTAAAGAATTTGGCTCTTTTAATAATTTGACAAATCAGTTTAAAGCTCAGTCTGAAAAGCAGTTTGGCTCTGGATGGGTTTGGCTCGTTGTGGATCGATATGGTAAACTACAGATTACGACGACAGATAATCAAGATAATCCATTGATGAAAAACGCTTTGATCCCGGGAACTCCAATTATGGGAATCGATCTTTGGGAACACGCTTATTATTTGGATTACCAAAACCGAAAAGGCAGTTATATTGATGCGTTTTACAACCATATCAACTGGGAAAAAGTAAACGAATATTATATTGAAGCACTCAAAAAGGTTAAAAAAGTATAGAAAAAAAGCTGATGCAATTAAGTATCAGCTTTTTTTTTATACCTTTTAGGTACATAAACGAAGATCATGAAAGATATTGCCAACCGTTTTGCAGAAAACCCTTTACTATCGCCATCGGATATGCCGCCTAGCAGAGAAGGTCTGGAAATTACCTGTCTTTTAAACCCTGGCGTATTTCAGTTTCAAGGCAAAATCTGGCTAGCTGTACGGGTTGCCGAAAGACCAAAACAAATTGAAAATAGTATTTCGTTTCCAATCTTAACAGAAACAGGAACAGTTCAAATTATTGAAATTTTAAAAAACCATCCAGAACTTATTGCCACAGATGCACGCGTGATTAATTATCAAGGCATTGATTATTTAACTACATTATCGCATATCCGACTATTGTGCAGTGAAGACGGAAAACGGTTTTATGAGCCTGAAGGTTATCCTCATTTGGTTGGCGAGGGAATATTAGAAACTTTCGGAATTGAAGATTGTCGCGTTTCTTTAATTGAAGGGAAATATTACCTGACTTTTACATCTGTCTCTCCCAGCGGTGTGGGTGTTGGCTTGCGAACCACTACCGATTGGCAGAATTTTCAAAAACACGGAATGATATTTCCTCCTCACAATAAAGACTGCGCTATCTTTGAGGAAAAAATAAACGGATTATTTTATGCGCTGCATCGCCCAAGCAGTGTCGATATCGGCGGAAATTACATCTGGATTGCTTCTTCTCTAGATGGCATTCATTGGGGAAATCATAAATGCATCATTAAAACCAGAAAAGAAAGCTGGGACAGTAAAAGAGTTGGCGCTGGCGCTGCTCCCATCAAAACAGAATCAGGCTGGCTTGAAATTTATCATGGGGCCAACGAATTTCATCAATATTGTTTAGGCGCTTTTTTATTGGATTTGGAAGATCCGGCAAAAGTGATTTCAAGAACTGAAACCCCAATTATGTTCCCTAAAACAAATTATGAATTAAGCGGTTTCTTTGGAAATGTCGTTTTTACCAACGGCCATATTCTTGATCCTGATGGCGATACATTGACAGTTTATTATGGTGCCTCGGACGAGTTTGTCTGCGGGGCAACATTTTCCATAAAAGAGATTTTTTCTTTGCTTAAAAAGATTTAAAAACAAAAGATATGTTTTAACACATAGAAACATCAATTTTTGTGCTGAGAAAAGAATGCAAAAGAAACTAGTTTCCAGACATAGCCAAACTGTATGCAATTAAACTATTGAAACTCCTTTCCCTAAGTTTACTGAACTATGTTTCTATGTGTTTAAAATCAACTCAAAAGCGAGCTAGTCTATTTCAATTCCAAAATCAGTGATTCTGAAGGCTGAATTGAGATTTTTGCTTCTCCTTGCCCATTTTGCACTTTCAATACAACCAATTTGTTTTGATACAGCTGATCTTTCAACTGATATTCGCCGTCTTTTAGATTCCACTTTGAAATAAGCGATGAAGGCACCTTTAAATCAAATTCGCTTCCTTTTTCTGAAGAAAAATTCGCAACTACAATCAGTTTTTGATTTTCAGACCAGCGCGCGTACGAATACAATAATGCATCATAACTATCATTATTTTGGCGATTTATGGACTGAATTTCTTCAAAATTTCCCATCAAAGCACTGCTGTTAAGGGTAAAATTCAATAATCGTTTATAAAAATCACGAAGGTTTTTTTCAGATTCTGATAGCTGTCCCCCATCAAATTTACCTTCATTCATCCAGCGCTGATGGCTTGGAACTCCGATATAATCAAAAATCGATGTTCTCGAGCGTTTTCCAAAACCTGCATCTTCATTTCCTGCCTCTCCTACCTCCTGTCCAAAATAAATCATCGTCGGAGAAGTGCTGATTGTTGCCGAAACCACCATTAAAGGCTTGCCTCTTTCTGGTGTTCCTGCAAATTCGGGACTTGCTAAACGCTGTTCATCATGATTATCCAAAAAATGAAGCATATGGTGTTCAATATCCGACATTCCGTTTTGGATTTTTGTCAATTCGTCAGGCGAAGATTTTCCTCGAATAATATCTTTTAGCTTATCATAAGTCTCCACTTTATCATACAGATAATCCATTTTTCCTAAACGAATATAATTGCGGTATTCATTCGGATTATAAACTTCTGCCAATAAAAAAGCATTCGGATTTTTCATTTTAATGGAAGAGTTCATATAGCTCCAAAATTCATACGGAACCATTTCGGCCATATCATAACGGAATCCGTCCACTCCTTTTGCTGTCCAGTATAAGGCAATATCTCTAAATTTCTTCCACGAATCAGGAACATCTTTATCTTGCCAAAAAGCAAAATGCTCTTGGTTCGATTTCTGGTCAAAACCAGCAGGAAGTTCAGGAAAATCTTTACTTCCGTCAGGGCGTACGCCATAATTTACCTTTACCGTTTCGTACCAGTCATTTTGATCTGGCTTAATTTTACGAGAACCATTTCCTGTCCATTTTGCCGGGTTCTCATCAAATTTTCCATCAATAAGCGGATTTTTTTCTCCATTTAAAGGAATATCTCCATCTGGAATCTCAAAATGCTGCTGCGGAATGTAGTAGAAATTATTGTCTCGTTTGTATTCAGCCGTGACGTCATCATCTGCACCAAAATCTTTTACTCCTGCTGGGTTTGATTTTCCTTCGTATTTTCTCGCAATATGATTTGGAACAATATCTATAATCAGTTTCAAACCCGCTTTATGAGTCCGTTTGATTAAAGCTTCAAACTCTTCTAATCGCTTTGCGGGATCTACAGCCAAATCTGGGTTCACATTATAATAATCTTTCACGGCATAAGGAGAACCTGCTCGCCCTTTTACCACTTCTGGATCATCATTTGAAATTCCGTACGTTGTATAATCACGCACTAAAGCGTGATGCGGAACGCCCGTATACCAAATATAAGTTACGCCTAGATCTTTTATTTCATGAAGCGCTTTGTCCGTAAAATCATTAAACTTTCCGACACCATTTTCCTCAATAGTTCCCCACGGTTTGTTGGCAGTTTTTTTATTTCCAAAAAGGCGCGTAAAAACTTGATAAACCACAACTTTCTTTTGTGTTGCAGTTTCTTCTTTTGCAGTACTCATTTTTAAATCTTTTGTTTTACAGGCTGACAATAGAACCGTCAATGTTATTCCGGCTGCAATTATTTTTTTACTTATCATATTTTGGGCTATTCTTAACTTATTTCTTTGGTTTCAATCCTAAAGGCATCAAAACAATTTTCTAAAAATAGCTCATTTTTTAAAACTCCGAAAACGATTTATCTAATTTACAAGGTTTTCAGCTTAAAAAACAACTACTACAACGTGTGAGTTTGAGTTTTTGTTGAAAAATTAAATAGCATCTAAATTCTACTTTAGACTGTTGATGACTTATTATAAATTAATCCTAATATCGGCCACAGGTTCTAACCTTTTTTATAAATTTGACAAAAATTTAATCAGTTGAAGAAATCACTCTTTTTCATATTCTATTGTCTGTTTCTTAGCGTACAATTTATATCTGCGCAGGCCAAAAAAACTGCACAAAACACAAAAACAATCGTCATCGAAAATGCTGACTTTTCTGATGTGGATCAGGTTAATGTGCCAGATGCGCTTTTACTTACCGGAAACGTAAAAGTAAATCACGACGGCGTGGTGCTAACTTGCAATAAAGCTTATTTTTTCCAAAAAGAGAATTACCTGAAAGCATTCGGAAATGTACAGTTGGTACAAGGAGACACTTTATTTTTAAATAGTAAATATGCAGAATATAGCGGTAACGAAAAAAAAGCTTTTGCCACAGGAAATGCAGTTCTAACCTCTCCTGATGCTACTTTGCAGACTGATACCATTAATTTTGACAGAAATATTCAAGAAGCCTTTTACAACACAAGAGGAACTATCATAAACAAAGACAACACTTTGGTAAGCAAATCTGGAAGGTATTATGTAAAAGAAAAAAAGTTTCAGTTTTTGACAGAAGTAACCATTACGAATCCAAAATATGTAATCAAATCGAACCATTTGGATTATTACAGCAATTCTGGGCACACCTATCTACTTGGCCCTTCGACCATTACCAGCAAAGCCAATTACATTTATACCGAAAAAGGTTTTTATGACACTAAGAAAAACTTAGCGCATTTTCTAAGAAAATCATACATCAAATATGACGATCGGCGCATAGAAGGCGATAGTTTGTTTTATAATCGAAATACCGAATTTGCTTCGGCAACACGAAATGTAAAAATCACCGATTCTATCAATAAAGGAATTGTAAAAGGCCATTATGCGGAGCTTTATAAATTGAAAGATTCGATGTTTGTAACCAAAAGAGCTGTCGCTATTAATCTGGTTGAGAATGATTCGGTTTACATTCATGGACAAAAATTAATGGTTACCGGAAAAGAAGGAGAAAGAATTTTACGAGCTTATAAAAATGTCCGTTTCTACAAAACAGACATGAGCGGCAAATGTGACTCTATACATTCTGACTCCAAAATAGCTTTAACGAAATTGATCGGAAATCCGATTCTTTGGAACGGTGAAAACCAAATTACAGGAGATGTAATGCACTTGATTGGCGACAATAAAACAAGAAAAATTGACTCTCTGAAAGTGCTGAACAATACTTTTGTCTTGTCCAAAGACACTCTAGGAACAGGATTTAACCAGGTCAAGGGGCTCAACTTGTTTGGAAAATTTCGGGATGGAAAACTTCATGATGTTGATGTCATCAAAAACACAGAAGTGATTTATTATATGCGAAATGATGCGCATGAACTTATTGGAATTAACAAGAATGTCAGCAGTAAAATCAATATGATATTGGAAAATAATGCCATTGAAACCATTACTTTCTTCAATAAAGTTGACGGAGATATTTTCCCTGAAGATGAACTCCCAGAAAATGCACGCAAACTGCGGGGAATGAATTGGCGAGGCGACGAAAGAATAAAATCCAAAGATGATATTTTTACCGCAGAAGACAATGAGATGAACGAAAAACTGATTAAACAAGGAAAAGACGAGCAGGAAAAAGGCAAAAATGTCCCGCTGAAAGTCAGGAAAGAAACCTTGAATTACGATAAGAAGAACCCTGCCCCTAAGACAGACACGAAAGCTAAAAATAAGTAGTTTATAGTCTCTTTGAAAGTTTTCAGTCGCGGCCACAGTTTACAATGATCTGCGATTATTTATATCGCAAAGTTAACTTAACCGTAAAGTTAAAAACCCTTGAACCTCAGTTCCTTTGCCACTTTGAACCTTAAAAAAAAATGAATCCAGATTTTATAAAATACCAAGCGCAAACCTCTCCTTACCCACTCGGTATGGAAGTTTCGCACGCCATTGGCTCTTACATTTACGACACAAACGATAAAAAATATTTAGATTTTGTCGCTGGAGTTTCAGCGTGCACTTTAGGACATCAGCACCCGAGAGTTAATCAGGCCATAAAAGACCAGTTGGATAAATATTCGCACGTCATGGTTTATGGTGAATATTCTCAGAGTCCGGCCGTTCAATATTGCAAAATGATGGCTTCTCTTCTTCCCGAATCTTTAAACAAAACCTATTTGGTCAATTCTGGTACAGAAGCGATTGAAGGTTCGTTAAAACTAGCCAAACGAGTTACAGGACGCAGCCAGCTTATTTCTTGCCATAACGCTTATCATGGAAACACAATGGGCTCCATGAGTGTTATGGGATTCGAAGAACGCAAACAAGCTTTTAGGCCTTTGCTTCCAGACGTTGATTTTATTACATTCAATAACGAAGAAGACCTGCAAAAAATAACAACAAGAACAGCTGCAATTCTTTTAGAAACAATTCAAGGCGGAGCTGGTTTTATTCAGCCCGAAAACAATTTTCTTCAAAAAGTGCGCAAACGCTGTGATGAGGTTGGAGCTTTGATGATTGTCGATGAAATTCAGCCTGGTTTTGGAAGAACGGGTAAACTCTTTGGTTTTCAAAATTATGATGTTGTTCCAGACATTGTGGTGATGGGTAAAGGAATGGGCGGCGGAATGCCGGTTGGCGCTTTTACAGCTTCTGCCGAAAAAATGGATCTATTAACGGAAAATCCAAAATTAGGTCATATAACGACTTTTGGTGGTCATCCTGTCATTGCGTCAGCTTGTCTCGCTACTTTGCAAGAATTAACTGAAACAAATTTAATGGCAGAAACGCTAGAAAAGGAAAAACTCTTCAGATCGCTTTTGGTACATCCTTTGATTACAGAAGTTAGAGGAAAAGGATTAATGCTTGCTGCCATGACAGAATCGGCAGACATTACCAACGAAGTCATTTTAACCTGTCAAGATAGAGGACTTATTTTATTCTGGCTTTTATTTGAAGGATGTGCCATACGAATTACACCTCCTTTGACCATTTCGGAAGACGAAATTAGAGAGGGCTGTGCGATTATTTTAGACGTGATGAACGAAATAATGAAGAAAAACAGCAACTAAAAAATATATTTTTTTGAGCACTGCTCTTAATAAAACCGACAGAATTTTACGCTCGATTTCTATTTCAAGAAAGTCTTCTGATACAAATATAAAAATGACAAAACCGAAGTTAATCCCTTAATAATAAAGGAGATTTCTTCCCAAAACAGAATAAAAAACGCCATATATTGTTAATTAAATTGTTCAAAACAATTAATTTCTTATCCTTACATCAATTATATGGTTGCCTAAATTTATAACAGGCTAATTTCAAAAATACGAAGTATGCAATTGAGCAACGAAGAAGAAGATTATAACCTATCCCTATCCAAATTTGAGTCGATGTTAAAAACCAACAAAGTACTCTTTTTTGATTCTGAAGAATTTGAAGAAATAATTCTTCATTATTTAGACATAGGTAAGGCTAATTTAGCAAAAAAGGCCTTAAAACTTGCATTAGACCAGCATCCAAAATCTACAGGCTTAAAATTAGTACAAGTAGAAATGCTAGTTTATGATGACAAACTCGACATTGCCGAAAAGCTTTTGAATGAGTTATACGCAATTGAACCTAACAACGAGGAAATTTACATCCAGAAAGCCAATATCTGTTCCAAAAGAGATCAGCACGAAAAAGCGGTCGAACTGTTAAAAATCGCATTGCAATACACTGATGATTATGCTGACGTGTATAATTTGATTGGAATGGAATATCTTTTTATGGATAATCTCGAAATGGCAAAAGACAGTTTTATCAAATGTCTCGAAGAAGACTTGGAAGATCAATCTGCTCTCTACAATGTAGTGTATTGTTTTGAATTTTTAGATCAAAATCAAGAAGCTATAGTTTACCTTAACGAATACATCAACAGAAATCCGTACAGCGAAATTGCATGGCATCAGCTTGGACGCCTACATTATGGCATAAAAGAATATGAAAATGCGATTCGTGCATTTGATTATGCAACGCTGATTGATGATGAATTTTTGGGTGCTTTCATGGAAAAAGCAAAAGCTTACGAGCGCCTTAAAAAATACAATGAAGCAATTGAAAGCTATAACAGAACCATCGAATTGGACGATGCAACTTCGTATGCGCTGTTACGAATTGGGAAATGTTATGAGAAGCTTGGAAATTTAGCGAAAGCGATCCAATACTATAATCAGACTGTTCATGAAGATCCGCTTTTAGACAAAGGATGGATTGCGATAACAGATTTTCACCTTCGCCAGAAAAACTACCAGAAAGCATTGTTTTTTGTCAATAAAGCATTGGCAATAGACAATCAGAACCGTTTGTACTGGAAAAGATATGCCACAATCAACAAACAGATGAATTTCTTTGAAGAAGCCGAATTTGGCTTTAGAAAAGCGGTAGAATTTGGAGATTATGCATTAGACACTTGGTTGTACTGGGTTGATATTCTTCAATTTTTAGGAGAATTTGAAACGGCTATTCAAACTTTATTGCAGGCAACAGAATATTTTCCTGAAGAAAACGAAATCGAATACCGTCTGGCAGGATTGTACTTTATGATTCAAGACAATACAAAAGCTAAATTTCACTTAAGCAATGGTTTACGTCTAAACTTTGACAACTACATCTTGATCGAAGATTTGTTTCCAGTGGTTTGGGCAAAAAAAATGGTTAAAAATTATATAGAAAAACATCGTAAATAAGAATGGTTGATATTTTATTGAGAAGACGTTTTGGATTATTAGGACGCAACATAAGCTACTCTTTTTCAAAAGGTTACTTTACAGAAAAATTTAATAATGAAGTTTTTGCTGGTAACAGCTACGAGAATTTTGACATTTCTGAGATTAATTACTTCACAGAGTTAATTAAAAATAATCCCGATCTAAAAGGGTTGAATGTAACAATTCCGTACAAAGAACAAGTTATTCCTTTCTTAGATAAACTATCAAAAAAAGCCGCTCTAATTGGCGCTGTGAATACTATTAAATTTACCAAAAGCGGTAAACTAAAAGGATACAACACCGATTATTACGGATTCAAAAAGTCTTTAAAACCATTATTGGAGCCTCACCATAAAAAAGCGCTTATTTTAGGAACTGGCGGCGCTTCTAAAGGTGTTGCTTTTGCTTTGGACGAATTAGACATTCCGTACACTTTTGTATCAAGAGAGGCAAAAGAAAACATCATTGATTACGATTTGATTAATGCTACCACTTTTGATAACTTTCAAATCATCATCAATTGTACTCCAGTTGGAACAAGTCCGAATATTGAGGCTTGTCCAAATTTGCCGTATGAGTTTTTTACAGAAAAGCATATTGCTTACGATTTAATCTACAATCCGGCAGAAACTACTTTCTTGCGAAAAGCAAAAGAAAAAGGCGCCGTAATTAAGAACGGGCACGATATGCTTATTTTTCAGGCCGAAAAAGCGTGGAAAATCTGGAACAAATAAAAAATAAAATGTTAAAGTAATTTTTGTAAATTAGTCTACTCATTTGCAGACGGTTATGAAAAAACAATTACTTTACTTTAGCATTTTTTTTCTTATTACAGTTCTTGCATCCGCCCAAGACGAAGATATTGATAGAAGCAATAGTCCGTTTGCCGAGCCTAGATATCATTATTTTCTACAGACTATTTTATTATACAACGAATATCTGGATACTAAGAATGGTTCGTATAACACCACAAATTTGCGCGTTTTACAGCCGATAGGCAACAAAGCTTGGAACTTGAGATTTGATTTGCCTTTGATTTCAACCAATTCCAATTCTATCAATCAAACCGGACTTGGTGATATTGGCGCTGGGCTTAGTTTTATACCCTACTTCAAAAAAAACAATGGCATTGGCCTTAGAACCCGCGTTATTTCAAATTCTGCAGCAGACCCCAGTTTTGGCAGCGGAAAATGGGTTGTTATCCCTGCCGGTATTTTTGCAAAATACTTCAATCATAAGAAATTTTTATGGATTGCAACTCTTGAACATTCTCAAAGTTTTGCAGGATCAAGCAACCGAAATGACGTAAGCGTAACCCTTTTGGAAAACAACTTTTTATGGTTTTTTGGCAAAAATTGGATTGCTACAGATGTCGCTTTCAGATACAATTATGTTTTGGACGGCTTCCAGAATAATGCTTTTATGGAATTTGGCCGAAAAATTACCCCAACAAATTTAGTTTATGTACACCCTAGCGTCGCTTTTGGCGGTGAAAAATCTTATAATTTCGGTGTAGAAGTCGGCCTCTTGGTTTTGTTTTAATTCAAAGCCAACCGCTGATTCAACTCCACTTTTTGCGATTCATTTATTTTTTCGTTCAAAAACAGTTAAAAATATTATTTCTATCTTATCAAATAAAACAGCAAAAATCAATATATCATACAGGTAAATTAAATTAAACAATAAGAATTTCATCGCAAATTAGCGTATAAACAAAGGATTTATTTTGTATTTAGAAACACCTTTACTATCTTTCGCACTGTTTAAAATAAAAACCTTATACATTTTTAAGATGTTAGAAGAAAAGAATGATAACCTGCATGAAGCAGACGGAAAAACTGGAATCGAAATAAATGATTCTGTAACGAATGAAGCAATTGAAACATCAGATTCTGAAACTTTGACAGAAGCTTTAGAGACAGAACCTGATAATGAATCTGTAAAACAAGAAGATGCCCATCAGGAAGCATTGGATGTGATTACAAATTCAAATGCTGCTGAAAGCGAAGACGAAACGCTGAAGGAACGCCACGACATTCCTATGCAGGATTACAACACGTTTTCTCTGGACGCTCTTGTTGACGAACTTAAAAAACTGGTTAATGCAGATAAAGTAATGTCTGTAAAAGATCATATAGAAGAAATTAAGAAAGCTTTCTTACTGCAATACCATCATCTTATAGAGGAGAAAAAAGAAGAATTCTTAGCTTCTAATCCAGATCCTAACGAAGAATTTGAATATCATCTGCCTTTAAAATCAAAATTTGACGAATATTATAATGTTTTTAGAGAAAAAAGAAATGCTCATTTTAAACATTTGCAGACCAATTTAAAAACCAATTTAGATAATCGTCTGGCTATTGTCGAAGAGTTAAAAGAATTAATCAATCCGCAGGAAAATATCAAAGACACTCTTAAGCATTTCAATGAATTAAGAGAAAGATGGAAAAATGCCGGAGCTATTCCGAAAGACAAGTACAACCACGTTTGGAATAATTACCATTTTCATGTAGAAAATTTCTACGACTATCTTCATCTAGATCGTGAGGCGAGAGATTTAGATTTTAAACATAATTTAGAATTAAAACAAAAAATTATAGCACGCGTTGAAGAACTGGTAAACGATGCCGATGTAAACAAATCTTTCCGAGAATTGCAGGATTTGCACCGAATCTGGAAAGAAGAAATCGGGCCTGTTTCTAAAGAACATCGTGACGCCATTTGGAATCAGTTTAGCGAGTTAACCAAAAAAATACACGATAAGAGAGAACTTTTGTTTGAAAGCCAAAGAGCCAACGAGCAAAAAAATCTTGAAGTTAAAAAAGAGATTATCGCTAAAATCGAAGCTCTTGGAAGCGAAAAAGTAAACGCCCACTCGCAATGGCTTGTTCAGATTCAAAAAGTTGAAGATTTAAGAAATGAGTTCTTTGCAGCTGGAAAAGTACCTTCTGAAGTGAATGAAGAAACTTGGGCAGCATTTAAAACTGCCGTTAGAAATTTCAATGCTTTCAAAAATTCGTTTTATAAGGATATTAAAAAAGATCAAAACGATAATCTAAATAAAAAACTGGCTCTTGTTGCAAAAGCAAAAGAACTGCAGGAAAGTACAGATTTTCAAGCCACAACTCCTGTAATGAAACAAATTCAGGAAGAATGGAAACAAATTGGACACGTTCCGAAGAAATACTCAGACAAAATCTGGAAAGAATTCAAAGATTCCTGCAACCATTATTTTGACAAGTTAAAAGAGCATAAATCTGAAGAAAACAGCGAAGAAGTGGCCGCTTTTGACAATAAAAAAGCCTACTTGGATGTTTTAAGAGCTTTCCAGCTAACAGGAGAACACAAAACAGATTTAGATGCCATAAAAGCACATATTGAAACCTGGAAAGGATTTGGAAAAGTTCCTTTTTCAAGAAGACACATCGAGGGAAAATTCAACAAAATACTAGATGCACTTTTTGAAAAACTAAGTTTAAGCAAAAAAGAATCTGAAATGATGCGTTTTGCAAACCGCATTGATTCTCTGACTGACAGTAACGATACGCGTAAATTGGACAATGAAAAAATCTTTATTATGCGTAAGATTGAGGAAGTTCAAAATGAGATCTTCCAGTTAGAAAACAACATTCAGTTCTTTACTAATACTAAAAATGCTAAAAAAGAAAATTCAATAGTTACAGAAGTACGCAAAAACATCGCTATTCACAAAGAAAGCCTTGAAGTATGGAAAGACAAATTGAAACAATTAAGAAACTTGGGACAAGAATAGAAATCTAGTTTTGACAAAATAATCAAAGGAGCTGCTTCACTGAAGACAGCTCTTTTTTTTTAAGCTTCAGAGAAGCTAAATATTTATAGCAAGAAATCAGATGATTAATGTAAAAAGCTCCAGAGGAGCGATATAATATAGATTTTAAAAATAATATGTCGCTCCTCTGGAGCTTTTTGTATTTGTCTCTATTAAAAATTCTATAAATATTTTACCCCTCTGGGGTATTGACTTCATGACATTTGTTTTAATAGCAACCACACCCACTGACACTATACTTTCAAATCATTTTTTTTGTGATTTTACTTTGAGCTAACAAATTGATAAAGCTACAATGCAAAAAATTAGGTATATTTGATAGATTGCTATTATTTGACAATCAACCTAATAACAAACCGAATTATTAATTTTAATAACTAAAAGATGAAATTTACAAGAAAAGCGCACGCCAACTGGAAAGGAACTGGTATGGAAGGAAAAGGGACCATCAGTACGCAAAGCACCACTTTAGATAATGCACAACTGTCATTTAAAACAAGATTTGCTGACGGTGTGGGCACAAATCCAGAAGAATTAGTTGCAGCAGCTCATTCTGGGTGTTTTACGATGCAATTAAGCTTTTTACTTAACGAAGCAGGTTTTACGGCAGACGATTTAACCACAGAAGCTACAGTAACCTTTGAAGACGGTTCAATTACATTAATCCATTTGGATTTAAAAGGCAAGGTTCCATCAATTTCTGCTGAAGAATTTGCTTCAACAGCAGCCAAAGCAAAAGAAATCTGTCCGATTTCAAAATTATTGAATACAACGATCACTTTGTCTGCTGAACTAATCAGTTAAAGACATAAAAAAACCATCCGCGGTGGCGGATGGTTTTTTCTATTTTAAAAAGCTAATAATTACATTTTTGCTTTTAAAGCTTTAGCTTCTGCAGTCATTTCAAGAGCACTGTAAACCCCTAATAATGTTTTAGAAACATCTTCGTTTTTAGGATCTAACTCGTTTGCTTTTTTAAGATAAGGAATAACTCCTTTGAAAACAGCTTCTCTTTGTGCTTTTAAAACATCGTAACGCTTCATATCTTTAGCAGAAGTACCCAATTTATTCATTTCATCAATGATTGGTTTTTCAGCTTCTAATTTTAAAGCAGCAAGATTTAAATAAGCATTTGTATATTCAGGATTGATTTCAATTGCTCTTAAGTAATATTTCTCAGCATCAGCATTGTTTTTAGCTCCTGCGCTAATAACACCTAAATTGAATACTAAATCAGCATTTTTAGGATCTTTCTCTAAAGCTTCATTAACTAATTTTTTGTACATATCGAAATCTTTAGTCTCAAGATATAAATTAGCTTCTGTTAAGATTAAAGAAGTATCTTCTGGATTTGCTTTTCTAGCATCAGCGATTGCTTTTTTAGCATCTTCAGTACGTCCTTTTTGAACTAAGATTAAGGCTAAATTTTTGTAGATTTCTCCTCTTTTTGAAGGAATAGCTTCAGTTTTAGGTTTTTCGTGAGTACCTAATTTAACAGCTAAATCTCTTTCTTTAGCATTAGCAAAGTTATCTTCATTTCCGTTAGCTTTGTTTACAGCTAGATATAAAGTTCCTTTTCCAGAATAGTTTAATTTTTTCAACTCTTCGTACATTGGCAGAGCAAGGTCAAAATCTTGTGAGTTTACAGCTGTAGAAGCCGCGTAATACAAGTTAATAGTATCCTTTTTGTCCAATTGGTATGCTTCGTACAATTTCTTTGCACCCTCAACGTGCTTGCTTGCTTGCGTATCAGCAATTGCAGAGTTAATCAATAATCCTTTAATGTTTGCAATTGATGCTGCAGCTTGTGTAGAATATTTTTGTTTTCCAGAAGTTTTTTCTACCTCGATTAATTTACTGTAGCTGCTTGCTGCTGCCAGCAAGTTTTTGCTTTCCTCTACTTTTTTATTAGCAAGCTCAAGAAAAGCATTTCCTTGAACAAAATAATATTGTGCTTGTTCTGTATCTTTTGCGTTTGCAATTAAGCTCTCCGCATCTTTCAATTGTGTAAGAGCACCTTGCGCATCCCCACCTTTTAATGCTTTTTCAGCATTTTTAATTTGATCTTTTTGAGCAAACGTAGCTACAGAGATCAGTAATGCTGATGCAAGTATTACATATTTACTTTTCATAATGATATTTGTTTGTATTTAATTTTTTGTTTTTTATTTATTCTTCAGATTCTTCGTCGTCTGCCTCAGCATCGTCTTCATCTTCTGCTTCCTCATCATCGGCGTCATCGTCATCTTCTGCAGATCCGTCATCTTCAAGAACTTCCATATCTGGCTTCACTCTCTCGATTGCAGATTCGATTACGTTTCCGTCTTCATCTACTTCTACTTCTTCTGCATCATCTTTCATTACTGTTGTTACAGCAGCGATAGAATCTTTACCTTTAAGGTTAATCAATCGGACACCTTGAGTTGCACGTCCCATAACACGCAAGTCTTCGATTGCCATTCTAATCGTTAATCCAGACTTGTTGATAATCATTAAATCGTCTGCATCTGTAACCGCGTTGATAGAAATCAGCTTACCTGTTTTCTCCGTGATGTTAAGCGTTTTAACCCCTTTACCTCCACGGTTTGTGATTCTATACACATCTTCTCCGTCGTCGTCTACCAATTTCGTACGTTTTCCGTACCCGTTTTCAGTTACCACTAAGATCTGAGATGTAGAAATATCATTTTTATCAACCGTAACCATTCCGATTACTTCATCTGTTTCGTCTTTTAAAGTAATTCCACGAACTCCAGAAGCCGTTCTTCCCATCGGACGTGTTTTAGTTTCTTCAAAACGAACCAATTTACCAGATTTAACTGCTAAGATAATCTGGCTTTCTCCGTTTGTCAACTGAGCACCAATTAGCTCATCACCTTCTTTAATGGTAATTGCAGCTACACCATTTGCTCTTGGTTTAGAATATTTCTCTAAAGAAGTTTTCTTAACCTGACCTTGTTTTGTCACCATAACAAGGTTATGCGTATTGATATAATCTTTATCTTTTAAGTCTTGCGTACAAATGAAAGCTTTTACTTTATCATCGCTTTCAATGTTTACCAAGTTCTGAATTGCTCTACCTTTTGCCGTTTTGCTTCCTTCTGGAATTTCATAAACACGCATCCAGAAACATTTTCCTTTTTGAGTAAAGAACATCATATATTGGTGATTTGTTGCCACGAACATATGCTCCAAGAAATCTTGATCTCTTGTACCTGCACTCTTCTGTCCAACTCCTCCTCTGTTTTGAGTTTTGTACTCAGATAAGTTTGTACGTTTGATGTAACCTGCGTGCGAAATAGTAATTACTACATTTTCGTCTGCAATTAAATCTTCAATACTTACATCTCCTCCAGAATATTCGATTTGAGAACGGCGATCATCACCATATTTATCGCGAATTTCTGTAAGCTCTTCTTTAATCAAGTCAATTCTTAAATTAATGTCTGCTAATAAAGCTTTTAAGTGCTCGATTAACTTCATCAATTCTTCAAACTCAGCTCTTAATTTATCTTGCTCCAGACCTGTTAACTGACGCAAACGCATCTCAACAATTGCACGAGCTTGAATATCAGAAAGCTTAAATCTTTCAATTAATTTTTCTCTTGCTTCATCTGTGTTTTTAGAACCTCTAATTAACGCAATTACTTCGTCGATATTGTCAGAAGCAATGATCAATCCTTCTAAGATATGCGCTCTTTCTTCTGCTTTACGCAATTCGAATTGTGTTCTTCTCACTACTACATCGTGACGGTGCTCAATAAAGTAGTGAATCATGTCTTTCAGATTCAATAATTGAGGACGTCCTTTTACTAATGCAATGTTGTTTACACTAAAAGAAGACTGTAATTGAGTGTATTTGTATAACGTATTTAAGACTACGTTTGGTGTAGCATCACGTTTTAAGATATAAACGATACGCATACCGCTTCTATCCGACTCATCGCGGATATTGGCAATACCTTCAATTTTTTTCTCGTTAACCAAATCAGCCGTACGTTTGATCATTTCGGCTTTGTTAACTTGGTATGGAATTTCAGTAACGATGATGCATTCTCTTCCGTCTACTTCTTCAAAACCAACTTTAGCGCGCATTACAATACGCCCTCTACCAGTTTTAAAAGCTTCACGAACTCCTTCGTATCCGTAGATAATACCTCCAGTCGGGAAATCTGGAGCTTTGATGTGAGTCATTAACTCATCAACTTCAATATCATTATTATCAAGGTAAGCTAAAGTACCATTGATAACTTCAGTTAAATTGTGTGGCGGCATATTGGTCGCCATACCAACTGCAATACCTGTTGCTCCATTTACTAATAAAGTAGGAACTCTTGTTGGCATTACTTTTGGCTCATATATTGTATCGTCAAAGTTCAATTGAAAATCAACTGTTTCTTTTTCGATATCGGCCATAATCTCTTCAGAAATTTTACGCATTCTGGCCTCAGTATAACGCATTGCTGCAGGACTGTCACCATCAACAGAACCAAAGTTACCCTGTCCGTCAACTAATAAATAACGCATACTCCATTCCTGCGCCATACGCACCATTGCATCATAAACAGAGATATCACCGTGCGGGTGATACTTACCCAGAACCTCCCCTACAATTCTCGCAGACTTTTTGTGGGCAGATCTTGATGTTACACCCAAATCATACATTCCGTAAAGAACTCTTCGATGCACTGGTTTCAAGCCATCTCTAACATCAGGAAGTGCTCTCGATACAATTACTGACATCGAATAATCGATGTAAGCTGACTTCATTTCATCCTCTATGTTAATAGGAATTAACTTTTCTCCTTCAGACATAAGTTGTTATATTAAATAATTATATTAGTTTTCAAAGCGTGCCAAGATACGTTTTTTTGAAATTTTTTCAGCTATTTCCTTACACTTATTTCAATGATTTATTAACAACTTTATTTTGGCTTTTAGTTAATAAATTAAACGTTTTTTAACGCTTTTATTGTCTATTTTTTCGTCTATTAGCTGACAGGAGATTTCGAAGGGTACGGTTTTTGTTTTTAAAACAGTAATTCACTAAATTTACAATACCAATTATATATTATGGATGATAATTTTTCACCAAGAGTAAAAGATGTTATTACGTACAGTAAGGAGGAGGCTCTACGTCTAGGGCACGACTTTATTGGTACAGAACATCTTATGCTAGGTATTTTAAGAGATGGTAACGGAAAAGCTATTCATATACTTAATAACCTAGCTGTCGATTTAGATCATTTACGCAGAAAAGTAGAAATACTGAGCCCTGCCAACCTGAGCGTTGAAGTAAATGCAGAAAAGAAAAACCTTCATCTTACCCGACAGGCCGAAAGAGCCCTGAAGACCACTTTTCTTGAAGCAAAAGTATTTCAAAGTTCATCAATTAGCACGGCACATTTGCTATTATGCATCTTGAGAAACGAAAACGATCCAACAACCAAGCTGCTGAATAAACTAAAAATAGATTATGATGTGGCTAAAGAACAGTATTTAAATATGACTCCAAACGAAGAAGAATTCTTAGAAAACTTGCCAAGAAACGAATCGTATAACGACGATTCAGGACAAGATGACAGTCTAAAAGAAAGCAGTTTTAATAATCCCGCCAATAAGTCAAACAAAAAATCTAAGACTCCAGTTTTAGATAATTTTGGGAGAGATTTAACAGAAATGGCTGAAGAGGGAAAATTAGACCCTGTTGTAGGACGAGAAAAAGAAATTGAGCGTGTATCGCAAATTTTAAGCCGTAGAAAAAAGAACAATCCGCTTCTTATTGGAGAGCCTGGAGTTGGTAAATCTGCTATTGCAGAAGGACTTGCTCTGCGTATTATCCAAAAGAAAGTATCTCGTATTCTTTTCCACAAACGCGTTGTCACTTTAGATCTTGCAAGTTTAGTTGCCGGAACTAAATACAGAGGACAATTTGAAGAAAGAATGAAAGCCGTCATGAACGAGCTTGAGAAAAACGATGATATTATTCTTTTTATAGACGAGATCCACACTATTGTAGGAGCTGGAGGAGCAACAGGTTCGCTTGATGCTTCAAATATGTTCAAACCTGCATTAGCCAGAGGTGAAATCCAATGTATTGGTGCTACTACTCTTGACGAGTACAGACAATATATTGAGAAAGATGGTGCTTTAGAAAGACGTTTCCAAAAAGTAATCGTTGAACCAACTTCTGTTGAAGAAACGATCGCTATCTTGAACAACGTAAAAGACAAATACGAAGATCACCACAATGTAACTTATACTCCTGAAGCTATCGAAGCCTGCGTTAAATTAACAAACAGATATATGTCTGAGCGTTTCTTACCAGACAAGGCAATCGATGCAATGGACGAAGCTGGTTCTCGCGTACATATTACAAATATTGATGTTCCGAAACAAATCTTGGATCTAGAACGTCAGTTGGAAGAAGTTCGCGAAATGAAAAATATGGTTGTTAAAAAACAAAAATATGAAGAAGCAGCCAAACTTCGCGATGATGAAAAACGTATCGAAAAAGATCTTGCTTTAGCACAAGAACAATGGGAAGAAGATTCTAAAAACAACAGAATTGAAGTTACAGAAGATAATGTGGCTGATGTTGTTTCGATGATGACTGGAATTCCTGTAAATAGAATTGCCCAAACAGAAAGCAACAAATTGGCTCAATTGCCAGAATTGATTCAGAATAAAGTAATTGGACAAAACGAAGCGGTTCTTAAAATTGCACGTTCTATCCAACGTAACAGAGCCGGACTTAAAGATCCTAATAAACCAATCGGTTCATTCATTTTCTTAGGTCAGACTGGTGTTGGTAAAACGCAATTGGCTAAAGTATTGGCTAAAGAATTATTCGATTCTGAAGATGCTTTAGTACGTATCGATATGAGCGAATACATGGAGAAATTTGCAATTTCCCGTTTAGTTGGAGCGCCTCCAGGATACGTTGGATACGAAGAAGGCGGCCAATTGACTGAAAAAGTTCGCAGAAAACCATACTGCGTGGTTCTTTTAGATGAGATCGAAAAAGCACACCCAGATGTATTCAACATGATGCTTCAGGTTTTAGACGATGGATATTTGACAGATAGTTTAGGCCGTAAAATTGACTTTAAAAACACTATCATCATCATGACCTCTAACGTTGGCGCACGCCAGTTGAAAGATTTCGGACAAGGTGTTGGATTTGGAACTGCAGCAAGAACAGCTCAGGCCGATGAAAATTCAAAAAGCATTATCGAAAATGCATTGAAGAAAACTTTTGCTCCAGAGTTCTTAAACAGAATTGATGACGTAATTGTATTTAATGCATTAGAAAAAGCTGATATCGATTTGATTATCGAAATCGAATTGAAAAAACTATATTCTCGCATTGCTGAGTTAGGCTACAAATTAAGCTTAACAGATAAAGCAAAAGCGTTTATTGCCGAAAAAGGTTTTGACAAACAGTTTGGAGCTAGACCGCTGAAAAGAGCAATTCAGAAATATGTTGAAGATTTGCTAGCTGAAGAAATCATCACTTCAAAAATACATTCTGGTGACGAAATCATGATGGACTTAAAAGATGATTCTCAAGAATTATCAGTAGAAATTCATAAAGCCGAAGAGCCGACGAATCAGTAAATTAATTGAAATTTATAACATTCATAATATGCCCGTTACGTTTTCATAACATAACGGGTATTTTTTTTATTAAAAATCACTATCTTTAGTAAAAGCAAATAGCTATTTTTGAATTTAAATTCTATAATAAAACCTGTTGGGCAGTCAAATCAAAAAAAACTTTTAAACACTTAGAAACATAGATTTTTATTTTACTAAAGAAAGGAAAACCAAAAGAAACTAACTTCTAACACATAGCAAACTATGCTAATTTATGCAAGTGAAACGCCTTTTATGCAGTTTCAAATACTATGTTTTCATGTGTTTAAAATAATTACAACCAACAGATCATAAAACTAAATAAAAACTTATGCTTCAAAACAAAGTCATTTTAGGCAGCGAAGAATGGTGCTCATTTCCAGAACTAGGAATCCCGACAATTAAGGCTCGTGTAGATTCTGGTGCCAAAACTTCGGCAATGCACGCTTTAAACATAGCGCCTTTCATAAAAAATGATGCTAATTGGGTTAAATTCGACATTAATCCAATTCAGAATAATATCAAAACCATTATTCACTGTGAAGCACCTTTGGTTGACAAGCGAATTGTTAAAAGCTCAAGCGGTTTTAGAGAACATCGTTATGTAATCCAGACCAGCTTAAAAATTGGCGATGCAAAATGGCCGATTGAAATGACTTTGACCAATCGTGATTCTATGGGCTTCAGAATGCTTTTAGGGCGTGAAGCTATGAGCGGAAGGGTTTTAGTCGACCCTGAACAAAAATACCTTTTAGGACAGCCAACAGCCGAATCTTTAAAAGAATTATACCAAAACTCTGAAAAAGCAAAAACAGGTTTGCGCATTGGCCTTCTTGCCAGCAATCCAGAATTATATAGCAATAAAAGAATCATGGAAGCCGGCGAAATGCGCGGTCACGAAATGCATTTCCTTAACATCAAGGAGTGCTACATGAAATTGGATGCCAAAAAACCTGAGATTCATTACAGAGGCGGAAAAATTCTAAACGAATTTGATGCTATCATTCCGAGAATTCGTCCGAGCATTACTTTTTATGGCTGTGCTCTAACGCGTCAATTTGAAGCATTGAAGGTTTTTGTTTTAAATTCGGCAACAGCTATAACACAATCTCGAGACAAATTATATTCTCTGCAATTATTGCTAAATAGCGGAATCGATATTCCAACCACAGGATTTGCCAATTCTCCGCTTGATACAGACAATTTAATCAAAATGGTTGGCGGTTCACCTTTAATTGTAAAATTATTGGAAGGAACGCAAGGAAAAGGCGTTGTTTTGGCCGAAACCAAAAAAGCGGCAGAAAGTGTTATCAATGCTTTTAAAAGTTTAAATGCCAACATTTTGGTTCAGGAATTTATTAAAGAAGCCAACGGAAAAGATATTCGCTGTTTTGTGATTGACGGAAAAGTAGTTGCTGCGATCCAGCGTGAAGCAATGCCGGGCGAATTTAGAGCCAACATTCACCTTGGCGGAACGGCATCTGTTATCAAAATTACTCCTGAAGAGAAAAAGATCGCCATCAAAGCCGCAAAAGCAATGGACTTAAAAGTAGCCGGTGTCGATATTATCCGTTCTTCTAAAGGTCCGTTATTGTTAGAAGTGAACTCTTCTCCAGGTCTTGAAGGAATTGAAGGCGCAACAAACAAAGATGTGGCTGGAGAGATGATTAGAGCTATTGAAAAGAATTTCAAACTATAATTAAGTTCATTCAAACTTAATTTCGCATAAATAATTTAGCAGCTTTGTCAAGGTTTAGAACTTTGACAAAGCTTTTTTATTTAACTTTAAAATAAAAAAACATGACTTTTCCTTATTTAGATATAATTATTCGAAGTATTGCCGTTTATTTTTTTATGACAATTGCGCTTCGTGTTTTTGGCAAAAAAGAACTTTCGCAATTAAATACCGCCGACATTATTCTTATTTTACTAATAAGCAACTCTGTTCAGAATGCAATGGTTGGCCCTGACACAAGTTTAATTGGAGGATTAGTCGCTGCATTGGTTTTGTTTTCGATCAACTTTGCCATCAAAAAACTAACAAAGAGATTCAAAACTCTTGGCGATTTGCTACTTGACAAACCAGAAATCTTAATTCATAACGGTATATTAGATTTTAAAACTTTGAGCAGATTAGATGTTTCGCACGAAGAATTAAAAGAAGCGGCACGCGAACACGGTTTAGAACATCTTACAGATATTAAACTAGCTATACTGGAGATTGATGGAACTATAAGCATAATTTCAAAGGATCAAAAACAACTTAAACAGACACATTACAAGCGAAAACACAATCATAAAAACCTTCAAAAATTTTGATGTTACTTTCCAACCTGAACCCTAACCGCTCCTAAACCATCTTTAAAATCATCAGCTTTTTCGTATTTCGGAGCTACAATTTCCTTCCCTTCTTTGTCAATAAATCCGTATTGGCCGTTCAACTTTACTACAGCAATTCCTTCTTTAAAAGATTCGATTAGGTCATATTTGGCCTCAACGATTTCTTTTCCTTCTTTGTTTATCAGACCATATTTATTTTCTGATTTTACTTGAAATAAGTCATCATTTAAAGCCATGAAATCATATTTTGCTGGCACAATTTCTTTTCCTTCATTATCCAAAATACCATATTTATTTTCCGCTTTTACAATAGATACATTGTCTTTAAAGTAAAAACTCATATCATACTTCGCCGGAATTACAATTTTCCCTTCTTCGCTCATCACTCCAAACTGATTATTTTGTTCTACAATTGCAAAACCTTCTTTGAAATTTTGAACATGATCATAAATTGGTGGCACAACCTCTTTCCCAATCTGATCTACAATACCAAATTTTCCATTTAACTTCACAACTGCAAACCTATCTGCAAAATCAATTATTTCATCGTATTTTGGACTTATTTCTTCTCCGACAACATCAATAAAACCCCATTTATTATTTAGTTTTACAGCCGTTATTTCAGGCGATAGCATTTTTGCTTCATCATATTTTTTAGTTAGCAGCACATCAGAAGACTTAACCAAGTACTGAGTTTTAGCATTTTTATTATTTACTATTATCCAATTCTGCTGGTTTATTATTTCATCATAAATACAGCGAATAACTTCTTTTCCGGTTTTATCCACTACCCCGCTTTTTCCTTTCAATTGCACAACCGCAAAACCATTTTCAAATGCGCTAATACCATCATATTTACAAGGAACAATTTCTTTTCCTGTCTGATCGACAAAACCGTACTTAAAACTTTTTTCTTTTGATTGAGCGAAACTAGATTTTACTATAAGCATTAAAACCAAAACAATTATTCTCTTCATTATTCTAAATATTAAACTATTTACAAAAAATCTGCAAAACTGGCTGTTGACACAGCCTGCAAAAAGCTTTTATACTTTTACTTTAAAACAAATTAAAACAAAAAAAAACCGATTTCAAATTTGAAATCGGTTTTCTATATTAACAAAATGCGATTTAATTTTCACATTTCACAAAATCCATTTTCTCAGCTTAAATAAAGACACTTAGAATAAAGTAAACCAAACCTGCTAGAATAGCCGAAATTGGAATAGTCAAAATCCAAGCCCAGATTAAACTTACGGTAACTCCCCATCTAACGGCAGAAACACGTTTTGTCAATCCAACTCCAATAATAGAACCTGTAATAGTGTGCGTTGTACTTACTGGAATTTTTAAGTGTTCAGTAAAGTAAAGCGTCAAAGCACCGGCTGTTTCAGCAGCAACACCTTCAAACGAACTTACTTTGGTAATTTTAGAACCCATCGTTTTTACAATCTTCCATCCACCGCTTAAAGTTCCTGCAGCAATTGCAGAATAACAAGCCAATGGAATCCAAGAAGGCATAACTCCTTTAATGCCCAAATCATCGTTTGGAAGCACAACATCTAACCAAGCATCCATATAAACTCCTGGATTTGTATTGATATAAACTGCTACAGCCGCAGCAATAATACCCATTACTTTTTGAGAATCGTTTCCTCCGTGGCCTAAACTAAAAGCCGCAGAAGATAATAATTGCATTTTCTTTAAAGCAGCATCTGCCTGATGAAGATTTAAACTGCTGAATATTAAACAAAATCCGCTTACTGTCAAGATAATAAAGGCTACTAAGAACCATTTAATATTATGAGCTTCAAAAGCAACGCTCCAAAAATGAGAATCAAATCTTGGCTTTTCAATCTTATCATAAGGCACCATTTGATAGTACACAAATACAATTGTAGCAATCATTAAAGCTGCAGTAAAGATTTTAGGCCCGATTGTTTTACGAGAAGCATTTAAAAGCCAAATCGAAATTAAATAAGAAGCCAATGCTCCTAATAATGGCGCTAAAACAATAAAAGCAATGATAATGAGAACTCCCGAAGGCATTGCTCCGTCTTTTCCTGCTTTGTACCAGCTTACAATTTCATACCAATAGTGAGTTGCTCCGTCTTCTCCAACATAACCAGAGAAACCGTGTACAGCAATAGCGTGTGCCACAGCTGCTCCTGCAAAACCTCCAATAAGCGTATGAGAAGAACTTGAAGGAATTCCTAACCACCAAGTCAATAAATTCCAACAGATTGCAGCGATAACTCCGGCCAAAATTACCACTAGGTTAATTTCCATAGTATGCGCTGTTTTAGCAACAGTATCTGCAACACCAAATCCAAAAACCCAATACGCCAGAAAGTTAAAAAATGCTGCCCAGACAACCGCCTGAAAAGGTGTCAAAACCTTTGTTGCAACAACAGTCGCTATAGCATTTGCCGCATCATGAAAACCATTGATGTAATCAAAAATTAAGGCAAGTACTATAATTAATATAAGTATAGTCATAAGATTATAACTTCAGATTGAAAAATTGAATTAAGAATGTTTTACAGAAATAGATTCTAGTATGTTCGCAACACTCTTACATTTATCTGTTGCTGATTCTAAAACAGATAGCACTTCTTTATATTTAATAATATTTTTAGCGTCTGTTTCGTTTTCAAAAATTTCAAAAACTGCTTTGTTATACACGTTATCAGATTTGTTTTCTAGTTTGTTAATTCTAGCACAAGCATCTTTAATAACTTTAAAGTTTTGTAAGTTTCTCAACTCTTTTACTGCACTGTCAATGTTTTGACAAGCTTCAAGGTTGATTTCTGTCATCTTTCTGATAGACTTTGTAATTTTATCAACCTGATACAATCTCATACGGCTAGATGCACCGTGAAGGTAATCTGCAACGTTGTCAATTGAAGTAATTAACGTATGAATATCTTCTCTGTCAAATGGAGTGATAAAGTTTCTGCTTAACTCCAAATTGGTCTGACGAGTAATGTCTTCTCCTTTTTGTTCTAATTCGTCAATTTTTTGAAAAAGAATTTCTCTTTCTTTTAATGGTAAATTTACAGCTTCGTGTAAGTTAGAAGCTAATTCAATTAAATTGCTTGAAGCCTCTTCAAAAAGTGGAAAGAATTTTTTGTCTTTCGGCACTAAAAATTGGAAAATACTGTTTATTGACATTGTTTTATTTTTGATAGTGCAAAATTACCTTCAATAACACGTTTCAGTGTTAAGCCATTGTTAACAAATCGTTTTCAATTTGAAAACTCGAAAGGAATAAAACCGTGTTTTCTATGTCATTATGTAAGATTCTGTCTTCTTTCACCAAAGGCACCATTTCTCGGTAGCTATTCAAGAACATTTGAATAAAATCGCTTGATTTTAGAGGCTCTCTGTAAGCAATAGCCTGCGAAGCATTCAGCAATTCGATCGCTAAAATGCGCTCCAAATTATCCAAAATTCGTAAGGCTTTTGTTGCCCCATTGGCTCCCATGCTCACGTGATCTTCTTGTCCGTTACTCGAAACAATGCTATCAATACTTGCAGGAGTTGCCAATTGTTTGTTTTGGCTCGCAATACTTGCTGCTGTATATTGCGGAATCATAAAACCAGAATTCAATCCCGGATTATCAACCAAAAATGCCGGAAGATTACGCAAACCAGAAATTAACTGATAGGTTCTTCTTTCAGAAATGCTTCCTAATTCTGCCAAAGCAATTGCCATAAAATCTAAAGCTAAAGCTAAAGGCTGTCCGTGGAAATTTCCGCCAGAAATAATCTGATCGGCTTCAATAAAAATATTAGGATTATCAGTCACTGAATTGATTTCTGTTTTAAATACTTTTCTAACATAATCAATCGCATCTTTTGAAGCTCCGTGAACCTGCGGCATACAGCGGAAAGAGTACGGATCTTGAACGTGTTTCTTTTCCTGAGCGATAATTTCGCTTCCTTCCAAGAATTCAGTAATTCTTTGTGCCGTTACGATTTGCCCTTTGTGCGGACGTATATAATGTATCAATTCGTTGAATGGCTCGATTCTTCCATCAAAACCTTCCATAGAAATAGTTCCGATCAAATCTGCCAAATACGAGTATTTATATGCTTTAATTAAAATATGAGCTCCATATGCACTCATAAACTGAGTTCCGTTCAGCAAAGCCAAACCTTCTTTTGACTGCAAAACAATTGGCTCCCAGTTAAAATGCTTTAAAACTTCAGCAGAAGCCACTTTTTTTCCTTCAAAAAGCACAATTCCCTCACCTATTAATGGCAAAGACAAATGTGCCAAAGGAGCTAAATCTCCTGAAGCTCCAAGCGAACCTTGCGTATAAATAATAGGCAGAATATCATTATTATAAAAATCAACTAAACGCTCCAGTGTTTTTAATTGAACACCAGAATGACCATAACTTAAAGATTGGATTTTCAGTAAAAGCATCATCTTTACAATGTCCGCTGGAACTTCTTCACCCGTTCCGCAAGCGTGCGATTTTACTAAGTTTTCTTGAAGTTTAGATAAATTTTCATTCGAGATCTTCACACTATACAATGATCCAAAACCTGTATTGATTCCATAAATTGGAGCCGTATGAGATGCCATTTTCTTATCTAAATAATCACGGCATTTCTGAACATTTGACTTAGCTTCTTCAGATAATTCAAGAATCTTATTCTGACCTAAAATTTCCTGTAATGTTTCTAAAGTGATGGTTTCCGAACTTATATAATGAATCTCTCTCATGATGATTTTAAATTTTAAACGCCAAAATTCAACAAATCAATATTAAAAAGCAACATTTTATCACAATAATTAAGATTTCAACAAAAACCAGTTGAGCAATTTTAACGCTCTATTTACTCTTCTTTTTATGTTTTAATCCGCTTTTAATGTCTTTTTGGACTAAACATCAATCTTTTGCATGGCCTAAACCTCAAAAAAACGCTGTCCAAAATCTATTAAAACCTCAATTTAGCATATCCAATTTTAACAAATACTCAATATTGAATTATTGAGATTTGAATTATTAAAATATTCGCAAAAAAGCTTTTGAAGTTTTTAACTCTTATAAAAAGCTGTACTTTTGAAAAATCAAAAATGAAAAGTAACAGCATAAAATATCAATCTACCATTATTACAGCTCAAACAGGAGTTGCAATTGCTGCTACCATTATTTCTACTACAACAACTACTACCCCTTAGGGGTATACATTTTTACATATAATCCAGTTCGCATATACTTTTTTTCTAAAAAGAAGAAAGGTAATGAATACATAAAAAATAGTTGCAAAAAAGAAAAATATCATAAAATGAAAGTATTAAAATTTGGCGGAACTTCAGTAGCCAATGCTCAAAATATAAAACTCGTTCTCGACATTGTTAACCAAAAAGCAAAACAGGACCAGCTTGTGGTTGTGGTTTCTGCATTAAGCAAAGTAACTGATTTACTGCAATTGGCAGCAGCAAAAGCGGCATCAAACGACGAAAGCTTTAGAGAAGTTGTTGCCGAAATCGAGAAAAAACACCTTGATACACTTAAAGAACTGATTCCGGTTAGCGAGCAAAGCAGTTTGCTAAGCCATGTAAAAAGAATCATCAATCACTTAGAAACTTTATTGGACGGCTGTTTTCTTTTAGGAGAATTGTCTCCAAGAACTGCCGATACCATTTTAAGTTTCGGAGAATTGCTTTCTTCATTTATCATCGCGCAAGCTTATCAGCAGATTAGCAAAGATGCGGTTTACAAAGACAGCCGCGAATTAATCAAAACGGATAATAACTTTGGAAAAGCAACTGTAAACTTCGAAGTTTCAAATCAGCTGATTAAAGATTACTTTGCTGAAAACAAGGCAAAAATCAATATTATGCCCGGTTTTATCGCACAGACTTTAGACGGAATTACTTCGACTTTAGGACGAGGCGGTTCCGATTATACTGCTGCAATTATCGCTGGAGCAATCGATGCAGAACAATTGGAAATTTGGACAGACGTAAACGGAATGTTTACTGCAAATCCGAAAATTGTAAAACAAGCACAGCCAATTGCTACTATTTCTTACCAAGAAGCGATGGAATTGTCGCATTTTGGAGCAAAAGTGCTGTATCCGCCAACAATTCAACCCGTTTTAAGAAAAAACATTCCAATTTTAATTAAAAACACTTTTGAGCCAGAAGCTGAAGGAACTTTAATCTCTAGCCAGGTTTCCTCAAAAGATACAGTTGTAAAAGGAATCAGCCATATTGATCATATTTCGCTTTTAACGCTTGAAGGTCCAGGAATGATTGGTGTTGCGGGTTCATCAAGAAGATTATTTGAAGTATTATCTCAAGAAAAAATCAATGTTATTTTTATTACTCAAGCTTCTTCTGAACATTCAATCTGTATCGGAATTCTAAATTCTGATGCTGATAATGCCGAAGCTGCAATAAATAGAGCTTTTGAAATCGAAATTTCGCAGAATAAAATCGATCCTTGCTATGTAGAAAAAGACCTTTGCATTATTGCTTTGGTGGGTGAAAACATGAAAAATCACCAAGGCTTGAGCGGAAGAATGTTCAGCACTTTAGGAAAAAACAACGTAAACATACGTGCGATTGCGCAAGGCGCTTCTGAAAGAAACATTTCGACTGTAATTAATGAAAGAGATGTTAAAAAAGCATTGAATACGTTGCACGAAAATTTCTTTGAAGAAAACACAAAACAGCTCAACTTATTTGTAATGGGAGTTGGAAATGTGGGCGAAAAATTCATCGAGCAGATTCACAATCAAAGAAAGTTCTTAAAAGATAATTTAAAGATCAATGTTCGTGTAATTGCTTTGTCTAACTCAAGAAAAATGATTTTTGACGAAGACGGAATTTCTTTGAAAAATTGGGATGCCGCTTTAAGCGAAGGCGAACCGGCAAGCATTGAAGAATTTATCAAAAAAGCAAAAGAGCTGAATTTGCGTAACAGCATTTTCGTAGACATCACTGCAAATGCAACGGTTTCTGAAGCCTACGAGAAATTCTTAAAAGAAAGTATTGCGGTTGTGACTTGCAACAAAATTGCCTGTTCATCTGCTTACGATAACTATAAAAAATTAAAAAGCTTATCACGCCAATACAACGCTCCTTTCTTGTTTGAAACGAATGTTGGTGCGGGATTACCTATTATTGACACTGTAAAAAACTTAATTGCTTCTGGCGATAAAGTGCATAAAATTCAAGCCGTTTTGTCTGGAAGTCTGAACTTTATTTTCAACAATTTTGATGAGAATAATTCTTTCCACGATGTAGTAAAAGAAGCGGGAGTTCAAGGTTTTACAGAACCAGATCCGAAAATCGACTTAAGCGGAATCGACGTTGCCCGTAAAATCCTAATTCTAATTCGCGAAAGCGGTTACGAAATGGATATTGACGCTATTGCAAATGAATCGTTCCTGCCAGCAGAATGTTTAGCAACCACAAACAACGACGACTTTTTTGCATCGTTAATCAAACACGCTGCTCATTTTGAAGGCATTTATAAAGAAGCTTTAGCCAAAGATTCAAGATTGAAATACGTAGCGCAATTCGAAAACGGAAAAGCTAGCGTTGGCCTGCAGTTCATTCCAAAAGATCATCCTTTCTATAATTTAGAAGGAAAAGACAATATCGTATTGTTCTACACAGATCGTTACGTAGACCAGCCTTTATTGATCAAAGGAGCCGGCGCCGGAGCCGCTGTTACAGCATCAGGAATTTTTGCAGATGTTATTAGAATAGGAAATATTTAGTAAAGGTGCAAAGGGTCAAAGGTGCAAAGGGACAAAGTTAAAACCTTTGCTACTATGAACCTTTGCTACTATGAACCTTTGCTACTATGAACCTTAAAAAACAATGAGTGGAAAACCTCTGAACCTCTGAGCCTTTGCCACTTTGAACCTTATAAAAAAATGGAAATAAAATTATTCTGTCCCGCTACAATCGCCAACCTCTCATGCGGATTTGACGTCTTGGGACTTTGCTTAGACAATGCGGGCGATGAAATGATTGTTCGAAAAGTCGATCAAAAAGGAGTTCGAATCACTAAAATTGTCGGTGCCGATTTACCTTTGGAAACCGAGAAAAACGTTTCCGGGGTTGCGGCTTTGGCCATGTTGGCTACTTTAGATGAATTGGATTTCGGATTTGAAATCGAAATTTACAAAAACATCAAAGCCGGAAGCGGAATCGGAAGCAGTGCTGCAAGTTCTGCCGGAGCGGTTTTCGGAATAAATGAATTATTAGGAAGACCTTATTCTCGTAAAGATTTGGTTCAATTTGCAATGCAGGGCGAGAAATTAGCCAGCGGAAACGCTCACGCCGACAACGTTGCCCCTGCCCTTTTGGGCGGATTTACGTTGGTAAGAAGTTACTCGCCGCTTGATATTATCAGAATTGACAGCCCAGAAGAATTGTACGCAACGGTGGTTCATCCGCAAATTGAATTGAAAACTTCTGACGCTCGTTCGGTTTTAAAACAAAACGTTTCCCTAAAAAGCGCCATCATGCAATGGGGTAACGTAGGCGGATTGGTCGCAGGACTTTACACCAAAGATTACGAATTGATCGGACGTTCGCTTCATGACGAAATCGTAGAGCCTTTAAGAAGTGTATTGATTCCAGGTTTCGATCAAATTAAACAAACGGCTTATGAAAACGGCGCTTTAGGTTCTGGAATTTCAGGTTCCGGCCCATCTATTTTCGCTTTAAGCAGAGGAAAAGAAACCGCTGAAAAAATCGCAAAAGCCATGAGCGACGTTTACGAAAAAATGAATTTACCGTATGAAATTCATGTTTCGAAGATTAATCCTGATGGTGTCCGCGTGCTTTAGCACGGGACGCTGCAAGCAATAGGCTTTAGGCACTAAGCTTGAAACCTTTGCGTATAATATAAAACCAAGAAAAAAATGAAAAAGCTAAAAGCTAAACGCATTCAGAAAAAGCCTAATGCCTAAAGCCTAAAGCTTAAAGCTACAAAAAAAATGAAATACTACAGTTTAAACCATAATGCCCCAAAAGTTTCTTTTCAGGAAGCTGTTATACAAGGATTAGCAACTGACAAAGGATTATATTTCCCAGAAAGCATAACACCGCTTGATCCGTCATTTTTTGATAAAATCGAAGGTTTAAGCCACGAAGAAATTGCTTTTGAAGCGATTAAACAATTTGTTGGCGACGAAATCCCGGCAGAAAAACTAAAAGAAATTATTGCCGAAACTTTAGTTTTTGATTTTCCGGTTGTGAAAGTCGAAAACGGAATCTATTCGTTAGAGTTATTTCACGGTCCGACAATGGCTTTTAAAGACGTTGGAGCGCGTTTTATGTCACGTTGTTTAGGTTATTTCAATAAAGACAAAAAAGATTCTAAAAATACTGTTTTAGTAGCTACTTCTGGTGATACAGGCGGAGCTGTTGCGAGCGGATTTTTAGGCGTTGACGGCGTTGATGTTGTCATTTTATATCCGTCAGGAAAAGTGAGCGACATTCAGGAAAAGCAATTGACAACTTTAGGGCAAAACATTAAAGCGCTAGAAGTTGACGGTGTTTTTGACGATTGTCAGGATATGGTGAAAAAAGCGTTTTTAGATGAAACTCTGGCGCATAAAAACCTGACTTCTGCAAACTCGATTAATATTGCACGTTGGTTACCGCAAATGTTTTATTTCTTCTTTGCATACAAAGCCTTGAAAAGCCAAAACAAACCTTTAGTTTTCTCTTGCCCAAGCGGAAACTTTGGGAATATCTGTGCCGGAATTATGGCAAAAAAATTAGGTTTGCCAATTGAGCATTTTGTAGCGTCTACCAACGTAAACGACACGGTGCCAAGATTCTTAGAAAACGGAAAATACGACCCAAAACCTTCTAAAGCGACCATCTCTAACGCCATGGACGTTGGAAATCCAAGCAACTTTATTAGAATTCAGGAATTGTACAATAATGACTTAAAAGCTTTCGAAAAAGACTTCTCTTCTTATAGCTATACTGATGAAGAAACATTAGTTGCTCTAAAGAAAATTTATAACACAGACGGTTATATCGCAGAACCACACGGTGCTGTTGGTTATTTAGGTTTGAAAAAAGAGCTTGAAAAACACCCTAACGCCATTGGTATTTTCTTAGAAACAGCACATCCTATTAAATTCTTAGATGTGGTTGAATCTGCTTTAGGAATTACGCTTCCGATTCCTGCTCAAATCGAGAGTGTTATTAATGAGGAGAAAGTTAGTGTGAAGATTAAGACTTATGAGGAGTTGAAGGATTTCCTAGGGTAATAAAGCTAATATGAAATGATATATCGAACGACTGATGTTTATTTTCAGTCGTTTTTTTATTGCTTGAAACCAAAATTATTTTGAGTTAGCAAATAAAAATATCAAGTACGGAAATCCGTAAAAATTGGCAAGAAATAATATATATATTTGAAAGTATAGAAAACGAATCACTTAGTCTAGCTACCCGAATTTAGGTGTAAATGCGAAAGTTTGTTTCGCGTATACAAGATTTACTAGCCACTTTACCGCACGATAAAAATAATTGAGAAATATGACAACAACAGAATTTCTAGCACATCCAGTTTCAATAAAGACTGAACAACTTCTGAATCGAATAAATGAAGAAGAGGTTATTAAAAATCTTGAAAATGACAAAATTGATTTCTTCAAAACTGCTTGCCTTTACTTATTGGACAGACTTAAAGTTGCAATTCCAAATCTTTTATCTTTAGCCGAATTAAATGCTATTTCATCAGAATATGAAAACGCATTAACCCAAATAAATAATTTCATTGGCAATGGTAATATTGGACATATAAACAATGCGGTAAATCATATAAATTCTGCATTACCCTATATCAAAAACTTTCCAATTCTCAATGTACCAGGAGATTTAGATTTTTCTAAAATAGTTTCACAATTCCAAAAGACAATTGAAGATAAACAAAATCAAACCGAAGAAAAAAGGGATGAAATAGAAGCTAAAATAAGTACTTTAAATTCTGAATTAGATATTAAACAAACCGAATTAGCAGAATTAACAACCAAAATTGGACTTAAAGAAAAAGAACTTGAAACAATAACTGCAAATTTTCAATTGCAGTTTGAAACATCAAATGCTTCATTTACAAAATTAGTTTCTGAAGATAGAGATACATTTAGAGCTGAAATTAACGCTGACCGTGAAAAAATAAAGACCGATACTGACGAAATAATAAAAGATTTAGAACGCAAACTAAATGATGCTACCAAATTAGTGAATGTTATTGGAAATGTTGGCATAACTGGTAATTACCAAATAATTGCAAACGAACATAAAAAAACAGCTGATAATTGGCGAAGTATTGCAACTATTTTTATGTGTATCCTTTCTGCTCTTTTGATCTATTCAATTTGGAAAATTGGAGATGTTAGCTATGATTGGCATAAAGCAATTATACGAATTGTTGCGTCTGCAATTTTAATATATCCAGCTGCTTATGCTTCCAGAGAATCCGGGAAACATAGAAAGCTAGAGAATCTTAACCGAAAATTAGAATTAGAATTGTCGTCAATAAGTCCATTTATCGAAATACTTGACGAAACAAAAAAACAGGAAATTAAAGCTAAACTTGTCGAAAAATATTTTGGCAACAATTATTCGACCGAAGAAGATGACAACAAAAACGAACTTATATCTGCAAATATGCTCGAAACTATTGTTAAATTAGTAACAAGTATAACGAAAAAATAAAAACAGCTGGTAACCGTGGTTTTACGAGATTGTGTATTTTGTGGTTATTTCACGTTTTCGTTTCGCAAGTTTTTTTTAGCCAAAAGTACTAGGTTACGAAGTTCACAACCGTAAAAAACTGCGAAACGTTATTGCCAATACTTATAGAAATGGAAAATTTAATAAATATTCAAAGATATTATGAGAGAAAAAGAGCTAGAAAAAATTGCTAAAGATTTAAAAGAAATTATCAATAAAATCCTGATAAATGGATTTAAAAACAGACAGCACAGAATTGTTGATTCAGTTGAACAAATTCAAATTCAAAATTACGAAATTGTTCAAGACGAAAACGATCGAGATCAAATTTACGTTCACAATATTCTTGTTGGAGCTCGAGTATTTGTAGTTTTTAGTAAGGATGCGAAAAGCTCTGATAACATTGTTTTAAAAAATCAAAAACCACTCTCTTTCACATATAAAAAAGAAATTGACAACTACGAGATTGAAGAAGATACTGCCATTTTTTTTGATGCCACAACATTTTAAACATTGCCCCCGCTAACGCGAGCGTCCCACTCGTGAACACAAAGAAATTCAAAATAAATTTTCCATTAAAAAAAATAACAAAATGAAAATAAAATCATTCATTATTTTATCATTTCTATTTTTAACATCATGTAAAAAAGAAATTGCTGAAAAAGAAATTGCTAAAAAAGAAACGGTTAAAAAAGAAATAACTAAAGATGAAATTATTAAATTAAATATTGAGAATAAATTAAAACAAAGATTGAAAAATCCTGATAGTTATGAATTTGTAAGTTTGAATTTAGCGAAATCCTTTACTGTAAAAGAAAGAAAAGAAACTATTACTAAGAAAGATTTAGAACAATTACGCGAACTTAATAAAACAATTTCTTCTCCAGATCTATTAAATAGAATGGAAGTCGAATATTCATTTTTGGAAAAACAAAAGGATGTAAATAAAATTGCTTTATATCGTTATGATTTCATTGCAAAAGGCACAAATAGTTTAGGAGGAATAATTCAGTCTAAATATTCTGCTGACGTTTTAAATGACAATAACTACACTGCATTAAGCATTAGTAAAAACGATTAAATTTAATTCTATCTCCTCATTAACCCAAACATCCCGCTCGTGCGCACAAAGAAATTCAAAAATCAGTTGGAACCTGCACGAGCGGGACGCTCGCGCTAGCCATCAAAAACATTTAATACCCTTTAAAATTTCAATAGCCTCCAGCTTTAGCTGGAGGTTTTCTTTTGCACGATAAAAAGGCTTTAGCCAAAAAACGTTAAAAATTAGGTTAAAGCCATTTTTCTAATGTAATTTTGTTCTTACAGCTAAAGCACTAGGCAATTCAATTTTATCTTTTGCTAAAGCAAAATTTCAATTCAAAACTTAAAAAAATTACAGCATATTATTACCATGATTACAAAAGCAACAATCGAAGACATTCCAGCATTAACAATTTTAGTAAACTCCGCATACAGAGGCGAAACTTCTAAAAAAGGCTGGACAACAGAAGCGCATTTACTGGAAGGCAAAAGAACTGACGAAGAAGAAATGACCGAAATTTTCCAGAATCCAAAAAATACGATTTTGAAATTTACGGAGAATGACAAAATTATTGGTTCGGTTTTATTGGTTGAAAAAGGATATCAATTGTATTTAGGAATGCTGACCGTTTCGCCTGAACTTCAAAACAGCGGAATCGGGAAAAAGCTTTTGGCTGAAGCCGAAAATCATGCTAAAACTCTTGGTTTGTCGAGTATTATTATGACGGTTATTTCGGTTCGTGAAGAACTTATTGCTTGGTACAAACGCCATGGTTATGTAGATACGGGCGAAAGAGAAGCTTTCCCGGAAAGCGGCATTCACGTTACGGTTTCTGAAGAACCTTTGGAGTTTATTTATTTGGAGAAAAATATTTAAGTTTTTGTTTTGCCACGAAGGCGCTAAGACACTAAGTTTTTTTAATCTCGCAATCCCGATAGCTATCGGGAGCTGAGACGCAAAGTTTTTGGCAAAGCTTCTATATAGTTTGTTTTCCTGAGCGGAGTCGAAGGATCGCGAAGCTATTCCGCAAACTTTAATTTCTTTGTCGAGCTACTTATTATCCTTCGACTTCGCTCAGGAGGACAAAAAATGAGAATAAAATCATTAAAACATTCAATAAATGAACATACAGCTTTTCTCTAAAAAAAACACTAAACCCTCTATTTGGACTGGCGGATTGACATATGAATATATGATCTATCCAAAAACAGCCAATTATTCTGATAGAGATTTTGCATTTAGAATCAGCAGTGCTACAATAGAGGAAGTGCCTTCAGAATTTACCAAATTTAAAGGCTATTACCGATACTTGGTGATGCTTGATAATCGTTTACAGATTGAGGTAAACAAAGAAAAAAAAGCATACGAGAAATATGAAATCTTCGAGTTTAACTCCGATGATGACGTAACTTCTTATACAAAAGGCACTGATTTTAATTGGATGGTTTCTGAAAAGATATCCCATCAGAAACTGGAAATCGCAAGTCATAATCAGAATTGTAATGCTGAAGTGGTGATTTTATTTTCTTTAGATACAACAGTGATTACAATTGATGGAAAGCCGTATCCTTTAGAACCTTATGATTTATTGGTCATTGAAAACCCAAAAAAGGAAAATGTAATGCTTCATTTTTCTACTGAATGCCTATTCGGGATGTTGGATTTTTAATTCTTGCCACGAAGACACAAAGACAGGAAGATTTTTTATTCTCGCGATCCCGATAGCTATCGGGATTGCGAGATTTTCACATGACGCTAGACACACTGCAGTGCGTCTCAACAGAAAACCTTTGTCACTTTGTTACTCTGCACCTTTGAACCTAAAAAAGACTAAGAAACCGTTCGCTTAATCTTCGAAAGAAACTCATGTGAAACACCCAGATACGAAGACAGATTCTTATTATTTATAGAACTTACTTTTTGCGGGTATCTCTCTTTAAAATCAAGATAACGCTGTTTTGAAGTTTTATGGAGCACATCTAAAAGCCGCTGCTGAATGGCTACATTGGCCCGTTCGATCATTAGAACGTGGAACTTTATGAGTTTCGGAATTACGGCAAACAAATACGCTTTTTGCATTTTACTGATAACCACTATTTCGCTGTCTTCAATAGCTTTAATGTTGTAGGTAGTTGGCTTTTGATGGTAAAAACTTTCCAGATCGCAGATCCATTCATTTTCGAAGGAAAAGAAAATGACGGTTTCTGTTCCGTTTTCGTTTAGAATGTAGGTTTTGAATGATCCTTTTAAAATAAATCCTTCGTAACTGCTATTTGAATTTTGGACTTGCAGAAATTGATTTTTTTTAAGTTTAATGAGTTCCGCTTTAGAAACAATAATGTCCCATTCTTCATCTGTGAGTCGAATTTTTCGCTCAATGTTTGCTCTTAGTAGGTTATACATCTGTGGTTTTTGTGGTTTTTTGTGAGGGTTAAATTTGTTTTTTTTCAACTCATTACTAATTAAGGGCTTAGATCAATGTAATCGATTACGTAAAAATACATATAAAATGCATTTTTGTAAATTTAGAAGTGTTAAAAAAATACATTCAGTAGATTTTTTTACAAAAGTTTGAACTTGTTCAACTTTTTTCCTACTTATAATATTGAGTTTTGCGTTGTTAAACTTTTTATAAATAACCAAACTTAATTATGAACTTAAAATCAACACTTTCAATGTTCGCAGCAACATTGATTTTCGGATTTACGGCGTGTAATTCTGAAGAAATCGCTTCAAACACAGAAGCAAGTATCGAACCAGCAAACGAAGCAACGATTGATGCCTCAACAACAAACCCTACAGCCAAAATTGGGAATTGCGCTGAGGTTCCAGGATGGGCTTCACAAAACGGAGGCACAACTGGCGGAGGTTCTTCTGCCGAAACTACAGTTACAACCTATGCACAGCTAAAATCGGCTATCGAAAACACTGCCGTAAAAGTGATTAAAGTTTCTGGAACTATCACAGTAACTGCAAGATTGTCATTTCAGGATCAGACTGGAAAAACGATTTACGGTGCAAGCGGTGCAAAACTGGTTTCAACAAATCAGACCAAAGATGCTTCTGGAATTATTAACATTAAAAGATGCAAAAACATCATCATCAGAAATTTGATTTTTGAAGGTCCAGGCGCTTATGACACCGACGGATGGGATAATGCCATTTTGGACGAATGTACAAATGTTTGGGTAGACCATTGCGAGTTTAGAGATGGCGTTGATGGAAACTTTGACATCAAGAACAAATCAGATTACATTTCGGTTACGTATTCTAAATTCCATTATCTAAAACCACCAAAAGCGGGAGGTTCAGGAGGAACTGATGATCATAGATTTTCTAACTTAATTGGTTCTAGCGATGGCGCAACGGGTGACCGCGGAAAATTAAGAATCACTTTTGCAAGATGCTGGTGGGCTCCAGGCTGCAAAGAAAGAATGCCAAGAGTTCGTTTTGGACAAGTGCATATTGTAAACAGTTATTTTAACAGCACTGTAAGCAATAAGTGTATTGCAGCAGGTTTTGAAGCAAATATTCGCGTAGAAAGCAATGTTTTTGAAGGCGTAAAAAATCCAATCGATTTAATGACGGGGTATACTGCGGTTACAGCTACAGATAATGTATTTACAAGTGTTACAGGAACTCAAGCTGGAAGCGGCACGGCTTTTACTCCACCTTATTCTATCGTGAAATTGGACAAAAACGCTGTCAAAGCTGATATTTCTGCTAATGCGGGACCTACTTTGGGCGGTAATGTTTGCGGCTCTTTCTAGTAGCTTTTATTGTTTGCCACAAAAGCGCTAAGACACGAAGTTTTTTTCTCTTTACCATATAAGTTATATAAGATAATTTAAGCTTTGCCTAAAATGAACTTATATAACTTATTTGGTTTAATTACTCTGCGTCTTTGCAAGATTTCTACAAGTGAGACGCACTGCATTACGCCTCTACGGAAAAACCTTTGAACCTTTGCCTCTCTGAACCTTTGAACCTATTATAAAACAAGTTCTTCAAACAAACGCTGAATTGTTTTCTCCAAATCCTGAGTCAATCCGGGATGAGGTCTTGAAGTTTGAATTGCAGAACTTCTTATAGCCGTTAGCCACCTAAAACGCTCTGGAATTTCGAATTCGGCGATTGGACCGCCATCTTTGGCTCCGTTGGCAATTTTCACTAATGATGTTAAGTTGCATTCTAATTGTTCAATGTCAAAATCGTTAGAAAGGGCTTGGATTTTTTCTTTATTTAAATGAAAAAGAACCTTTATAAATTTGGCTTTTTTGCAAAACAAAATGATTCCGATATTCAGGAATTCTTCGCGCTCTACCCTAGGCACAACGCGAATCACAGCATATTCGTATAAGTGGTTATCTTGCATTTTGAGCCTGATTTACAAATATTTCTGAATTCTCTAATCTTGTCTTTAAAAATTGCAAATACACATTTCGCAAGCCTTCTGGCGTTTCGTCTGCGTCTTCCCATTGCAGCCAATCTAATGGAATCGTATTTACAATTTCTTCTAAAATTTCTGGCTTTAAAATCGCTTTAAATTCGGCATCAACTTCTTTTAACATTGAGGCCTGAGGCAGTAAAACGTGATCTTTTATCAGCGCAAAAGGACTTTTAGAATGCTGTTCCCAATTGTTCCAAGAATGATGAAAATACAAACAAGCGCCATGATCAATCAGCCATAATTCTTTATGCCAAATAAGCATATTGGTATTTTTGAAAGTTCGGTCAACATTGGTGATATAAGCGTCTAACCATACAATTTGAGATGCTAATTTAGCATCGACAGTGGTTACGGCAGGATCAAAAGTAATGGCTCCTGATAAAAAATGAAGCGCCAAATTTAATCCTTGGCTCCCTTGAAGCAGATCTTGGATTTCTTCATCGGCCTCGGTTCTTCCAAAAGCTTCGTCGAGATTAGCGAATACTAATTCTGGCAATTGCAATTTTAAGGCTTTTGCTATTTGTCCGCCAACCAGTTCGGCTATCAAGGCTTTTACGCCATGTCCTGCACCTCTGAATTTTAATACATATTTAAAGTCGTCATCGGCTTCTGCTAAAGCTGGCAAAGAACCTCCTTCACGCAGTGGCGTTATGTAACGCATGACATTTACTGTTCTAAGATCGAAGTTGTTTTTCATAAATACAAACTTACTAAGGTTTTTGCCACGAAGGAGCAATGGCACAAAGTTTTTTTAAACTCACAAAGACGCAGAGTAGCAAAGTCTTCTTCCTCTCGTAGATTTTGCTGATTGAGCAGATTTATCCGCATTTTTTGTCTTCCTGAGCGAAGTCGAAGGATAACGATTAGCTCGAAAAAGAAACTAAACTTTGAGGAATAACTGGCTATCCTTCGACTTCGCTCAGGAGGACAAACGGCTCGGTGGAAATTATCTAATTTTCAAATTGATAAATTATCTTAATGGAGAGAATTTGCTCGCAAAGACGCAGAGTAGCAAAGTCTTATTCCTCTAGCAGATTTAAATGAATTAAGCTGATTATACTGATTTCTATTCTATTTTTTTGCTCTCGCAGATTTTGCTGATTAAGCAGATTTATCCGCATTTTTTGTCTTCCTTAGCGAAGTCGAAGGATAACGATTAGCTCGAAAAAGAAACTAAATATTGAGAAATAACTGGACAATCCTTCGACTTCGCTCAGGAGGATAAACGGCTCGGTGGAAATTATCTAATTTTCAAATTGATAAATTTTCTAATTCCAGAAAAGCTTTTCCCAAATACTTAATAATCGTAGAAGCCGTAAAAGATTCGTAACCTGTTTTGGGCAAAGCCAAATCGGCTGTTAATCCATGAATGAAAACACCCATTTTTGAGGCATATTTGGCTTCGTAGCCTTGCGCTAGAAGGCTGGTTAGAATTCCCGTTAAAACATCTCCGCTCCCTGCGGTTGCCAGCGCTGCGTTTCCGCTTGTGTTCTCGTAGACCGAGGTTCGGTTTATAATATAGGTCGGTGCGCCTTTCATGACTACAATGACTTTATACTTTTCTGAAAAAGCGATTGTTTTCTGAAATTTTTCTGATTCTGAATTCCATTTTCCAATCAAACGCTCCAATTCTTTGGGATGAGGTGTTAGAATAGTGTCTTCGGGAACCAATTCTAACCAAGACAAATTTTCTGAAATGATGTTTAATGCATCGGCATCTATGACTAAAGGAGCTTTATTAACCCTTAAAAATTCAAACAGAGCTTTTTGCGTTCCGAGTTCCTTTCCGATTCCAGGGCCGATTCCAACAGCTTGAGGAAGCAATGGAAGATGGATATTGGTTATAAAATTGGTATTCTCGTCGGTTACGGTCATTACTTCAGGAATGGAGATTTGAAGAATTTGATAACCGCATTTGGGGATAAAAGTCGTTACGAGTCCGCAGCCTGATTTTAAGCATGATTTTGAAGCCAGCACTCCTGCTCCTATTTTGCCGTAGCTTCCTGCAATAATCACTGCATGGCCTTGCATTCCTTTGTGAGTTTGAGGATTTACAGGTTTGTATAATTTCTGAATTTCTTCTTTATTGATTAAATATGGCGATTTCATTCTTTAGCGGATGTTAATTTTAAACACATAGAATCATATTTTTCTTTACACAGAAAGACGTTTCACTTATTTAAATAAACATAGCTCAACCGTAAAGGCGTGATTCTATACTAAAATTACATAAAAAATTGAAATACTGAATCTTCTTATGAAACTGTTGCCGTAGCCCTTATAGAAGCGGCATCTCCCGATTTAGAAAAATAAGGCTTTTTAGCCGTAGTTTTGTTTATCGGAAATACAGCGGATAGCAGGAAATAGCTCTAAATTATTGCGAAATTTATAATTTAAGCTATTTAAATTTGATATTTTTTGAATAGATTTGCAAAACAATTTTATAAAACAACACAATGAAAAATACTGCGCTTACGCACATACATGAAGGTTTAGGAGCAAAAATGCTTCCTTTTGCGGGTTATAATATGCCTATTACTTACGAAGGCGTTAATGCTGAACACGAAACGGTTCGTAATGGTGTCGGCGTTTTTGACGTTTCTCACATGGGTGAATTTTTGCTGACAGGTCCAAATGCTTTGGCTTTGATTCAGAAAGTAACTTCAAACGACGCATCGACTTTGACAATTGGAAGAGCTCAATATTCTTGTCTTCCTAATAATGAAGGCGGAATTGTTGACGATTTGATTATTTATAAAATGAAAGAGGAAGAGTATTTACTGGTTGTAAATGCTTCTAATATTGAAAAAGATTGGAACTGGATTTCGTCTCACAATGATTTGGGAGTTGAAATGAAGAATCTTTCTGACGAATATTCTTTATTGGCAATTCAAGGACCAAAAGCAGTTGAAGCTATGCAGTCTTTGACTTCTATTGATTTGTCTGCAATTACATATTACCATTTTGAAGTAGCTGATTTTGCAGGTTTTAGCGATGTTATCATTTCTGCAACTGGATACACTGGTTCTGGCGGATTTGAGATTTATTGCAAAAATGCAGATGCAGAGGCTATCTGGAACAAGGTTTTTGAAGCCGGTGCTTCTTTTGGCATTAAGCCAATTGGTCTTGCCGCTCGCGATACTTTACGTCTAGAAATGGGATTCTGCCTATACGGAAACGATATTAACGATACTACTTCTCCGCTTGAAGCTGGTTTAGGATGGATCACAAAATTTACTAAAGATTTTACCAATTCTGAAGCTCTTAAAAAACAGAAAGAAGCTGGAGTTGCTAGAAAATTAATTGCTTTTGAAATGCAAGAACGTGCTGTGCCAAGACATGATTACGAAATTGTTGATGGTTCAGGAGCAGTGATCGGAATTGTGACTTCTGGAACTATGTCTCCTTCTATGAATAAAGGAATTGGTTTAGGATACGTTACAACTCCTAACAGTGCGGTTGATAGCGATATTTTTATCAGAATCAGAAAAAATGATGTTCCTGCAAAAGTGGTTAAATTACCGTTTTACAAGAAATAATTTTTACTTTATAGTTTAAAAAATGCGTTACAACTGTAACGCATTTTTTTTGCTTTAAAATAAGCAGATTCAGGTTAAATTATTTACCGATTGTTCGTTTAACGTTTAAATACTTTTGGTTGTCGATATTTTGCTAAAAATACTACATTTTGTAAAAAAATTAGTGTAACTTTAATCATGAACCACGAATTTCCATTTATGAAAAAGATTTCACTACTCCTTTTTTTGCTGACATCAACACTATCATTTGGTCAAAACAGCGCAGAAACTTGTGAAATATTAAACAAAATAAATGCGCTTATTCAAGCAGAGCATCTTAGACCTAAACCCGTTGATGACAGCTTATCTGTGTTCGTTTTTGACAATTTAATTAACGAACTTGACCCTTCTCGCAATATCTTTTTTAAGAGCGAATATGATGAAATAGCTGAGAAATATCGCTACAATCTTGACGATATGATCCTAAAGAATGACTGCAGTTTTCTTACTGATATAAAAGCTAAATATGTAAATGGTCTAATACGCACTAAAAATGTCCTAGAAAAAATTAAGACCATCCCGATCGATTACACTAAAAAAGACACTATTCGCTTTTATAAAAAATCTTTTGCCTTCTATTTAAAGAAAGAAGATCTGGAAAAAGTATGGACAAAGAAATTGCGCTACCAGATTTTGGACAATATTGCCGAAATGAGCGAAAATTTAGACTCTTTAAAAACCAATTTCAAATCGATTGAGCAGGTTTCAAAAAATCAAATTCTTACCAACGAAATTTGCCGTTTTAGCACATTGATAGATGCTAGCTCTAAACAGGACGAAAAACTATACAATTTTTTCTGCACGTATTTTGACCCGCATACAGCTTATTTTAGCGATGATTCTAAAACCAGTTTTGTTGCTTCTTTATCAAAAGAACATTTGTCGCTTGGAATGACGGTAAACCTCAACGAAAAGAACGAAATCATTATTGATGAGGTAGATCCAAACGGACCAGCGTATCAGACAGGACAAGTAAAAAAAGGCGATCAGATTATCTCGATTTCCAATCAGAAAGAAACGCTTTTGGTTTCGTGCGCTTCGTTAGAATCTATATCATCTATGATTTTATCAGAAAACAACAAACATATTACGCTGACCTTAAAACGTAATTCGGGAAAAAGTTTTGATGTTTATATTGAAAAACAGATGATGAAAGATGAAGAAAATTCGGTTTTTAGTTTCATCATTGGCAAAGACAGCAAAATTGGGTACGTGAAAATTCCGAGCTTCTATGCAGATCTTGACGGCAACAGCAGAAAAGGATGCGCAGATGATGTGGCTCGAGAGGTGATAAAATTGCAGAGAGACAGCATACAAGGCCTTGTTATTGATCTTATTGACAATGGCGGAGGCTCGATGGAAGAGGCCATAAAACTGGCTGGAATGTTTGTAGATTACGGCCCTCTTTCGATTGTAATTGACAATAAAAAAGAGAAGTCTGTAATTAACGATCCTTTCAAGGGAGTGATTTACAGAGGGCCAATTGTAGTTTTGGTAAATAGCAATACGGCCTCGGCCAGCGAATTTTTCTCTTCTATCATGCAAGATTATAATCGTGCGCTTTTGCTGGGAAGCAATACACTTGGAAAAGCGACAATGCAAACCATTCTTCCGCTTGACGAAGAAAAAAATACGGATTTCTTAAAAATTACAATCAATAAATTTTATAGAATTACCGGCAAAAGCCACCAGTATATTGGCGTAAAACCAGATGTGGTGCTTCCTGAATTTTATGAAGATGTTTATCAGAAGGAAAGCGATTTTCCGACGGCCATAAAAAACGACAGTATCGAGCCTTTCTTAAAATACAAAACGTATGTCAAGCGAAATTTGATCGACAAAATTGCTAAAAACAGTTCAGCAAGATTGTCAGACAATTACTTTTTCAATAATATTAAAAAAATCAACTCTAAAATAGACCAGCTTGTAAATGCTCCTAAAGCTGAGATTCCGCTGACATTGGATGCGGTTTTCACGCAGAAAAAGACTTTAAGCGCTCTTTGGACAGAAATCAATACGTTTAATGATGAAAACAATCCGCTTGATGTTTACAATTCTAGTGTGAATCAGTTTCTTTTAGGCGCTTATCCAAATGATAAAACGATTAACCAATATCAAATGGATAACCTTAAAACAAATCCGTACCTCAACGAAGCCGTAAATATCATTAATGAGTTTAACGGGAAGTAAATATTTTTTTTTAGCCGCTAAGATTCTAAGTTTTTTTTACCGCAATGTCGATAGCTATTGGAAGCAAAGTTCTATTTGTATGCTTTGTGAACTTTTTACTTTATAGCTTAACTTAAAATTTCCTTGCGTGCTTTGCGCAAACCTTAGCGTTCTTTGCAGTTAAACTTAACACAACCAGAGTAATTTTAAGCCAGAAACCTGAAACAAAAAAGAACAATTTTGTTTTTGTAAAAATTAGGAAAACCGTATTTTTGCATCACAAAACTAAAAATTAGAAATGGGAAGAGCGTTCGAATTTAGAAAAGGAAGAAAAATGAAACGTTGGTCAGCAATGGCCAAAACATTTACCAGAATTGGTAAAGATATCGTAATGGCTGTTAAAGAAGGCGGACCAAACCCAGACGCCAATTCTAGATTAAGAGCTGTTATACAAAATGCAAAAGCGGCTAATATGCCTAAGGACAATGTTGAGCGCGCGATTAAAAATGCAAGCAATAAAGACACTGCCAACTATAAAGAAATTTTGTTTGAAGGATATGCTCCTCACGGAATTGCTATCTTAATTGAAACTGCTTCTGATAACAACAATAGAACTGTAGCTAACATCCGCAGTTATTTCAATAAATGTAACGGAACAATGGGAACTCAAGGTTCTGTTGAGTTTATGTTTGACCACACTTGCAACTTCAGAATTGCAAAAGATGGCATCGATGCTGAAGAATTAGAATTAGAATTAATTGATTTTGGTGCCGAGGAAGTTTTTGAAGACGAAGACGGAATCTTAATCTATGCTCCTTTTGGAAGTTTCGGAGCTTTGCAAAAAGAATTGGAAAACAGAGGCCTAGAAATTTTATCTTCTGGTTTTGAGCGTATTCCGCAAATCACAAAAGAATTAACTGAGGCTCAAATTGCTGACGTTGAGAAATTGATTGAAAAAATCGAAGAAGATGATGACGTAATGAACGTTTATCATACAATGAAAGAAGAATAGTCTTTCTTTGAAAATATATTTAAAGCTCCAGATCTTCTCGACTGGAGCTTTTTTATTTTGGGAAAATTGCTCTCAGAAAATATTTAAATCATTATTTGAACTCATTTTAAACTGAGGTTCGATAGCTCTAAAGACAACATTTCGATTATATTTGCAACACCTCAAATTAAATTTAAAACTTAAAATGCAGACATCAAAAATCACACGAATTGCTGTAGTAGTACTAGTTCTTTTGTTCTTAGTATTAAGTGTAATCAGCTGTAGCACGCATACGCACACTCACACTTACACACCTGCTCCATCGGGTAAAAAAATACCGCCAGGGCAAGCCAAAAAAATGAATGGGGACCAAAGTGCCAAAGCTTACGCACCAGGGCAGCAGAAGAAAAAATAATGCAGAAGCCTTTCAAAATCTGAAAGGCTTTTTTATTACGGCTATTTTTTATTCGAATTGATTACCTTGATTAAGTAAGTCCCTTCGGGCAAATCAGTAATATTAGAAGCATTTGTTCCCATTATTTGTCTTCCTTGCGAAAATACTTCAATAATTTTACCGCTTTTGTTGGTTTCAACAGGAGCTGCCGCGGGTGCAGATGCTTTCACAGGAGTTGCGACAGCCTTTTTGGGCACATTTGAAACCGCAGGACTTGAAACAGGGATACTTTCAGCAACTGCCACGCCGTGTGGCTTCGAGCTATTATACGCTTCCCTAACCTGTTCGTCTGTCATGGCAACACTATACAGCCTTAAATCGTCAATATCTGCATTGATACTGGTTGAGGCATTTAATTTTCCCAGATTCAAAATATATCCTTTAGCCGAACGCTGAATTCCTTCGACAGCTTTTAACAATTCGCCATTTCGGTAAATTTTTGAAACATTTCCGTCATAAGTCACACTATAAAAATACCAAACCTCCTTTACTAAAGGCACTGATACAATTACATTATTGGCGTCTCCCCAACCTACTAAACTCAAATCTGCATTGTTTCCAGACACTGGCTGCTGCACCAATCCGAAATATTGTCCGTTTATTGCTGCACCATAGCCAAAGATATAATTAGGAATATTTACGGCATTAAATTTTACCCAAATCGATATTGTTTTGGGCTTATTATCCTGAGGAAGCTCTCCCACTACTGCCTGATAAGCTTTATTGGCAAGTCTCAAAGCACTTTTAGGATTTCCCATTCTGTCGTTTACAAAAATTGGGGCACCTAAAAAAGAAATAGCATTATCAGTACTATTTAAATTTCCGTTGAAACCAAACTCCTGTACAGGATTTTGCGCATTAGCAGTTAAAAAATTTACAAACATTAAAGTGAGTAATATTTTTTTCATAATCATAACTTTTATCAGAATCGTTTTGGTATAAGGCAAATAGCTGTTTATTGTAAAAATCAAGTTTTACAATTTCAAAATTTCATTTATTATTTTTACAAAATTTGTTAAAACTATAATTTAAATTCAGCATATCCAAACAATTCCTACACACAAATACATAATTCTCACAAAAACACCTTTACGGTGCAAATGGCATTCTTTAAAAAAAACCTTCATCCATACTCCTAATTGCTTACAGGATTGATTCCCGCAAAATCAGGATTTTTTTATGATTCTACCCGACTTTGCATTTTTATTTCTAACTTTAACAGTACCAGCTGGCAATCAAAGAAATAGACTTAAATATGAAGAAAACCTTACTCCTATTTTTTCTTTTATCTTTCTTAAAAATCAGTGCACAGATTTCTGATACTCTTGTACTCAAAAACAACGATATCATTGTTGGCGAAATAAAAACAATGAACAAAGGTGTCGTACAAATAGAAACCGATTACAGCAAAGAAGATTTTAAAGTGGAATGGAAACACGTTAAAAGCATTGGCTCCGAAAGGATTCATATTATCAACCTTTCCAATGGCAGTTTGCTAAACGGAAAAATTACAAAAACCAAAACTCCTGATAAATGCGAGATCACTAATATTGAAACCCAAACTAAAAGCATTATTGACCTAAGCGATATTGTTGGCATAAGACCTGTAGACAATAATTTTTGGCACAGACTTGACGCTAGTTTTGATGCGGGCATTAAATTAACCAAAGCACAAAATTTACAGCAATTAACTATAAATGTAAATCTAGGCTACACTGCCAAAAAATGGTACGGAACTGCCACATATAAGCAGATCCAGTCTGTACAAGATGACAGCGATCCTATTAGAAGGATTGACACTGATTTAAGCTATATCCATTTGCTCCCAAAAGATTATTTTATTCCGCTATCGATTGTAACTTTAAAAAATACCGAGCAAGACATTGATATCCGTATAGTTTCAAAAGCAGGCTACGGAAAATACCTCATACACAGCAACAAAAAATACTGGGGAATTGCTTCGGGATTATCTTTTAACCATGAGCGCTTTACAGAAATGCCAGAAGCGAATAAAAGTTTGGAGTTGTTTTTGGGCAGTGACCTTAATTTATATGATATTGGCGATTTTAGCATTCAGTCTAAAGTGAATTTCTTTCCGAGCTTAACAGAAAGCAAAAGGATTCGTACCGATTTTTCTGTAGATACCAAATACGACTTGCCATTAGACTTTTTTATCAAGCTATCATTTATCTACAACTATGACAATAAGCCAAAAGAAGGCGCATCAAAAGATGATTATGTTTTTCAGACTACTTTTGGATGGAAATTAGATTAAAAAAAGCCTTCTGAAGACAGAAAGCTTTCCTTACTATTCCAAAAACCCAATTGCTTACGCAATAAAAACTAACTAACATTTAAAAACAAAGTAAAGAACCATTTATTTTGAGGTAATTTTTTTTGATGGAGTACTGGTAATTTTCAATAAATAAGTGCCTTCTGGCAGATCGCTTATGTTTGCTGCGTTACTTCCCACAATTTTTTGCCCCTGCGAATAAACTTCTACGTTTTTAAGGGTACCATTAACTTCGTTCGAAGCAATAATAGTTTCGTTTGCTGCTTTTGCTTTAACAGCTGTTTTTACGGTTTTATTTTCCACAACTGCTTTAGAAGGCAAATTAGCAACCTTTTCGTTATCATACAGCTCTTTTACCTGATCTGGCGTTAAAGCCACATCATAAATCTTCAGATCATCTATATCAGCATTGATCCCAACCATTGTGTTTATTTCGCCCAATCTAAAAATATTTCCGTGAGTAAATCTTGTCATACCTTCTAGATATTTCAACAATTTGCCGTCTCGATATATTTTAGAAATAGTGCCTTCATAAGTAATGGTATAGTTATACCAAATATTCTTTTCAAGAGGCGCAGAAACAATAACATCATTAGAAGCTCCCCAAGCCGCTAAACTTAAATCCGAGTTAGAAGTGCTTGTTCCTTGCTGTAATAAGCCGCAATATTGCGCATTAAGAGGATTTCCATAACCCCAAATATAGTTTGCGTTTGAAATATCATTAAATTTCACCCAGATACTAATTGTTCTGGCGCTTTTTCCTTGAGGCAAATCATCGATTACAGCTTCTAGAGCTTTATTATTTAATCGTTGTGCTCCTTTTATAGCTCCTGCTCTGTCAGCTACAAAATTGTTGGCACCAATAAATGAAGTCGTGTTTGCAGTATTGTTTAAAGTTCCATTAAAGTTAAATTCCTGAATCGGTGTTTGAGCGTTCACATTCAAATAACTTACAAACAATACTGTTAGTAGTAATTTTTTCATAATAGTAGATTTTAGGGATTAAACAACTATGTTATTTTAATACCTCAAAACTAGATTATTACGATTTGGAGCAAAAATATTTCCGACAACTGACCTAAAAACTCGTTAAAACAACATTTTTTGATCATTTTACTAGCAAACGCATTTACCAAAATTCATAAATTTCACAAAATAAATAAATTATAATCAATAAAAATCATAATTTCTTACGTATAAATACAGCTTACTCAGCGAACCCATATTTTTTTTTACTTTTATAAAAATAAAATTTCCTAAAAAGCTAAATAAAAAAAACTCCATTCGAAAAATACGAATGGAGTTTTATATTTTGAAAAGTGCTATTGCTACTTTACGAATTCAATTTTTTGAGCTTCTTCTTCATTAACGCTATCAAAGAAGCCTTGCTCGTTCATCCAGTCATCACTGAATACTTTACTCATGTAACGAGAACCATGATCTGGAAAAATGGCAATAATATTACTGTCTTTTGTAAATTCGCCTTCTTCAGCATATTGTTTAATAGCCTGCATTACTGCTCCAGAAGTATATCCAACAAATAAACCTTCTTTTCTAGTGATTTCTCTTGCAGAGTGGGCACTTTCTTCGTCGGTTACTTTCATGAATTTATCAATAATATCAAAATCTGTAGCAGACGGGATTAAGTTTTTACCAAGACCTTCTATACGATAAGGGTAAATTTCTTTACTGTCAAACTCTTTTGTTTCGTGGTATTTTTTCAATACAGATCCAAAAGCATCAACTCCGAGGATTCTAATATTTGGATTTTTTTCTTTTAAGAATTTTGCAGTTCCAGAGATAGTCCCTCCTGTTCCGCTGCAAGCAATTAAGTGCGTGATTTGTCCTTTTGTTTGTTCCCAAATCTCTGGACCTGTAGTGTTGTAATGAGCATCAATATTTAATTGGTTAAAATATTGATTAATGTAGACAGAACCTTTTGTTTCTTCGTGCAAACGTTTTGCCACATTATAATAAGATCTTTCATCATCTGCAGAAACGTGAGCCGGACAGACATACACTTTGGCGCCTAAACTTCTCAACATATCGATTTTATCCTTAGATGATTTTGAGCTTACGGCTAATATACAGTTGTAACCTTTAATAATGCTTACCATTGCTAAACTAAATCCTGTATTACCAGATGTGGTTTCGATAATGGTATCTCCCGGAGAAAGAATTCCTTTTCTTTCGGCTTCTTCAATAATATATAACGCTATTCTATCTTTTGAGGAATGACCTGGGTTGAAAGCTTCTACCTTTGCGTAAAAATTTCCTTCTAACTCTTCGGTAATTTTATTTAGCTTAATAAGGGGGGTGTTTCCTATTAACTCTAAAACATTATTATAAGCAGTTATTTCTTCTTTCATAAAAAAATAGTTAATCAAAGGCCTTTTTAAATTAACCTTGATAGGTTGCAAATTTAACAAAAAATTTCTAATTAGCTTTTAATTTTTTCTAAATCTAATAAAAAACTAAATTCCTTTGCTAAGTCTTTTAAAGCCTCAAAACGTCCCGAAGCCCCGCCATGGCCTGCATCCATGTTGGTATCTAAAAACAAAAGTTTATTATTTGTTTTTAAATCTCTCAATTTCGCAACCCATTTAGCTGGCTCCCAATATTGTACCTGCGAATCATGCAATCCGGTAGACACATACATATTAGGATATTCCTGTGCTTTTACATTATCGTAAGGTGAATACGACAACATATAATCGTAATATTTTTTATTGTTTGGGTTACCCCATTCGTCATACTCTCCAGTTGTAAGCGGAATACTGTCATCCAGCATTGTGGTAATTACGTCTACAAAAGGCACCTGAGCGATAACGCCATTATATAATTCAGGAGCTTCATTTACGATTACTCCCATTAAAAGTCCGCCAGCAGATCCTCCTTCTGCATATAGATGTTCTGGAGAAGTAAACTTTTGATCTATTACAAATTTAGAGCAATCGATGAAATCTGTAAAGGTATTTTTCTTTTTTAACAGTTTTCCGTCCTCATACCATTGTCTCCCTAAGTCTTCTCCCCCACGTATATGAGCGATCGCGTAAACAAATCCGCGGTCTAGAAGCGACAATCTTGTTGAAGAAAAATAAGTATCCATAGTAATTCCGTACGAACCATATGCATATAACAACAGCGGATTTTTACCGTTTTTCTCCAATCCTTTTCTGTAAACCATCGAAATAGGGACTTTTACCCCATCTCTTGCAGTTGCCCAAACTCTTTCTTCTACATAATTCTCTTTATCAAACTTACCTCCTAAAACCTGCTGTTCTTTTAAGATTTCTTTGGTTTTGGTCTTCATATTAAAATCAATTACAGAAGACGGCGTTGCCAATGACTGGTAGCTATAACGCAAAATATCTGTATCAAAATCAACATTGGTTGTAGTGTATGCATTATAAGTCTCGCTGCCAAAAGGAAGATAATAATCTGGTTCGTCGCCCCAAGGCATGATTCTAATATGATTTAATCCGTTAGAGCGTTCTTCAACAACCAAATAGTTCTTAAAAATCTCGATGTCTTCCAACAAAACATCTTCTCTATGCGGAATAAGATCTACCCAGTTTTTCTTTCCTGTTTTGCCTTCTGGCGTTTTCATCAATTTAAAATTGGTCGCCTTATCTTTATTGGTCAAAACATAAAATGAATCTTCGTAGTGCGAAATGCTATATTCTAATCCGCGAACACGTGGCTGAAAAACCGTAAATTCTCCGTCGGGATTATTAGATTCCAAAATTCTGTATTCAGTCGTCAAAGTGCTTCCAGAACCAATAACAATATATTTTCTTGATTTTTCTTTGCTGATCGACACATTAAAAGTATCATCAACTTCATCATAAACCAAAACATCATTTTCTGAATCAGTGTTTAATTTATGCCTAAAAACTTTATCAGCTCTTAATGTCACTTGATCTTGCCTCACATAAAAAATAGTATTGTTATCATTTGCCCAAACAGAGGCTCCTGTAACATTTTCTATCTTGTCTGCTAAGATTTCGCCTGTTTCTAAATTTTTAATCTGGATCGTATAGATTCTTCTCCCAATACTATCTACTCCAAAACTGGCAAATTTATTATCTGGGCTGATGCTTAAACCGCCTAACTTGAAATAAGCATGACCTTTTGCCATTTCATTACAGTCAAAAAGAATTTCTTCATCTGCAGAAAGGCTTCCTTTTTTTCGAGCAAAAATTGGATAATCCTGCCCTGTTTCAAAACGAGTTATATAAAAATATCCGTTATAAAAATAAGGAACAGAAGAATCATCTTCTTTAATTCTTCCTTTCATTTCTTCAAACAGGCTGTCTTTTAAATCTTGAGTATGAGCGGTCATACTTTCGTAATAAGCATTCTCTTGATTTAGGTAGTCAATCACCTCTTGATTTTCTCTGTCATTAAGCCAGAAATAGTTATCAATCCTAGTTTCTTTATGTTTTTTTAATGTCTTTGGAATTATTTTAGCCTTTGGGGCCGATATATCATTTTGCATTGATTGAGCATTAATTTTTAAATATGAAGACGCAAAAATAGCACAAACCCAACAGAACAGAATTAATTTTTTCATAAAATATTCTATTGAATTAACACAGCAATATACTAATTTTGTCTGAAATAATTTAAAAGATCAACAAAAATGGATTTAATGGGAATGATGGGTAAACTTAAAGAAACCCAACAAAAAATTGAAGATACAAAAAAGCGTCTAGATACTGTTTTGATTGATGAACAAAGCGCTGACGGATTATTAAAAGTTACTATTACAGCAAGCAGAAAAATAAAATCTCTTTCTATTGACGATTCTCTTTTGGAAGATAAAGAGCAATTGGAAGATTACTTAATTGTAACGCTAAATAAAGCTATTGAAAAAGCTACAAGTGTAAACGAAAGAGAATTAGACGCTGTAGCCAGAATGGATATGCCTTCTATTCCTGGAATGGACAATTTGTTTAAATAAGGCACAAAGGTTTCTGAGATGCAAAGGTGCAAAGGTTTTGTTTCTTTGCCTCACAAAAAAAGAGGATGCTAAAGCATCCTCTTTTTTTTAGCCTTTGTTCCTCTGCACCTTTGCCTCTATGAACCTTTTTCTAAAACTTCAAAAGTGTTTCCAACACATAAGTATGCATTACTTCTTTGTAATCTAAATGTGTTACAATTCTAAGTTTGTTGTGTCCAAGAGAACTTATTAATATATTTTTCTGTTTTAATTTTTCTATTAGCAATTGATCGCTGTACCCTTCTGCAAGCGAAAAAATCAAGATATTTGTTTCTACGGGTTCAATAGACGCAATCCAAGGTTTTGTACTTAAGATTTTTGCAATTTCTTTTGCTCTGCGGTGATCTTCTGCCAGCCTTTCGATATTATGAGCCAAAGCATATAATCCAGCGGCTGCCAAATAACCTACTTGACGCATTCCTCCACCCAATATCTTTCTGATTCTCAACGCTCTGTGAATATCAGCTTTACTTCCAAGCAGCACAGATCCAATTGGAGCTCCTAATCCTTTAGACAAACAAACCGAAATAGTATCAAAAATAGCCCCAAATTCTCTAGGATTCTGTCTTTTAGCCACTAATGCATTCCAAATTCTTGCTCCATCTAAGTGAAACTTCAAATTATGGGCGTCGCAAACTTTTTTTATTTCTCTTAAATCTTCTAATTCATAACACGCACCGCCGCCTTTGTTGGTTGTATTTTCAACACAAACCAAACTTGTTAGCGGACTATGGTAAAACTCTGGATCGTTTATCGCCGCTTTAACTTGCGCTGCCGTTATCATGCCTCGATTTCCATCCAATAGACAGCAAGAAACGCCACTATTAAAAGAAACACCTCCTCCTTCATAATGGTAAACATGGGCATATTTATCAGCAATCAATTGTTCTCCAGGCTGTGTATGCAGTTTTATTGCAGTCTGGTTTGCCATAGTTCCAGACGGAAAGAAAAGACCAGCTTCCATACCAAAAAACTCTGCTGTTCTATTTTCCAATTCAATCACCGTTGGGTCCTGTTTGTATACATCATCGCCGACATGAGCGTTAAACATATACTGAAGCATCTCATAAGTAGGCTTTGTTATGGTATCGCTGATTAAATTTATTTCCATATTCTAAAAACTATATCTTATTTTTGTATGCAAAATTACGTATTACTTATAGTTATTCTCAGCAAGTTTTCATAAAATTTAACTCGCTGGTTTCTCTAGACCAAATTAACGTAATAATTCTAAAAAACATATAAAACCTAGTAATTAATTTATGACAACAGCCGAACAAGTAAAAGGTATTGTGGAGCGCCTTGGTGCGTTGAGGAGGTATCTTTGACGTTGATGCCAAGCTAATCGAAATTGCGAACGAAGAAGAAAAAACGTTTGCTCCTGATTTCTGGAACAATCCAAAAGAAGCAGAAAACATCGTAAAAAATCTTCGAAACAAGAAAAAATGGATTGAAGATTATGACAAAGCAGTCTCTCTTACAGAAGAATTACAGCTTGCTTATGATTTTTACAAAGAAGGAGAGCTTTCTGTAGACGAATTGGATGAACAATATAATGCTGCTCAAGCGCATATTGAAAACATCGAATTCAAAAATATGCTTTCTGACGAAGGAGACAGCTTAAGCGCTGTAGTACAGATTACAGCTGGTGCTGGTGGTACCGAAAGCTGTGACTGGGCAGGAATGCTCATGCGTATGTACATGATGTGGGGAGAAAGTTATGGCTATAAAATAAAAGAGCTTAACTTTCAGGAAGGTGACGTTGCCGGAATTAAAACCGTAACTTTAGAATTTGAAGGAGATTATTCTTTCGGATACTTAAAAGGAGAAAATGGGGTTCACCGTCTGGTTAGAATTTCACCTTTTGACAGTAACGCTAAGCGTCATACTTCTTTCGTATCTGTATATGTGTATCCGCTTGTAGATGATAGTATCGAAATCGACATTAATCCTGCCGATATCGAAATTACAACTTCTCGTTCGAGCGGCGCTGGAGGACAAAACGTAAATAAAGTTGAAACTAAAGTGCAGCTTGTCCATAAACCAACCGGAATTCAGATTCAGTGTTCTGAAACAAGGTCACAGCAAGACAACAGACAGCGTGCCATGCAAATGCTTCGATCTCAATTGTATGAAATCGAATTAAAGAAACAGCAAGCACAGCGTGCTGACATTGAAGCTGGAAAAATGAAAATCGAATGGGGTTCGCAGATTCGTAATTACGTAATGCAGCCTTATAAATTGGTTAAAGATGTTCGTACAGGCTACGAAACCAGCGATGTTGATGGCGTTATGAACGGAAATATCGATCCTTTCCTGAAAGCCTATCTGATGATGATGGGACAGAAAGAAGAAGAATAGTTGCCAGTATATAGTGTTCAGTTTTTTAGCGTTCAATCTCAGGAAACTTGAAACTTGAAACCTTAAACTTGAAACCTTAAACTTTAAAACGAAAAAAGTTATGATAAAATGGGCAGATGTAATTCATTTTACAAATAAAGGAAATCCAACTCCAGACAAAAGAGTGGAAAAAACGGAGGAAGAATGGAAACAAATTCTAAGTCCTGAAGAATTTCAGGTAACGCGTTTAAAAGGAACTGAAAGATCTTTTAGCTCAGAAATGTGCAGCTTATTTGAACCAGGAATTTATGAATGCAAATGCTGTGGCACTTTATTGTTTGACGCAAGCGAAAAGTTTGAGTCTGGCACAGGATGGCCATCATTCACACAACCTGTAAAAGAAAATGCAATTGCGTATCACGCCGACAAATCACACGGAATGATTCGTGTTGAGGTAGTCTGCAATACCTGCGATTCGCATTTAGGACACGTTTTTCCTGACGGACCGCCACCAAGCGGCTTGCGCTACTGTATCAATGCGGTTTCATTATCAAAAATCAAAGAATAATTCATTAAAAAGCGGTTCATTAAAATGAATCGCTTTTTTTTAATCTTCACTAAATAAATGATTTAACAAAATAAATGTAAGCTATGGCCTAACAATTATTTTTTTTATTTCCTCCATCTCAGTTTTCATTTATTTTAAACATGAACACAAGCAATTACTAATCAGCTCATTAAAAAAACTTCATTAAATTAATACTCAAAATGTTAATTTTGTAAAAATTACCGCATTATTTTAAACATTTATTAAGAAACGTAAAAAAATAATTAGGTAATTAAAATGTAATTCATTTTATTTGGCAAAAAAATAACCCAAGTCGATTAAAATTGTCAATGAGATCCTATTCAATTCAAGAAATTAATGAAGTTATAAATGGCGTAATTTACGGCAGCACTTCGCAAAGCATTACTGCAACAGAACAATTAGAAAAAGCAACAACGTCAGAGATTTCATTTATTGGAAACAAAAAATACGAAAAATATTGGTCAGCCTCAAATGCTTCAATTGCAGTTGTAAATGAAGATATTTCGATTGAACCAGGAGAAAATCGAGCTTTTATCAAAGTAAAAAATGCCGATTTAGCCATGTCTCAAATTTTAGCTCTTTTTGCTCCTCCCGCCCCAATCTTTCATAACAATATTCATAAAACAGCCACTATAGACGAAACGGCTATAATTAGCGAAGGCGTTAAAATTGGCGCTGGCTGCTACATTGGTCCAAAAGTTGAAATTGGCGCTCACACAGTAATTTATCCAAATGTGACCATTTTAGACGAATGTACAATTGGAAAAAACACAATCATCTGGTCTGGAACCGTTATTCGTGAACGTTGCCATATTGGCAGCGAATGCATCATTCATCCAAATGCAACAATTGGTGCAGATGGTTTTGGATTTCGCCCTTGCGAAGAAAATGGACTTGTAAAAATCCCTCAAATCGGCAATGTAATAATTGGAAATAGGGTTGAGATTGGCGCAAATACCTGTGTTGACCGTGGAAAATTTAGTTCAACTATTGTTGGAGACGGATGTAAAATTGACAATTTGGTCCAAATTGGCCATAATAGCAAGCTGGGCAAATTTTGCATAATGGCTGGAAATAGCGGCTTAGCAGGTTCGGTGACTTTAGGAAACGGAGTTATAATTGGCGGAAGCGCATCTATAAAAGACCACACCACTATTGGAGATGGTACTGTCATTGGTGCCGGATCTGGCGTCACTGGAGATGTTCCTGCGGGAAAAACAATGCTTGGTTATCCTGCCGTCGAAGCTCGCGATGCTTTAAAGCAATGGGCTATGCTTAAACAAATGGTCTGCAGTCCTAAAAAATAATTCAAATTAAAACTCATAAAAAAGAAACATCCGCCCAACGGATGTTTTTTTGCAACTTCACAATAATACTTTTTCTTAATTCGCAAAGCAACTCGATTATTTCAATTGATTTTGTAAATTAGCCAACACTATTTTATAAAATCAATATTTTACCATGGATTTAAACTTCAATAAAAACGAAGATCACAATAAATTACTTCTTTCCGAATTAAAACAAAAAATTGCCAAAGTCAAATTGGGCGGAGGCGAAAAAAGAATCGAAAAACTGCATTCTGAAGGCAAAATGACTGCTCGCGAAAGAATTGCTTATTTATTGGATGAAAATTCTAAAAGTATTGAAATTGGAGGTTTTGCAGGCGAAGGAATGTACCCAGAACACGGTGGCTGTCCATGTGGAGGCGTTGTGGTAAAGATTGGCTACATCAGAGGGAAACAATGCATTGTAGTGGCTAACGATGCTACCGTAAAAGCCGGTGCTTGGTTTCCGATAACAGGAAAGAAAAACCTTCGCGCTCAGGAAATCGCAATGGAAAACCGACTTCCAATCATCTATCTTGTGGATAGCGCAGGAGTGTATCTGCCAATGCAGGATGAAATTTTTCCAGATAAAGAGCATTTCGGCCGCATTTTTAGAAACAACGCCCAAATGAGCAGTATGGGAATTACTCAAATTGCTGCTGTAATGGGAAGCTGCGTTGCCGGTGGTGCGTACCTTCCAATTATGAGTGATGAAGCTTTAATCGTTGACAAAACAGGAAGTATTTTCCTTGCTGGAAGTTATCTGGTAAAAGCAGCCATTGGAGAAACAATTGACAACGAAACTTTGGGCGGCGCCACAACGCACTGCGAAATTTCTGGCGTTACCGATTATAAAGCTAAAGACGATAAAGATGCTTTAGATAAAATTAAAAATATTGTAGATAAAATTGGCGATTTTGATAAAGCTGGCTACAGCAGAATTAAAGCTGAAAAACCTGCATTAGATCCAAATGAGATTTATGGCATTCTTCCAAAAGCAAGAACTGAGCAATATGACATGATGGAAATCATCAAACGTTTGGTCGATAATTCAGAATTTGAAGCTTACAAAGATGGTTATGGACAATCTCTTATTACAGGCTATGCTAGAATAGACGGCTGGGCTATAGGAATTGTAGCCAATCAGAGAAAAGTGGTAAAAACCAAAAAAGGCGAAATGCAGTTTGGCGGTGTCATCTACTCTGACAGTGCCGACAAAGCTACCCGTTTTATTGCCAACTGCAATCAGAAAAAAATTCCGTTGGTATTTTTACAAGACGTTACGGGCTTTATGGTTGGTTCAAAATCAGAACATGGCGGCATTATAAAAGATGGCGCCAAAATGGTAAATGCGGTGAGTAATTCTGTTGTTCCAAAATTCACAGTTATTGTCGGAAATTCATATGGAGCAGGGAATTACGCCATGTGCGGAAAAGCCTATGACCCAAGATTAATATTTGCTTGGCCAAGTGCCGAACTGGCTGTAATGGGCGGAACTCAGGCTGCAAAAGTATTAGCGCAAATTGAAGCTTCTTCTCTTAAAGCAAAAGGAGAAACTGTCGATGAAGCAAAAGAAGCTGAATTATTCGATAAAATAAAAGCCCGTTACGACGCGCAGACTTCTCCTTATTATGCCGCATCGAGACTTTGGACAGATGCCATCATCGACCCGTTAGAAACGCGTAATTGGATTTCTATCGGTATTGAAGCTGCCAACCACGCTCCTATTCAAAAACCGTTCAATTTGGGAGTCATTCAAGTGTAGCGATTTAAGAATTCTCAACAAGACGTTAAATAAAAAGCAAAAAACTTATTTTCAAGGTGTTAAAAATAAATATCTGATTAAAAATTAGTAACTTAGTATTATAATTTTTAATCACACAACATCATGGAAAATGTAAAAAGTTTGAATAAATGGGCAAATTCGCACACTTATTTACCAGTTGATTTAGTACGTATTGTTTTGGGTGGATTTTTATTTATGAAAGGTGTCTCTTTCGTCACCAATGTTCAATACCTGCATGATTTGATTTCCCCGATTGATAAGTTTGGAGGAGGTATGTTTATGCTGCATTACATTGCTCCAGCCCACATGATTGGTGGTATAATGATTATTTTTGGGCTTTTGACCAGATGGGCAATCGCTGCTCAATTACCCATTTTATTTGGTGCTGTTCTTGTCAATTCTATGGGAAGAATGCACTCTGAAAGTTTAGTTTTAGCTATAATAGTTTTATTAGTCTGCATATTCTTCTTATTTTATGGAAGCGGCAAACACTCGGCAGATTATTATTTTAAAATGCAACAATAAGCTCATAAGTCCTCAATTACGTTGAGGACTTTTTTTGAGTGTTAATTAATTCTATAAAATTTCTTTAATTGCGTTTTATGACTTAAATTCGCCGACATGAATTGGATTCGTAAAACCGTTATTCTTATTACGCTTATACTTGCAGGACTGTTTGCCTATCAGGCGGACCAAGCTTCTGCACGTGTAATTGAAACGGAAAAATCCGATAGCAACTTCTGCAAAGATATTCCCGATTCGTCTGCATTTATACAGCCTCAAGGGAGTTATCAGTTTGCGGCAAATATCAAAACAAATCCTACTGGAATAATTAAATGTTTTGACAATCTTTTACCGCTAATCCCGCAGCATCAAACTGTTGCATTTACTACAGCATATACTAAACTCTTTACAACTCAAAGTAAAAAAGTTTTAGTCATACTCTATGCTTTCCATTTTTTCTGGTAAATAAATACTTGATTTTTCATTAGAAGATTTATTCTTCTGCAAGCACTGAACTGTTTTCAAACCGAGAACTGTTTTGCATATCATTTATTTATTATATTAAAACATTATGGAAACTACTACCACAATAATGGGAATTGTGATTTTAATTATTGTTGCTATCCCAATATATTTTTCTGCACGTTCATCTGCAGCAAGCAAATCGAGAATTTTAAACATAAAAAAAAGATTCAATCCAACCCATCCTGAGGATTTTGATTTAACAGAATCAATCAATAATAAGACTTTGACAATTGATCAGAAAAGCAATAAGTTTATTTTGATGAATTTCAATCCAAATCAGCAAGAATCAATATATGTCGATCTAAATACAATTGCTTCATGCAAACTCATTCCAACAACAGATGCTGGTTCTGACACTATTGTTAAAATTGACTTTGATTTTCAGGAAAAAGAAACTGGCAAAAAAATAATAATTCCATTCTATGATTTTGACGATGACCGCATCAAACAGATTAGCGTCTATCAAGATCATCAGTTTGCGAAAAAATGGCTTAAAATCATCCAAGATTCTATATCACGTTAGTTATTTAATTCAGAAAAGAGGTTCTATTTTAGGCCTCTTTTTTTTGCTCTTTACATGACATTTGTCATTTTATGTCTAGGCTTGAACTTTTAATTTTGATGTAAACTAAATCCGTCATTATGAAACTTTCTTTGACTCAAAAGTACAATGTCCCAGGTCCAAGATACACTAGTTACCCGACAGTTCCATATTGGAATGAAGCTGACTTTACATCCGAAAAATGGATTACTACTTTAAGGCAATCATTTTCTGAAAGCAATTCAAAAAACGGGATAAGTTTATACATCCACCTGCCTTTTTGTGAAAGTATGTGTACTTTCTGCGGATGCAACAAGCGCATTACAAAAAATCACTCAGTAGAAGAAAAATACATTCAGGCAGTTCTGAAAGAATGGAAAATGTATTGTGATCTGCTTCCCGAAAAACCTGTAATCAAAGAGATTCATTTAGGTGGCGGAACTCCAACATTCTTTTCAAAAGAAAATTTAGAATGTCTTATTAATGGAATTTTTAATTATGCTGTAAAGGCAGAAAATCACGAATTTAGTTTTGAAGGACACCCAAACAACACTACTCACGAACAGCTCAAAAAATTATACGATTTAGGCTTTCGCCGAGTGAGTTTTGGCGTGCAAGATTATGCTCCTACAGTTCAAAAAGCGATCAATAGAATCCAGCCTTTTCATAATGTTGCCAAAGTGACTTTTTGGGCAAAAGAAATTGGCTACACTTCAATTGGACATGACATTATTTTTGGACTTCCATTTCAAACTATTGAAGATGTGGTTGATACGGTAGAGAAAACTAATTCTCTAAAACCAGATAGATTAGCTTTTTACAGCTATGCGCACGTGCCTTGGATAAAAGGAAATGGACAACGTGGATTTAATGACGAGAACCTGCCAAAAGATGCAGAAAAGAGAAAACTGTACGAAATTGGCAAAAAACTTCTCATTCAAAATGGTTATCACGAAATTGGTATGGATCATTTCGCGTTAGCTGATGACAGCTTATACAAAGCCGCACATAATGGAAAACTGCATAGAAATTTTATGGGCTACAGCGCTTCCAAGACTCAAGTTATGATTGGCTTAGGTGTTTCTTCAATAAGCGACAGCTGGTATAGTTTTGCTCAAAACACCAAAAGTCTAGAAGAATATTACGAGATTTTAGCATCTGACAAACTTCCTGTTGTAAAAGGCCATATTTTAAACAATGAAGATCTTATTATTAGAAAACACATTTTGAATTTAACCTGCGAACTAGAAACTTCCTGGGCTGGAGAATCTTTAAATTTTGCCGAACTTCCTGAAGTATTAACTGCTCTAGAAGAATTAGAAAACGATAGCTTAATTATCATTGAAGACCATAAAATCAAGATTACCGAAGCTGGAAGACCTTTTGTCCGCAACATCTGTATGGCATTTGACTTGCATCTAAAAAGAAAGTCACCGGAAACAAATCTGTTTTCGATGACTGTATGATTTAAATTGAGATTAAACTCTTAGTATATTTTTTAATGCATAGAAATATTCTTTGGGAATGTTTCTATGTGTTGAAATATTTTTTTTTAATTAAAGAGATAAGCTTTTTCTAGTGGCAGTTTGGAGTCTGCTGCACAAATAAACTCATGTTCGACGGAGAAATATACGGAATTCCTAATCCTAATCCGCGAAGGATAAATAAAACACCAATTATTACCGCTACATACGGAATTGCTTTTTGGATTTTATTTCTGAAAGGCAATTTTAATAACGAGTTGACATAAACCACAACTGTCATTAATGGTATGGTTCCAATTCCGAATAAAAGCATATAAAGTACGCCAAGACTAGCACTTTGCATTGCAATTGCTCCAAACAAAGCTACATAAACCATTCCGCATGGCAGAAATCCGTTTAGAAGACCAATTGTAAACAGCGATTTATAGCTTTTGTTTTTAAACTGACTTCCCAGATTCGATTTAATTTTAGAAATGATTTTATAAACAGGTTTAGAAAAATTGTATTGGGCAAATTTTTTCTCTGGTATTAAAACTGCAACAATCATGATTACACCAATAATTATTGACATTTTCTGCTGCAATCCTGCTAGAAAAAAACCTCTTCCCAGTAATCCAAAAATCAATCCGATTGTTGAATAAGCTGTTAATCTGCCAAAATGATAAGTCATGATCTGCGTAGCTTTTTTAGCTTCATTTTGCCTATCTACAGGAAGCATCATGGCAATTGGTCCGCACATTCCAACGCAATGCAGACTACTGATTAGACCTAAAAAGAAAGCAGAGAATAACATTTTGTATGTCTTTATATTATTTTACCAAACTATTTAATATGTAGTCCCTACGGGACATTCTCATATTAATGCATATTATTTTCTACAAATCTTTTGCTCCTAGCGGAACCTTAAATCTTGTAGAGATTAATATATAATCCCTGTCTCGCAAGGGCGATATAATTTTCTGTCTTAACTTTTTATCAATTTACGTAAATAACCTCTTTAGTGAGATATTTTTTGCCTTCATACTGCCATTCCATATTCACATCCCAGCGTCCTTTTATTAACTTTTTCTGCGGAATAATGATTTCTGAATTGGTTAAAGCAATTTGAGTGTTAAAATCGAATTTTTTGTTTGAAGGTCTATACAATTGAATGTTTCCTTTCACTTTGTCGCTTTCAAATCCTGCAGGAAATGTTACAGCCACACCTTCTCCAGTATATTTGATTGATGGTTTGTGCTGCAAATCGTGTGCGTTTTGAATTCTTGCCATTTCTTCCTGAAAGTGCGTATCGTGTTTGTAGTATTCTTCGACAACCAAATCATTATCGTATTTAGAATTTGACTGTACTTCAAACACAAAATATAAAATAAAGGTCATAAACAATCCAAATGCAATGACGATACCTGTACCCCAATTAAATTTCATATTTGTAGATTTTATTTGTTATTTGTCAAATATGTTATCGCCTTTTTTTGTGTTTTTGCTTCACAAAATCTATTTTGTGGCGATTTCATAATACTATATTTTTAATTAAAACTTCGCGGTCCTAAGAAATTTGTAGTTGTTGTTTCTAAAAGTTCAGAACCATTATAAACTCCAATTTTTACTTTCGTCTTATCGCTTTCTAACAAAACTTCATCAATTTCAATAAATAATGTTCCTTGAGAAATTCCTTCTTTAGCTATTTTAAAATGCTTTTTGCCAACGTTTTTAATTTCTCCTTTCTGATCAATTAATTCGAAATGTATATCGTTGTAATCTTTCATTGTTTTGTTTACAATTTTATAGGTATAAACATTACTGATTTTTTCTCCATTATGCTGGAACAGCTGGCCAGGCAAGCGTAAAACTACTGCTTGAACATCTGTTCTTAAAAACAGCATTCCAACAAAAATACTCAATAAAATGAAGAGAACAGCTGTATATCCTTTCATTCGTGCTGTAAACTTAAAAGGTTCTTTTTTGGCAATTTCGTCTTCAGAAGCGTATCGAATAAGACCTTTTGGCAATCCTACAGATTCCATAATATGATCGCATTCGTCTATACAAGCTGTACAGTTTGTACATTCTAGCTGTGTTCCGTTTCTAATGTCAATTCCCATAGGGCAAACATGAACACATTGAAGACAATCGATGCAATCTCCTTTTCCGGTTAAGGCTCTATCTTCATTTTTTTTGAATTTTGCACGTCCCTCTTCTTTTTCTCCACGCACAAAATCGTAGGCAACATTTATAGATTTATTGTCTAAAAGAACACCTTGAAGTCTTCCGTAAGGACAGGCGATAATACAAACTTGTTCGCGAAACCATACAAAAACGAAATAGAAAACGCTCGTAAAGATAAGCAGTGCTATAAAATTGCTTGCTTGTTTTACTGGACCTTGCTCAATCATTAAGAATAATGCATCGCTTCCTACCAAGTAAGCAAGGAAAACATTAGCAATAAGGAAAGAGATTAAGAAAAATATAGTCCATTTTAAAACTCTTTTTCTAATTTTCTCGCCATTCCATTCTTGTTTTGCCAAACGACTCTGAGAACCTCGGTCCCCATCGATCCAATATTCTATGCGACGGAAAACCATTTCTAAGAAAATAGTCTGCGGGCAGATCCAGCCACAAAATATCCTTCCAAAAACTACGGTAAACAAAATTATAAAGACAACGCCTACAAGCATTGAAATTACGAAGAGATAAAAATCCTGAGGCCAAAAAGGGAATCCAAAAATATTAAAACGACGTTCTAAGATATTGAACATCATGAACTGATTCCCATTAACCTTAATAAATGGATTTATGAATAAAATTGCCAATAAAACATAACTGACAATTTTCCTATAATCATAAAATTTACCAGACGGTTTTTTAGGAAATATAAATTTTCGTTTACCACCTTCATCTATTGTTCCAATGGTATTTCTAAAAGCTTCGTCTGGTAAATTTGACATGATATTCTAATTATTTTTTAACTTCTGTGGTATCTTTTGTGGTTGCGGCAGCAGCATCGGTTTTAGGGGCACTATCGTCTACCCAAACTTCTCCTTCTGCTTCTTTTGGATCTTTAGGATTACTTCCTTGTAGAGATAGAATATAACTCGCCACTTTTTGTATTTCTTTTGGTTTAAGGGTTCCTTTCCAGGCAATCATCCCTTTTCCATCTCTACCGCCATTTGTAATGGTGTGGAATAGATTTTTGATTCCTCCTCCTAAAATCCATTTATCATCTGTAAGGTTTGGTCCGATCTGTCCTCCTGCATCTGCACGGTGGCAAGCAGCGCAATTGGTCGTAAAAATTTCTTTTCCTGCTGCTAAACTTGGTTCATCAGTAAGCAGAACAACTGTTTTTTCATCCATTAGATCTGGAGCAGTTTTCATGTATTCTTCAACATCAATTTTTGCTTGCGCCATTTCTTTTTTCAGCTCCATTTCTTGATCATCGGCTCCTAAAACATCATAACGAACCACATAAATTACTCCAAAAATGATACAGATGTAGAATAAATATACCCACCATGGTGGCAAATTATTATCTAGCTCTTTGATTCCGTCATAATCATGATCCATTAACAAGTCGGCTTCTCTTTCAATTGGCTCTGTTTTAGTCAATTTGTGCATTAGGTTTTTAAACCAAGTGCTTTCTTTAAAGCTTAAACTTTCTTCAAGTTCTCTTTGTGCTTTTTCTTCAGGCGATAGTAATTGATACATCACTCGATTTACAGCGCTAAGCGTAATTTCGATAGCAATCAGAATAAACAAAAAGACAAATAAAAAGAGCGATACCATAGGATATTTTATAAAAGCCGGCTTATCGCCCGAGTCTATAAAAAATTCCATCAAAGCAAATACGATGAAGAAAATCAGCGGTACTCTAACATATACTGGGAAAAACTTTTTCATTTTTATCTATCTTTTGTGATTACACTAAGTCCTTCATCTAAAGGTATATTACTCATTTCTTGAATTTTTTCTTTTCTGTAAGAGAACACCCAAATGCCTAATCCTACGAAGAATAAGAAGAAAATTAAGAGGGAAATAATCGGGTAAATTTCTATACCCGATATCGTTTCCATATTGTGTTTTATCTGTTCAAACATAATGCTGCTATTTAGTTTCTTTTACTTTAATATCAGTACCAAGTCTTTGAATATAAGCGATCAAAGCAACGATTTCTCTTTCGTTCATCGGAATGAATTTCTCGCCTTTTGCTTCAGCTTTTTTACGGCTGTCTTCGTAACTCTTAACAAAATCAGGATCGCTTTCTAAGCTTTTCTCTATCTTAACTGCCTGCTCTCTTAACGTTTTCTGTGCATTTGCAACATCTTCTTGAGAATATGGCACACCTAATGAAATCATGGCCTGCATTTTCTTTTGAGTCAATGAAATGTCCATCGGTTTGTTATCAAACAGCCATTTGTAACCTGGCATAATTGATCCTGCAGATGTACTTTGCGGATTCCACATATGGTTAAAATGCCAATTATCATTGTATTTGCCACCTACTCTCAATAAGTCTGGCCCTGTACGTTTTGATCCCCACAAGAATGGGTGATCGTAAACAAATTCTCCTGCTTTTGACTGAACTCCATAACGCTCCACTTCACTTCTAAATGGACGTACTGATTGCGAGTGGCATCCTACACAACCTTCTCTGATATACAAGTCACGTCCTTCAAGTTCTAAAGGCGTATAAGGTTTTACGCTTGAAATGGTAGGAATATTTGATTTTACCATAATCGTTGGAACAATCTGAATGATACCTCCAATTAAAATTGCAATTGTAGCTAGAATAGTTAGCTGAATTGGTTTTCTCTCTAACCAAGAGTGGAATTTTTCTCCACTTAATCTACCACTTTTTATTGTTTGCAATGCTGGAGCCTGAGCCAATTCATCTTCGATTGTATTACCAGCTTTTACTGTCATAATGATATTATAAACCAATGTCAGCATTCCTACTAGATACAAAGTACCACCGATAGCTCTCATCCAATACATTGGCATAATAGCAGTTACTGTTTCAAGAAAGTTTCCATAAGTTAAAGTACCGTCTGGATTAAACTGTTTCCACATAGATGCTTGCTGGAAACCTGCCACATATAATGGAATTGTATAAACGATAATACCTAAAGTGCCAATCCAGAAATGGAAGTTTGCTAATTTCTTAGAGAACAACTCCGATTTTGTCATTCTTGGAATCAGCCAATAGATAATACCAAACGACATGAAACCATTCCAAGCCAAAGCCCCTACGTGAACGTGCGCTACGATCCAGTCTGTATAGTGCGCAATAGCATTTACATTTTTTAAAGATAGCATCGGCCCTTCAAAAGTTGCCATACCATAACCTGTAATTGCTACTACGAAGAATTTTAAAACTGGCTCTTCACGAACTTTATCCCAAGCTCCTCTTAATGTAAGAAGACCGTTGATCATACCTCCCCAAGACGGAGCAATTAGCATAACTGAGAATGCAACCCCAAGATTCTGAGCCCAGTTTGGCAATGCAGAATACAATAAGTGGTGTGGCCCAGCCCAGATATATATAAAGATTAAAGACCAAAAGTGAATAATAGATAATCTATAAGAGTAAACAGGTCTGTTTGCTATTTTTGGAACGAAATAATACATTAATCCTAAGAACGGAGTTGTAAGGAAGAATGCCACCGCGTTGTGCCCGTACCACCATTGTACAAGCGCATCTTGAACACCTGCATATACTGAGTAGCTTTTTAAACCTGAAACTGGAATTTCTATATTGTTAAAGATATGCAACACCGCTACTGTTACAAATGTGGCTAGATAAAACCAGATTGCAACATACAGGTGACGCTCTCTACGACGCAGCATGGTTCCAATCATATTAATTCCCATTACAACCCAAATTAAAGCGATTGTAATATCAATTGGCCACTCCAACTCTGCATATTCTTTAGAAGAAGTATAACCTAGAGGAAGTGTAATTGCGGCAGCCACAATAATCAACTGCCACCCCCAGAAGTGAAGATTGCTAAGAAAATCACTAAACATTCTGGCTTTTAATAATCGTTGCAGCGAGTAATACATACCGGCAAAAAAGGCATTACCCACAAAGGCAAAAATTACCGCATTGGTGTGCAACGGTCTTAGACGTCCGTAACTCAGCCACGAAATCCCATCTGTAAGGTTGGGAAAAAGGTACATTACCGCCAGGGTAAGCCCCACTAACATACCTACAACTCCAAAAAGAATTGTGGCATAAATGAATTTTTTTACAATTTTGTTGTCGTAATAAAACTGTTCCATTTCCATAATTATACTTGTTTTTCTTCGATTGGTGAATTATTATTTTGGGAATTAATTTTTGTTTCGTCATCAAAAAGAATTCTGACTGAAGGAGTATAATCATCATCGTACTGTCCAGATTTGACAGCCGCAATAAAGGCAATAAAGAAACAGATTGCCACAAAAATACTTACTGAAATTAAAAGATAAATAACACTCATACCTTAGATTTATATTAACAAAATTACTTCGTTAAGGGCGCATAAAATATGATAATTATCATAGAGAAAAGAATATGTTAAATTTAATAAAATATATTCTTTAAATAATTTATAATCATTCTAAATTTCTGTTACTGAAATAGTTAGACATAAAAGTCACAAAACTCACAATGGTAATTGTACTCAATGGCATGATGATCGCAGCAACCAGCGGAAGAAGATTTCCTGTAACCGCAAAAGCAAGCCCAACAACGTTATAAAGCAATGACAAAGCAAAACTCATTTTTATGATCAAAATGGCTTTATGGGAAAGTTTTAAAAAGTAATTGAGGCGCGAAAATTCTGCTGCGTCTAAGATTGCATCACAAGCAGGCGAAAAGACATTCACATTTTCAGATATGGAAACCCCAACATTACTTTGAGCGAGCGCTCCAGCATCATTGAGTCCATCACCGACCATCATTACATTTTGTCCTTTTTCCTGAAGCTTTTTTATATATTCGAGCTTTTGCTCTGGCTTTTGATTGAATATCAATTCGGTGCCTTTTGGCAAAATGGCTTCTAAATTTAATCTTTCGCCATCATTATCGCCAGAGAGCACTTTGATTTGGTAATCTTTGCTCAGCTTTGCAAAAAGCGCTTCTAAACCTTCTCGATATTGATTCTGGAAAGTAAATTTTCCAAAATAAATGCCTCCTATCTTAATGTGTAATGCTGTTTTTTCAATTTCCGAACCATCTGCAACTATATCATCTACGAATTGTCCAGAACCAACTTTAATTTCTTTATTTTCAGCAATTGCCAAAATTCCTTTTCCTGTAATTTCCTGAAAGTCTTCTATATTGATGCGTTTTGCTTCAGGCAGAAAATCATAAAGCATTCGGCTTAACGGATGATTTGAGCCTCTCAATACATTTTTAATCAATACAATATCTGAATCTGAAATAGGGTTTCCTTCATACATTATATTAGATTTTTTGTTGGTTGTAATGGTTCCTGTTTTATCAAAAACAATAGTATCAACTTTGGCAAGCTGCTCAATTACAATAGCATTTTTTAAATAAAATTTCTTTTTGCCCAAAATTCGCAATATGTTTCCAAAAGTAAAAGGAGCAGTTAGAGCCAATGCGCACGGACAAGCAACGATCAATACTGCCGTAAAAACGTTAAAAGCAATATTGGCATCTATAAAAATCCAATAGCCAAAACCAGCAAATGCAATGAGCAATAAAATGGGGGTAAAATATCGACTTATTGCATCTGTTATGGTTTTGTGTTTTTGGTCTACTTTTTTCTGAAAAATTTCGTTGCTCCATAATTGGGTTAAGTAACTTTGAGAAACAGAATTCAACACTTCCATTTCTATGACTTTACCAATCTGTTTTCCTCCTGCAAAGACTTTATCTCCAGATTTCTTGGTAATTGGCACCGCCTCTCCAGTAACAAAACTATAATCAATTTCTGCGCTTTCGCTAATGAGAATTCCGTCAACAGGAATAAGCTCCTGATTTCTTATTAGCAATCGGTCTCCCTTTAATACGTCATAAATCGCAACATTTTCTTCTGATGCATTTTTATTGATTTTTGTAACGGCAATCGGGAAATAGGATTTAAAATCTCTTTCGAAACTTAAAAAACTATAAGTTTTAGTTTGAAACATTTTACCGAGAAGCATAAAGAATACTAAACTGGCCAAACTGTCAAAAAAACCAGGACCGTGATCCATGACCATATCATAGGTGCTGCGCACAAACATCACGATAATTCCTAAAGCGATCGGAATATCAATATTGAGCATTCTGGTTTTAATACTATGATACGCAGAAACATAATATCCGCTTGCCGAATACAAGAAGCTTGGTAAGGCTAAAAGAAAAATAAGCAGTCTGAAAAACGGTTTGTAGCTATCGAGCCAGAATTCTTTCATTTCGAAATATTCTGGAAATGAAAGCAGCATAATATTCCCAAAGCAAAAAAAAGCAACACCCAATTTATAGGTTAGACTTCTGTCTACTTTTGCTTTTGCAGTTCCATAATTTTCTAAACTAATATAGGGCTCATAGCCTATCGAACTTAAGAGATATACGATTTCTTTTAAAGAGACCACATCAGAATTAAAGGTAATTCTAACTTTCTTTTCGTGAAAATTAACTTGAGAAATGCTAATTCCGGGCTGAAGACGATTTAGGTTTTCTAAAATCCAGATGCAAGAACTGCAATGGATATGCGGAATATTCAACGAAGCAATTGAAGTGTTTCCTTCCTGAAATTCCAAAACCTTTGCCAATATAGCTTCATTGTCCAAAAAATCATATTTCCCTTTGATATCTTGCGGTGTGGCTCCAGGAGACTTTTCAAAATCATAATAAGATGTCAGGTCGTTGCTACTGAAAATTTCGTAAACTGTTTTACAGCCAGTACAACAAAACTTTTTATCATCAAAATCAATTTCTTCATTTTGTTCAATAGTCAAACCACAATGAAAACAGCTTTGCTCCCTCATAAACTTGTTTTTATTTGTCACAAATTTCCAATTAAAGCACAATTATTAAGATGATAATTGTCATATTATTTTGAAATTGGAATACTAAATTTATAAAATAAAAAGCTCAAAAGAGCGCTGACCCTAATTTATAATAAATTTACCTTATAATGATGGTTAAAACCCCTAAATATCCTTATTTTTGCAGCAAACAAATATTGTCATGAGTAAATGTGATCAATGCATTGTACGCCAGCTAAGCTCATTAAAAGCCCTTAATAAAGAAGAAGTTATTAAATTAGCCAGCAGTAAAACAACTTACAAAATTAAAAAAGGTGAAGCTCTTTTTGAAGAAGGCGAAGTAACCAATGGTGTTTTCTGCGTAAAAGACGGTGTTGGAAAACTTTCAAAACTGAGTGCAAACGGAAAAGACCAAATTGTAAAATTGGTAAAATCTGGCGAACTTCTTGGACAGCGTTCTATGATTAGCAATGAGCCTGCAAATTTGACTGCAAAAGCAATTGCCGACATGGAAGTTTGTTTTATTCCTAAAACTGAAATCATCAATTTCTTTAATAATAACAATCAGTTTTCTTTAAATATGATGCAGTCTGTCTGCGAAGATTTAAAGGAATCTGAGAACGAAAAAATTGCCTTAGTTCAAAAAACGGTTAAGCAGAGGCTTGCCGAAACTTTGCTGCACCTGCACGATGAATTTGGCGAAGACACCGATAAAACACTTAAAGTACAGCTAACAAGAGAAGAGCTAGCCGGCATTATTGGCACGGCAACAGAAAGCTGTATTCGTCTATTATCTGATTTTAACAAACTGGGATTAATAGAATTAGTCGGTAAAAAAATTATGCTTAAAGATGTTCGCGCTTTAAAGAAATTGGCCGACAACTAGAGTTTCTTAGCTTCATTCCAGAAAACATCCATTTCTGTAAGGGTCATATCCATTAATGGCTTTCCTAATTCGTTTGCTTTGCTTTCCAAGTACTGAAAACGTTTTATAAACTTTTTATTGGTTCTTTCTAACGCATCTTCTGGGTTTACATTCAAAAATCGAGCGTAATTAATCATAGAAAACAAGACATCTCCAAACTCGTCTTCAATTTTATCCTGATCTCCTGTTTTTACTTCGTCTTCCAATTCCTGCAATTCTTCTTGCACTTTATCCCAAACCTGATGAGGTTCTTCCCAATCAAACCCTACTCCTTTTACTTTGTCTTGAATACGGCTCGCCTTAACCATTGCCGGAAGACTTCTAGGAACGCCTTCTAAAACCGATTTCTTGCCTTCTTTGAGCTTTAGTTTTTCCCAATTTTGTTTTACTTCTTCCTCATTTTCTACCTTCACATCTCCATAAATATGCGGGTGACGGTGAATCAATTTTTCACAGATTTCATTGCAAACATCTGCAATGTCAAAATCGTTTGTCTCACTGCCTATTTTAGCATAAAAAACAATATGAAGGAGTAAGTCTCCTAATTCTTTTTTAACTTCATTTAAATCATTATCCAAAATAGCATCTCCCAGCTCGTAGGTCTCTTCGATTGTTAAATGCCTTAACGTCTGAAGGGTCTGCTTTTTATCCCACGGACATTGTTCACGAAGTTCATCCATGATATTTAATAATCTTTCAAATGCTTTTAACTGGTTTTCTCTACTCATTTTGAAGTTTCTTTTGATTTAAACTCGATTTTGTAAAATTAAAAAATCCTGTCAAGAAAACATCTTAACAGGATTATTTTATGTTTAAAGAAAAAAGACTATTCTTCTTTTTTAGCTTTTGCTTTTTTAGCTGCTGGAGCTTTTTTAGGTTTTTCAGCAGCAACTGGAGCTTCTTCTTTTGGTTCTTCAGCTGCAGGAGCCAAATCTGTAACCAAACCTTTTGCTTGAAGCGTGTTGTACCAGCTTAATACTTTTTTGATATCTGATGGATAAACTCTTTCTTCATCGTAATCAGGAAGAATTTGTTTAAAATAAGCAGACAGAGTAGCGTTATCTTCTTTATGAGAGATCGCTTGTCCTTTATTTTCTTTAACGGCAATCTGCTGCATTACTTCAGTTAACGGTTTTTCGCCTTCATATGTATAAATCGAAATTTCAGACAATAAACTTACATTGCTTTTTAGATTTACAGTAATCTTCTTCCCATCAATTAATGATTCCGCCACAAAACCTGTACGAGTTTGTACTTTTAATTCGTATAAACCTGGTTTTCCTGAAATGGCTAAAATTTTCGTTAAATTCATTTTTATTAAAATTAGTATTAAGAATTTTATTTATTTTTTGTTTCTAAGCATTTAGAAAACTTATCTTGCTTTTTTAGCTGCGTAAAATTTCATTCTATATTCCTGAGATGTTTTACCTTCAGTAATATTTTTCAATTTCTTTTGGATCAAACGCTTTTTTAGAGATGATATTTTATCTGTAAACAAGATTCCTTCAATGTGGTCGTATTCATGCTGAATAACTCTTGCGATTAATCCGTCGAATACTTCCGTTTTCATTACAAAATCTTCTTCACAATATTCGATTGTAACGGTTGGTTTTCTGTAAACGTCTTCACGCACATCAGGAATACTCAAACAGCCTTCATTAAATCCCCACTCTTCTCCTTCTTCTTTAACGATTTTAGCATTGATAAAAGTCTTCTTAAAGCCATCTAAATCTTTTTGCTCCTCTGAAGGAAGATCCTCATCATCACTAAAAGGCGTTGTATCTATCACAAACAAACGAATTGGCAGTCCAACCTGCGGTGCTGCAAGTCCAACTCCATACGCATTGTACATCGTCTCGTACATATTTGCGATCGTTTCTTTTAGGTTTGGATATTCTGGTGTAATATCCTGCCCTACTTTTCTTAAAACAGGATCACCGTATCCTACAATTGGTAAAATCATTTGTTTTTATTTATGTTTTAATGTGCTGCAAAATCAGAATTTAAGTTCTGATATTTCAGCTGGCAAAAATAGTAAAAAATAGTCAATGAATAATTCTTATGCTACATTATATCGTATTTTTTACAAGCTACTCAAAAAACTCATCTATAATTATGCCAAAATCACTCCTACAATTCTTACCTTTGTTAGTAAACCTCTTTTTATGATTGATAAGATTTCGAAATTTACCAACAGTACTTCCTTTCTAAATGCCTCTAAAGTAACTATTGCTTCTGTTGTTCCTGTTTTAGTTTTAAATTTTTTAGGTCATTTTGAAATAGGTTTTACTATTGCACTTGGCGCTTTTTATACCTATCCCAGCGATATTCCGAGTTCTCTCAGCCATAAAATAAAAGGATTAATTGCGGCTTCTTTTATTGTTTCGGGCGTAAATCTTTTGGTGAATCTCGTTTATCCGTTTCCTTTTCTATTTTATATTTTTTTAGGCTTTCTTCTGTTTTTATGTTCTATGATTTCAGTTTACGGACAGCGAGCCACTTTAATATCTTTCTCTGCCTTATTATCCATTTCTCTATCTTTTGGTCATTTGCACGAAGGCTGGGAGGCTTTTGAATACTCAGGTTTTATTTTTATTGGAGGTATCCTATATTTAATAGTGTCTCTGGTTTTTCATTTTGTACAGCCATATAAATATGTGGAATTGCAAATTGCCGAGGGAATAAAACTTACTGCCAAATATCTCAAATTAAGAGGCGATTTGTGGAGTCCTGAAGCCAAAAGACAGACAATTATAGAAAAACAGCTGGCTGTACAGGTAGAATTGAATCTTATTCATGAAGATTTAAGAAAAATGCTGATTGGAAACCAAAACACATCTGGAACTACAAGCCAGAACCGAAAAATGCTTTTGGTTTTTATTACGCTGGTTGAAATTCAAGAATTGGCACTATACACTTCTTTTGATCATAGCAAACTTCATCAAAAATTTGCTAAACATCCTGACGTTTTAAGAACGTATCAAAATGTTGCCTACAAACTGGCTTCGACGCTCAAAAAGCTATCCAAAAACGTTAATCACATTAGCACCTATGTTGACAAGCATGATTTGAAAAATGAATTGGATGCTCTAGAGTTTGCCATATTTGATTATGAAAAAACTTTAGGAAAAGAAGAAGCCGCAGAAGGCGTACTTATGCTGACCAATATGCTGAAATATGCTAAAAATCAGGTTGGCAAAATAAAAACGATACAGCGAGCGCTTTCTTTAGCAATGCAGTCTTATAAATTGAAAGACAAAGATAAGGAGCTCGAAAAATTTCTTACGCCACAATATTATCCGCTTAGAACTTTAATTGAAAACTTAAGCTATTCATCTTCCATTTTCAGGCATTCGATACGATTGACCATTACCATTTTGATCGGTTTTTTTCTCGGACAAGTTTTGCCATTCCAAAATGTGTATTGGATCCTGCTCACGATTGTCGTAATTATGCGCCCTGGTTATGGACTGACAAAAGAGCGCTCCTACAACAGAATGTTCGGTACTGTTCTGGGAGGGATTATTGCTTTTGGAATTGTATCTGTTATTCAAAATCACGTAGCGCTGAGTATTTTCTCTATTATATGTATGCTTTTGGGAATTTCATTTACCCAAATCAATTATAAGATCAGTGCAACATTTGTTACGATGTATGTCGTTTTTATCTACGGAATTCTGACTCCTGATGTGAATGAGGTAATTCAATACAGAATATTAGATTCGCTTGCTGGAGCAATTTTGGCTTTTATTGCCAATCAGTTTTTATGGCCAGCTTGGGAATTTATCAATACGCCCATTCATATTGAGAATACCATTCGGGCCAATAGAAATTACCTAAAAGAAATTGCAGATTTTTATAATAAAAAAGGAGAAGTTCCTACTTCGTATCGTTTAGCACGAAAAAACGCTTTTGTCGAAATAGGAAATTTAATGACCTCTTTTCAGCGTATGATGCAGGAACCAAAATCAAAGCAAAAAACAATGCCTTTGGTAAACAAACTAGTAGTTTTAAATCATTCTCTGTTATCTGCTTTAGCATCGTTGTCAACTTATATTCAGTCGCATCAGACTACTTCTGCATCAGATTCTTTTAATTATATCATTAAAACTATTCTAGCCAATTTGGATCATTCTATTTCTGTTTTAAGAAACGAAGTTGTGGTACAGGATACTTTTTTTGAAAAAGAAGATGTGACTTTACAATTTGAAGAATTAAAGCGCAAACATTTTACGCGTTTGGCTGAGGATGATGATTTGGATAAAGAAACCCGCCAGGCAAAAATGCAAGAAGCGCAAATGGTAATCGAGCAATTAATCTGGATGAGCAATCTGGCAGAAAAAATTCTAAAAAACACAACCGACTTAAAAGCAACAAATCCAGATTAATTCATCTGGATTTGTTTTTTTTATATTCAATATTGAAGCTTACTTTAATTTTAAAACTTCTGCTGTTTGTTTTCTTAATTTTTCTAAAAGCTCTGGCTTATCATTTAACGTCTGCCCGTAAGACGGAATCATTGTTTTTAATTTTGCCTGCCATTCTGGCGATTTAATTTGATGAGTAAAACATCTGCTTACCAAATCAACCATAATTGCTACAGCTGTAGAAGCACCTGGAGAAGCACCTAATAAAACTGCTAAAGTTCCGTCGTGCGTATTGATCACTTCTGTACCAAATTCTAAAACTCCACCTTCTTTTTCATCTTTTTTAATAACCTGAACACGCTGTCCTGCTTTTTCTAATTTCCAGTCTTTTGAGCGAGCTGTTGGAAGATATTCGCGTAATGCCTTCATTCTGTCTTTTGGAGACTGACGCACTTGCTCGATCAAATATTTCGTTAATGGAATATTATGATATCCTGCAGCAAGCATCGGAATTAAGTTATTAGGCTTAATAGACATTGGCAAATCTAAATAAGAACCGTTTTTAAGGAAACGCGTTGAGAATCCTGCAAATGGTCCAAAAAGAAGCGCTTTTTCTCCATCAATTACACGTGTATCTATATGCGGAACAGACATTGGAGGAGCTCCAACACTTGCTTTTCCGTACACTTTTGCCTGGTGTTTTGCGATTACTTCTGGGTTGGTGCATTTCAGCCATTGCCCGCTTACAGGGAAACCTCCATATCCATTTCCTTCTGGAACATTGGCTTTTTCCAATAAAGGAAGAGAACCCCCTCCTGCACCAATAAACACAAATTTTGTATAAGCTTTACGAGTTTTTCCTGTCGATAAATCTTTAATTTTAATTCTCCAAGATTTGTCTTCGCGCTGTTTTAGCTTTTTAACTTCGTGATTGAAGAACAGAGAAACGCCGTCTAGTTTTTCTAAATAATTAAACATACTTCTTGTTAAAGCACCAAAATTAACATCGGTACCAATTTCCATATGTGTTGCTGCTAATTTTTCGTCAGCAGTTCTTCCTTCCATAACTAATGGCATCCATTTTTGAAGCTGTTCAAAATCGGTGCTAAAAGTCATGTCAGCAAAGATTGGGTTGCTTTGAAGCGCTTCAAACCTCTTTTTTAAATAATTTACGTTTTTATCTCCCCACACAAAACTCATATGAGGCACGCTTTTAATAAAATTATCCGGAGACGGCACTTTATTCTGCTGTACTAAGTAAGACCAAAACTGGCGAGAAATCTCAAATGATTCTGCTATGCTTATTGCTTTTTTAGGATCTATGCTTCCGTCTGCCTTTTCTGGAGTATAATTTAGTTCACAAAAAGCAGAGTGTCCAGTTCCTGCATTATTCCAAGCATCAGAGCTTTCTGCTGCAGCAACATCTAATCTTTCGTAAATTTCAATTTTTATATCTGGTTGTAATTCTTTCAAAATTACTCCGAGAGTGGCACTCATTATTCCAGCGCCAATGAGTACTACATCACTATTTGAACGTATGGTTTCGTCAGGCATAACAGTATTTTTATTTAAAGTGCAAAGGTACTTTTTTAATTGCAAAAAAAAACTAATTTTTAGATGATAAAAGTTAGGATTTTCTAAAAACCATTAAATTATAAATAAAAAATACGGTGAACAGCGCTATTTTTTTGCGGAAAGATAATCTTGAAGCAAAATTGTGGCGGAAATTTCGTCTATTAAACCTTTATTCTGACGCTGTTTTTTACTTAAACCGCTGTCGATCATGGTTTGAAATGCCATTTTTGAAGTAAAACGCTCGTCAACGCGAATCACTTTCATATCTGGAAAGATATTCGAAAAATGCTTTGCAAAACCATTAATCACAGAAGCACTTTCAGATGGCTGGCCGTTCATTTGTTTTGGTTCGCCAATCAAAACCGCTTCAACTTTTTCTTTAGCAAAATAATCTTTCAAAAAGTCAATCAAAGTATGGGTCGGAATTGTGGTTAAGCCCGAAGCAATAATCTGCATTTCGTCTGTCACTGCAATTCCTGTGCGTTTTTGTCCGTAATCTATGGAAAGGATTCTTGGCATGGTGTGAAGTTTTTATATAAAGATTAAAAAGTGAAATTTTAATCTTTAAATGGAGTCTCTATATTTTATAAAACCGAAAATAAAAACAATGTTTTTATCGATATTAATCTCATAAACAGAAACGTAACCTTTAAAAACATAATCCCTAATGTTTTCATTATCAAAATATCTTGATTTTTTAAAAAGAAAGGGATGTTTTAAATCTTTTTTAATATTTCTAAGCAAATCTTTCCTAAACTTTAGCGCTGCTTTAGGTTTATCTTTATAAATATAATGAACTTGTTCTTTTAATAATTTTAAAAATTCATTCGAAATTCTAATTGTCATATTGAGAAAATGTATCGTCTAAAATTGAATCTACTTCATCAATTGAATACAACTTTTCATTGCCACTTTTTAATTTAGCATAAGCTGCCTGCACTTTACTTTTATCATTTTCAAAATCAGAATCTTCTTCTATAATTGTCAATTCGCTAGGAGAAAACTCACTTAATAACTTAAGCACTTTCTCTCTGATTTCTGGCAGAAATTCTAATCTAATTGCTTCCATAACGCTTTCATTTTACAATACAAATATAAACCTTTTCAACCTATTATATTGTACTGAACAATCACTTAATTTAATATTCCCCTCGAGCTTTCTTAAATCAAGAAATAAAAAAATCCGCCCTGAAAACTCAAGACGGACTTTTATCCAAATATTCAAACCTAAAAAATAACTCAATTTATCTTCCGAACAAACGGCTGAAAAAACCTCTGTGTTCTTCTTCCTCTCCTCCATCCTCTTCTTCAGAATAATTAGCAAACTTAGATTGTGACTTTTCATGCTCGTAAATCAGCTCCTTAATATATTCGACGTAAGTCCTCTTTCTCTCTTCTAAGAATCCGATCAAGTACTTTTCGCTAAATTCTACTCCGCTTGCTGCTTCGATCTGCAATAATTTTTTATACAAAGGTTCAATGTGCATCGCAATTACTTCTTGCGGCACTGCTTGTCTTCTTCCGAAATAATTTACAATAACGTCGTTTTCGTCTCGAGCAATTTCAAAATCTGTAATTACCCAATAGTATCTTCCCGATTTTGCAAGGTTTTTTACAATAGCATGGAAGTTTTTCCCATTTTTAAGATTTTCCCAAAGCACTTTAAAGATTACTTTTGGCATATCCGGGTGACGTATGATATTATGAGGCTGTCCCATTAATTCATAGTCTTCATAACCACAAACATCTACAAACACTTCGTTGGCATATTCTATAATGCCATATGCATTTGTTTTACTCATGATAACCTGAGTTTTATCCCAGCTTACTTCTTTGTCTATAATAACTCTGTTTTGAAGGTGATTTTCTTGATTCATATTTTACTGCTTATATGATTTTATTTATGGAATGGTGTGTTGATCAACAGTGCGAAATTAAAGTGAAGAAAAAACAGAAATCCTGACTTTTGTCATATTATGATATAAAAAAACCTTTAATGGTAGTTATATTAATTAAAAACCCTTATGCATTTTATCCATTTCTACAAATAAGAAACAAAAAGTTAAATTTGTAACATTTTCAGGCTGTTTTGCTTTTTTGCATTTCTACAAATACGTTATCTTTGCCAAAAAATTAAACGTATGAATTCTTTACAGACTATAATTGAACAAGCTTGGGAAAACAGAGCTTTATTGCAAGAAACTACAACTACTGATGCCATTAGAGAAGTGATCGAATTGGTAGACGCAGGAAAATTACGTGTTGCTGAACCAGTTGGTGACAAATGGCAGGTAAACGAATGGGTTAAGAAAGCAGTTGTAATGTATTTCCCGATTCAGAAAATGGAAACATGGGAATCTGGTATTTTTGAGTACCATGATAAAATGTTGCTAAAAAGAAATTATGCTGAAAAAGGAATTCGTGTGGTGCCAAATGCTGTTGCTCGCTATGGCGCATACATCTCAAGCGGTGTAATCTTAATGCCAAGCTACGTAAACATTGGAGCGTATGTAGATGAAGGAACAATGGTTGACACTTGGGCAACTGTAGGAAGCTGTGCTCAAATTGGTAAAAACGTGCACTTAAGCGGTGGTGTTGGTATTGGCGGTGTTCTTGAGCCATTGCAAGCTGCTCCAGTAATTATTGAAGACGGGGCTTTTATCGGTTCTCGCTGTATTGTTGTTGAAGGTGTTCATGTTGGTAAAGAAGCCGTTCTTGGAGCTAATGTATGTCTGACAGCATCTACTAAAATTATCGACGTTACAGGTGATGAGCCAGTTGAAATGAAAGGTTATGTGCCTGCTCGTTCTGTAGTTATTCCTGGAAGCTACACTAAGAAATTTGCTGCAGGAGAATATCAAGTTCCTTGCGCATTGATTATAGGAACTCGCAAACCGTCTACAGATTTAAAAACTTCTTTAAACAATGCACTTCGTGAGTACGATGTTGCGGTATAGATTTTAAAAAATCCTAAAATTAAAAATCCAAATTCCAGCCGGAATTTGGATTTTTTTAATTGTTGTTTTTTTGAAGTTTTATGAGCTTGGCATATTTCATATACGAGAAAGAGGCTTGCATCATCGAAAATGTAAATCCATCCAATCCGTTTAAAAAACCCTTCTTAAAGAAATAACATCTTACAAAAGATACCGTTCCATTCAATACGGGCTTAAAACCACTTACTCTTTTGCCTTGGTCGTAAAGCTGTTGGGCGTGCCAAGTCGAATATAAGTTTTTCTTACTAATAAACTGCTCAAAACTGTCCCACGCATAGTGATGTATATGTACTTTTAAGTGTGCCTTATGGTTACCCGAAACCTTTTGATGCACTCTGTCTTTTGAAGGAGAAGCTGTTTTTTTATTAAAAAAGCGTGCTGTTTTATCAGGATACCAACCCGCAAAATCGATTTTCTTTCTTCCTAAATAATTATACAGTCTAAAAGTAAAAACATCAAAACTTTCATTTTTATACTTTCCAGACAATATAAAATTCTCGGCATCTTCGGCCAAAATCTCGTCAGCATCCAGATTTAGAATCCAGTCATTTTTACAATACTGTAGTCCATGAATTCTTTGAGGTCCATCTCCTAAAAACGCTTGAGAGATAACTCTCGCGCCTTTTTCTTCTGCAATTTTTACTGTATTATCGGCACTCAATGAATCTATAACAATTACTTCATCACAAATTCTAAACAGAGCATCTATACATTTCCCTATATTTTTTTCCTCATTATAGGCAATAACTAATCCACTGATTTCCATGCTTAATTCTCAAAATAATTTAAGTTTACCAACCTTTAATTTTAACCTGAATCTAAACAAACTGTCTTCCCCTTTAATATCAATTCTTTTGACTAAATAATTATTTTTAAAAGGAAATTTATTTACTCTGTTTCCAATTCTCAAACCATAGTTTATGCCGTTTTCGCGCATAATTTTTTCAAAAACCTGAAACTCGGCGTCTTTCTTTGCGTAATTGCCAAAAGGATATGCCAAAACAGGTTTTATATCTAATTGATGCTCTCTAATAAAGCTATTTGATTTAATAAAGTCTGCTTCCAATTCTTCTTTTGATAACGAACTATATCTTTTATGTTCAAAAGAATGGTATCCCAACTCAATTAAATTGTTATTTAGCCCTTTCAATTGCTCAATGCTCATTATTTTTTCTTTCCCTTCAATCCAGTAATCAAAATTTCCTACGAAAGAAAAAGGCACAAAAAAAGAAGCTTTGAGTTTATATTTTTCAAGCAAAGGCACTGCGTATGTAAGCTGACATTCTGTAACATCATCAAAAGTTATAATGATGCTTTTGGAAGGGAGACGATTTAAATTCTCCAAATCCTTAAAATGAAATGTTGTGTAATTATTGTCGCTAAGAAACTTTAATTGCGACTCTAATTTTGACACAGAAATACTTAAGTTCAAAGATTGGGCTTCATCTTGAACTACGTTATGATACATTAAAATGGGCAACTTTGACATACTTTTTTCCTTACAAATCTATAAGATAAATAGTATGGTTTAATGAGAAAATAAAAAATTAAGCAAAAAATAATATTACAATAAAATACATGATATTTTTTGCTTTATAATCCTTTAAAATAGTTGATTCTCAATCAATTAAAACACAATCACACATTAAGTAAATATTACATAATTGCAGTCAAAAACTCTTTTTTAGAAGAAATAAAAAAGCGTCTCAAAAACACTTATTTTTTTGCCCAACCAAAAAAGCGCTCAGTTAAGCAAAAAAAATAAATATCCGTGTTTTGTATTTTTATTTTAGCTTTTTTTGAAGTTTCAAAAGCTTGGCATATTTCATATAAGAGAAAAAAGCCTGAATCATTGCGATTGACAGTCCGTCAAGTCCATTAAAAATTCCTTTTTTAAAGAAATAGCAACGAATGAAAGCCACAGTTCCGTTAAGAACAGGTTTAAAAGCATTTATTCTTTTTCCTTGATCAAATAGCTGTTGCGCGTGCCATCCAGAATACTGGTTCTTCTTTGCAATAATTTGGTCTAAAGAATCCCAACCGTAATGAAGAATGTGTACGGCAACTTTTTTTTCATTTTGAGTTACAATTTTCTGATGCACTTTAGAATCTGAAGGATGTGCCGTTTGCTTATTAAAAAAACGAACTTTATGATCTGGGTACCATCCCGAGAAATCAATCAATTTATCTGCTAAAAAGTTTTTTACCCTAAAACTGAAAGCATCATAATTTCCTTCCAGATATTTTTTATTCAGAATGAATTTCTCTGCATCTTTATCCAAAAATTCATCCGCATCAAGATTTAAGATCCAGTCATTTTTACAAAAAGGCAATCCGTGCGTGCGCTGCGGACCATCTCCTAAAAATACCTGCTGAATAACCTGTGCTCCTTTTTCTTTAGCTATTTCTACTGTACGATCTTTACTGAAAGAGTCTACAATAATAACTTCGTCACAAACTTTAAATAAAGCATCTATACATTTTCCAATGTTTTTTTCTTCATTGAAAGTAATAACCAAACCGCTAATTCCCATTGTCAATTTTTAATTTCTTAACTGCAAAAATAAAACTTTTAATTTAGTTTACTCTTAATTAATACCATCACTTGTACACTTCATAAAATAGTTTGTACTTTAGCCTTCTAAATTGAACAGAAAAAAAATGAGAATATTAGTCATTCAGCAAAAAAGGATTGGAGACGTTTTAACAAGCACAATTATCTGCAACAATCTTAAAACCAAGTTTCCAGATTCTACAATTGACTATATGTGTTATCCCAATTCGATTGATGTACTGATAGAAAATCCGAATATCGACAACATTATACCGGTGACTAATAAAATTCGAAAATCGACTTTTGAGTTCATTAAATTCATTTTTGAGATTCGAAGAAAAAAATATGATGCAGTAATAGACGTTTACAGCAAACTGGGAACTAGTTTAATCACGTTTTTTTCTGGAGCAAAATATAAAGTTTCTTACCACAAATGGTACTCTAATATCTTTTACAATTATAGCTACAAACGTCTTGATGCCGTAAAATCAGAATTTGGTTTGGCAATTGAAAACAGATTAATGTTGCTAAAGCCATTCTTCTCTGAAAAGATAACAAACGTAAAACCGAAAATCTTTTTAAAAGAATCTGAAATTGCAGCGGCTAAAAACACTTTAAACAGCTACAACGTAGATCCTCAAAAACCGTTGATCATGTTTGGAATTTTAGGAAGCGAACATTATAAAACATATCCGCTGGACGGAATGGCAAAAATTATTGATTTTACAGTGGCAAAAACAAATGCGACTATTCTCTTTAATTATATTCCGAACCAAAAAGAGCAAGCCTTAGAGGTTTACAATCATTGTTCTGAAGAAACTAAAAGACATATTGTTTTCGATTTATACGCTACCGATTTACGAGAATTTTTGGCCATTCTTTCTCAATGTGAGATGCTAATTGGAAATGAAGGAGGCGCAGTAAATATGGCAAAAGCACTTGAAGTTCCGACTTTCTCTATTTTTACTCCTTCTGTAAGAAAAGAAACATGGCAAATATTTGAAAATGAAGCAAAAAACGTTTCTATTCATTTAAAAGACTTAAAACCTGAAATCTACGAAAAGCATACAGAACAATACATAAAAGAACATACTTTTGAATATTATGCTGAATATCCATTGGAATTAATGCTTCAAAAACTAGAAACTTATTTTCAAGAATATAAAAATTGAAAAAAAGCAAAAGGCATCTCCAATGAATAGTGAAAGGCAAAAATTATCAGTCCTGATTATTACGCTTAACGAAGAACAGCACATAAAATCGCTTCTTGAAGACATTGATTTTGCTGACGAGATCATTGTTGTTGATTCCTACAGTACCGATAAAACAGTAAGCATTGTTGAGTCTTTCAAAAATGTAAAATTAATTCAGAATCCTTTTGCAGATTACACTACCCAACGAAATTTCGCCTTAGACCAGGCCAAAAACTCGTGGGTTTTATTTATTGATGCTGATGAAAGATTGACGCCTGAATTAAAATCTGAAATTGCAGCCACAATTGGTTCTAAAAGTACAGCAAGTGCTTATTTTATCTATCGCACTTTTATGTTCAAAAATAGCAGACTGAATTTTAGCGGCTGGCAGACTGATAAGATTTTCAGACTTTTTGACAAATCAAAGTGTCGATACAATGAGGAAAGAACTGTTCATGAAAAATTAATCGTAAACGGGCGAATTGACACTTTAAAAAACAAAATCATACATTTTTCGTACGCTTCGTATAACGATTACAAATCTAAAATGTACCATTATGGCATTCTTAAAGCCAATGAAAAATTTGCAAAAGGAGTAAAACCTTATTTTTTACTGCTGTTTCTCCATCCGTTATATACCTTCTTGTATCAGTTTATCATCCGTTTAGGTTTTCTGGACGGTAAAAAAGGCGTAATCATTTGTTATTTGAATGCTTACAGCGTTTACATTCGATATAAAGAATTAAGAAAAATTACTTCTTCCAGAATTTAAGTTTCTTTTTCAAGCGTTTTTTTCTGTAAAATTGCTCTTGAAAATCTGACGTATATTTCCATAAAGTATCAAAAATCTTCTCTTCAGATTCTTCTTTATAATATTTAGCATATTCATTGCTCATTACCGCAACCATTTCTTCTAATGGCGTTAAACGGCACAGGTTTTTCATACGCATTTCAAAAGACATCGAATCGTGAAATTCCATTCTGTTTAAATCTACCAGAAAGAAATCGTAATTTCCGTTGGCATTCTTTTTTATTAAAGTATTTCCTGGCGAATGATCTAAGAACTCAATTCCTTTTTCGTGAAGGTCAAAACTGAATTTAGTGAACTGTCTTAAGATATTTTCTCGGTCTGGAAAATCGGGTATTTCTACCAATTCTCTATAAGTAAGGTCACATTCCAGCTGCTCGCTCACGTAAAAACTTTTTTCTAAACCCAATATCGACGAAAATTCAGCAAATGCAATAGGTTTTGGAGTTCCTACGCCCAATTCCAGCAATTTGTTTGCAAACTCAAAAGAGCGTTTTGCTTTGGATTTTCTGAAGTATTTGTAAGCAATTTTATTGATCAAGTGCGGAACTTTAAACGACTTTATATTTATTTTTTTATCGTCTAAATCAAAAAGTTTTATCTGATTGCGCTGGCCAATTACAAAGTCCTCTCCTTTTGTATTGAAAAAACGAATATATTCAAGAAGAATATTTTCAAATTTTTCATATCCGCGATTTAATCTTAAAATCATAAAAATTGTTTCAGCAAATTTAGCTAGTTTTACCAACTAATAAAAACTATTTCGAAGATAATGCATATTACTCTTATAAGTTTAGACAACTGGGGACTAAACAAACATATCGCTGCAGACTTAGAAAAACAAGGACATACAGTACGCCATATCGATTTCAATGCTTTCAAATATAAATACCCTTCTGTATTTCATAAAGCCTATAATGTTCTACTAAAAACGTTTTTCAAAACAAATCTAAAGCATCAGCATTACGGAAAAGAAATTATTAATGAGTTAAAGAAAAATGATCATATTCAAGATGTGATTTTGACCATTAAAGGAGATTTTATAACTCCTCAAAGCATTTTAGAATTTAAAAAATACACCAAAAAATCAATCGGTTTTTTTAATGACAACACGTATCGCTGTCCAAAAATCAAACGGGTTCTTCATTGCTTTGATGAGGTTTTTTCATTTGAAAAAGAAGACTGCGAGAAATTCAATTTAAAATTTGCTCCAAACTGGATTTACAATTCAGAAAACCCGACTAAAAACAGCGCATTCGAATACGATGTTTTCAATATCAGCTCCATTGACAAAAGGCTTCCGATACTAAAAAAAATTGCGGCAAATTTGGCTTCGCAGGGTTCAAAATTCAAATTCATTGTTTATGACAAAAAGCAGAAAGACAATGATAAAAACATCACATATATAAAAAGCCATATGCCTTTAAGCGAAGTAAACGATTACATCACTCGTTCAAAAGTGCTTTTAGACATTAACCGTCTTGGTCAAATTGGGCTTACTTTTAGGGTTTTTGAAAGTTTAGGTTTAGAAAAGAAACTCATCACAACCAATGCAGATATTAAAAACTACGATTTTTACAACCCAAATAATATTTTAATCATTGACGAAAAAGATCCAATTATTCCGGTATCATTTTTCGAAAATGAATATGAAAAAATTCCAGATTCCATATTAAATCAATACACATTAAAAGGCTGGACAAATCGTGTTATTTTTCAAGGCAATTCTTAGTTAGAACAAACGCTAAAAAACATCTTTTGCCCTGTAAGGACTCACTTTCTGTTTAAGATAATTTTAACCCTATTATTTTGCAATTAGAATGTGTTTTCTATTTTTGCAAAAGTTTAAAAATCTGTCAAACACAACAATACAAGCTATCCCTCAAAAATGACGTCCACTTTCTTTATTTGTTTTTTACTCATTCTATTAGCTTTAGTTATTTCGGTAATATTGACCAATAAAATAGTAAAAATCGATCTGCAAGAAATTCGTTATCCTGAAATTGACGGATTAAGAGGGTATCTCGCATTTTTTGTCTTTTTGCATCATAGCTATATTTGGCGTTTTTTCCTTAAAAATGGCAAATGGGAAGAACCTAAGGCAAATTTGTTTAATCATTTTGGGCAAACTACCGTTGCTTTTTTCTTTGTGATTACTGCTTTTTTATTCACTTTAAAATTAATACATAGCAAAAACAAAACAATCGATTGGAGGGGCTACATCACTGCACGCGTGTACAGACTTTTTCCTGCATATCTTTTTTCTGTTGGAATTATATTTTTTATTGCCGGCTATCTGACTGATTTCAAACCACAAGTTCCTTTTTCAGAAAATGCAGTAAGCATACTTTCATGGATCTTTTTCAACGTTAAAAAAGGGCTAAACATTAATGGTTTAGAAGATAGTTTCCTGCTAAATGCCGGCGTAACATGGACACTGCCTTACGAATGGGCTTTTTATTTTTTATTGCCTCTTATCGCTTTATTTTTTAAAATCAAGGTAAATTACAAAACTTTGCTATTATTTACAGCTTCAGCTGCTCTTGTAATGGTTATAAATGGGGCTTCATTGAGACATTTCTTGCCTTTTATTGGGGGAATTATCGCCGCATTAGTAATCAATAAAGGCACTTTTAGCACGGTTTTAAAACAAAAAAAATATACGCTTCTCGCTATTTTTCTGCTTGCTTGCTCTGTTTACTTCTTTAATAGCGGGAGAAAACCAATTCCGATCATTATCACTACAATTGCATTTATCATAATTGCTTCTGGAAATAACTTTTTCGGGATTCTATCAAGCGCCTTTTCACGAAAATTTGGACAAATAACATATAGCATTTATTTGCTTCACGGCATTTTGCTATTCGTTCTTTTCAATTTCGTTATCGGATTTGAAAGAGCCAAGAATTTGACTGAGTTTGAATTCTGGTCTATCATCGCATTATCTGTTTTTCCGTTAATTCTCATCAGTCAGCTGACATTCAAATACATTGAGCATCCGCTGATGGAAATGGCAAAACTGAAATTAAAATCTGCTTCTACAAAATCATAAGCCCTAATTTTATAAACGGTTTCTAAAAACTTCACGTTTTTGTATTGGCAAACAATTACAAGTAAAATGCATAACTTTGCAATCTTAATTGAGCATTATTAAAATGAACGAAGAAATCATCAACGCATACGAAGTAATTAAAAATGGAGGCATAATCTTGTACCCGACAGACACTGTTTGGGGAATTGGATGCGATGCCACAAATGCAGAAGCTGTTGCTAAAATCTACAAACTAAAACAACGCGCAGAAACTCAAAGCATGATTGTTTTAATGAACAGCGAAAAAATGATGTACAACGTTTTTAAGGACATTCCAGAAGTTGCATGGCAGATTATGGATTTATCTGAAAAACCAACTACTCTGATTCTTGACGATGCCAGAAACGTGGCGCCAAATATTATTGCCGCAGACAAATCTTTGGGAGTTAGGTTAGTAAAAGAACCTTTCTGCTACAAATTGATGGAAAGAATGAAAAAACCTTTGGTCTCTACTTCTGCAAATATTTCAGGACAGCCAACACCGCAAAGTTTCAAAGACATCAGCCCAGAAATCATCAATGGCGTAGATTATGTGGTAAAATTAAACCAAGACAAAGTCAACGGAAAATCTTCGACGATTATCAAGTTAACCAAAGATTCTCAGGTAAAAGTTATTCGTAAGTAGTTTTTGTTTCAGGTTTCTCCCGAAGCCTCGGGATCAGGTTTTTGAAAAACTTTGAGTAGCGTTTTTACCGCAAAGTATACAAAGAATAAAACAAAGGTGGCAAAGAAACTTTTGTTGAGAATCCAAATAGTTAAAAAAGTTCGCAAAGCTTTATCAAAATAAGCTTTGCGAACTTTTTTATTTTTAATGGCTTTAAAAAATTCTTAGCGGCCTTTGCGTAATTCTTAAAAAGTTCTACAATTAAGAAAGCTTAGAATCTCAGAACCTTAGCAAAAAACTTAGACCGTTTTCAAACTCTCAATCAGCCAATCGATATCTTCTTTGGTATTATAATGGCTAAATGAAATTCGGAGATTTGGCAATTTCAAATCGGTCTCCGAAAGCATTTCATTTAAGACATGAGAAGGCTTTATGCTTCCAGACTGGCAGGCGCTTCCTCTAGAAACTGCAATTCCTTTCATATCCAAACTAAAAAGCAGCATTGAAGTTTTGTCTGATGAAAATGGCAAAATGATATTGATGATATTATAAAAATCATCTTTCTTTCCGTTGATTCTAAAATCCGGAAAATGAATTTCCAATTGCTCTATCAGATAATTTTTTAATCCTAAGATATAAGCTCTTTCCTCATCCAGTTTTTCATACGAAAGAGCCAAAGCTTTTGCCATTCCAGCAATCTGATGCACGGCTTCGGTTCCTGCGCGAAGGCCTTTTTCTTGCTCACCGCCAAAAAGCAATGGCTGCAAACCAGAATTTTTTCGGATAAAAGCAAATCCAATTCCTTTTGGTCCGTGAAATTTATGCGCACTGGCCAAAATAAAATCAACAGGAGCCTTTTGAAGGTCGATTTCTGTCTTCCCTACAGACTGGACAGTATCTGAATGAAACAAAGCATTATACTGCTTGCAAATCAAACTTACGCGCTCCAAATCTAAAACAGTTCCTGTTTCGTTATTTATATGCATCAAGCTAACCAAAGTCTTTTGTTCCTCAGCCAATAAATTAGACAAATGCGTTAAGTCTAAGCTTCCGTCTGCATTTACCGTAACATAATCAACCTGAATGCCGTATTCTTCCTGCAATGCCCACACGGTATGCAGAACAGCATGATGTTCTATTTTAGAGGTAATGATTCTTTCGACTTTCAAATCTTCAACAGCAGAGCGCAAAATCCAGTTGTCGGATTCAGTCCCGCCAGAAGTGAAAATAATTTCCTGAGCAGTGCAATTTAGGTGTTTGGCAATACTCTTTCTTGAAAGTTCTAAAATTGTTTTGCCGTTTCGCCCAAAACTATGTGTAGACGACGGATTTCCGTAATCCTCAAGCATTATTTTCGTCATTTCCTGAATTACTTCAGGACGCATTGCTGTTGTCGAGGCATTATCTAGATATACTTTTTTCATTGCTGCAAAGTTAAGAAATATCAATTGTCAAATCTTAAATATCATTTGGCATTTTTTTCACTATTTTTGACGCAAATAAATTTTACGATGAAAAAATATGCTGCCCTCCTATTATTTGCACTTTTCCTTAACGGATGCGATGATGGAGATTTGACTGTAGATGAAATAGACTTTGCAGATGTTAAAGAGTCTCAAGCCTGTGATCCTACAACCAATACTTTGATTTATAAATTAAAAACTCAGGAAGCTCTTTTACTTCAAATGCCACAAGGAGCAATTATCAATGATAATGGCACTAAGACATACACAATAGATGCAAATGGCACAGGCTCGTATCGAGTGGTTTATAGAGCTTATGATGGAGCTGTAACAAAAGAAAATATTTGCGGAGTAATTCCGCCAAGCATTCCAAAAGTAACTGAAGAATGGCTTGGAGTTGAAGGACAAATAGAGATTGTGACTACACAAATAGATCCAGCCAATACTAATAATGATGGAGGAACCCGAATTACCGGTTACGAGCACAGTATCGTTTTTAGAAACATCACGTTTATGAAACCTGCAGGAAAACAAACAGAGAAAGAATTTGTGTTTGGAACATTTAACACTACCGTAACACCAGCCGATCTGACTTTTAAAACAAATCCGAATGGTTCTGCTTACGAGTGTGATGAAGTTAAAAGAGTTTACAATTACAACAATTCGTTCTATTTATCTATTGATGATATTGATCCAGCATTGCTTGTGAATGTTGTTACTCCGAGCAACCAGCCGCGTACAAGTTTAATAACAGCAACACAAAATAAAGTATTCTACAGAACGGCAAAAGCAGAAACCGGTTCGATTACGCCTCTTTATGTTTGCTCTAAAATACAGCCAACTTCTCCAATAATTGAAGAAACATGGACAGGCCAGCTTGGCAAACCAAATGAAAGCGGTATTATAGAAGTAACCACTACGCTAACAGGACAAGTTTATACGCATACAATCGTGCTCCGAAATGTAATTTTAGAAAAAGGGAATAGCAGTTTTAAACTTGGAAACAGCTTCGTTCTTGGAAAAATTGACAGGCAAGCAACCAACTAAAAAAATAGATTTCTGAAAAGAAACCAACCGAAATAATTCTTACAAAAAAACGTCTGTTTTTTGAAATGATTTTTGGACTAAATCATAACAGAAAACAGACGTTTTTTTATGCTTTAAATTGAAGCTTTAGCACTTAAAAAAAAGCTTGAATTATTTATTGTTTTGCCTTATATAAACTTCGGTGGCTCCTAGACCATATTTCTGATAATTGGCATCCTGAAAATCAATTCCGTCATAACGGCCTAACAAAAAATCAAGTTCCGCTTTTAAAATTCCTTCTCCGACACCATGTATAAAAACAATTTTAGGAATGCGATTTCTGATCGCAAATTCGATGTGTCTTTTTGCCGTTTCTGTCTGCAGCGTCAAAATATCATAGTTTGACATTCCGCGTTTATTAGGAACCAATTTTTCGATGTGCAGATCAAATTCTGGAACGCCAACATCCCGTTTTTCTTTCTTTTCTTTGACAAAACTTCTTGGTTTTGTTTCGGCTTTCTCTTTTGAAACTTCATCTAAATTAATTCTTTTAATAGAATTCATTAAATTACTGGTTTCTTGAATTTTAATAAGTTCGTTGACTAAAAATGTCATCATAAAACCATCCTCAGTTTCAATCAAAACCTCATTGTTTTTAACCGAAACTACCGTTCCGTTTATGGCTTCGTCAAGTACCGAAACCTTATCTCCTTTTGCCAGCATCCTACTCTTCTTTGTCGTTATTTTTACTTGGTGTTTTTGCACTCAGCTGCATCATTCCGAACATGAAAACTACTATTGCAGCAATCATGATATAAATATTCTTTTCTTCCGAAACCTGTTCGTACAGCGCAACAGAAATTGCAAGAATCATTATTATAATTTTAAAAGTCTTCATCTCTCCTTTGTTTTTAGATTTCAAAAATATAAAACTTTCATATAGCACTTCCATACTGCGCTAAACGTTTGTCATATTTTTTTAGTAAAATTGCAAAAAAGATCTGCCATGAATTTAGAGAAATATATGATCCCCTGTATGTTCAAAACCATATTTGGTTATGACTGTTTAGGGTGCGGTTTTCAGCGCTCATTATTCTTACTTTTTCAAGGCGATTTTTTAGCCGCTTTTAAAATGTACCCGGCGATTTATACCTGTCTTCTGCTCTTCATTTTTTCAGCATTTCATTTCTTAGACAAATCGAGAAATTACAAAAAGCTAATCTGGAGAATGGCCATCATAAATCTATTTTTTATGCTTGGCGGCTATTATTTCAAACACTTTTATTTTTAGATTTTAGATTTTAGATTTTAGATTTTAGATTTTAGATTTTAGATTTTATAAAAGTCGCTTTGCTCCTTTTGGAATTTTAAAAACTTTTATTTTTTAATCTGATTCAAAATATCATTCATCATTTCGATTTGAACTTTCTGAATTTCGATTAGCTCTTGCTGCTGATGCATAATTAAATGATCAATTTTATCATGAATTAACCTAATCTCCAATTCTGATTTCAGATTGATCATATAATCTTTTTTAGCTCGATTGCGGTCTTTTTCTTCCTGACGGTTTTGGCTCATCATAATAACAGGCGCCTGTAAGGCTGCAACGCAAGACAGAATTAGGTTTAAGAGAATAAATGGATACGGGTCAAAACCTTTATTTAAAAAAATATAAACGTTTGCAACGATCCAAATCGAAATAAAAACCACGAAAGAAATGATAAACGTCCAGCTTCCTCCAAAATCAGCTACTTTATCGGCTACTTTTTGCCCTATGCTCCTGATTTCTTCTTCATCCTCGACAATGCTTACTATCGATTTATCTTCTTTCAGTGAAGAAATAACGTTCTTCTCCATCGCAGAAAGCGCTCCAATTTCGCTAGAAAGATAATTTGAAATATATTTTTGGCGGTAAACATTTAATTCATTTATAGAAATGCAGTCCTCAGTACTAAAATCAGGATATTCCTTCTTGATTAATCCCAAAATAGGGTCATGAATTGCTCTTCCGTATATTTTCTCATTTTCAGGAAAAGAAATCCCTGAAATGTCACTTTTAAATGTTTGGTTGTTTTTCATTTTTAATATCTTTTAAAAGCTAATTTACGCAATAAACTTCTTAAGCATTGCATAAAAAAGAACAGTTTGCAATTCATTTTTTATCACAAATCAAACTTCACAAAGAAAATTTCTTTCGTTAAATCGTGATTTTATTTCCAAAAAACGCCTTACTTTTAACGTTCCAAAATTACTCACTCATTTTTACCATTGTGACAAAAGACAATATCATACAAAATATAAGAGCTTTAAAGAGCCATTCACACATAAATTACGGCATTAAAACCAAAACGGAAGACTTTACAGAAAAGCTTTTTTATACGCTATTTGATTCGAATGCGGCGCTAGACGAAAGCATTGACGAACTAGAGTTTCGTTTTAAAGAAATTGCTGTTTTGGCCTGCAAAAAGCCTCAAAATTTATGCGAATCTATTTGGGACCGCTTTTTAGAAAAACTTCCTGGAGTTTTAGAAAAGCTAAATCAAGATGCAGAGTATATTCTTGAAAACGATCCCGCTTCAAACAGCATTGATGAAGTGTACTTGGGATATCCGGGATTTTATGCAATCGCTATTTACAGATTGAGCCACGAATTATATCACCTCGATTTATTGCTTTTTTCCCGATTGATGAGCGAATATGCGCATAGAATTACGGGTACAGATATTCACGCAGGAGCCGATATTGCATCGCCGTTTTTTATCGATCACGCAACGGGCATTGTAATTGGAGAGACTACCGTTATTAAAAAACACGTAAAAATCTATCAAGGTGTTACACTTGGCGCTTTGAGCGTAAGCAAAGAAATGAAAAACGCTAAAAGACATCCGACTGTAGAAGCCAATGTCTGCATTTATGCCAACGCCACAATTTTGGGAGGAGAAACTGTAATTGGCAAAAACAGTATTGTTGGAGGAAATGCCTGGATTACAAAATCGATTCCAGAAGATTCTATCGTTTTAAACACCACTACTACTGAAGTTAAAATAAAAGAAAAAAAATAAAATGAATTCACATAAATTATTAAACCTAATTGGCAATACTCCGCTAATGGAAACGGTCAATCTAGTTAAAAATAAAAATGTAAAACTTTTACTGAAACTGGAAGGAAATAATCCGGGAGGAAGTGTAAAAGACAGGGCTGCATACAATATGATTGCTTCTGCATTAGAAAGAGGCGACATCAAAAAAGGCGATAAATTGATTGAAGCAACCAGCGGAAACACTGGAATTGCTTTAGCAATGATCGCGCAGCTTTTTGGCATCGAGATCGAATTGGTTTTGCCAGAAGACTCAACCAAAGAACGCACTCAGACCATGCGTGCTTATGGCGCGACAGTGATCCTTACGCCTGCGAGCGAAGGAATTATTGGCTCTAGAGATTATGCCGATAAAAAAGTGGCGCAAGGCGGATATTTGATGCTAAATCAGTTTGCCAATGATGACAACTGGAAAGCACACTACAAAACAACAGGGCCTGAAATATGGAATGATACTGACGGAACAGTAACCCATTTTGTTTCTGCTATGGGAACAACTGGAACCATTATTGGAACTTCGACTTACTTGAAAGAAAAGAATCCAAATGTTCAGATTATTGGTGCACAGCCTAGTGATGGTTCGCAGATTCCAGGTATCCGTAAATGGCCGCAAGAATATCTTCCAAAAATATTTGATGCTTCTAAAGTGGATACGGTTATCGATGTAAGCGAAGAAGAAGCACGCGCCATGACCAAAAGACTAGCGCTTGAAGAAGGCGTTTTTGCTGGAATGAGCAGCGGCGGTTCTGTAGCTGTTGCCCTTAAAATTGCAGAACAACTAGAATCTGGAGTTTTAGTTGCCGTAATCTGCGATAGAGGCGATCGCTATTTGTCTTCGGATTTGTTTGATTAATCCTTTAAGGTTCAAAGTCGCAAAGATGCAGAGGCGCAAAGTTTTTTTTTAAAACTTCTCTAAAGAAACCTTTGCCACTTTAAGCCTCTGAACCTTTGAACCTCAAAAAGAAAAAAATGAACTACAGAAAACTAGGAAAAACAAACTTTACGATCTCAGAGATCTCGCTTGGCACTTGGCAGGTTGGCGGAAAATGGGGATCGGGTTTTGATGATAAAAAGGCCGACGAACTTTTGAATACGGCTATTGACAACGGCGTAAACTTTATTGACACTGCGGATGTTTATGAAAATGGATTAAGCGAAACTGCTGTTGGAAGAGTGGTTCGTTCTCGTTCTGAAAGAATTTTTGTTGCCACAAAATGCGGCCGCCAGATAAATCCTCACGTTAATGAAGGATATACTCCGAAAGTACTTCAAAAATTTGTTGAAGAGAGTTTAAAAAGAACTGGTTTAGAAACGCTTGACCTGATTCAGCTGCATTGCCCCCCAACAGAAGTTTATTATCGCCCAGAAATATTCGAACTTTTTGACCGACTAAAAGATCAGGGGAAAATTCTTAATCTTGGAGTAAGCGTTGAAAAAGTTGAGGAGGCATTAAAAGCTATGGAATATTCTAATGTGACCACGGTTCAGATTATTTTCAATCTGTTTCGTCAGCGTCCGTCTGAATTGTTTTTCTCAGAAGCCAAAAAGAAAGACATTGGAATCATCGCAAGAGTTCCGTTGGCTAGCGGGCTTTTAACAGGTAAATTTGATTCAAAAACCACTTTTGAACCTCAGGATCACCGTAATTTTAATCGTAACGGAGAAGCGTTTGATAAAGGTGAGACTTTCTCTGGAATTGATTATGAATTGGGATTAAAGGCGGTTGATGAATTAAAAGCGTTATTTCCTGAATCGAAAAATCTGGCTGCCATTGCCCTTCAGTGGATTTTAAGCTTTAACGAAGTAAGCTGCATTATTCCGGGAGCATCAAAAACAGAGCATATTTTATCTAATTTATCAGTTTATGATACTCCGAAATTAACTTCAGAACAGATTGCAGCCATGAATAAAATCTACAGCGATCTAATCAAGCCATCAGTACATCAGCTTTGGTAGCACATAAAGAAAATCATAAAAGGGTTATTAAGTTTTTGTAAATCTTAATAACCCTTCTTTTTATATGTCAAATTCAACCCTGAATTCTGCACCTTTATTCTTTCCTTCGCTCGATGCGGTCAATCGTCCTTTATTTCTTTCAATGATCTTTTTGCACAAATAAAGCCCAATTCCCGTCGAACCTTCACTTGCAGTTCCAAGTCGGCTCATTTTAGTGAATTTTTTAAATAATTCTTCAATCTGGTTTTTATCAAAGCCTATCCCTTTGTCCCTTACCGTTACGATCAATTTTGAATTTTCTGAAAAGATTCTAACTTTTATTTCACTTTCAAAATAAGAAAACTTAACTGCGTTACTGATTAGATTTACCAAAACCTGAATCAAAAGTCCCTCGTCTATTTTCAGTTTGGCTTCTGAAGATTCTAAAATCACATCCAGCCTTATATTTTTATCCAATAAGCGCTGCTCGACTTGTTCATTTATAAAAGGAAGAATATTAGAAAACGAAATTATTCTAGCCTCTTGATTTGTTTTTTCTATTTTGTCCTGTTCCTTCAGCAGCTTGATAAAATTTTCGATATACCTAAACTGAAGATCAGTTGATTCGCAAATTAATTCGGCAAGGTTTTTAACCGATTCTGATGGATTTTCGCTTATAATCAATTGAGCCAAGCCTTGCGGATTTCCAGCAAAATTCTTCAAATCGTGCGAAAGCATATAGATCAAATCCTGCTTTTCATTAATAAAGTTCTCAGCTTCATTGATAGATTCCTGTATGTTGCACAAAAGCAGTCCCGCTTCATCAGTATATTCTGTTGGGAGGGCAGACAATTTTCTCGAATTTCTGTAGTCATCTAAAGCTTTTGAAGCTGTTGCAATTGGTCTGATAAGCTTGTTTAAAACCAAAAGTGTTACGGCAGTTGCCAGCAATGTCATGATCAAAGAAAAAACAAGAATGGAAGCCGATGAAACTTCATGTTCAAAAAATAAAACAAAAAACAGAATCCCAATTAAAGGAATATGGATGCCGATAAAAGCGACAAATAGAAATTTAAAAGCATAACTTTTTTTTAGGAAACCGATTTGCGAGAGTTTATGATACAACTTCATAAAAAGCGAGGAATAAGCGTAGGTTAATAGCTGTTTTTGTTGGGGTCATTGCAAAAACAAAATTAACTTTTATACCCAATTAAACTAATATTTTGAATAATTTCTAAATTTTTTCAAAAATTAAATTTGTAAAAGTTTTCAAAGGCTTATTTTTGCGCTATGGGAAGAAAAAATACAGACAAAATTGTCTTTCATCAAATTCAAGTTCTTGATGCTGGTGCAAAAGGCGTATCAGTAGCCAAAGCACCTGACGGAAAAGTAATCTTTATTCCGAATGTGGTACCTGGAGATGTTGTAGACGTACAGACATTAAAAAAGAGAAAGGCTTATTACGAAGGTAAAGCTGTAAAATTTCACGAATTATCTGAATACAGAGTAGATCCAATCTGCGAACATTTTGGAGTGTGCGGCGGCTGCAAATGGCAGAATATGAAATACAGCCAACAGCTTGCATTCAAACAAAATGAAGTTAAAAACCACTTGCAAAGAATAGGAAAAATTGAACTTCCAGAATTTGAAGATATTTTAGGTTCTGAGAAACAGTTTTTTTATAGAAATAAAATGGAATTTTCTTTTTCTAACAGCCGTTGGCTAACAGAAAAAGAAATTGGAAGCACTGAAGATTTAGGAAATAGAAACGCTCTAGGTTTTCATATTCCGAAAATGTGGGATAAAATTCTAGACATCAACAAATGTCACTTGCAGGAAGATCCTTCAAATGCTATTCGCAACGAAATAAGAGCATTTGCAAACGAGCATAATTTAGCTTTTTTTAATCCGAGAGAACATTCTGGATTATTGAGAACTGTTATGATTCGTACTGTTTCTACTGGAGAAATTATGGTTTTAATTCAGTTTTTTGAAGATGACCAAGAAAACAGAGAATTAATCCTGAACCATTTACACGAGAAATTTCCGCAAATTACTTCATTGCAATATGTGGTAAACGGAAAGCAAAATGATACAATTTACGATCAGGATGTTGTTCTTTACAAAGGAAGAGATTACATCTTGGAAGAAATGGAAGGTTTAAAATTCAGCATTAATGCAAAATCTTTTTACCAGACCAATTCTGATCAAGCTTACGAATTATACAAAATAACTAGAGATTTTGCTGGCCTTACAGGAAACGAGACTGTTTATGATTTATATACAGGAACGGGAACGATTGCTCAGTTCGTTTCTAAAAAAGCAAAAAAAGTAATCGGAGTAGAAAGCGTTCCTGAAGCTATTATTGATGCTAAAGCCAATGCAGAACGCAATAATATTACAAATTGTGAGTTTTTTGTTGGTGACATGAAAGTAGTCTTTAATGAAGCTTTTATAGCACAGCACGGAAAACCTGACGTTATTATTACAGATCCGCCTCGTGACGGAATGCATAAAGATGTTGTGGAGCAAATCTTAAAGATTGCGCCAAAAAGAGTCGTTTATGTAAGCTGTAATTCTGCAACTCAAGCACGTGATTTAGCTTTAATGGACGAAAAATACAAAGTGACGCGTGTGCGACCTGTAGATATGTTCCCGCAGACACATCATGTTGAAAATGTTGTACTTTTAGAACTTCGATAAAAATAGATGAAAAAACTAATCTCTCTTTTACTGCTCTTTACTTTTGGCTTGTCTAGCTGCGAGAAAGACGATATCTGCGACGCCAATACGCCAACTACTCCTAGATTGGTTATTACGTTTTATGATATTTCCAATCCTACGAAAACTAGAAATGTGAGTAACTTAAAAGTTATTGGCGAAGGAATGGATCAGGGAATTGTTTTTAATGAAAGTCTTGCTGTAGATGATCCGTTGAGATATGTAACCAACGGAAGCAGCGTTATGATTCCTTTAAAAGTAAACGACACCACAACAACCTTCAAGTTTATTTACAACTCTTTAAGCGAAACGCCTACAACAATTAATACAGATGTGCTTAAATTTAACTATAGCACACAAAATGTATATGTTTCGAGAGCCTGTGGCTTCAAAACTACTTTTCAGCTAAGAAGCACCTTACCTGTTGTTCAAACTGATCCAGACGGTAGTATCTGGATGACCGAAGTTGATTTAGAAAACCCTAACATTGAATTTGAAAATGAAACACACATTAAAGTTTATTTTTAGTCTTTCATTATTGTTTTCAATGTTTTTAGGTTTTGCTCAGGATGTGCCTGAGATTTCTAAAAATAAAGACACATTAACGACTAAAAAGCCTCAAACAGAAAAAACTGCAAAGACGGCAAAACCAGTAATTCAGGAAGCTCCAAAAGACAGTGTTGTAAAAACAGACCGCTACGGACTTCGAGTAGGTGTTGACCTGTACAAACTAACACGCGGACTTTATGACAAAAATTATAAAGGAGTGGAATTTGTTGGAGACTGGCGCTTGACCAAAAAATACTATATCGCTGCAGAATTAGGCTACGAGGATAAAACTACAGAAGATGACCGCTTAACTTCTTCGGCTAATGGAACTTATATTAAAGCAGGTTTTGACTATAATTTTTATCAAAACTGGCTGGACATGGAGAATCTTATCACGATAGGAATGCGTGGCGGTTTCAGCACTTTTAGCCAAGAATTGCATAACTATAAAATCTATAACCCTAATCCGTATTGGGGAGAATTGCCTCCAATAGCCACAGATCAAAAATACAGTGGTCTTACGGCAACATGGATTGAGGTTGCAATGGGATTAAAAGCTAAAGTTTTCAATAATGTATTTGTTGGTTTTGGCGTTCAGCTGAAACTTTTGGCTACCAATAAAGAACCAAATAATTTCGAGAATCTTTACATTCCGGGATTCAACAGAACTTATGACGGAAGTTTCGGAATTGGTTTCAATTACACCGTTTCGTACTTTATCCCGATTTACAAGAAAAAAACAATGGCTTCTGAAACTGTAAAGAAAGAAGAGCCTAAGAAGAAAAAATAGTTTTTTTTAGCTGCTAAGTTTCTGAGCTTCTAAGATTACTAAGGCTCTAAGTTAAAAAAGCGATAAATTCAGATTGAATTTATCGCTTTTTTATTGAAGTTACGAACCTTAGCAACTTAGAAGCTCAGTATCTTAGAAGCTTAGCAGCTTATAATAATTGAAAATTAATCGCTGCTTGCGTGTGTATTAGCGTAGTATCAAAAATTGGAACGTTTAAGTCGCCTTCTTTTATGACTAGCGGAATTTCAGTACATCCTAAAATGATTCCTTCTGCTCCGTTTTTAATCAATTCATTTGCAATTTCTAAGTAACGTTTTTTTGTTTCCTCTGTCGCGATTCCTCTTCCTAACTCTTCAAAAATAGTATAATGAATAAAATCTTTAACATCCTCGCTTGCAGGAATTATCGCTTCAATTCCTTTTTCAGCAAGTTTATCTTTAAAGAAATCCAATTCCATTGTAAATTTTGTTCCCAGCAGACCTACTTTTTTCAGCTGTTTTTTCTCAATTTCAACCGCGGTTTCTTCTGCGATATGAATAAGAGGAATCTCAATGGCCTGCTGCAATCTATCTGCAATTAAATGCATGGTATTGGCGCATAAAAGAATTGCTTCTGCCCCACCCGATTTTAAAACTTCTGCAGCTTTAAAAAGCATATTAAAAGTCGAATCCCAATCGTTGGCATCGTTATTCTTTTTAATATCGGCATAATTAAAAGAGTAAATCAAACATTCAGAGAAATTTAGTCCGCCGAGTTTTTCATTAATTCCTTTATTAATTAAAGTGTAATAATCTGATGTAGAAACCCAGCTGATTCCTCCAATAAGTCCAATTTTCCTCATATAGCCATTTTTAAATTACTGAATTTCTTTGATTCCTTTTACAAAAAGCCATTTCATAAAAAGCTTTTCGCCGTCTTTAGTTCTCACAGCTTGAAATTTAGGCCCAACAATAGTTCCAATTACAAATGCCGTCATCGGAATCCAAATTCCAGTTAGTCCTGTGTAAGCAGCAATCAAATATCTAAATGCAAGAAATAGGATTGCAAAAGCTGCCAATTGGTATAAAAAAGCTCGTAGTTGTAGTTTTGACATTTTTTTATTTTTAAGGTTCAAAGTCGCAAAGGCTCATAGGGACAAAGTTTTTCTTTGCACTTTTAAAGCTTTGCAGCTTGAACAGGTAATATAATTATACTTTTAATACTCTTTTGAAGGCAAAAGTTTAAGTTTTCAAAAACGACAAAGAATTTCCCTTTGTCCTTTTGAACCTTTGTTACTTTGCAACTATTCAGAAACTTGAAATTTCGTTCTCTTGCTTCCTTCGTACATTTCGTATTTCACCAAACGTGCTTCAAGGCTTCCGTTGAAAAGTTTGATTTTTCTTGACGGTTTTAATCCGACAAATTTTAAAGCTTCTAAATTTGCTGTGATAAACCAAGCGTTTGTTCCTGGATAATTTTTCTTTAAAGTATCTCCAATATTAGCATAGAATCTTTCCATGTGGATATCTAAACGCTCATCATAAGGCGGATTGAAAACGATATGAAGTTTTCCTTCTGTTTCTTTTTCCGTATCAAAGAAATTTTCTTCATAAACTTTAATGTAATCCTCTAAATTGGCATTTCTGATATTATCTTTTGCTTTGCTAACTGCACTAGGGGCTTTATCAAAACCTTTAATCGTATAATGAAATTCTCTTGTCTTTTTCATTAAACTATCCACAATCTTATCAAACAAATCATTATCCCAATCTTTCCATTTTTCAAAAGCAAATTCTTTTCTATTGATGTTTGCAGGAATATTGCAGGCAATCATAGCCGCTTCTGCCAAGAAAGTTCCCGAACCGCACATTGGATCAAGAAAATGGCTTTGCCCTTCCCATCCTGACAATAAAAGGATTCCAGCTGCTAAAACTTCATTAATTGGCGCAATATTAGTAGCCGTTCTGTAACCGCGCTGATGAAGCGAAGCTCCAGAAGTATCTAAAGCTACAGAAACCTGATCTTTATCGATATGAATATTAATACGCAAATCTGGATATTGCTTATCTATGCTTGGCCTTTGGCCTGTTCTCTCTCTAAATTGGTCTACAATTGCATCTTTACATTTCTGAGAAACAAATTCAGAATGATTGAAATAAGTAGAATGCACAGTTGTATCAATCACAAAAGTCTGATTCGCATTTAAATATTTTGACCAATTTAAACCCGAAATGCCTTTGTATAAAGCCTGTTCGTTATTGGCTCTAAAAGAATAAATTGGCTTTAAGACTTTAAGAGCCGTACGCAAAGAAAGATTGGCTTTATACATAAAACCTTTATCACCTTTAAAGCTCACCATTCTCACTCCTTTTTCAACATCCTGAGCTCCAAGTGTGCGCAATTCTTTTTCTAATATTTCTTCAAAGCCAAAAAAACATTTGGCAATCATTTTAAAATTTTCTTCCATTTCTTTTTTAATTAAAAAAAGCCAATCGCCATAACATTTTATTATACTGGTATAAATACGTATCGAAGCGAAATAGTTATTTTTCGGCAAAAATACACTAAATTTGCCGGACTTTGAATTAATTGAAATAGAATAAATGTCTGAAGAACATAACGCATCAACCCCAAACCAAGAAGACGATAATCAAAACTGGTATTCTTCATGGTTTGATACGCCATATTATCACATTCTTTATAAGGATCGTAATTATCGTGAAGCTCAGATTTTCATGGACAATTTAACGCATTACCTTAACTTGCCTGAGAAAGCAAAAGTATTGGATTTAGCGTGCGGAAAAGGCCGTCATTCTATTTATTTAAATCAGCTGGGCTATGATGTTTTAGGAGCAGATTTGTCTGAAAACAGTATTGCCGAAGCCAGCATAAACAGCAATAAAACACTGCATTTTAAAGTGCACGATATGCGTGAGCCATTTGACGAAAAGTTTGATGCTATTTTCAACCTTTTCACCAGTTTTGGCTACTTTGAAAGCGACGACGACAATCTGACTACCTTGAAGGCGATTAAGGAAAGTCTGTCTGAATATGGCTTTGCTGTTATCGATTTCATGAACGTGACAAATGTGATAGAAAACCTTGTGCCGGAAGAAATAAAAACAGTTGACGAAATTGATTTTCACATCAAAAGATACGTTGAAGATGGGCACATTTTCAAAGAAATCGATTTTGAAGACAAAGGCAGAAAATATCATTTTACAGAAAAAGTAAAAGCACTAACTTTGAAAGACTTTCAGGATTTAATGGACGAAGCTGGAATTTTCCTTCTGGATATTTTTGGAGACTACAAACTCAAAAAATTCCATAAAACCGAAAGCGAAAGATTAATCATGATTTTTAAATAGCGTTTAATCGTTTAACCGTTAATTTGTTTAATCGCCAGAACAAATTGACTAAAAAAACCGATTAAACAATTAAACAAATTAACGATTAAACAAACAGATGAACTATTTATTACCCTTATTTTCTGTACTTTTAGGATATAGCGCGGCTTTGTTTATAAAACCCGAAAACAAAACCAATTTAAAATTACTGCTGGCTTTCAGCGGTTCTTTTTTATTGTCTTTAACCGTAATGCATCTTCTTCCAGAAGTTTACGAATCGCACAATCATAATATCGGAATCTTTATAATGGTCGGAATTTTATTCCAGATCGTTCTCGAATTTTTCTCTAAAGGCGCCGAACACGGACACGTTCACGGACACGCAAAAATGTCTCAGATTCCGTGGCTGTTGTTCATCAGCCTTTGCATTCACGCCTTTTTAGAAGGTTTCCCAGTAAGCCACCATCACGGTTTGGCTGTCGGAATCGCTATCCATCACCTGCCGATTGCGGTAATCTTAACGACCTTTTTCATCAATGCCGATTTAAATAAAAAAGCCATTTTTGTGTTCATGCTTACATTTGCCATTATGACGCCTCTAGGAACTGTGGCTTCTGAATATTTGCCTTTTTTAAGTAAATATTACACCGAAATAACGGCAATCGTAATTGGTATTTTATTCCACATCTCCTCAACGATTATTTTTGAAAGCAGCGAAGGTCATAAATTCAATGTTGCCAAAGTTTCTATGATCGTTCTCGGAATCCTTTTGGCATTCTTTTTATAATTTGGGCGTGCCACCATCCCGATAAGAGGGCAAATTTACTTTGAGGTTATTCGCCCTCTTATCGGGACGCTGTCGGGCTATCCGCGCTACTTCGGTAACCAGCTCCTATCCCTCACGCAAAAACGTTTCATGTTTCTCCCGAAGCTTCGGGAGAAAGTTTCATGTTTCTCCCGAAGCTTCGAGATCAAGTTTCTCTCGAAGCTTCGGGATCAGGTTTGAAATTTCATATTAGAAGTTCTCTTTACCATGTCAGGCTGAGTGAAGTCGAAGCCCATTACGTTGCACTCTTCTACTTTACTCAGAGTGACATCAATAAAATTAAAGCATAATGTTTTAACAGTAACCCGAAAAAATGCCTTTAATAGGGAAACGAAAACAGAAATTCGAGCAATTCCCTGTAGTAAATCTAATTTGTCCGTTTATCTTTCATGAATATTAAACAATCATAATATTTTAGTTTATGTAACAATGATGGCAATGAAGCGTCTTCATTCAAAAAAAATTAAAAGAAAATGAAGATTATAAAGCTTTGAACTTTGCGAGATTGAGATAAAATATATTAATTTTGACGAGTCTAAATAACTATAAAATGACATTTACGAAAACTACTGAACAAGCATCAAAATATGAACATTTAGAGAAAATGTCTGTTCATGAATTGTTATCTAATATTAACCAAGAAGACAAAACTGTTCCTTACGCAGTAGAAAAAGCTTTGCCACAAATAGAAGCTTTGATTCCGCAGATTGTCGAGAAATTAAGACTGGGAGGCAGATTGTTTTATATTGGGGCAGGAACTTCTGGCCGTCTTGGTGTTGTCGATGCTTCAGAGTGTCCGCCCACTTTTGGCGTTCCTTTTGATTTAGTAAATGGCATTATTGCCGGTGGTGATACAGCTATAAGACGTGCTGTAGAAAACGCTGAAGACAGCACCACAAATGCTTGGATTGATCTTCAAAATCATAAAATCACCTCAACCGATGTTGTAATTGGAATCGCTGCTTCTGGCACAACTCCTTATGTTATAAGCGGTTTAGAAGCTTGCAATAAAAATAATATCATTACAGGATGCATAACTTGCAATGCAGGTAGTCCGCTCGCATTGACTGCACAATTTCCTATTGAAGTTGTAGTTGGGCCAGAGTTTGTAACTGGGAGCTCTAGAATGAAGGCTGGAACTGCACAGAAATTGGTTTTAAATATGATTTCGACCGCTGCGATGATTCAGCTTGGAAAAGTAAGAGGAAACAAGATGGTCGATATGCAGTTAAGCAATGTGAAACTCGTTGACCGCGGCGTAAAAATGATTATGGACGAAATTTCGGTTTCTTACGAAGAAGCTTCTGAATTATTAAAAAAATACGGCAGCGTGAGAAATGCTGTTGATAATTATAAAAAGTAAAAAGTTTTCTGTAAAATTTGAAATGTTCTTTCAAACTATAACTTGAAACGAAGAAAACTTGAAAAAAAAAAAAGAAATGGCTACAAATAAAGAATTACTAAAAAAAGGCGTGAAATATTTATCGGGCGCTCTGCCTCTGATGTTTCTTGGTCCAACAATGATTTATAATGCTTTTCAGAATCAAGGCAACAACTGGCATTACCTTGTTTTAGGAATCGGAATTGTGGCTTGTCTCTCTTCTATGCTTTTGATCTTTTTGGGATTGAAAATCATTATGAAAGGTATATTTAATGACTAAATTAGTCTTCTAAAATAGACTCGACAGGTTTTAAAAACCCGTCGGGTTTCATTCGATTTTTTAAACTAAATAAATATGGAAAGTCTAATTCACATTCAGAAAACATTTGAAAAAGTTGTTTACATCGATAAACGAATAAACAATCGGGAGTTTGAAGACTGCGTGTTTAAAAATTGTGATTTTTCTAGCAGTAATTTTGGCTCAAATACTTTTTTAGACTGCGAATTTATTGACTGCAATTTGTCTATGACTAGTTTGGCTGGAACGAGTCTCAAAAATGTAACTTTTAAGAACTGTAAACTTCTCGGAATCGCTTTTAACGAATGTGACGATTTTTTATTCCAAGTATATTTTGAAGATTGCGTTCTGGATTATGCGCTTTTTTCGAATAAAAAAATGCCTAAAACCAAGTTTATCAATTCCTCTGTACGCGAAGTGACTTTTATAGGAACGAATTTAACGAGTTCTATTTTTGATAACTGCGACCTTGACGGCGCTATTTTTAATGAAACGCAATTGGCAGGAGTTAATTTTAAAACGGCTTACAATTATAAAATTGACCCTGAGTTCAACCCAATGAAAAAAGCACAGTTTTCTACCGAGGGAATTGTTGGATTATTAGATAAATATGACATTAAAATAGTATAGATTTTTTAGCCACGATTTTTGGTTTTTATACTTCAGCATAAAATGATTGAAATTATAATTGGTGGAAATCATTGAATTCGAGGCTAAAACAAACCTTATTTTTCAATTGTTCGCATCGCTTTTTTAATAATAAAAAGAGTTTCTTTTGTCGGATTTTCCTTTTTCCACTTTTGGCATAAATCTATAACAAAATCTGGCCTAGTTTTACTGGCATCATTCAGCCAGTTTCCAACACTGTCTTGCACATATTTTGAAGGATCACTTTTTAAAGAATCTAGAATCTTTAAAGCTAATTCTGGTTCTTGTTTAAGTTTTTGGATATGCTCGCACCAAACTCCTCTTGGCCGGGTTGCTTCAGTGGCGAAACGCCTTATATTTTCATCTTTACTAAAAGTCCATTCCAGTAAAATTTCAAGGCTTTCTTCTAAATTGCTTATGATGTTGGATCGAATTGCTAACCATGAAATTTCTCTGACACCAAAATGTTTATCGGCCGACAGAAACTGTATTTTCTTTAAAATTTCTTTAATCTTAAGTTCTTGATTTTTTCCAATTGTATAAGCAGACCAGCATCTCACCACATCCGATTTGTGTGTCGCCATTATTGAAAGTATATCAGAATCGTTGTTAAGAATTGATTCTGTTAATATTCCTGTTCCAATTGCTTCATTTATAGTGTTTACGGTTTGTTTTTTCAAATTTCTAATATCTGTTATGATAGGTTCCAGATATTGAGTCCGATTAGACTCCTTCAATATATTTTCTAAAAGTAGAATTTGATTAACTGCAAGCCATTCAACCAAGTTTGCTGTTTCAATTTCTCCTTTATTGAGCTGTTCTAAAACAGAAGCTGGAATCTCTTTTGCAGACCTAGCCCCTTTACGTTTTATATCTTCCATAGTTTTTTACTTTGATTCACCCAATCGTTTATTATGCTTAAAATTTTGATTATTTTTGTAAAGATCGGAAAGCCTGGCAATACTGGCAATACCGCATATTTTTACCCCATAGGGATATAAAAGTCAATTTTATGCAAACAAAGGAACGAAAAGCCGAAAATAAAATTTGTCCACTAGAAATTGCTGTAAATTCCATTAGCGGAAAATGGAAAATTCCGATTGTCTGGCAGATAAATGATGGCAAAAAAAGACCTAGCGAATTTTTGCGCGGCATTGCAAAAGTGGATCGACGTGTTTTAAATCAGCAGCTAAATGAGATGGTGGAAGATGGTATATTGATAAAACATTCGTTTAACGAACTTCCTCCACGAGTTGAATATACTTTGACCGAAACTGGAAAACAATTGGTAGAGATTCTTTGGAAACTAAATGACTGGGGAAAAATTTTAATTCAGGAAAACAAAATCGAACTTCAATCTTAAAATAGCAGATCATGAAAGCTGATAAATCTTACCTAGAAAGTGTAAAAAAGCAATTTTTATATTACAAAATGCTTGGCGAAAAAGCTATCGATCAGCTCGAACCTCCACAGCTTTTTGTTTCTTTTAATGATGATACCAATAGCATTGCTACTATCGTAAAACACATTTCGGGCAATATGCTTTCGCGCTGGACAGATTTTTTAACTTCAGATGGAGAAAAAGAATGGCGAAACCGTGATGCCGAATTTGAAAACGATTTGCAATCTAAAGAAGAGGTTATAGATGTTTGGAATAAAGGCTGGATTTGCCTAGAAAATGCTCTAGAAAGTTTACAACCCGAACAGCTTTCTGACATCATTTATATTAGAAACGAAGGACACACGGTTATTGAGGCCATAAATCGTCAGTTGGCACACTATCCTTATCATGTCGGACAGATTGTTTTTTATGCCAAACAATTGAAAAACAGCGAATGGAATAGCTTATCGATTCCGAGGAATAAATCTGCAAATTATAATGCTGAAAAGTTTGCCAAAGAAAAAGAAATCAAGAACTTTACCGATGATGAATTGAAGAAGCTCAAATGATCGAATATCATGCTAATATGGGAGGTTTTTGTTACTGGATTTTAATTAAATTCTGTCAAACAAAATTGTCTGATGAACAAGCTGATATAAACAAAAGGCGAAATTTATTTTTTCTTTGTTTTATAAATATCATTTTTGTCTCAATTGGAACAATTCTTCTTATATCTTAATATTCTAGCCCTGATGGAAGCGGCATTTTCCGATTTATAAAAACAAGGCTTTTTAGCCGTAGTTTTTGTTTACAGGGAATACAGCAGACAGCAGGAATCAGCTCCTAAAAAAACAACTTAATTAAAATGAAAAAAATACTATTCTTATTTCCGGTACTGGCTTTAGTATCTTGTTATAATACCGAACACAATTGCAAAGATTTTAAAACTGGAAAATTCAAATTTGAAACAGAGGTCAATGGCGTAAAAAAAACAACTTTTTTTGAACGCAAAGACGATATTGAAATCGAAACTTTTGAAGGCAAAACAGATACGGCAACTATTCGCTGGGTAAGTGACTGCGAATATGTGCTGCAGAAAAAACATCCAAAAAATATGGCTGAAGAAAAAGCCATCAGCATGAAAATTCTAACGACTTCTAAAGATTCTTATACTTTTGAGTTTGGCTTGGTTGGTTCTGAGGAAAAGCAAAGAGGAACCGTTTACAAAGTTGATTAAGACTTAATTTAAAATAGTGAAGGCTCCAGTTTTGGGGCTTTTTTTATGCCCGAAGCCGCTAAGGCACAAAGTATTTTTATTCTCATTTTTAAAGACTTTGCAACTCTGCACCTTTGTTCCTTTGTAGCTAAAAAAAGAATGTGTTTCTTTTACATTTCTATTTTAAATAGTACATTAGAACTTTAATCTAACCAAATGAAAAATACCATTTCGCAGAGAGTTGCTGACTTTTTAAAGGGTTTTCCGCCGTTTAATTTTCTGCATCAGAGAGATTTAGAAAAGCTGTCTGAACAAATTTCAATTCTATATAAAGAAAAAGATGCTGTAATTTTTGCCGAGAACGACAAAACGCATGACTCTTTTTATGTCGTGCATAAAGGTGCTGTTGCCCTCAAAAAAAGCACCAAAAACACCGTTTTAGATATGTGCGATGAAGGCGACATTTTTGGACTTCGTCCGCTTTTGGCACAGGAAAATTATGTTATGGAAGCAGTGGCGCATGAAGAGAGTATTTTGTACGCCATTCCTATTGCCGTTTTTAAGCCTTATGCGCTTGAAAATAGAAATGTCGGCAATTTCCTGATTGAAAGTTACGCTTCTAATACCCGAAACCCCTATTCAGATATTCATAAAGATAAATTATATGGCGACGATCAGCTGAATGAAAATCTGCATTCTAGCAATCATTCTTTTGATTTGGCACCTATCAAATATTCGAAAAAAATCGTAACCTGCAGTCCGTCAACAACCGTTAAGGATATTGCAAAAATCATGAATAAGAAAAAAGTGGGAGCTATTTTGATTGTAGATGAAATGCTTCCAATTGGCATTTTGACGGATAAAGACCTTCGAAACAAAATTGTTACCGGCGATTTTCCGATAACCACAACCGCCGAAACGATAATGATAAAACCTGTTATTACGTATCCAAAAAAAATGACGGTCACAGAGGCGCAGATGGCTATGATGAAAAGCAATATCAGTCATTTGTGTTTGACCAAGGACGGAACCGTAAACACAAAAGCAGTAGGAATTTTATCGAAACATGACGTGATGGTAGCGCTCGGAAATAATCCAGCAGTTTTGATAAAGGCTCTGAAACGCACTAAAAAAATCAAAGAAATAAAACCAATTCGTAACCGAATCATGCAGCTTCTTCAAGGTTATTTGGATCAAAATATTCCGATGACATTGATTACCAAAATCATTACAGAATTGAATGAAGCCTGCACTACTCGAGTTATAGAAATCTGTCTGGAAAAAATGAGCAGTCCGCCGCCTGTAAAATTTGCTTGGCTCGCGCTCGGAAGCCAAGGGCGCGGTGAGCAGATGCTGCATACTGATCAGGATAATGCGATTGTTTATGAAAATGTAAACGAAGTTTTTAAAGAAGAAACTAAAATTTATTTCTTAAAATTTGCTAGGCTTGTAAACAAAGGCCTTTTTGAAATTGGCTACGATTATTGCCCAGCCGATATGATGGCTTCAAGTCCGAAATGGTGCATGAGTTTGGACGAATGGAAAGCTCAGGTACATCATTGGATTACAAATCCTGGAAAAAATGAAGTCCTGCTTTCATTCATTTTCTTCGATTACAGCAAAACTTATGGTGATTCAGAAATCGTTAATGAACTGTCTGAATCTATTTTCGAAAACGTGAAAGCAAATCCGATTTTTTATATGCATTTGGTTAGCGGTGCTTTGCAAAGTCCTTCTCCAACTGGTTTCTTCAGACAATTCTTGGTTGAACAAGACGGTGCCAATAAAGATAATTTTGATATTAAACGAAGAGCTTTAATGCCTTTAACCGACGCAGCGCGCGTTTTAATTTTATCTCATTCGATAAAAGGAATCAGCAATACGGCAGAACGTTTTGAAAAATTAGCCGAATTGGAACCAAATAATAGAGAACTGTATTTGTCATGCTCTTATTCGTTTAAGGCGCTATTAAAATTTAGAACCAAACAAGGATTGCTGCATCATGACTCTGGACAGTTTATCGAGCTGGAATCTTTAACCAAAATGGAAAAAATTAAGCTGAAACGTACTTTTAAAACTATTAAAGAGCTTCAGGAACTGATTTCGGTTCGTTTTAATATCTCAAATCTGGTATAATGAGTTTATTCAATTTTTGGAAGAAAGAAGAAAATAATCTGTTCGATGAAAGTGTTACCATCGAAGAGACTCGTTTTGTAGTTCTAGATACCGAAACTACAGGATTTGACTACGATAACGACCGCATTTTGTGCATTGGAGCACTGGTTCTTCAAAACGGGTCTATTAATATTCAGGAAACTTTTGAGGTTTATTTGGAACAAGATCATTATGATAAATCGACAGCTCAAATTCATGGCATTTTAAAAGATCTGCTTATCAAACGTCCGACTGAACTAGAAGCTTTACAGCAGTTTTTAGATTTTTTAGGAGATTCTATAATCATTGCACATCATACCATTTTTGATGTTATGATGATCAATAAAGCTTTAGAACGTAATGGACTGCCTCAATTGCAAAACAAAACTTTAGATACGGCATATTTATACAAAAAGACTTTAATTCAATCGCATTTATTTGAGCGAAAAGATCATTATACCCTAGACGATCTGGCTGATAAATTTGATATTTCAAAAAAAGACCGTCATACTGCTTTGGGTGATGCGTACATTACTGCGATTGCCTTTCTTAAGATTGTAAAAAAGCTAAAAGAAAAGAAATCGGTCAGTCTAAATCAGCTCTTTAAGTAATTTGAAAACTTTTTTATGAGTCTTAAATTTACATTCGAAACTTTCAATTTACCTTTTCATAATACAAGACTTACAATTATTAGCATTAAGAAAAAATTAACATAACTTGTACTTTGTTTTAGAGAGATAGCTTTGCCTCAATCAAAAAAATAAAAAACAATTTATGAAAGCTAACTTTTTAAAATCGATTACCTTGCTTGGAATTGCAGGTCTTTCTGCAATAAGCTGTCAAAATGACGACAAAGATTCAAATAGCGTAAATGCTAGTATAGATTTTACTTCACAATCAAAAGTGCCACCTTTTGTTTATGCAATGAGCGGTTTTGAAAACTTAAAAATCAGCACTTTAATTTCAAGTGCAGATGTTCTTCCAAATTCACCTTCTTTTGTTTACGGGGCACAGCCAGACGGAGCTGGATTAATGAAAGATCCAAATGGCGATGGATACATTATGATTACAAACCATGAAATTATTCAATCTGTATCAAGAGTTTATCTAGATAAAACTTTCAAACCTGTAAAAGGAGATTATATCGTTGATGGTGTTGGAGGTCTAACTCGTTTATGTTCTGCAACTTTAGCAACTCCAGAAATCCACGGATTTGGACCAATCTTTTTAACTGCTGGAGAAAGCGGTCAGGAAAGTATGGTTCACGGAATCAATCCGCTAGGATTATCTTCTGACAAAGCGAGAACTGATAGAGTTTTGCCAGCTTTAGGAAAAGCAAGTATGGAAAATGCGGTTCCGCTTCCTAAAGAAGCTTATCCTGGGAAAACTGTAATTCTAATCGGAGAAGATCAATCGTATGCAACTTCTCACGTAAGCGCTGGTCAATTAATTATGTATGTAAGCACAGTTGGTGATTTATCTAACGGAAAATTATACGCTTTAAAAAGAACAGACGGAAATCAGGTTGAAAAGTCTATGACTCTAAATAGTTCATATCCTGTTGAATTTGTTGAAATTCCTAATGCTAAAAATTTAACTGGAGCTGTTATCAATACAACAGTTAATGATTTAAAAGCGATTCGTTTTTCTAGAGTTGAAGACGTAGATTACAGAAAAGGAAGCGCAAGCAACAATAGAGAAATTTATTTTACAGCTACAGGTCAAGCAACCAACAATGCTCCTGTTGAAGGATATACTATGTGGGGAAGAGTTTATAAACTAAAATTGGATGCAACAAACCCATTAAAAGGAACTTTAGAATTGGCTGTTGAAGGCGACAGCACTCCAGGAACCGGAATCATCAATCCTGATAATTTATGCGTAACAGAAAACTACGTTTACATTCAGGAAGATGGCGATAGCTACTACGCCGATGCAAAACACGATTCGTATATCTGGCAATATAATATTGCTACAAAACAAAACAAAGCGTGGTTAAACATGAACCACAAGAGAACAGACACAGCTTGGAATACGCTTTACAACCAAACTGGCGAAATGAGATTTGGAAGCTGGGAGTTTGGCGCAATGCAAGATATTTCAGATATCATAGGTGTTCCAGATACTTTCACAGTAAATATTCACCCTCATACTTGGCAGAGTGATGCATTCAAAAATGCTGATGGCTCTGGTACTCAAACTAATAAAGAGGGAGGGCAAACTGTAATTATCAGAAACGTACAACGATAACAATCACAGCCAAAATCTATTTGACAACCCTTATTTTGCGATAAGGGTTGTTGCTATTACAATCCTATTATGAAATTAAAACATTTTACTTTCCTGTTCTTACTGCTTTGTTTTTCCTTTTCATGCCAAAAAAATGAAGTTTCAAAAGCAACTGTCAAACAAGAGCTACTTATAGATTTGACTAAACTAAATAATGAAATTGCCCAATTTCAGCAATTGGTCAGCCAAAATTCAGCACAAAAAGAAATTATATCACAATTCAAAAAATCTCGCTTAGCTTACAAAAAGGTCGAATGGGCGATTGAATATTTTATTCCAGAAACAGCCAGATTTATGAATGGCCCTGCTTTGGACGAAATGGAATTGGAAGAAAACAGATCTTTTGAGCCTCATGGCTTTCAGGTGATGGAAGAAATGATTTATCCTGAATATACTTCTGAGAGTAAAGAGGATTTAATAAGGGAATTGAATATTTTTCAATCTAATATCAAACAGTTAAAAAGCACTTTTGAGGTTATTACGATTAGTGATGATTACGTTCTGGATGCCATTCAGCAGAATGTCTTTAGAGTTATTGCTTTAGGAATCACAGGGTTTGACAGTCCAATTTTACAATCTTCAATTCCAGAAGCTGGAGAAAGTTTAACTTCAATTCCAGAAACGCTTGAAAAGATTAATCCACAAAATAAATCAGTGTCTCAATTAAAACAATTGACGAGAAACGCACAAAAATATTGCACTGAAAATAATAATTTCAATGCTTTCAATCGCGCTATTTTTATAACAGAATATCTAAATCCTATTTCGAAAAAACTGAAAGCTTTTCAGCAAGAAGAAAACATTAAAAATGTAAAGAAAAGCAGTCCGCTAAAACCAACAATTGAAACTTTATTTGACAAAGATGCTTTTGATGTAAATGCTTTTGTACTTTCTAAAGAATATAATTTCACTAAAGAAAAAGCCATTTTAGGAGAGAAATTGTTTTATGACAAAAGCCTTTCTAAAAACAATGACCGAAGCTGTGCAACTTGTCATAATCCTGAAAAAGCTTTTACAGATGGAATGAAAACTAATATTTCATTAACTGGAATAAATTTGCCAAGAAACACTCCTACTCTAACTTATGCTTCGCTGCAAAATGCACAGTTTTGGGATATGCGTCAGCTGGATTTGGAAAAACAAAGCGTCGATGTGATCCAGAATAAAGATGAAATGCATGGTTCTATGGAAAATATTCATGCTAAAATCCAATTGGATAAAGAATATGTAAAGCTGTTCAAAAAAGCTTATCCAAAAACCACCAAACCAGAAGCTTGGCAGATTCAAAATGCTATTGCGAGTTATGTACGTTCCTTAAATGCTTTTGACTCGAGATTTGATGAATATATGAGAGGAAATAAAAATGCTCTAACCCAAGAGGAAATTGAAGGAATGAATCTGTTTATGGGAAAAGCAAAATGTGCCACCTGCCATTTTACTCCCTTGTTTAACGGAACAGTTCCTCCAAGTTATTCTAAAACTGAGCATGAAGTTATAGGAACTCCAAATGAGCCTTCTGGAAAATCTTTAAGCTCAGATAAAGGACGTTACATATACAATCAGATGCCTCAATTGGTTGGTGCTTTTAAAACGCCAACGGTAAGAAATGCAGCTGTCACAGCTCCGTATATGCATAATGGAGTTTTCAGAACACTGGAAGAAGTCGTTTCTTTTTACAATAAAGGCGGCGGAATTGGTTTAGGTTACCAAGTAGAAAATCAGACGCTTCCTTTTGATAAACTCAATTTAACAGTAAAAGAAGAAAAAGCGATTGTTGCCTTTATGAAAGCGCTTACGGATAAAAAATACCAGTAAAACCAAAATAAATCTCAATTAAACCAAAACGCCGAAAAAACTTTTCGGCGTTTTAGATTTTAATCCACAAATACGCGATACGGAAACACATTTGAAGATCTATTTTTTAAGTTTTTTGCAAAGCTATCGCACAAATAATTCCACTCCGAATCTGACAAATGCTGCTTTTCATCAGGATTTGTCTTGATGTATATATCAACCGTTCTGCTAAAACCTGCTTTGACAGAGATTTCTTTTCGCGTGCCTTTTTCGATTCTGATATCTTCAATCGAACTTTTAAAATGATTAAATCCAAAAGCTTTAATATCGGCAAAAGTTACAATTCTCCCGCGTGTCAGCAAGGCATTTCTGTAGGCTAGGATTCTGTCTTTATTGTTTTGCCTATTTAGTCCTCCAACAGTATTTGTCATAAGTGTCGCGCTCTTACTTATAAAAAACGAATCTTTACATTCTAAAACTGTTCCTGCTTTTATATCATTTCCGTTTTCAGTGCACGTTGACCAATAATTTATTGTAAACTTTTTCCCTTTTAATTCTCCCACTTTGGGTTTAATCATCAGGTAAGGATCATTATTTTTAGAAAAGCTGCTTTCCTTGGCTTGCTGCTCAATGGTGCGCCTCCTGGCTATGTGGGGTATGAAGAGGGGGGCTTGCTGGTAAACAAGATTAGACAAAAACCCTACTCTATTGTTTTATTTGATGAAATCGAAAAAGCGCATCCTTCTGTCTTTGATGTTTTTCTGCAGATTATGGATGAAGGAAAACTGCACGATCGTTTAGGCAAAGAAGGCGACTTCTCTAATGCCATTATTCTTTTTACGTCAAATATCGGCGCAGATCATATTGTTGCTACATTCAATAATAATGAAATCCCAACTTCAAGCTCTTTGATGGAAATTATGGCAAATTATTTCCGTCCTGAATTTTTAGGGCGTTTAACTGAAATCATACCTTTTGCGCCTATTAGCAAAGAAAATGCTTTAAAAATATTCGAGATTCATCTTAAAAAGGAATTCATGGATTTATTAAAGAATATCAATGTTAAAGTAGAAATTCCAATGGAAGCCAAACTCTATCTTGCAGAAAATGGCTATAATGCTAAATATGGCGCAAGGCCCATTAAAACCATTATTCGCACTCATTTAAGAAGGCCTCTTGCTAAAAAAATAATTTCTGGTGAAATAAAAGACGGCGATACAATTTCTGTTCGTATTGAAAACAATGAAGTAAAATGGGTTAAAGAGGAAACTATTCCTATTGAAAATTAGCTGAGCCATAAAAAAACGCTAAGAAATTAATCTTAGCGTTTTCTTTTTATTCTAAAACCAAACCTATTTGGCCATCATCGTCTAATTCTGTCTCCACAGGATCATCTTCTGGGATTTCTGGTTTTTCTGGAACTTCTTCCACGGGCTCTTCATAAGGAAGCGGATCTAATAAATTGACTTGTCTTAATTTATCAGTTGTCAATTGATTTCCTAAAGCTTTAAAACCTTTTACAGCTATAAAGTCTTCTACATCAATATGCAAGTCGTCTTTTTGAACTCCTTTTACTTTTGCAAAAACCAATTGCGCTACCGGGCGGTAATCTGTCGAAACGATTTCCAGCTGCGAATTTGGATGGTCTGTAATAAAACTTTCTTCTTTTCCTTCATTTTCTACAAGGAAACGCTTCAAGAAGTAACGCTCTTTTTCACCATCATAATAAATCGCAGAAATTGGTTTTTTAGGTTTCCATTTCTCCAAAACAATCATGTCTTCATCAAAATGAGTTGACAACTCTGGAATGATTACTTTCAATTTCCCTGATTGACTAATTACTAAGATTTTATCTGTAGGTTTAAATTCTCCTAACAGCTCACCTCTTGCATCAACATTCAAACGTTTTACAGTATCGTCAAACCAAACTTTTCTTGGCAGTAAAGTCGAAATTCCTTTTTCTTTCAATTCAATTTTCTTAATTGGATATTTGGTCACCAAGTTTCCTTTAGAACCTCGTCCTTTAATAGCTAATTTAGCAAAATCAATATCGAATTTCAGTTTCTTAATAGTTCCAACCTGACGCAATAAAATAGTTACAACCTCAGCTTCTCCATTTGGATTATGCGAAAAATAAACCACCTGAGAACCATTTGTTCCGTTTGTTAAATCGTAAGCCTTATCACGCGTTACACCAGTAACATTAAAACGTTTTATATAAGATGGTCCTGATTTTCCATCTCGGTACATCATGTTATAAATGGTACGTTTATCGTTTTTATCAAAAACAGCCGCGTGAATGATGTCTTTCCCGATAAAGGTCTTCGCATCTACTTTTGTAATCATCATGGTTCCGTCTCGCAAAAACACGATAACATCATCAATATCAGAACAATCGCCTACATATTCATCTTTCTTTAAACTTGTTCCTACGAAACCTTCTTCACGATTTACATAAAGTTTTGTGTTTCTTAAAACTACTTTTGTAGCTTCAACGTTATCAAAAACACGCAGTTCTGTCTGGCGTTCGCGTCCTTTTCCGTATTTCTCCTTTAATTTTGTAAAATATGCAATAGCAAAATCGGTAAGATGTTCTAAATTGTATTCGACCTCTTTCATTTCTTCTTCTAACCTCGAAATCAATTCATCGGCTTTATCAGAGTCGAAACGGGTAATACGAATCATCGGGATTTGAGTCAAACGCTGTAAATCATCATCATTGATTTCTCTGACGAATGATTTTTTGAAAGGCTCAAAACGATCATATAAATATTTGTAAAGTGATTCTCTATCTCCGTATAATTTGAAGTCGATATACATTTCTTCACGAATGAATATTTTCTCCAAAGTAGAAAAGTGCCACTTATTTTTTAATTCTTCTAATTGAATTTCTAGTTCCTGACGAAGTAAATCTACTGTTCTTTGAGTTGAGATTTTCAGCATTTGTGAAACCCCTATAAACAACGGTTTATTATCTTCGATAACACATCCTAAAGGCGCGACAGAAGTTTCGCAGGCTGTAAATGCAAACAAAGCGTCAATAGTTTTGTCTGGTGAAACGCCTGGGAAAAGATGAATTAAAATTTCAACATCTGCAGCAGTATTGTCTTCAATTTTCTTGATTTTGATTTTGCCTTTTTCGTTGGCTTTCAAAATACTGTCAATTAAACTCGATGTATTGGTCGAAAACGGAATCTGGGTAATCACCAATGTATTTTTGTCTAACTGCGAAATTTTAGCACGCACACGCACACGTCCGCCACGCATTCCGTCGTTGTAGTTGGAAACGTCAGCAATACCCTGCGTCATAAAATCAGGATAAAGCGTAAACGGCTTTCCTTTTAAGATTTTAATCGAAGCATCGATTAATTCGTTAAAGTTATGAGGCAAAACTTTTGTAGAAAGTCCAACCGCAATACCTTCTGCACCTTGCGCTAAAAGCAATGGGAATTTTACAGGAAGATTGATTGGTTCGGCTTTTCTACCGTCATACGATAATCCCCATTCTGTAATTTTTGGAGAATATAAGACCTCCAAAGCAAATTTAGATAAACGTGCCTCGATATAACGGGGTGCTGCTGCACCATCACCAGTTAAAATATTTCCCCAGTTACCTTGGCAGTCAATCAATAAATCTTTCTGGCCAATTTGCACCATTGCATCACCAATACTCGCATCTCCGTGTGGGTGATACTGCATGGTGTGACCAACAACATTGGCAACTTTATTATAACGTCCATCATCCAGCTCTTTTAAAGAGTGCATAATACGACGTTGAACAGGCTTAAATCCGTCCTCGATAGCAGGAACCGCACGTTCCAAAATCACGTACGAAGCATAATCCAAGAACCAGTCTTTGTACATTCCTGTTACCTTCGTAATAACATCTTCACCTTCTTCTTCCTGATTTTCGTAGAAATGTGCTCCTTCAAAATGTTTTCCTTCACCATCAATCACATCATCATCTCCATCTTGAATGTTATCTAGATTTTCATCTTGATTATTCTCGTCGTCGTTTGGAATTATGTTATCGTCTTCTTCGTCTTTCATTTAATTATATCTAATTATAATTTTATTTGTTTTCGAGCAGTTCTTTTAAGGCTTCAACACTTGGTAAAACAGTTTTATACTTACTGGCAAAAATTTGTTCATTGTTTTCTGGCAACGTATATTTTACTACAGCTTCACTTTTATTCTGACAAAGCACAATTCCGATTGTTTTATTTTCATCTTCCAATCGCATTTCTCTGTCATAATAATTCACATACATTTGCATTTGCCCTAAATCCTGATGTTTTAATTCGCCAATTTTCAAATCTATAAGAACAAAACATTTTAATATCCTATTGTAAAAAACTAAATCAATCCTAAAATGTTTATCATCAAAAGTAATTCTTTCCTGTCTACCAACAAAAGTAAAACCGTGTCCTAATTCTAATAGAAAATGTTCTAATTTACCTATAATTTCTTTTTCTAATTGCGATTCAGAATATTGAGGCAATTCAGGCAATCCCAAAAACTCAAGAATATAAGGATCTTTAATAATATCTTTTGGTTTCTCAACAATCTGACCTTGTTCTGAAAGCTTTAAGATTCCTTCTTTATCTCGGCTTAAAGCTAGTCTTGTGTAAAGTGCTGTATCATACTGACGTTTTAGTTCACGAACACTCCAATTATTCTTTTCAGATTCAATTTTGTAAAACCGTCTTTCTCTTTCATCTTCAATTCGCATTAAAAAGACATAATGGCTAAATGTCAATTTAAAAAACGAAGATAATGTCTGATAATCTACTTTATCAAATTTCGCAGACACTGACTCCATTTTTTGAAATTTGAATTCCGCAGACACTGTCTGCGCTTTTTGAATTTGTAAAATCCGAGACAGTGTCTCGGATTTTGAGAAAGTCATATAGAACTGTCTTATTTGTTCCAAATTTCTAATCGAAAACCCTTTTCCAAACTCCTTTGTCAATTGTTGAGAAAGCCCTTTTAAAAGCTGTTTACCATATTCAGCCCTATCTTTTCCATTTTGTTCTTCTTCAACTATAATTCTTCCTATTTCAAAATAAGTAATGGTCATTGTTGAATTTACGGTACGCAAAACCTCTTGTCGGGCATTTTGCAATAACTCGGCAACCTGTTGAAAAATAACTTTATTTCGAAGGACGTCTGACACTATACTTTAATATTTGTCTTTTAAGCTTCCTCAAGCTCATCAATCTCAACCTTCAGATTCTTGATAATAAAGTCCTGTCTATCCGGTGTGTTTTTCCCCATGTAGAAAGATAACAACTGCTCGATAGAAGTATGTTTATCCATCATAACAGGATCAAGGCGAATGGTGTCTCCAATAAAGTTTTTAAACTCATCTGGTGAAATCTCCCCCAAACCTTTAAATCGGGTGATCTCTGGTTTTGGTTTTAATTTTTCGATGGCGTCTTTTCTTTCTTCTTCTGAGTAACAATAAATCGTTTCTTTTTTGTTTCGAACCCTGAAAAGCGGTGTCTGCAAAATATACAAATGCCCTTCTTTGATTAATTCTGGGAAAAACTGCAAAAAGAAAGTAATTAAAAGCAAACGAATGTGCATTCCGTCGACATCGGCATCGGTTGCGATTACGATGTTATTGTAACGTAATTTTTCCAGTCCGTCTTCAATATCAAGCGCTGCTTGAAGTAAGTTGAATTCTTCGTTTTCATACACAATCTTTTTCGACATTCCGTATGAATTCAACGGTTTACCACGCAAACTGAAAACCGCTTGCGTATTTACGTCACGCGACTTTGTAATCGATCCAGAAGCCGAATCTCCCTCAGTAATAAAAAGCGTACTTTCTAAGTTTCTTGGGTTTTTAGTATCTGGAAGATGCGCACGGCAATCTCGTAATTTTTTATTGTGAAGATTGGCTTTTTTAGCACGGTCTGTCGCCAGTTTTCTAATTCCTGACAGTTCTTTTCTTTCGCGCTCTGCCTGAAGAATTTTACGCAATAAAGCTTCTGCTGTCGGCGGATTTTTATGCAGGTAGTTGTCCAGTTTCGTTTTGATGAAATCGTTAACGAATGTACGAACAGAAACCGCTGGTGTTCCGTCATCAGAACCCATATCAGTAGAACCTAATTTTGTTTTAGTCTGAGACTCAAAAACCGGTTCCATTACTTTAATGCTAATCGCACTTACAATCGATTTACGAACATCTGACGCGTCGAAATTTTTATTGTAAAACTCACGAATGGTTTTTACAACTGCCTCACGATAAGCCGCTAAGTGTGTCCCCCCTTGTGTTGTGTTCTGACCGTTTACGAAAGAATGGTATTCTTCACTATATTGAGTTTTACTGTGCGTTAAGGCTACCTCAATGTCGTGGTCTTTCAGGTGGATAATTGGATATTCTAAATCTTCTTCATTGATGGTTTCTTCCAACAAATCACGAAGCCCGTTTTCTGAATAATATTTTTCTCCGTTAAAAATAATTGTCAAACCATTGTTTAAGTAACAATAGTTTTTAACCATTTTCACAACATATTCTAAACGGAATTTAAAGTTTTTAAAAATCGTTTCATCAGGCGTAAAAGTTACTTTTGTTCCTTTACGTTTTGTAGTTTCTATAATATCTTCTTCTGAAACTAAATTTCCTGCCGAAAATTCTGCCGCTTTTTGTTTGTCCTCACGAACAGATTCTACACGAAAATAGGTCGAAAGTGCATTCACCGCTTTTGTTCCGACCCCATTCAAACCTACTGATTTCTGGAAGGCTTTTGTATCGTACTTTCCTCCTGTATTCATTTTCGAAACTACATCGACCACTTTCCCTAACGGAATTCCACGGCCGTAATCACGAACCGTAACCGTTTTGTCTTTGATACTTACTTCAATAGTTTTTCCAGAGCCCATTACGAACTCGTCTATACAGTTGTCTAAAACCTCTTTTAGAAGAATGTAAATACCATCATCCGGCGCAGATCCGTCTCCAAGTTTTCCGATATACATCCCTGGACGCATACGGATATGTTCTTTCCAATCAAGCGAACGAATATTATCTTCGGTATATTGATTTTGCTCTAGCATATATGATTTTAGGATTTTTTGCTAATGTACCATTTCTTAACAAAAAATGAAAGCGTATTTTCTTTTTGTTATGAATAATAACAGTTCAAAATCTATTTAAATTGATTTTAAAATAAAACAGGCGCTAAAATGGCGCTAAAACTGATTTTTCAGCAAAAAAACACTATTTGATTCCCAACACCTCTTTTGCTAAAGCAATCATTTCGGGTGTTCCCGTATTTTTGTTTTTTTCGTCAGAAAGTTTTACAACGCCTTGCCAATGTATATTATCTGGTTTTGTATCTGTTAATTTTATAACCATATTCATCGCTGGAAGTCCAACATCATTGGTAAAATTTGTTCCAATGCCAAACGACATTTTTATTTTGTCATGACAGAAATCGGCAATCTTTTCTACTTTTTCGTAATTGAGCGAATCTGAAAAAACAATGACCTTTGATTTTGGATCTATCCCCAATTTGTTATAATGAGAAATTACTTTTTGAGCAAACTCAATTGGATCGCCACTGTCATGCCGAACGCCGTCAAAAAGTTTGGAATATTTTTTATCAAACTGATTGAAAAATATTTCTGTAGTATAAGTATCTGTTAAAGCGATTCCGAGATCACCGCCGTAAACTTTTGTCCAGTTTTCCAGACTGATAAAATTTGCCACCTGAAAACCGTATTGCGCCGCATGAAACATAAACCACTCATGGGCGTGCGTGCCCAAAGGCCTTCGGTTATTTACCATTGCAAAATGCACATTGCTGGTTCCTATAAAACTTTGCCCTCCATAAATTTGCAAAGTCTCATTTACAAGATTTTGCACATCATAAGAGTGACGGCGTCTTGTGCCAAATTCTAAAATAGAAACGCCAAGCCTATTATAATTCTGTATTTTTTCTTTCGTAAGACTTTTTACAGCTTCATCGTTTAAACGAATTAAATGATTCGATTTATAAAAAAGCTCCGAAATCAAAGCCATCAAAGGCACTTCCCACAAAATAGTCCTGTACCAAAATCCCTCAACAGTAACTTTTATTTCTGAACCTTCTTGGCTAATCTCAACCTCAGAAGGATCAAAACTATATCCTTGCAGAAAATCTAAATAAGTGGGATCGAGATATGGGCAATAATGAGCCAGATAATTCTTTTCTTCTTTTGTTAAACGAAGCTCAGACAATGCGTCTACAGATTTTCGAAGTAAATCGGCAAACCCTTCCGGAAAAATATGTTTGCCTCGATTTATAAAACCATACCGAACTTTTGCTTTTGGAAAAAGTTTAATTACAGCGTGCTGCATTGTAAATTTGTAGAAATCATTGTCTAGGATTGATTTCAGAAAAGTTGTTTCCATAGCATTCAAATTCGGATCATTCTTGCTAAGATACGGCAATTTCAGAAAAGATAAAAATTGCCGAATCCATTATCCTTTATTTTGAAACCACTTTAAAAGAAACCACACTGTTGCCATCTGCAAAAACAGTAATATAATCGCCTATATTGCTGTCAATTAGAAGCTGAAATTCTAAACTTCCCCGCTTCTCTTTTGGATTTTGAACTTTTACTGGCTGATTTCTTTTATTTAAATAAAAAACCTGGTTTGATTTTGAGAGATTTTTAATTTCAACTGTAATTTTATCTCCATTTCTGGCTTCAATTATTCCAGAATCTGGCGATTTAATTTTATAATCTTTTTCGATTGTCGTATTGTAAATCAAAGGGCCGTTTAGAAAATCTTCTTTACTCAATCTATTCCCTAAATACGAACCTGAGTCTGGAAAGTGCTTCGCAAAAAAGTATTCGGGATCTGTATCAAAATACACAGGGTTAAAATCATTCACCATTCTGCCTTTACTGCTGTCATAATAGCCTTGCCCCCAAGTCACATCAATTAAGCGCCATTTTTTATCAATCAAAACCATATTCCATGCATGATTCGATGAAGTAGTTTTTCGGCCAATATCTCTCACTGAAATTTTAGAATCACCACGAATTATTTCGCATTTAATTCCCATTGCAACAGCCAAGTGCTGATACAAAGCCGTAAAACCTTCGCAGACAGCTTTTTTAGATTTAAAAGCTTTCTGAATCAAATTATCATTTAACTGCTTTATTTTTCGCTGTTTTTCTGCTTCTGAAGAATAACTGAAGCTTTGCACACGCGATGGATTCAAATAAGCATTATAATCGTATCTTATATTGAAGGCAATCCAGCTGTAAATAGCACGTGCGCGATCATAATCTGAGTCAAAATCTTCTTCGATTCTGTCGGCCAATTTTTCAGTCGTATCGAAACTTTTCGGATATTTTGCAACTATTTTATCAACTTCGCTAATTTTTTGAGCGAAAGTAAAATTGATGAAAAGAATATTTAATAAAAGAAAAATAAGGGCAATCTTTTTTTGTGGCATTTAAAAATTTGATTTAATAATATCTTTCAGCTCTTGATCCAATTCAGGATTAGAGATTTTATTTTGCTGTAAATCAAAATTCGAGCCAAATGCTGGCAATGAGAAACTTCCTTTAATTTCTGCTCCATAACGCGGGAAAAGATTCTGTGCAATTCCTAATACCGATGCCCCGCCTCTTCCGCCTGGAGAAGTTGCCAATAATAGCATTGGCTTATGCTGAAAAACGTCTTTTTCAATTCGAGAACTCCAATCGAAAACATTCTTGAAAGCAACAGAATAGTTCCCGTTATTTTCTGCCATTGAAACAACCAGAATATCAGCTTCTTTAAGCTTATTCAAAAATTCCTGCGCTACTTTATGCTGGCCAATTTCTTTTTCAAGATCTACGCTAAAAACCGGCATTGCAAAATCATTAAGATCTAAAACTTCGACATCAGCATTTTCGAATAAACTAGATGCATAAGTTGCTAAACGTTTGTTGATCGACTGTGTACTGTTGCTTCCTCCAAAGGCTACTATTTTCATATTTGTGGTATTTGTTTGTTTTAAAGCATATAGGAATACAAGAAAATTCAAGTTTTTACCTTATTAAAATAAAGCAAATTTTAAATGCACTAATATTACTTATTTGGTTCATCTATTTATGATTCTATTTCGAAGATCTCTTTTTGTATTTCTACAGAATAATCATTTGGTGAAATGCTTCCTCCAAACGCTTTTGCATAGACTTTAGTAAATTCTGCTCCAAAATATAAAATAATTGCTGAATAATATACCCAAACCAAAATTATAATTACAGAACCCGCTGCGCCATAAACACTTGCAACAGTTGAATTTCCTAAATAGACTCCGATTGCAAATTTACCGATCATAAATAAAATCGCAGTGCAGGAAGCTCCAATAAAAGCATCTTTCCACCTGATAATTCCGTCTGGTAAAGTTCGGAATATAATAGCAAAAAGCAATGTAATACTGGCAAAAACAATCACGAGATTTACCACATAAAAAAGATATACCGTTGTATCTGGAAAATAAAGTTTCAAACGTGCATTTAATACATCGAGCGTGGCATTGAGCATCAAACTAACCAGCATCAAAAAACCAACCGAAACGATCATAGAAAATGACATGATTCTGTTTTGGATAAATTTGCGAAGCCCTTTATTGGGTTTTGCTCGAAGCCCCCAAATGTAATTGATGGAGCTCTGAATTTCGGCAAAAACTCCCGATGCTCCAATTAAAAGCATTACAACACCAAATACGCTTACAAACACATTGCTGTCTGATAGTTGAACATTTTTGATTGCCTCCTGAATTTGTACAGCAGCATTATTTCCAACCAATCGATTTATTTGACCATATAACTGACCTGTGACTGCCTCTTCCCCAAAAAAGAAGCCACAAATGGTAATTATAATAATCAGTAAAGGAGGCAAAGCAAAAATGGTATAATAAGATAACGCCGCACTTAACTTTATGGCGTTGTCATCGTTGAATTCTAAAAATGTTCTCTTTAATAAATACCAAGTTTTTGAAAAGATATTTTGATTTTTCATTTGCTGATCTTTTTGATACTTACTCAAATTTAATCAATAATGAAATGCTGGCTCTTCTCTGATTTTACTGGAATTTTATATTTTTTCCATCTACTGATATTGCATTCCTAATGAAATGCCATTTCTCAAATTCAACGCATTAACTGATTAAATTAACCCTTTAAAAAAATAATCTATTAGAGATTTAATATTAGGTAACTCAAAAAAATAGCCCTACAATTGTCCCATAGGAACTTTAATCTAAAACTTTATTTATAATGGCAGAAGATACCTTTATCATAAACCGTCCACAAACTTGCTTTTTGATTGGCTGCTTTTAAGGCGTTATTTGCCCAAGTATTGCAAGTATAAAAAAGGCTATAACTCCCTTTTGCCTCATAAAAAGCATCTTTTTTTCCGTAGCTGTGGCCTTCAATCCATTGCGGATGAAGCGGATTGCTGAAACTATTAGAAATATAATTCACCAGACTTTGGTAGTTTTCTTTAGAAACTAAAATGCGTTTGCAATCCTCTCCTTCTCTTAACTGCTTAAAAAATGTTGCGTGCACAGCAGACGAGCTAATTCCGAATGCGGCTTTGAAAGCTGTACTCGCCTTTAAATCTGACCACTCAGGCGTTTCTAGATAAAAGCCTTTATCGCCCCAGCCAAAAGCGATATAATTCATTAGCGAATCTTTTGATTGTGTCTGACTGAATTGAATTTCATTGCGCCAATCTTTAATTTCATTTTTAACAGGAACCACGATATCCGTATGGATTCCGTTTGAAAGAATGTAAATTGGAATTGCGTCTTGTTCTTCGACTTTTGCAATATCTGAATTGACTGTAATTTTAGAAATAATCAGAACAGAAGAAATGTACAGCGCTAGAAAACTAAAGATTCCGAAAAGTGTCCAGCCTAGAATTTTGAATGACTTTTTTAGCATTGTGATTGGTTGATTTTAGATTAGTAATTGGTTGATTTTTCTGTAACCAATTTTTAAGCCAAAAATTTTACTTGCTGAAAATAGCCCGCAGATTTTACGGATTCGCTTTCGCGAAGATGCAGATTTGAACGGATTTTTTATTAAGGATTGTCATCCTGAGCGGAGTCGAAGGACAGGCACGGAACTCGTCAAAGATTGGCGATTCTCTTTACGGGGGCTTCGACTCCGCTCAGCCTGACAAAACGAGGCTTTATCTAATTACCTGATTCAGAAACAAAAGGCTTCGTCTCCGCTCGGCCTAACAAACTTTGCGATTATTCATTTTTAGGCATAAAAAAACTGCTGAATCTCTCCAGCAGTTTAGTCTATCATCTTTCTTCTAGTATCTTTCGAAAAAGACTAAACGTTAAAACGGAAATGCATTACATCACCATCTTTTACCACGTATTCTTTTCCTTCAACTCTGAATTTTCCAGCTTCTTTTGCTTTTGCCTCAGAACCGTAGTGAACGTAATCTTCATATGAAATTACCTCAGCACGAATGAATCCTTTTTCGAAGTCAGTGTGGATAACTCCAGCAGCTTGTGGTGCAGTTGCTCCAATATTGATTGTCCAAGCGCGAACTTCTTTTACACCAGCTGTAAAATAAGTCTGCTGTTTTAATAATTTGTAAGCTGCACGAATTAAAACTGAAGCTCCTGGCTCTTCTAATCCCATATCTTCAAGGAAAACCTGACGCTCTTCGTAACTCTCCAATTCTGTAATATCAGCCTCTGCTCCTACTGAAAGCACAATCACTTCAGCATCTTCATCTTTTACCAATTCGCGAACTTGGTCAACATATTTGTTTCCGCTTACTGCAGAACTTTCATCAACGTTGCAAACATATAAAACTGGTTTTGCAGTAATTAATTGAAAACTTTCTAATAAAACCTCTTCGTCATTATTTTGAGGAACAATTGTTCTTGCAGATTTTGCCTGTAAAAGAGCTTCTCTAATTCTATTTAATAAAGCTTCTTCTGCCTGAGCTTCTTTATTTCCAGTTTTTGCAGCACGTTTTACTTTTTCTAAACGTTTTTCGATTGTTTCCAAATCTTTTAACTGCAATTCGATATCAATTGTTTCTTTGTCACGAATTGGGTTTACGTTTCCGTCAACGTGTACAATATTATCATTGTCAAAACAACGCAAAACGTGAATAATAGCATTACACTCTCTAATGTTTCCTAAAAACTGATTTCCAAGACCTTCACCTTTGCTCGCTCCTTTTACCAAACCTGCAATATCTACGATATCTACAGTTGCCATTTGAACACGCTCTGGCTTTACCAATTCTTCTAATTTGTTGATTCTTGGATCTGGAACGTTTACAACACCAATATTTGGTTCGATTGTACAAAACGGAAAGTTTGCACTCTGCGCTTTTGCATTAGATAAACAATTAAATAATGTTGATTTTCCAACATTTGGCAATCCTACAATTCCTGCTTTCATCTGTTTGTTTCTATTTATTTGTTGGGTCTTTTTTTTCAGACCTCAAACACTAAAGATTGTTTTTTAGTGCTTTATGATTTATCTGTATTTCCGATTTTATGCCAAAATAATATTTTTTAGCATTAAAATTTTGCAAATATAAGATTTAATAGCTCTTGCACGAAGTAAAAATGTCTAATAATATAATTTTTGACATACACAATGATTTTTTTAAACATCCTACTAATATTTTGTTAAAAAAGACTACTTTTATAAAACCGATAAACAAAAAAACAAAACCAAAAAAACCATTTTAACATGAAAAAGATTGCATTATTATTATTTCTGCTGAATTCAGCATTTATCTTTGCACAAAAGGAGGTCTCGGGTATTGTAAAAGACAAGACTGGCGCACCGCTCCCGGGTGTAAATATTGTCGAAAAAGGGACATCAAATGGTGTTTCTACCGATTTTGAAGGCAACTTTAGAATAAAAGTAAAAGAAGGAGCAACTTTAGTTTTTAGCTATGTAGGATTTACAACAGTCGAAAAAGCAGCTTCTGGAGATAAAATGGCCATTGTTTTAAGCGAAAATGATGGCCAGATTTTAAATGATGTCGTTGTCGTAGGTTCCAGAAATGCGAAACGAACGGTTGTAAATTCGGCAGTTCCTATTGATGTAATTAACGTAAAAGACGTTACTACACAAAGTGGAAAAATCGAAATTAATCAGCTGCTGCAATATGTAGCTCCTTCATTTAACGCAAATAAACAATCAGGATCTGATGGTGCCGACCACGTCGATCCAGCTTCTTTGAGAGGTATGGGGCCAGATCAGACTTTAGTTTTGATTAATGGAAAAAGAAGACATCAATCTTCTCTAATCAATTTATTTGGGACTCGCGGGCGTGGGAACACAGGAACAGATTTGAATGCGATTCCAGCAGCATCTATTAAAAGAATTGAAATTCTGCGTGATGGCGCTTCTGCTCAATATGGGTCTGATGCGATTGCAGGAGTTATTAATATTGTAACAAATGACGTTGTTGACGAACTAACGGGGTCTATTACTTATGGTGTTTTCAATACGCATGCAAAGGGCGATTTCTTGCCTGGAACTCCTAACACAAAAGGCTTTAGACTTGATCAAAACGGAAATGGAAATTCGTACGGAAAAGATCAGGATTTTGATGGAGGCTCTGTACGAGTTGCTGCAAACTACGGAACCGGAATTGGTTCTAAAGGTGGCTACGTAAACGTTACGGGAGAATTTTTAAACAAAAATAAAACACTAAGACCTGCTTACGATTTCAGAAAAGGTTTTGGTGATGCTGAAATGACAGGTGTTAACTTATTCGCCAATTTAGCAATTCCTCTTGCCGATAAAACAGAATTTTATGCTTTTGGCGGAAGTAATTTCAGAGACACAGATGCCTACGCTTTTACCAGAAATGACGGAGAAAGAGTTGTAGAATCAGTTTATCCAGGCGGTTATACTCCGAGAATTACTTCTAAAATCAATGACAATTCGATTGCTGCCGGAATTAGAACAGAATCTTCTGGAGGCTGGAAATGGGATTTTAGCAATACTTTCGGTAAGAATAAATTTCAATACGATATTAAAGGAACCATAAACGCCTCTCTTGAAGAAAAATCTCCACACGAATTTGATGCAGGAGGCCACAGTTTACTTCAAAACACTACAAATTTAGACATTTCAAAAAACTACGACAGTGTTCTTAAAGGCTTCAATATAGCCTTTGGAACAGAATTCAGAGTAGAAAAATTTGAAATTTTTGCTGGCGAGGAAGGTTCATACGCAACTTACGACACTAACGGAAAACCTATTACAGACCCAACAACACAAAGTCCGCCGACAGTTCCTAACCCTGATTATGATCCTACAGATCCAAATTCTTCACCAACAATTCCAAGACCTGGAGGCTCGCAAGGTTTTCCTGGATACAGTCCTGCCAACGAAGTAAATAAAAGCCGTACGAACTTTTCTCTTTATGCTGATGGAGAATTGGATATTACAGAAGCTTTAATGGTAAGCGGTGCAGTTCGTTTTGAAAATTACAGTGATTTTGGAAGCACTATTAACGGAAAATTAGCTTCAAGACTTAAAATTACAGATCATATTAATGCAAGAGGATCAATCAGTACGGGTTTTCGTGCACCATCTTTAGCTCAGATTTATTATAATTTGCGTTTTACCAACTTTAATGCAAGCGGTGCAACAGAAGTTTTACTGGCTCCAAATGATAGCGAGGTTACAAGAGCTTTTGGAATTAATAAATTAAATGAAGAAAAAGCGGTAAATGCTTCTCTTGGCTTGACAGCTTCATTTGGAAATTTTACAGCTACAATTGATGGCTATTACATTAAAGTGAAAGATCGTATCGTTTTGACAGGATATTTTGACGCAAGTTCTTTAAATCTAGGAGTTTCTGAAGCTCAATTTTTTGTGAATGGAGTTGACACAAGCACACACGGTTTGGATTTAGTTTTTTCTTGGAAGAAAAATTTTGATTTTGGACAGTTTGGAGCAACTTTAGTCGGTAATATTAATGATATGAAAATCGACAAAGTGAAAAATGGCACTCTTGATGAAGCTACTTTCTTTGGAAAACGCGAAAAAGCATTCTTATTGGCTTCTGCTCCGGACAATAAATTTGGCTTAAACCTAACATATGCTAAAAACAAATTTGATGCTGGACTAGCTTTTACTCGTTTCAGCAAAGTAGTTTTGGTTGATTATGCTGACGAGGACGATGTTTACAATCCAAGATTAATTACTGATTTAACTTTTGGATATCAGTTTACAAAAAGCTTAAAATTAACTCTAGGAAGCAACAACTTATTTAATGTATACCCAACCAAACAAGACGAACAAGGAAACACAGAAGCTGGAGGTTATTGGGATGCCGTTCAAATGGGTTTCAGCGGAGCTTACTACTATGCAAGACTTGGATTTAATTTTTAATGATAATTAACGAGGAGCTTCTACTCAGCTTAGCCTGACAATTGAATGAGTTGTTTTTTTTTGTCTGCCTGAGCGAAGTCGAAGGACACGCGAGAAGCTCTACAAAGTACGTCACAAATCATAAAAGGCTTCGACATTGCTTAGTCCGACATAAAACAAAAAAATCCTGAACGCCATGTTCAGGATTTTTCATTTCTATTTATAATTACAATTTAAACTCTAAAGATGCGATGATTGCTTTTTCTTCATCAGTTGCTGTAAATCCTGAAATATCCCAGTAATTGGTCAAGATTTTGTTTTTCTTATTGAAAAGCGATTTTTCCTTAAAAACATCACCTTCGTCATAAGTAAAGTTTTGTTTATTGAAGCCTGTCGTTACAAAACAATTTCTTACTTGAATATTTTTTGATTTTTCTTTTTGGACAAGCGTATAGCCAATTTCCTCATTAGAATTTAACAGATAATAATCATCTCCATTTAAACGATAGGCAACATTTACGAAAGATTTGGTCATGTTTTTTTCACCTTCTTTTGTTTTTTCTTCAATTTTATCGAGACTTGCCGGTGTAACAGAAATGGTAAACTCTACAATCAGTTTCTTTAACGGATCGTAAATGATTTCAAAATTATCAATAGCTTCTTTGGCTTTATCCAGCGGAATAACTGACATCACATAGTAATCCTTATTGGTCGAATGTCCTTTTATCGTAAAATCGTATGCTTTTTTTGACTTCGAATCTAACAACGGATCAAGATATTTAAAATTTAAATAATTCTCCATTATATTATTCAAATTATACCCTTTTAGATCAGAACTTACATCTGCTTCTAGCAAACCATAAGACCTATTTTGCTCAACCAATAAAGTCGTTGCATTATTATTTTTATCAAACTGAAAATTTACCAATCCATCATTATAATAAGTATACTGATTGTCCAGCATGAAAAACTCTCTTACATATACTTTCTGTCTATGCGAGGTACTGATTTTCTTTATAGAATTGTTGACTAATTTCTGCAGTATTTTTTCTGGAGATTCCTTAGACAAAACTACTTCGTCCAATTTATTGTTTTTACTTTTTAAATAAATAACAAACTTTTGCGCTCCATTTAAAGAAGTCCAGCGTACGGTCAAATTTTCATAATTAGTTTCAGAAACCTGAATATTAGATCCGCCAGTCAGCATAAAAGTTACTTTTCCCTCTTCATTGCTCAATAAAATCTGTTGGGTTTTCATTATTATAACCGTAGCATTTTGTATTGGCTCCAGTGTTTCTATATCCTTAACAATAATAGAATATTCTTCCTTTTGCGCAAAAACGCTTACACAGCTCAGTAAAAAGACAAATAAAAGTAGTAATCTCTTCATAGGCATTGTTATTTTTTTAACTAAAGTATTATTTTTCTAACAATAAAGCAATAGTTAAAGAAACAAAACACTAACTATCAGCAAACTAACTTTTGCAAATACCTGAAATCAGGGCAAAAAAAATCCCGAGCAATAAGGCTCGGGATCGTATTTTTTTAGCTGACAGAAAAATTACTCAGCATGCAAAAATGCTTGTCTTTGCAATAAAGTTTCTTCATCTTCAACATGATTATCATCAGGTACGCAACAATCAACAGGACAAACGGCAGCACACTGCGGCTCATCATGAAAACCTTTACATTCTGTACATTTTCCTGGTACTATATAGTAAATTTCGTCAGAAATTGGAGTTTGCGCATCCTCAGCGTCAACTTCAGTTCCGTCAGGTAATACAATTTTTCCAGAAAGACTTGTTCCGTCTTTATATCTCCAATCATCTGCTCCTTCATATATTGCTGTATTTGGGCACTCTGGTTCGCAAGCCCCGCAATTGATGCATTCGTCAGTTATAATTATTGCCATCGTTTATTAGTCTTAGAGTTAAAAGTCTTAAGTTCTAAAGTCAAAATAAAGACAAGCATAGCTTTTGACTTTATGGCTTTTGACTTTCGACTTAATTATGCTTATTTTTGTGCAAAATTACAATCAAAACAATTCATAAGCAAACATTATGACATTAGAAACAAAAAAAAGTGTTTTTGTTGAATTAGGAAAATTTCTAAGTCAGTTTTCTGAAGGCGCTTCTGCGCAAAAATCTGACGTTTTATATAATGACATCTTTTTTGATGATTTCGAAAATCTGATTCAGTTATCGCAATCTCACAACGGATGGTATACCCCTGAGCAGGTTTATTTTTCGATACAATCATGGGCAGAAGCTCTAACAAAAGAAAATATCGACAAATGGCTTTCTGCTTACAAAATTGATCCGAATGGCAATGATCCAAAAACTGTTGCTCTAATTTTAGCTGGAAATATACCTTTGGTAGGTTTTCATGATTTTTTATCGGTTTTAATTACTGGAAACAAAGCTTTAATTAAAACTTCATCAAACGATCAGCATTTATTGCCATTCTTGGCAAAATATTTAATTGCTGTTGATGAAAATTTAAAAGATAAAATCACTTTCGTTGAAGGAAAATTAGAAAATTTCGATGCGGTAATTGCTACTGGAAGCAACAATACTGCGCGTTATTTTGAATATTATTTTAAAGACAAACCGTCAATTATTCGAAAAAACAGAAATTCAGCAGCTATTTTGACTGGAAAAGAAACGAATGAAGAATTGGAAGCTCTTGGCGAAGACATTTTTAGATATTTTGGTTTAGGATGCCGAAATGTTTCCAAACTTTATGTCCCGAAGGATTATTCTTTTGATGCTTTTTTCCAAGCCATGTTCAAATATCAAGATGTTATTCATTACGAAAAATACGCTAATAATTACGATTACAATAAAGCCGTTTTTTTAATGAGCAATTTCAAATTATTAGATAACGGGTTCCTGACTTTAAAGGAAGATTCAAGTTATGCCTCTCCCATTTCGAGTGTTTTTTATGAATACTACGAAAGTCTGGAAGAACTTGAAAAACGCCTTCAAAACGATTCAGAACAAATTCAGTGCATCGTTAGCAGCAATTTAACTGCAAATAGTATTGCATTTGGCGAAACGCAAAAACCTCAATTGTGGGATTACGCAGACAATGTCGATACTATAACGTTTTTGTTAACAACAAAGTGATAAAATGTTTAATTATTTCGAATATTTTAACGCTTTTTCGGCTCTTATTACCGAAATTTGCGTCTTTAAAATTTTCGACTATTAACAACAACCATGAAAAAACACAACTACAGCGCAGGACCAAGTATTTTACCTCAGGAAGTTTTTGAGAAGGCATCAAAAGCAATTTTAAATTTTAATGATTCAGGGTTATCTATCCTTGAAATCTCGCACCGAAGTAAAGATTTCGTTGCAGTTATGGAGGAAGCTCGTTCCCTTGCTTTAGAATTATTAGGTCTTCAAGGAAAAGGTTATCAGGCTTTATTTTTACAAGGTGGTGCCAGCACTGCATTCTTAATGGCTCCATATAACTTAATGAAAGAAAACGGAAAAGCAGCTTATTTAGATTCAGGAACGTGGGCAACTGCGGCAATCAAAGAAGCAAAACTTTTCGGTGAAACTGTTGTCGTAGCTTCATCAAAAGATGACAATTATACGTATGTTCCAAAAGGTTACGAAATTCCGGCTGATGCTGATTATTTCCACTGCACAAGTAACAATACCATCTTTGGAACTCAAATGAAAGAATTCCCATCAACAAATGTCCCTGTTGTTTGCGATATGAGTTCTGATATTTTCTCACGCGAGTTAGATTTTTCTAAATTTGACATCATCTACGCTGGAGCTCAAAAAAATATGGGACCTGCCGGAACTACATTAGTAGTGATCAAAGAAGAAATTCTAGGCAAAAACGGAAGAACTATTCCAAGTATGCTAGATTACGCTAAACACATCAAAGGAGAAAGTATGTATAACACTCCTCCTGTATTTGCTGTTTACGTTTCTCTTTTAACATTGCAATGGATTAAAGAAAAAGGCGGAATAGCTGCTGTTGAAAAATTAAACAACGCTAAAGCTGCATTACTTTATGCTGAAATTGACAGAAACCCATTATTTAAAGGTGCCGCAAACGTAGAAGACCGTTCTAACATGAACGTAACTTTCTTATTGACAAATCCTGACCACACAGCAACTTTTGATGCTTTATGGAAAGAAGCTAACATCTCTGGTTTGCCAGGACACCGCTCAGTTGGCGGATACAGAGCTTCTATCTATAACGCTATGCCAATTGAAAGCGTTCAGGTTTTAGTTGACGTAATGAAAGCGTTAGAGTCTAAAGTTTAATTTTCGGTCACAGTTTACAAACAAAAAAGAAAAATCAAATAGTTGGTTGACCGATTAAACAATTAAACGTATAATACGATTAACCAAATAAACAATAAACCCTGCAATGAAAGTATTAGCAAATGATGGAATTTCTAAAAGCGGAATTCTAGCCTTAGAAAAAGGCGGTTTTGAAGTTATCACTACAAAAGTAGCTCAAGAACAAGTGGCTAACTATATTAATGATAACAATATTGACGTAATTTTAGTTCGTAGCGCGACTAAAGTTCGTAAAGATATTATCGATGCTTGTCCAGGCATCAAAATCATCGGACGTGGTGGTGTTGGTATGGATAACATCGATGTGGATTATGCAAAAAGCAAAGGAATCCATGTAATAAACACTCCTGCGTCATCTTCTGAGTCTGTTGCAGAATTAGTATTCGGACACTTATTTTCTGGCGTGCGTTTTTTACATGATTCTAACAGAAATATGCCTCTTGAAGGAGATTCAAACTTTGACGGTTTGAAAAAAGCTTATGCTAACGGAACTGAATTAAGAGGAAAAACTTTAGGTATTGTTGGTATTGGCCGTATCGGACAAGCTACTGCAAAAATGGCTCTTGGTTTAGGAATGAAAGTTATCGCTGCTGACAGCTTTATCCCTCAAGTTGATGTAAAAGTTGAATTTTTCGACGGACAATCAATCACAACTACAATCGTTTCTCAATCTTTAGAATCGTTATTTAAAGAAGCAGATTTCATTACATTGCACGTTCCTGCCCAAGATGGCTACATCATTGGCGAGAAAGAACTTGAAATCATGAAAGACGGCGTTGGAATCGTAAACTGCGCTCGTGGCGGTGTTATTGATGAAGTGGCTTTAGTAAAAGCTTTAGATTCAGGAAAAGTTGCCTTTGCAGGTTTAGACGTTTTCGAAAGCGAGCCAAAACCAGAAATGGCAATCTTAATGCATTCTAAAATCTCTTTAACTCCTCATATTGGGGCTGCAACAGGAGAAGCACAAGATAGAATTGGTACAGAATTAGCATCACAAATTATCACCTTGTTGAGCTAACCAATCAAAAAATAGATTATCTTTAAAGGGATTTACTGCTGTTTTGTAGTAAATCCCTTTCTTTTTATTTAATTTTGGTGTATAATCTAAAACTCTTAAAATCATGTTTGAACAATTAACACAATTAGTGCAGCAATACGGTGGCGATGCAGTTGTAAACAATTCTGCTGTTCCAAATGAGCACAATGAAGCGGTAATAAGCGAAACAAGCAGTTCTATCTTTGAAGGATTAAAAAAGATTGTTTCTGAAGGCGGAACCGATCAGATTGCTGGTTTATTTAATGGCAGTACAGCTATTGATAGTTCGAATCCTGTTGTTCAGCAAATTCAACAGCAATTAAGCGGAAATCTTGGAGAAAAATTTGGTTTAAGCAGTGCCGATTCAAATGGAGTTGCGTCCAACTTGATTCCGCAGATTTTAGGTTCTTTAGTCAATAAGGCAAAAGATCCTAATGACAGCAGTTTTCAAATTTCAGACATTATAAACTCCATTTCTGGAAACAGCGGACAAGCTTCTGGAATAATGGACACCATTTCTAAATACGGAATGCAGTTTGGCCTTGACCAAAACAATGACGGAAAAGTCGATGTTGCAGATGTTCTGGTTGTTACCAAAAGTAAAGGAGGAATAGCAGGTTTCATTGGAAAATTGTTTGGAAGTAAGTAAGGTGCTAAGCTTCTACGATATTAAATTTTTAAGGCTGTTTGCAAAGCAAACAGCTTTTTTTATTTGCTACATTCAACACCTCATAAGAAAGCTTAGAAGCTTAGCGCCTTAGCACCTCAGAAGCTCAGAAGTTCATAAAATCTTAGCGCCTTGTTAAAACCCTTCTCCTTTTGGCGATTAATTTGTAATTTTAAATTATGAAAAAATGCATTTCCATATTAATTGTTTTACTTACCATTATAGCTTGTTCTACAGCTTCGCAGCCTATTGCCAATGCTGATACAGCATCAATTAAAAAAGGAGGTGACACTGTTAGAATTGCAAACGACTCGTTAGAATACGAAGTAATTATAATAGACAACGGATTCACAAACTGGCTTACTACTAGAGCCTATCCTAGAAATTACCATTCATTGCAATATCTTGAAAACAAGAACTATTTGTACGTGACAGAGTGGAATAATCGTGTTTTGCAGCCGCAGCGTTATAACCCAAATTTATATGAAATGTCAATTGACTACCGTCCTGACATTCATTATGGCTACGAAGTAAATTACTTAATTTACAATTACATGATTTATTTTCAAAATACTTACAAACAAAAGCTTTGGGGTTATGTTCCCTCAAGATAATATACTATATTTGTAATCATTACAAATAGCAATGAACAGATTAAAAAAACGCTGGGGCATTACCTCCAATTTACAAGCCATCATTATACTTATTGTTTTTGCCATCACAGGATCGGCATCTGCTTGGCTGTCTAAACCTTTCTGCGTTTGGCTGGGAATTACTAAAGAAGATTTTGGCGGATGGTTTACGCTTATCCGGCTTATTATCATCTTCCCAATTTATCAGGTTTTATTAGTCGCGATCGGAACTATTTTTGGGCAGTTTAAATTCTTTTGGAACTTCGAAAAGAAAATGCTAAAAAATATGGGCCTTGGATTTCTGTTTAAAGATTAAGCATCATCATTGTTCTTCCTTGAGAAAAAGTAAGTATAAATCCAAGTCAAGGTAAAAGACGGAATCACATCTGTAAAAGGAATAATCTCTTCCAGAAAAGTCAAAACCCCTGCAACCTTCCCTACTCTTCCTTTGTACATTCTCGCCATAATTATACCCGCAATAGGCGCCCAAATTACATCTGAGAATTCACCCAAAAACGGAATCGAGAAAGAAATCATACCAATGCCATCCAAAACTAATCCGATAATTAATTTTGACATCCTGTTATCTTCTGCAACTTCTAAATCCTGCATAAATCATTCATTTTTAAGTTAAATCGAAATTAAAAAGAATTCGCGAAATTATATTATTTCTTTCCTAAATTTAATTTCCAAGATTCCCATATCAATTTGTGTACCGATTTTAGATTTCCAAAAAACGCTTCGCTCCTTTTGGAATTTAAAATTTTAGAAATTGGAATTTGACCATAATCTTCGTTTCTTTGTAAAAAACAGTTTCTGTACATGATACACGCAAAAAACATACATAAATTCTACGACAAACTTGAAGTTCTCAAAGGGGTCGATCTACATATAAAAAAAGGTGAAATTGTTTCTATAGTTGGCGCTTCAGGCGCTGGAAAAACAACACTATTGCAGATTCTAGGAACTCTTGACAAGCCTGATCATAATCCAGATTCATCGCTAACGATTAACGGTAAAAATGTTTTAGAACTGCAAAACATCAAAAACGAAAGCTCCAATCAAGAAAAGGCTTTCAAAATTATTACTTGGCTTGGAGTTCTTTATTTCATTCTATTGGCAGTGTTTGTATTGTTTTTTAGAAGTAAAATAGAAAACGACATTTTCGGTTACGGCACTTGGGCAGTAATCCTTACGCCAACCCTGCTCTTGCTGTTTTACTACAATCGTTATTTCAAAAAGAAAAGCAGACAAGACAAAGTATTATCCGATTTTAGAAATTTAAATTTAGGTTTCATTTTTCAGTTTCATCAGCTTTTGCCTGAGTTTACAGCCTTAGAAAACGTTTGTATTCCGGCTCACATTGCTGGCAAAAAAACAGCTGAGACCGAAGAAGAAGCCAAAAAACTGCTAAGATATTTAGGACTTTCACACCGAATAAACCATAAACCAAGCGAACTATCGGGTGGAGAACAGCAGCGTGTAGCAGTTGCAAGAGCTTTGATCAATAAACCTGATGTAATTTTTGCCGATGAGCCTTCAGGAAATCTGGACACGCATTCTGCCGAAAACCTGCATCAATTGTTTTTCCAGCTTCGAGACGAGTTTGGACAGACTTTTGTTATTGTAACCCACAACGAAGAATTGGCCAATATGGCTGATCGAAAATTAGTTATGGTCGACGGACAGATTAGCAATTAAAATAATCAGGAGCTATTCCCTGCTGTCCTTCCAATCTTTTGCCTCCCGATAGCGGTCGGAACCGGCATAAAAAGATTTTCTCTCCCATCAGGGCTAGGGCACTCATATACATAAGAAGATTTCATTCAAAATGAACCAAACAGAACTCAAAGAATTTCTAGACGAAAAAGTCATTCAATATAACAATCAGGATTTTATAGAAAGTGATCCCGTTCAAATTCCGCATCTCTTTTCTCAAAAAGAAGATATCGAAATCGCAGGTTTTCTAAGCGCTTCGATTGCTTGGGGAAACCGCAAAATGATCATTAAAAATTCGCACAAAATGATGGAATTAATGGGCAATACACCCTACGATTTCGTCATGTCTCATTCTGATGAAGACTTGGCAAGACTAGAAACTTTTGTCCACAGAACTTTCAATGGACATGATTTTGCAGGTTTCATAAAAGGCTTAAAACATATCTACAAAAACCACAACGGATTAGAAACTGTTTTTGCTAAAAATCAGGAAAAAGACAGTCTGCAGAAAAGCATCAGCGAATTTAAAAAGATATTTTTCGAAACAGATCATTTAGCGCGAACTCAAAAACACATTTCAGATCCGTTAAACAATTCGGCAGCCAAGAGAATCAATATGTACCTGAGATGGATGGTGCGCCAAGACGTAAAAGGAGTCGATTTGGGAATTTGGAAAAGCATTTCGCCATCCGTCTTATCTTGTCCGCTTGATGTACATTCTGGAAATGTTGCACGCAAACTCGGCATCCTTTCGCGAAAGCAAAACGACGCTAAAGCTTTATTGAAATTGGACACTAAATTAAGAGAAATGGATGCTCAAGATCCTGTAAAATACGATTTTGCTTTGTTTGGATTGGGCGTTTTTGAAGGGTTTTAATTTTTTTTGAGATTTAAAAATAAGCATTGTCAGGCTGAGCGAGGTTTCAATTGGCACGTCCCTTCGACTTCGCTCAGGGTGACAAAAGACATCAAAAATTACAAATTCAACAAAAAACCATGAATTTAACGTACATTTGCACAAAATTTAAAGCAAATGAGCACTTTCGAAAAATTTAATCTTCCAAAATCATTACAAAAAGCAGTTGACGAATTAGGATTTGTTACGCCTACTCCTATTCAGGAAAAATCTTTTTCTGTAATCATGTCTGGACGTGATATGATGGGGATTGCACAAACTGGAACTGGTAAAACATTTGCTTATTTACTGCCTCTTTTAAAGCTTTATAAGTTTACTCATACCAATACGCCAAAAATCGTTATCCTAGTTCCAACACGCGAACTAGTGGTTCAGGTGGTTGAAGAAGTAGAAAAACTGACTAAATATATGTCGGTTAAAACTTTAGGCATTTATGGTGGTGTAAACATCAATACACAGAAAAAAGCCGTTTACGAAGGTGTCGATATTTTAGTGGGAACACCTGGACGTACAATGGATTTAGCGCTTGACGCAGTTGTTCGTTTTGACGAAACTCAAAAACTGGTTATCGACGAGTTTGACGAAATGCTGAATTTAGGTTTCAGACCACAGCTTACTTCACTTTTTGCAATGATGAAAACAAAGCGTCAAAACATTCTGTTCTCGGCAACGATGACCGATGAAGTTGATGACCTCTTAAACGATTATTTTGATTTCCCTGAAGAAGTGACATTAGCTCCGTCAGGAACTCCTCTTGAAAAAATTACTCAGATTACCTATAATGTTTCAAACTTTAACACCAAAGTAAATCTGCTGAAGCATTTGCTTGAAACTGACGAAAGCATGAGCCGTATTTTGGTTTTCGTAAACAACAAAAAGATTTCAGATATGCTTTTCAATCGCATTGATGAGCTTTTTGACGGACAATTTGGTGTTATTCACTCCAACAAATCTCAAAATTACCGTTTGAGTACAATGGCTGAGTTTCAAGAAGGAAATCTTCGCGGTTTAATCACAACCGATGTTATGGCGAGAGGTTTGGATATTTCTAACATTACTCACGTAATAAACTTTGAACTTCCAGAAGAACCTGAACTGTATATGCACAGAATTGGCCGTACGGGTCGTGCAGATGCAACAGGAACAGCAATCAGCTTTGTTACTCCAAGAGAAGAAGAATTCAAAATTGCAACAGAACTTTTAATGGATCAGGAACTTGAAATTGCTGATTTCCCAGAAGATGTTGAAATTTCAGAGAAGCTTATCGAAGCTGAAAAAGATAAACTTCCAAGAAAATTTTTATTGAAAAAACCGAAACTGGAAGGTGAAGGGGCTTTTCATGAAAAATCTAAAAAGAATCAAAAAGTCAATCTTGGAGGCCCTTCAAAAACCAAAAAGAAAACACATGGCTCGGTTAACCGAAATATGCTGAAGACGAGAAATGAGAAGAAGAAGAAAAAGTAGCAAGTTTTTTTAAGCTACAAAGGCTCAAAGTTGCAAAGGTTCAAAGTTTTTACAAACTTACCTTCTCATCTTTGAGCCTTTGTAGCTTTGAACCTTTGTCCCTTAAAAATTAAATTTTCGTAAAAACCAACCCTACTGGAGAACACAATTGTATCCTTCTTCCGGTATCTGTTAATTTTCCTGTTGCAATATCTCTTTTAAAAATAACTATATCATTAGTATATTGATGGCCTACTAAAAGGTAATTTCCTGTTGGGTCAATTGCAAAATCACGCGGACCTTTTCCTAATGTGCTTTGCTGCTCTACCAGCTCCAAACTTCCTGTTTTAGAGATTTTGTAGACAGAAATAGCATTAGCATCAACACGGTCTGAAACATACAAAAAGTTTCCGTCAGGCGAAAGTTTGATTGCCGCTGCCCCTGTTCCTCCTTTAAAGTCTTTTGGCAGAATACTTGTTTCTGCAACTATTTTTAAGCTTCCCGCTTTATCCCAGCTTAATGTTGTTAAAGTTCCGTCTAGTTCCTGAACTAAATATACAAATTTGCCGTCTTTGCTAAATGTCAAATGTCTTGGCCCGCTTCCAGGTTTTACATCAACACTTCCTTTTAAGGTCAATATTTCGTTTTTTGAAGCTGGATTATATTTATAAATAAACACTTTATCCAAACCTAAATCGTTTGACAATACAAACTTTTTGTCTGGAGAAAACATAACCATATGTACGTGCGCTTTTTCCTGACGTGCGGCATTTGGTCCTTTTCCTTCATGCTGAATCAGCTGTTGCACTTCTGTAATGCTTCCGTCTGGATTCTTTTTAAATACCGCAATATTTCCCCCCGAATAATTGGCCGCAATTATATTTTTATCATCATTTATTAAGTGGCAAGGATCTGCTCCTTGAGCATCATTTTTATTCAAGAGACTGATCTTACCCGTTTGCGAATCATATGAAAAAGAACTTACCGTACTTTGCGTCCCGTTTTCGTTAACCGCATAAATAAATTTATTATCTGCTGAAACCGATAAATAGCTTGGACTAACAACATTTTCTGAGGAACTCTTTAATTTATAATCGCCTGTAGAAGCGTCAAAATCATAGACATAGATGCCGTTACTTTGACAGGTATTTGTATAAGTTCCAACCAGTAAATTGAATTTGTTTTGAGCTTTAACTGCGGTTAAGGATAAAGCTGAAAATAATACTAGATATATTTTTTTCATAATTTGTTTTTTTTTGAATTAGCTAAAATAAGCAATAATATCTGTTTGAGAGCGCTTCTTTGTTACAAAGAAATTACAAAAGTTACATTTTTTGATATTTTTTAAAACTCTACAAGTTCATGTAAGTCATACAAACTATTTTTATTTTTTACTGATAATCTCTTACATGAACTTATATGGTTAATAATTTTTAATTCGTATTTTTGACCAGCATCTTCGCGAAAAACAAAACGTACCGAAGTAAATCGAAGCCAGAATGCATTTTAAACATCCCGAAATTCTATACTTTCTGTTTTTATTGATCGTTCCAATTTTGGTTCACTTATTTCAATTAAGACGATTTAAAACTTCGTATTTTACCAATGTCCGATTCTTAAAAGAGCTTGCTATTCAGACTCGTAAAAGCTCTAAAATCAAAAAACGTCTTTTACTAGCTACTCGTTTACTATTGTTAACTTGTGCCATTATTGCTTTTGCGCAGCCTTTTTTTGAAGCTGCCGACAGTAAGAACGCTTCAAATGAGATGTATATTGTTCTGGACAATTCTTTCAGTATGCAGGCAAAAGGCAAAAAGGGCGAATTATTAAAAAGAGCCGTTCAAGAACTACTTGAAAATACACCTGAAAACACACAGTTTTCACTTTTAACGAATACCGAAAACTTCTGGAATACCGATATAAAATCATCTAAAAGCGCTTTACAGAACTTAAAATACAGCGCAACTTCATTTGATCTTACAGCAATCGCAGCCAAAATAAAAGCTCATAAATCGGCTCATAAAAAAGATATTATCATTATTACAGATGCTGTCGGTTTAAAAGAAACAGCTATTGCAGCGATAGATTTTGAAGAAAAACCATACTTTATCGTTCCAGAAGCCGAACAGAAAAACAACATCTCGATAGACAGTGTTTACATTAATCAAACGCTAGAAAATTTTTACGAAATTGGCATTAATTTATCGGCCTATGGCGAAGATTTCAAACCTGTTTCGACAGCGCTTTACAATCAAAACAAACTGGTCGCCAAAACAATCGTCAATTTTGATGCAAAGAAAAAGAAAATCAATTTTACCATTCCGAAAGAAGCTTTTCATGGATATGTGGCAATTGAAGATAATGGGTTGACTTACGATAACAAATTGTTTTTTAGCATTTCAAAAAATAAAAAGACAAATGTCATCAGCATTGGCGAACCTGAAAAAAGCAATTTCTTATCCAGAATTTACACTTCGGGCGAATTCAACTATAACAATTATTCTATCAGCGCTTTAGACTATAATAGCATAGAAAAGCAAAACACTATTATTTTAAATGAATTAATTGATATTCCGCAGGCATTGCAAACGACTTTAAAAGCTTTTGTTTCTAAAGGAGGAAATCTAGTTGTGATTCCGTCTGAGAAAACATCACTTTCCAGCCTAAATTCGTTGTTGGGCAATTTTGGAAAAATTCAGTTCGGAAATTTAGAAACCAACAGCAAATTAATCACGAAAATTAATTTTGACCATCCTTTATTTTCGGGCGTTTTCGAAAACAAGATAACCAATTTCCAATATCCAAAAGTAAACAGTTCGTTTGCCGTTTCGAGTCCATATCCCGCTGTTCTTTCGTTTGAAGATCAGACTGCATTTGTAACCGCTGTTCAAAATCAGGTTTCTGGAATAACTGTTTTTACAGCGCCAATCAATAGCTCAAATTCCAATTTTCAGCAATCGCCTTTAATTGTTCCTTTGTTTTATAAAATTGCTCAAAACAATCAGAAAACTGGCGTAAATGCTTTGACGATAGGAAACAATCAGCCTTATTTTGTTGATGTCCTTTTGACTAAAGATGCCATTTTAGAAGTAAAAGGAACAGAAGATTCCTTTATACCAGTTCAGCAGATTTTAAACAATAAAGTCAAACTAACCTTTAATGATTTCCCTGAAACCGCTGGAAACTATAGCGTTTTTGACAAAAAAGAATGGGTTGAAAATATCAGTTTTAATTATAAAAGAGCCGAAAGCGATTTGAGTCAGGTAAACACCAATGTTGTTTCTGATTTCAAAACCGCCGACACCATTTCGACCATTTTTAACACCTTACAAACTGAGCGAACTGACAGCCAAATTTGGAAATGGTTTGTTATCTTTGCACTGTTATTTTTAGCATTAGAAATGGCAATCATAAAATTTGTAAAATAGAATTCGCGTTTGTTTTAAAAGCATTTTACTTTGCAAAAATCATTTACGACAAAAAAATATCTACATATGAAACTAATCATCAAAAGCGCCAAAATTATCGACTCAAAAAGTCCGTTTCACAATCAGACCGTTGATCTTTTAATTGCAGATGGTTTAATAGAAAAAATAGGCGTTTCGCTTCCAAACGATGATGCCGAAGTAGTACGATTTGACAATCTTCATGTTTCCCAAGGCTGGTTTGACAGCAGTGTCTCACTGGGCGAACCTGGCTACGAAGACAGAGAAACTATCGCAAACGGATTGAATGTTGCTGCCAAAAGCGGTTTTACGGCAATCGCATTACAGCCAAATTCACTTCCAATAATTGACAATCAGTCTCAAGTTACTTTTGTAAAAAATAAAGCGAACGGTTTTGCTACAGAAATTTTCCCAATCGGGGCTTTAACCAAGGCAAGTGAAGGAAAAGATATGGCAGAGCTTTTTGATATGAAAAATGCCGGAGCCATTGCTTTTGGAGATTACAACAAAAGTATAGACAACGCGAATATCCTGAAAATCGCTCTACAATATGTACAGGATTTTGATGGTTTGGTAATTGCTTATTCGCAAGATCCAAACATTAAAGGAAATGGTGTTGTAAATGAAGGTGTTGTTTCTACCAGATTAGGTTTGAAAGGAATTCCGAACCTAGCAGAAGAACTTCAAATTTCAAGAAACTTATTTTTACTAGAATATACAGGCGGAAAACTTCATGTTCCGACAATTTCTACTGCAAAATCGGTTGAATTGATCAGAGAAGCAAAAGCAAAAGGACTAAACGTAACGGCTAGCGCGTCTGTACACCATTTGGTTTTAACTGATGAAAAATTAGATGGTTTTGACACTCGCTTTAAAGTAACTCCGCCATTAAGAACAGAAGTTGACAGACAGGCGCTGCTTAACGGAATCGCTGATGGAACAATCGATATGATTACTTCAGACCATAATCCGATTGATATTGAATTCAAAAAAATGGAATTTGATACTGCTAAAAATGGAACTATCGGTTTAGAAAGTGCTTTTGGCGCATTGCTAACGGTTTTACCTGTTGAAACGATCGTGACAAAATTAACTTCAGCAAGAACTATTTTCGGTTTGGAAAACAACACAATTCAAGAAGGCGCAAAAGCTAATTTTACTCTGTTTACCACCGACGGAAAATCAACTTTTACGAAAGAAAACATTCTTTCTAAATCTAAAAATTCTGCTTTCTTAGGGACTGAAATCAAAGGTTCTGTTTATGGAATTTTAAATCAAAATCAATTAGTTACAAAATAATAAAATGAATAATTCAGTCGAAGAAGGAAAACCAATTGCCATTACCAGCTATATTCTAATTATTGGCGTTTTAATCGCCATGAGCATGAACTCTGAGAACAAAAACAGTTTTGCTTCTTTTCATATCCGCCAATCTTTAGGACTATCCTTAACCTTCATTTCTTTAGGCGCAATCATCAGTAATTTTGACAGCTTTTATATCACTTTTCCAATGTGGATCTGCATTTCAATTCTATGGACTTTTGGAATTTTCAATGCCATCCAAGGACAAATGAGACCTATTCCTTTGGTTGGAGAATTGTTTCAGAAATGGTTTAAAAAAATCGGATAAAAAATCTACAATTCACAACTCACAATTCAAAATTAAAAATGAATCTATCTTTAGAATATAAAATAAGAGAACCAAAAGTAATTTTAGACAAAAATCCGTTATTGCTTTTATTGCACGGATATGGCAGCAACGAAGCAGATCTATTTTCTTTTGCTTCTGAACTTCCAGATAACTATTACATCATTTCTGCACGAGCTCCCTACGATTTGCAATACGGGGCTTACGCTTGGTATGCCATCAATTTTGATGCAGATCAAAATAAATTTTCAGATAATGAACAAGCTAAAACTTCTAGAGATGTAATTGCAACTTTCATTGATGAATTAGTAGCCAATTATCCGATTGATGCTAATGCTGTAACATTAATTGGATTCAGTCAAGGATCTATTTTAAGTTATGCGACAGCGCTTTCTTATCCAGAAAAAATTCAGAGAGTGGTTGCCATGAGCGGATATTTCAACGAAGAAATCATCAAAGAAGGTTTTGAAAACAATGATTTCAAAAACTTAAAATTCTTCGCTTCACACGGAACTGTTGACCAAGTTATTCCGATTGAATGGGCAAGAAAAACACCAGCCGCTCTAGAAAAACTAAACATTCCGCTTACTTACAAAGAATATCCTGTTGGGCATGGAGTTGCTCCGCAAAATTTCTTTGATTTTAAGAATTGGCTGGCTTTGTAAATCATTAAAAAAAAGAAAGAAAAAACTTATTTTTATTTACCTCTTTTAAATTTTATATCATATTTTAGCCTTAATAAAGCAAACTTAGTTTACTAAAAAGGATTAAAATAATTAAATACCCAAAAGTTTCTTCAAAAGGAAACTTTTGGGTATTTTTGTAATAGCAAGAGAATGGAAAAAAAATTTGATGTAATCTTTCTTGAAGAGGTTTTTGATTTTCTAAAAAATTTAGAACCGAAACATTCAGAGAAAATACTTTATAACATTCGAAAATCACAAACCAAAAATGACCCCGAGCTTTTTAAAAAGCTGAATAATGACATTTGGGAATTTCGAACTTTATATCAAGGAAATCACTATCGCTTATTAGCGTTTTGGGACAGAACCAATAAACAAAATACTCTAGTAATTTCTACGCATGGCTTTATAAAAAAGCAAGGAAAAGTATCTGAGAAAGAAATATCAAAAGCACAAAAACTGAGATTAGAATATTTTAAAGATAAAGATTAAATTCAATTTTAAAAATATGAAAACATATACTTTAAATCAAGTTACTGATGAGATTGTTGGCAAAATTGGAACTCCTTCAAGAGATCAATTTGAGTATGATTTACAAATGGATTTAATTGGAAACGCCATTAAACAGACCCGCAAAGAACGTAATTTAACTCAAGAAGAATTAGGAAAGCTAATTGGCGTACAAAAGGCACAGATATCCAAACTTGAAAAAAATGCTGGAAATGTGACACTAGAAACGGTAATCAAAGTTTTTACAGCGCTAAAAGCTACAGTCAAATTTCAAATAGAGCTAAAAGACTTGACTATTAGTTTAGATAAATAAATTTCACTCTCTTATCACTAAATACTTTATAAATGAACATTTCAAAACTTATTAATCCGGCATTAATTTTAATTGATATCCAAAAAGGTTTTCATGATGTTGGCTATTGGGGCGGAGATCGCAATAATGTCACTGCAGAAGAAAAAGCGGGCGAGCTTTTGGAAATTTGGCGAGATAAAAAACTGCCTATTTTTCACATACAGCATTGTTCTTCAAATCCTAATTCAATTTTAAATGAAACAAGTGCTGGAAATGAATTTCAAGATGTGGTAAAACCTCTTGAAGGAGAAATCATTATTAAAAAGAATGTAAATAGCGCTTTTATTGGAACGAATTTAAAAGAGCTTCTTGATACTGCTGAAATTACCAATCTTGTAATTGTAGGCTTAACTACAGACCATTGCGTTTCTACCACAACAAGAATGGCTGGGAATTTTGGCTACAACGTTTATTTAGTATCTGATGCTACCGCTACTTTCAACAAAAAAGGCATAAACGGAGAAGAATTCTCTGCCGAAGTAATACATCAGACTGCTTTGGCAAGTTTAAATGAAGAATTTGCTCAGGTTGTAAACTCTGAGTTTATTAAAGAGATTATTTAGTCTAGAACTTTGTCAAAGTTCGAAACTTTGACAAAGTTTTTTCAGATTTCTACTTTGGAATTCGAAATTTGAGAAATTAAATTTAGATTTTATTCTCCAGTGTAAAGAATCTCTCCTCCTTTTTTCAAAACATATCCTTTCCAAGGAATTAATTCCCAATCGCCATTTTTCCAAGAATCTCCTTCAGATTTTCTTTCTAAAACAACAGATTCTTTTTGAGTATCTAAGAAGAGCTCTGCCTTATTTCCGTCAAAAATCACATAAGAAACCGTAGAATACGTTTTTCCATCTTCAGCATGATTTAGTCTAGTGCTGTTTTCAAAAACTCGAATACATTCTTTTTTCAAAACCGACCAAGTGTAACCTGCCGAAGCTTTACAGCCATGTGAATCTGAATCTGCTCCTACAATAGTTTCTTTTTTAGCTTCTGTCGGAGTTGCGCCTGCATTGTCCTGAGAAACTTTTTTAGCACAAGAAAATGTGCTTGCAACAATCAAAAACAAAAATATCTTTTTCATAATCCTATATATTTATTTAAAGGTCAAAAAAAAATAGGATTATGAAATCCTATTTTTGATATAACCAAGTTTGATTTACTTCAAAGGTAATATTATCGTCGTTATCAACAAAGTATTTTAACAAGACTTCTCCCCATAGTTCTCCGTTGCTGTAATCTGCAATGATCCATCTGTGGTTTAAAATTTTTACTTTATTGATGATAAATTTGTTTGGTCCAATCTGATCTTGACCTGTATACGGATTCCCCTTTGGATTTGCATTGAAATCTAATAACTTTTCAGTTACAACTGGAATCAATTTTTCGTATAAAATCACTTTTCCGCCAGAAGCACTGTTATCAAAATAATTTTGTGCATTTTCGTTATGTTCTAAAGAAAAATAATCAGCCTCTGCCAATTTGTTTTTCATTAAACTAATGCTATCTCTTAATTTCTTAGTTGTTTTATCATATCTCGCCTGACCAAATTTTACTTCTCCACTGTAAAATGCGTAGGTAAACACATTCATTAAAATGGCAAGAATAAAAAGATAAAGCATTAAGGATTTTTTCATTGTGTGATATAATTAAATTGTAATTTCTAAATTGTCGTAAGCCAGAAAAACATTTTCAGGAAGCTGCTTCTGCACTTCTTCGTGAAAGCCTAAAACATGGCTGATATGGGTTAAATAAGCCTTCTCAGGTTTAACAAGATTAATAAAATCAAGTGCTTCTTGAAGATTAAAATGGGTTCCGTGAGGTTCAACGCGCAAAGCATTAACAACGAGAACTTTTATACCTTTCAGTTTGTCCACTTCTGATTGTTCAATTGTTTTCACATCTGTCAAGTAAGCAAAATCATCAATCCGATAGCCAAAAACCTGCAGATCGCCATGCATGGCATTTATCGGAATTGCCATTTTGTCTCCAACAGCAAAAGGCGCATTATTTTGCACCTCTATAGTTTTTACGCTTGGAGCTCCCGGGTACTTGTTTACCGTCTCAAAAACATAATCAAAACGGCGTCTCAAATTATCCAGAACCCGCTTATGCCCGTAAATCGGAATTTCTCCCTGACGGAAATTAAACGGACGAATATCATCTAAACCAGCAGTGTGATCTGCGTGCTCGTGAGTAAAAAGAATTGCATCCAGTTTTCGGCATCCGCACGAAAGCATTTGCTGCCTAAAATCGGGCCCGCAGTCTATCACATACGAATGCTCGCCCCATGTTATCCAGATGGACACACGAAGCCTTTTATCCTTAGCATCAGTGCTTTTACAAACTGGATGATCGATTCCGATAATTGGAATGCCTTGAGAAGTACCTGTACCTAAAAAATAAACCTTCAATTGAACTTAATTTTTTTACAAAAATAGATTATTTCTCTTTCATTAGACTCCTAATTTACTAACTTTGTAACAAATCTATTTAAAACAAAATGGGTACAGAAATAAAACTCAAAGGTGACAAGGTCATCGAACAGATTCCTTCTATAAAAGACAAAGCGTTACGCATTAATTTAAACGAAAATATTTACGGAACATTTGCTGAGATTGGCGCTGGACAAGAGACAGTTAGACACTTTTTCAGATCAGGAGGTTCATCTGGAACTATTGCAAAAGCAATGTCTGCCTATGATAAAGATTTTAGTGATGCTGTCTATGGCGCTGAAAACGACGGAAGATATGTTACCGAAGAGCGATTAAAAAAAATGCTTACCCATGAAGGACAAATCATCGAAGAGCGTTTAAGCCGAGAAAAACACCCTACAAAACTTTTTTTCAGTTACGCTAATACCGTTGCCACGATAGATTTTGCCAAACAATTTAAAGGTCACGGATGGGTTGGAATTAGATACCAAATTGAACCAGACGAAGCTTACAACGAAATTATCCTTCATATTCGTTTTAAAGAAACCGACGCAAGGTTACAGCAAGAAACACTTGGTATTTTAGGAGTTAACTTAATTTACGGTGCTTTTTACAAATACAATGATCCAAAACGATTACTTCGTTATTTATATGATCACTTAGACAAAGATCAATTAGAAATCGATACCATTAACTTTTCTGGACCGCGTTTTGCCGATGTAGACAATCGTTTGATGAGTTTGCAATTGGTTAAAAACGGAATGACAGATGCCGTAATGTTTAACCCAGAGGGAAAAAACATTCTGCCGGCTGCTATCTTATACAAAAAGAACCTTTTAGCTTTAAGAGGAAGTTTTCGTCCTGTTACTAAGGTAAATATGGATATGTACGAGAAATCATTAAAAATGTTCCTTGAAGAGAATAAAGTTGAAAAAAACAATACTCTTGTTATTTTTGAAATTACGCTTTCGAATTTGCGCTCTGATGGCGAAATCGATGAACGCGACTTTATGGACAGAGCCGAATTGCTTTGCTCTCTTGGCCAAACCGTAATGATTTCGAATTTCCAAGAATACTATAAAGTTGTTGAATACTTCGCAAATTATACCAAAGCCCGTATGGGATTGGCTATGGGCGTAAACAACCTTGTTGATATTTTTGACGAGAAATACTATCGCCACTTAAGCGGAGGAATCCTAGAGGCTTTCGGAAAATTATTTTACCGCGACATGAAAGTATTCTTATACCCAATGTTAGATGAAGACGGCACATTAATGAATTCTAATAACTTGAAAGTTCATCCTAGAATGAAAGAATTGTATAAATTCTTTAAATTCAACGGAAAAGTGGTTGACATTGAAGATTATGATCCAAATATCCTAAATGTTTTCTCTCGAGAAATTCTAAAAATGATCAATCAAGGCAAAACAGGATGGGAACCAATGCTTCCTCCTGGTATTCCAGAAATCATAAAAGAACATCATCTTTTTGGCTATCATCCGCAGAAAGAATTAGAACAAAATACGTAATAAGAAAAGTCCCAAAAAAAAGGGGCTTTTTTTGTTTCATGTTTTTTTTTGTTTCAAGTTTTCTTTGTTTCAAGTTTCAAGTTATTATCGAAATCTATAAAAATTTTAACGCAAAGCACGCTAAGTTTTTTTTACCTGTGTTAATGCCTAAAAGCAAAGTTCGCAATGCTTTATATGAATTCAGCTTTGCGAACTTTGCGTTAATCATCATTGTTACTATTCTCTGGGTGGCAACTTGAAACTTGAAACTTGAAACTCGAAACTCGAAACTCGAAACATGAAACTCGAAACATGAAACTCGAAACAAAGAAAACTTTGAATAAAATTTTACTTCAAAATCTGCGAGGCGTGTTCTTTTGTTTTTACTTTTTCGATTACTTCTTCGATGATTCCTTTTTCGTTGATTACAAAAGTTGTTCTGTGGATTCCGTCGTATTCTCTCCCCATGAATTTCTTTGGACCCCAAACTCCAAAAGCATTGATAACCGATTTGTTTTCATCTGCAATTAGCGGGAAAGGCAATTCATATTTTTCTTTAAACTTAATTTGCGCTTTTGCGCTATCAGCACTTACTCCCAAAAGTTCGTAATTATTGGCTTGAAAACGGTGAAAATTATCTCTTAGATCGCAAGCTTCGGCTGTGCATCCTGGCGTACTAGCTTTTGGATAAAAGAAAACAACCAATTTTTTCCCCACATAATCTGCCAGTTTATGTGTTTTACCTTCTTGATCTGTTCCCGAAAAATTTGGCGCTTTATCTCCTGCTTTTAATGTTGTCATATCTTTTATATTTTAGATTGTCGATTTTAGATTTATACACAAAGATAACTCACAACTCTTAACTCATAACTTATAATTCATAACTTTTTTATGCCCCAGATTGCAGTGAAAACCCCGGAATTATGATAGCTTGCATTTTTTGTATTTAAAAAGCGACCGAAGGAAGCTCTTTTAAATACTTAAAAATGCTGCTAGCATAATGAGGAGTTGAAACGGAAAGCTGGATTAGGCACATCATTAAAATTATACTATTTTTACAGCATTAAAAACACGGAAATGAATAAAGAAGCTCGCGTACAATTTGTTATCGACACCTTAAAAGAACTCTACCCTACCATACCTGTTCCGCTTGATCATAAAGATCCATACACGCTTCTGATTGCAGTTTTATTGTCTGCACAATGCACCGATGTTCGCGTGAATCAGATTACGCCTTTATTGTTTGCAAAAGCTGATAATCCGTATGATATGGTTAAAATGTCGATAGAGGAAATCAAAGAAATTATTCGTCCATGCGGTTTATCGCCAATGAAATCAAAAGGAATTCATGGTTTATCTGAAATTTTAATTGAAAAACATAATGGTGAGGTTCCGGAGAGTTTTGAAGCTCTTGAAGCATTACCAGCTGTTGGCCATAAAACAGCTAGCGTGGTAATGTCGCAGGCTTTTGGCGTTCCAGCTTTTCCTGTTGACACACATATCCATCGTCTGATGCACCGATGGAATTTATCGAACGGGAAAAATGTTGCGCAGACTGAAAAAGATGCGAAACGATTATTTCCTAGAGAATTATGGAATGACTTGCATTTGCAGATTATTTGGTACGGCCGAGAATATTCTCCTGCGCGCGGATGGAATTTAGAAAAAGACATCATCACAAAAACTGTCGGAAAGAAGTCTCTTATTGAAGAAATGCAAAAAGCAGCAGCAAAAAAATAAGGCACAGAGATTAAAAAACCTCTGTGCCTTTGCCTCTTTACATTTTTTTAATTAGTCAATTTGCCAACTAGAAATTAGACAATGTTTTAATGTCGTGCATGGCAATTATCTAATTATCACATTTTCTCGTTATTTCATTTTACATTCCTGCTTTTAGAGCATTATATTCTGCTGTCATATCAAGCGATCTGTAAACGCCTAACAATGTTTTTGTCGCATCTGAATTTTTAGGTTCAAGCGTAAGCACTTTTTTCAGATACGGAATCGCACTTCTTGTAATGTCATCCTTTCTTGCATTAAGCTTATCGTATTTCTGCATTTCGGCTGGAGTAGTTCCTAACGAAGATATTTCTTCGGCTAAATCTTTCTTCATTTGCAGTTTTAAATAAGCCAAATTAATGTAGGCGTCTACGTAATTCGGATTCAATTCTAAAACATAATTGTAAACCGATTCGGCTTTAGAATAATCTTTTCTTTCAAGATACGCATAAGCAAGATTATTGTTTACCTCAATTTTTTTAGAAGGTACAGATTCTGTTCTTGGCTTTTCGTAAAATCCCTGCTGAATTGCCGATTCTCTAGCCTTTGGAGAAACAAAAGCATCTTCTTCTTTTGTTTTTTTATTTGTAGCATAGTACAAAACGCCTTTTCCAGAATAATTAATCTTTTTAAGAAGCTCGTAATAAGTCACAGCTGAGTTGTAGTCTTTTGCATTTATAGACGAAGACGCGGCATTGAACAAGTTTAAAGTATCTTTCTTATCAAATAAGTAAACCTTATAACTTTTTTCTGCGCTTTCTTTAAATTTTCCAGCAGTAAAATCAGCCATTGCACCATTTACAAGACTGGCTTTCATATCTTTTAAAGCCATATTGGCCTTAACTGTCCATTTAAATTTTCCTGACTCATTCTCATACAAAAATACGTCTTGGTACGATTGTGATGCCAAGGTAAAATTATTGGCAGCATCAATATTTTTTACCGCCAAATCTTTTAAGACATTGCCTTTCAAATAATAATAATCAGACTTATCTTCATCAGATGCGTTAAGAATAAGGTATTCTGTTTTGGTTAAAATTGCCAAAGCTTCCTGGCTATTTCCTTTATCAAACAAAGACTGGGCTTCTTTAATTTTGTCTTTTTGAGCAAATGCGCCAATACTCATCATCAATAAGCATGACAATACTCTAATATTCTCTTTCATTTTGCGGTTAAGTTTTGGTGATTAAATGATTTTCTTAATTCTTTTGAGGCATAGCAAAAGATAATTAAACTGGTTACAAAACTATCTTCATCGCTATTTTGTGATCAAACATCTGCTGGTACAAATATTTTTCTCAAAAATCAAGCATCTAACTTAACAAAATAAAGCAGGGTAATTTTTCTTCATAAACAATCTGTTTTGGGTTAAATATTTAATTCTTAGTTCTTTATTTTTTAGAATCTTAGGCACAAACTATTTCATAATACGAATAACACTTAACAAAAGCATTTTTAACGACGAAAAAATTAGTTTTTTAACTAAAATAGAATTAAAAACTAAATAAACATATAAAATCTCATCAAAATATTAAATTTTAACAAAACAAGAGAAAAAATGATGTAAAAACCTTATACTTTTTACTAAAAAGAATAAATAAAAAAAACTCACTACTTGTACATGAATATACAAACAGTGAGCTCTTAAACCAAAACGACCATTTGGTTTGTTTTTTATAAACATCCGACAGGAGCAGTGGGCTGTTTAGTTAGCTATTATCTCAAAATTTTTATCGTCAATCTTAACTACTGTCAAGGCTTTTGAATAATTCAATAAAAAAGAAACGACTTCTTTTTTAGGTTTAAGATTTTTAGAAGCTATAGCTTTTTTTGAGTAAATTTTCCCCATACTATCACAATGTTTTTATACTAGTATAACGGGCCAATTATCAAAATAGTATTAGTTAGTTAAAATAATTTGGTGTTTATCTATTATTTTTCGCAAATTCATTAGCGCATAACGCATTCTTCCTAGCGCCGTATTAATGCTTACGCCTGTAATTTCTGAGATTTCTTTAAAACTCATATCCTGATACATACGCATTACCAATACTTCTTTTTGGTCATCTGGAAGCTCTTCAATAAGCTTCTTTAAATCAAGTTCTACCTGATCTACAATCATTTTGCCTTCAATTGTCAGCGCGTCGTCTGACATGATAGAAAAAATAGAAAACTCTTCTGTTTCTCTATACATCGGCATTTTTTTGGTTTTGCGAAAGTGATCTACAATTAAGTTATGAGAAATACGCATAACCCAAGGCAGAAATTTACCTTCTTCGTTATAAGAATTGCTTTTTAAAGTTCTAATAACTTTAATGAAAGTGTCTTGAAAAATATCATTTGAAATATCTCTATCAGCAATCTTAGAATATATAAATCCATATATCTTAGATTCATGCCTTTTTATTAATGTTGCCAGCGCAGCTTCGCTTCCGTCAACATAATTTTTTACTAATAGAGCGTCTGGAGTATGCAGATCAGCCATAATAACTACTTTTTTTAGTTTTATTTTAAAATTTGGAGTATTTTCTAAAAAGTAGTTTTTTTATATAGGCCTATCGTTTTTGAGTTATGTTAATATTGTGACCAAATTTAACAAATTTTAATTTTAAAAAGCAAATAAAATCATTTATTATTGTTAATAAAACTTTTATTAATGTATAATAAACATAAAATTTACGCAAAAAGAGCTAAAAATCCGTAAAACAAAAGCGCTCAAAAAGTGTTAAAAACAAAACATAAACACCTTATAATTAGTAAGATAAAATTTATTTATTGTTTGAAATCGAAATTTAAATTACAATTTTTCTCGAAATAAAACGATAATTCCTCGATATTTTTCTAAAAAAGACTTTAAAATGCATCATTTCACATTCTGAAAATAGTTTTTCTATAGAAAAAAGCTACCTAAAAGCATTTTAATTAGGATGAAAATAGTTAAGATTTGGAACTAAATCCGTAACTAAATCCAATTCAAAATTGATTACTTTTGTAAAAATTGACTTTTTTATGCAAATTGACCTTTCTAAAATAGACCCAAAATCAAATATTATAATTAAAGGAGCGCAGGTACATAATTTAAAAAATGTAGATGTAGTCATTCCAAGAAATAAACTGGTTGTTATTACAGGTCTTTCAGGATCAGGAAAATCGAGTTTAGCTTTTGACACTTTATATGCCGAGGGGCAAAGACGTTACGTAGAAAGTTTATCTTCGTATGCGCGTCAGTTTTTAGGCCGATTAGACAAACCAAAGGTAGAATACATTAAAGGTATTGCTCCTGCAATTGCTATTGAGCAAAAAGTAAATACAACCAATGCTCGTTCGACAGTTGGAACTTCTACAGAAATATACGATTACATCAAACTTCTGTTTGCCAGAATTGGACGCACGTATTCTCCCATTTCTGGGCAGGAAGTCAAAAAAAATACGGTCACAGATGTTATTTCTGACGTTAAGAGCCTTCCTCTTGACAGCAGATGGCTGCTTCTAGCTCCTATTCACCTAGAAGAAGGCAGACAGCTTGAAGACAAACTAAAAGTACTTCTGCAGCAAGGTTTTGCACGTATTTTAGTTGACAACGAAATGGTTCGTTTAGATGAGTTTTCTGCTTCAGATCTACATCAATTTGACAATAAAGATATTCTTCTAATTATTGACCGTATTGTTGTAAAGGAAGAAGAAGAATTTTACAATCGTCTTGCCGATGCAGTTCAGACTGCTTTTTTTGAAGGAAAAGGAATCTGCTTTCTCCAAGAATTAAATGGAGAAAAGAGATTTTCTTACTCCAATAAATTTGAGCTTGACGGAATAACTTTTTTAGAACCAAACGTTCATTTATTCAGTTTCAATAATCCATACGGAGCTTGCCCAGTATGCGAAGGCTACGGAAATATAATAGGCATTGATACCGATCTGGTGGTGCCAAACACTTCATTGTCAATTTTTGAAAGTGCCATTTATCCGTGGCGCGGCGAAAGCATGAGCTGGTATAAAGATGAATTGGTAAAACACGCTTACAAATTTGATTTTCCAATTCATAAACCTTATTTTCAATTAACAGAAGAACAAAAAGATTTAATTTGGACTGGAAATCAGTATTTCCAAGGGTTGAATGATTTCTTCAGAGAATTAGAGGAAAAAAATTATAAGATCCAAAACCGTGTAATGCTGTCACGCTACCGCGGCAAAACCAAATGCCACGCGTGTAAGGGCAAACGCTTACGCGAAGAAGCATCATATGTAAAAATCAACGGAAAAACGGTTTCTGATTTGGTTGATTTACCAATTAAACACTTGGTAACTTTCTTCAAAAACATCGAATTAAACCAATACGAGCAGCAAATAGCCAAACGATTGATGATAGAAATCAATAATCGTTTGTCTTTCTTATCAGAAGTTGGATTAGATTATCTTACTCTGAATAGAAATTCTGCCACTCTTTCTGGTGGAGAATCTCAGCGAATTAACCTGGCCACTTCTCTTGGAAGCAGCTTGGTGGGATCGATGTACATTCTAGACGAACCAAGCATCGGACTTCACCCAAAAGATTCTGAAAGACTGATCAAAGTACTGCTTTCTCTTCGTGATCTTGGCAATACCGTAATTGTGGTTGAACATGATGAAGATATCATGAAAGCCGCCGATATGATTATTGATATTGGTCCGGAAGCTGGAACTTTTGGAGGAAAACTGGTTGCTCAGGGAACTTATGATGAAATTTTAAAATCAGATTCTTTAACGGCAAAATATTTAAATGGCGATTTAGAAATTGCTGTGCCCAAACAAAGAAGAAAATATAAAAATCACATTGACATCATTGGTGCGCGCGAAAACAACTTAAAAAATATTGACGTTACTTTTCCTTTAGACGTTTTAACCGTTGTTACTGGCGTTTCTGGAAGCGGTAAAAGTACTTTAATCAAGAAAATTTTGTTTCCTGCCGTTCAGAAAAAACTAGAAAGCGCTGCCGAAAAAGCAGGACAATTTACAGAAATAGCTGGCTCTTTTTCGCAGATTAAACATATTGAATACGTAGACCAGAATCCGATTGGAAGAAGTTCTAGATCAAATCCTGTTACGTACATCAAAGCATATGACGACATTCGCGATTTGTATGCCAAAGAAAAATTATCAAAAATAAGAGGCTACCAAGCCAAACATTTCTCTTTTAATGTTGACGGAGGGCGTTGCGAAACCTGTAAAGGAGAAGGCTCGATAAATGTCGAAATGGTTTTTATGGCCGATGTTTCATTGCCTTGCGAAACCTGCGGAGGAAAACGATTTAAAAAAGAGATTTTAGAGGTTACTTTTGACAATCAAAATATCAATGATATTCTGACTATGACCATTGATGATGCGATTGCTTTTTTCGAAAAAAACAAGCAGTCTAAAATCACTCAAAAATTGCAGCCATTACAAGATGTTGGTTTAGGATATGTTCAATTAGGGCAATCTTCTTCTACCCTTTCAGGCGGAGAAGCTCAGCGTATCAAACTGGCTTCGTTCTTGGTGAAAGGCGCTACAAAAGACAAAGCTTTATTTGTTTTTGACGAACCTACTACCGGTCTTCACTTTCATGATATTAAAAAGCTTTTAGCATCGTTTGATGCTTTAATTGAAAAAGGACATTCGATCATTGTAATCGAACATAATCTAGATTTAATCAAATGCGCAGACTGGATACTTGATTTAGGACCTGAAGGAGGAGAAAATGGAGGTTATTTACTAGCGTCTGGAACTCCAGAAGATATTGTAAAAGTAAAAGAATCTGTAACAGGAATTTATTTAAAAGATAAGCTTTAAAGAATTGCTTTAAGCAGTAAGCTTTAGGCTTTAGGCTTTAGGCTTTAGGCTTTATCCGATAAACACAAAATAAAAAAAACAGCCTATGGCTGTTTTTTTTATTAGGTTACTGTGCTACTTAAGGCTTACAGCTTACAGCTTACAGCTTAAAGCCTACAGCGTAAAAGCGCAAAGCCTATAGCTCTATGCTACTAGACATCTTTCTTCAAAAGGAAGTCCATCTTCATCAATAGCTACTAAAATCTTTTTTTGTTTTGAAGCTTCAAAAGTAAGATACAGCCACGCAAATGACCATAAACCTAGAGTTAAACAAAAAATCATAAAATTTAAACTGTGATTAACCACTTTTCCTCCTTTAGACAAGACTGCAAAAAGCAGCTCATCATTTCTTTCTTCTAAAGTAAATCCGTTATGAACTTTGTTTGATATCATATTAGAAAATACTTGCATGCTTTGTTCATGGCTGAGATGATTGTACTTCATAATTACTAATCTACAATTAATTCTGGTTACACTTTTATTTGTAATTTCCTGCAAAAGCACTTAATTCTAAAACTAAAAGAATGCCTAATATTTAATCTTTTATTTAAAAAAAACTGCTTTTTAAGAAAAGTACTGTTGCACTTTCATGTTAAAGTTAATTTTTATTCAATTAATTACAAAGTATTCAGGTGTTAAAGTTTTAAATTTAATTACTCGCTATCAATAACTTAACCTTTATTTTTAATATTAAAAACAGGTGATTCGTAGTCTTCTTTCAAATAATTAGGCGGAATTGTAGTGGTGTTTCCGTCTCGCAAAGCGCTGTAATGTGGCGACATAATCTCAATGCCAGCCGCATTAAAGGAATCCTGAATGTTCTGGTGAAGCGAAGAATAAATGCGAGGCTGTTTAGTTGGCTCTTTGGTATAGACGTTAATCTGATACGAAACATAAAAATCATCTAAACTTGTTTGAAGCACAAAAGGTTTAGGCTCTTTTTCAGTCATTTCTGTTTTTGAAGCGGCGTCGATCAAAGCGGCGTGAATATCTTTCCAAGGAACATCATATCCAATTGTCACTGTGGTATGAATTAATAATCCGTTTGTCGAATTTTTAGTATTTGCTGAATAATTAGTAGATGTGCTTGACAAAACAGTCGAATTCGGAATTGTAATATCTTCAAATTTTGGCGTTCTAATTCTGGTCACCAAACCTGTTTTTTCTATCACTTCGCCACTAACATCTCCGATTTTTATATAATCGCCAACTTTAAACGGACGCATATAGGTAATAACCAAACCTGCCACCATATTGGCAATAGCATTGGAAGATCCCAACGAAAACAAAACCCCAACAAACACTGAAACTCCTTTAAAAATAGGAGAATCTGAACCGGGCAGGTACGGAAAAATAACGACTAACATAAAGGCATACATCAGAAGTCGTATTACGTTGAATGTCGGCAAAGCCCAATCGCTGTAGAATCCATCAATTTTAATATTTTCTGATTTTATTTCATCAAAGAAAAATTTAATCACTTTAAGCGAATATTTAAAAATGACGATAATTACGATAATCGTAAACAGACTTGGAAGAAATCCCACAAACCCCATTACTGCAGATTTAGCTGGAGTCAAAATCCATCTAAGCAGCATGGTAGTATAATCTTTGGTAGCCGGAAAGATGCTAAATAAAATAGGGAGCGACAGGTAAACTATTAAAATTAGAGCTACTATTTTTACGAATCCAAAAAAACGAAGGAACAAAATCAGCTGTTTTTCTGGAGATAATATTTTAATTGTATTGTAATTAAATCCTTTAAAATATCTTGCTTTATTTTTGATGATATATTTTTTGATCAGATTAAAAACCTTACCAACTAAAAATAAGACAAAACCAATTATAAGGATTAATAGAATTGTATAACCTATTCGCTTAGGCAATTGCGAATAATTTTCGTTCTGATATAATATTGCACTTTTAATTTTAGCCAGATTTCGGATAGCAATGTTTTTCACAGTGCTATTCTCGGCTTCTGCATCGGCATCCAAAACAGACATTATGACAAAATCGTTTTGATAGACAATATCCATCGAAACATCTGAAGGAACAATCTTAATAGAATCCTTTTCAAAAAAAGATTCATTGTAAAGCCTTTTTATTTTACTGCTAATGTATTCTGCCCGTTCTTTTGCAGAAAAGGAACCTACATTATGATAAACATAAAAAAGAGTGTCTTTGAAAGGTTTTACAGGATAACCTTTTGGCTTTGCTGCAGCAGATTCTTTATCAGCATCTTTATGGTCAGTCTGAGCAAAAACCGAAAAAGAAAATAAAACAAAAAATAAAACTAATAACCTAAGTACTTTTACTCTCATATTCTATTAGAAATAAATTAGCTATCCTTTCTAACAAATATAAAGACAAAAAAGCTACAATTTTACATTATTTGCTTTTTTTCCTACAGCTCCTAATTAAATTCTGATTCCGATCTTTTTCAAAATAGAATCGATAACATTATTAATATCTGATGAAATCTTGAATTTATAATTCAAATACAGATATAAAATAGTGACCAATATCGATTTTAAAGCAATACTAATCAATTGAAAAAATGGGAATTCCCAGAAGTAAAACAGCAGAAACAATGCGAATGTCAAAAGCATTGAATGAATAGTCTGCTTAGTAAACGGATAAAGATGAAGTTTTTTAACCACAAAAAGCAGCTTCGCCAAACTATACAAGGTAATGGATAAAAGTGTTGCAAAAGCAGAACCAAATATTCCATAAATAGGAATAAAAATCATGTTTAAGACTACAGTCAAAACCACTAGCATTAATCCTAAATACAATACCATTCTGTAATATTTTGTATTGAAGATAATAGCGTTATTATTCCCTAAGATTAAATCAAAATATTTTGAAAGTCCAATCATAAACACAACAGCAATTCCGCCGCTGTATTCTTTTGGCACCATTTCATACAATTGATTGATATTAACAAAAATGCAAAGCATTACAAATCCTCCGACAACCTGAAGGTTAATTGACGTTTTTTTATAAAGCAGATTCAGTTCATCATGCTTGTTTTCATGCATTAATTTTGCCGTTATTGGATAAACAATCTGATGCATGGCACGGCTTGGAACAGAAATTACCAAAGCAATATAAGTTGCCACAGAATAAAATGCTATATTATCAATAATCATGTATTGATTCAATATCATTTTATCTCCATCTAAAAGTAAATTTGCTACACTTCCTGACAAAATAATATAAAAAGTGTAAACCAATATCTCTTTGGTGTTTTTGGGTCTTGTAAATTGAAAATGCGGCTTTTGAACGCTAAATGCATAAAACATCGTAACCAAAAATGCGATTAAATACAATATCGCAGTTGCATATACAAATCCTTCGACAGTTAGCACATCATAATAAACCGCTATCAATAAAAATAAAGAAAACAATCGCAAGCCAATTTCTTTAATAAAATTACCAAAAACTGAATGCATATGGACACGCGCCCAAGCATAAAAAATTTCAAAGTAAGCCATTGTCAGCCCTATAAAAGGAATTAGCCAAACATAATCTTTGACAATTGCATTCTTTTTTGATAGGAAGAACAAAATTTCGTCATAGAAACAAAGCCCTATTAACAGCAAAGGAATGATTAATAAAATAGGGAATAAAACCGTAAAAGATAAAAATTGAGATTTTTCTTCTTCAGTTTTGTATTGCGAATAGAATTTGACTAAAGTGTTTTGCATTCCGATAGCAAATAAAGGCATAATAACATTCGCGCTAGATGTTATATAATTGGTTAATCCATAAAAAGTTGCCCCTAGAAAAATCGGATATAAATAAAGTGTATTAATGGCTCCGATACCAAAACCAATGTATGTAATTATAGTGTTTTTAAAAGACTGATTTAAGACAATACCCATTTCTTGAGTTTAGATTGTATGTGATTTTTAATGATTATCCTTTAATCAGCTGTGCCAACTGTTTGGTTAGGTTTTTTCTCGAATATTGCTGCAAACCAATTCCATGCGATTGCAGTTTCCCTTCCAAAAACTGATTAAAAAAGTCCAAAATTACGCTTTTTAATTTCGCTTTTTCAGAATAATCAAAAAATACTCCAGTATTGGTCTGTGTAACGATATCGGCAAAATCAGATCCTTGAGGTCCAATTGCAATAATTGGTCGGTTTGAGACCATATATTCGAATAATTTTCCAGGAATAATGCTTTTCGTATCTTCAGAATTAATCTCTATTAAAAGTAAAACTTGAGATTTTCTCTGGTGCGCCACAGCTTCTTTGTGAGAAACATAGCCAACTAAATTTAAATAATCATTTAAGTGATGTTCTTGAATGGCATCTAAAACTTCTTGACTTACGGCTCCAATTAATTTTATCTCTAAATGAGATTTAAATTCTGGAATTTCTTGCAGTAATTCAACCAAAACTTCCCATAAAAATGGCGGGTTTCTGTCAGATAAAAAAGAACCTATATGCGCCAAAGTAAATTTAGCATCTAAAGTTTGTTTTTCTACTGTTTCAACATCATAACCGTTTGTAATTACAGTAATTGGCTTATTGGTGATCGCTTCAAACTCTGCTTTTGTGGTTTTGCTTGTTACAATAATTTCGTCGGCAGCATTAAGCACTTTATGTTCTAAATTTTTGTGCTTCTTTTCAGCATAAGAAGACAAACGAAGCGCTTTATGATATCCAATTGTTGTCCAAGGATCACGAAAATCGGCAAACCATTTCACTTTTAATTTCTCTTGCAATTCTAAGCCGATTAAATGCAGGCTGTGCGGCGGCCCAGAAGTTACAATTGTATCAATATTATTTTCTTGAATGTATTTTTCTAAATAGGAAACAGATGGTTTTACCCAAAAAACACGCGCGTCTGGAATAAAAAGATTCCCTCGAACCCAAAGAAAAGTCTTGTCCAAAAAAGTCTGCTTTTTCTTTTGCGGAAAAATTCCAGAACTGATTTTCTTGGTTTTATTTTTCGAAAAAATAGAAGCCAATTGATAAGGCTCCCAAATTTTATTCTTTAAAACAATTGCTTTGTCTGATATTTCACTCACCAAACCTTCATCAACAATTGGATAAGTCGGGTTTTCTGGAACGTAAACTATTGGCTGAATGTCAAATTCAGGAAGATATTTCACGAATTTTAGCCAACGCTGTACCCCTGGCCCACCAGCGGGCGGGAAATAATAGGTAATTATTAAAAGTTTTTTTTGTTCCAAGGAAAATGAGTTTAATTTTTTTTAAAGTGCAAATTTAGAATTTTGAAGTACTAGGCTTCTTTTTTCTTATTAGAATTTTTACTTTCAAAATAAACTCCTCCAACCAAAAGCAATAGCATTCCAATTGAACTTATTAAAGTAATTGTTCCTCCTGTTTTAATAATCTGAGGCTCAAATTTAAATTCAATAGTATGTTTTCCTGCTGGAACTTCCATTGCTCTTAAAACATAATCTACAGGGAAATGATCTGTCAGCTTACCGTCAATATAAGCATTCCAACCATTTTTATAATACATTTCAGAGAAAACAGCTAAACCATCTCCTTTATTTTCTGATTTGTATTTGATGTAATTTGGCTTGTACGTAACAACTTTAATCGTGCCATTTGTATCAAAGGCTTTCTTTAATCTTGCGTTTTGGAATTTGCTTTCGTGCTCATGAACATTGAAAACCGCTACTTTTTTAGTATCCAAAGTGTTCAGAGCTTTCATTACATCATCTGGTTTGTTTACCAATTTTACTGTCTCCACAAACCAAGCATTTCCGTTAGCATCTGGATTTACTGCAGGAATTGGGTTTCCGTCTTTATCCACTTGAATAACATACTTAACATTCAACATATTAAGCACTTCAAGATTATTTTTAGCAATTTGATAATCGTACAATTGCTGCATTCTTCTTGGTCTTACCGCGCTATATCCTCCAATTGTTTTATGGAAATAAGAAGATCTTCCTTGCAGTTGCCCCTGAAGATCAAACACACGGTAAATAGAAGTGTCTTTTAAAATCTGAGCATCTGCTTGTGTCTCTTGGAAAGGTGCCGCAATCTGAACTGGGCTTACAAAATCTTTGGCAGAAACGTATTTTTTGTCCACAAAAAATAAATCAAAGATCATTACAATTCCAATCACAATTAAAGTTGTGGTCTGAGAGAATTTGCTTTTGATAAACATCCACAGTACAACAAAAGTAATTACGATTAAAAATCCAGATCGCAATATATCTGCGTAATACATCGTCATTCTGTCCTCTTTTAAAGCATCAACGAATCCTGGTCCGTAGCTCTCTAAAAAATATTGATCACTTGTTCCTGTAAAATGGAAGAAGCTTTTTGCAATCAGTAAAATAACAAGCACTCCTAAACCGAAAACTCCTGTCTGCACAAGTGCTTTCTGCTGCAGTTTTGGCTCATCTTTAGCTTTAAAGAATGATTGCAATCCCATAACAGCTAGAACAGGGAAACATAATTCTAAAATAACCTGAATTGAAGATACTGCTCTAAATTTATCGTAAAGCGGAACATATTCAATAAAAAAGTCAGTCAATAAAGAGAAGTTTTTTCCCCAAGAAAGCACTAAAGTGAAAAGTGCTCCTGCAAGAAAAACATATTTGATTTTTCTTTCGTCTATAAATAAAGCTAAAACTGCCAAAAAGAAAACTACAGCTCCAATATAAGCCGGTGCCGAAACAATTGGCTGGTCTCCCCAATACGTAGGCATACCCGAAACAAAATCCTGAGCTTGAGATGCAGGAACTCCCTGCTCAAGCATAAATGCATACATACTACTGTCTGTACCTACATTTTCATGGCTTGACCCTCCAAAAATTCTAGGAGCAATTAAATTTAAACTCTCTGCTATACCATAACTATACTCCGTGATATAATCTGTAGTCATAGAAGCAGTAGTTTGATTTTTAGATCCATCTGGATTAAAAGTCAGCTCGCTTTTATCTCTAATACTGTATTTGGCATATTCATTTGTGGCCATCAAATTACCAGCATTAGCACCCAAGGCAAAAATACCAGCAACAAGCAAAACTCCGCAAGAAATTAAAAGTCCTTTAAAATCTTTCTCTTTTATAAAATTATAAGCATAATAACCAGAAAGGATTAATAAGAAAATCAATAAATAATAGGTCATTTGAAAGTGGTTGGCACTAATTTCTAATGCCACCGCAAACATGGTCAGCAACCCTCCTTTTATGTATTTTTTCTGAAAGACGAGTATAAATCCAGCAATTACCAAAGGCATATATGCAATGGCGTGCGCTTTTGCATTGTGTCCAACTCCTAAAATAATGATCATGTAAGTTGAAAAGCCAAACGCAATTGAACCGATAAAGGCTTTCAAAGGATCAGTTTTTAAAACCAATAATAAACCGTAAAAACCAAGAAAATATAAGAATAAGTAATCTGCAGGGCGAGGAAGAAAACGTAGCACATCATCAACCTTGCCAATAAAATCGTTCGGATAATTTGCTCCAAGCTGATACGTTGGCATACCTCCAAAAGCAGAGTTTGTCCAATAAGGCTCAGCATTTTCCATCGCTCTAAAGTCATTTTGCTCTTTTGCCATTCCGGTGTATTGCGCAATATCTGACTGGAAAATTTGCTTTCCTTGAAGAACTGGATAAAAATAAATTAACGAAACAAAAATAAAGCCCAAGATAACAAGGGCGTGCGGATAGAACTTATTTACTATTTTCAATTTTGGCTGGTTTGGGTTAAAATGAATCCTAAATTTTCAGGACACAAATCTAATCTATTTCTTCGTAATCAACATACTCTCCCACTTTTTTGGTTTCGCGCGGGTTTTTGGCATTAGCCGTATTAATGATTATTTCATCATTATTATTTGTATTGCGATTGTTCTGATACGTATTGCCTTGATTATACTGCTGCTGCTGTCTTTGAAAATTTTCGCTGGCATTTTCTACCGCTTTTTTAACCAATACTGGCAAAAAGATTCTAGCTAAAAATTTAAAAATGTAATAAAAAGCTATAACCCACATGATGGTCTTAAACAAACCTGAAAATGATGCTTCTTGCATAACTATATATTTTTTTCCAAAATTAATAAATCCAATCCTTAAAAATAAAATATGAATCTTAAATAAATAATAAAATATGTACATTTGAAATGCGTTATTATTTTTTAATCCAAAAAAAATTATATGTTCCAAATTAAAAACTTACTTGCCCCGGTACTTTTTTTTATTCCACAACTATTTTTTGCGCAATACACTGACGTTATCAATTCCAATCGTCCTGGTGAAACCATGTCGGCCTATGCTGTCGGAAAATCTGTAATTCAAGCCGAACTCGGCGTTTATGGCATTAAAGAAAAACACGACTTGCTAAATTATGATGCCAGCGGATTTGGCACAGATTTAACCATACGATTTGGCGCTTTTTTAGAACAATTAGAGTTTATTGCTGATCTGCAGTATCAGGCAGAAAATTTTGACACTCCGTACACCAGCTACAAAAAAAACAATTTTAGACAAACCGTTTTAGGAGCAAAATACCTTATTTACGATCCGTATAAAAATTATAAACGCGAAGTGAATATTTACAGCTACAAAGCCAATCGCAATTTTCAATGGCGCGAGCTGATTCCTGCGGTTTCAGTTTTTGCGGGAGCCAATTTTGTTGGCGCTGACAATCCTTATTATTTTTCTCCAGATGGAGCCATTTCTCCTAAAGTTTCGATCATTACCCAAAACCTTCTTGGAGGCGGATCTTGGGTTTTTGTTACCAATATTATTGCAGATTATATCGGTACAGACTATCCAAGTTACGGATATGTATTAACTTTGACGCACGGATTTAATGACCGTTGGTCTGGTTTTATTGAAAATCAAGGATACAAAAGCGATTTTTACAGCGATTCGATTCTTCGTGGAGGAGCCGCGTACTTACTTTCTTCAAATTTACAGGTTGATGCTTCTATAAGCACCAACTTTAAAAATACGCCTTCTATTTTATATGGCGGGGTTGGAGTATCATGGCGTTATGATGGCTGGTACAAAGAAAAACAGATAGAAAATAAAGCTGCAGCAAGAGCAAAAAAGAATCCTGAAAACGAGAAAGCAATAGATTATCAGGAAAAAGAAAGAAGACGTAAAGCGAAATACGAATAAAACATAAATAACTAGATCCTTTAAGGACTCTTAATACCATCTAATGATTACAATTAAAGAAGCCAAAAGCAAGAAAGAATTAACCGAATACATTAAATTTCCTTTTTCATTGTATAAAGACAATCCGTATTGGGTACCGCCTATTATTTCGGATGAATTGGAATCTTTTGACAAAACTAAAAATCCTGCTTTTGATAATGCTGAAGCTTACTTTTACTTGGCTTATAGAGACAATAAAATTGTGGGGCGCATTACTGCCATTATCAATTGGTCTGAAGTAAACAATCAGCATAAAAGAAAAGTACGCTTTGGATGGTTTGATGTAATCGATGATATTGAAGTTACAAAAGCACTTCTTGAAAAAGTTTATGAATTAGGAAGAAAACACAACTTAGAACACGCTGAAGGCCCAATGGGATTCTCAAATTTAGACAAAGTTGGAGTTCTTACCGAAGGCTATGATCAGGTTGGAACTATGATTACATGGTATAACCACGAATATTATGTGAGACATTTTGAAGAATTGGGTTTTCAAGTTGAAAAACAATATATTGAAAGTATATTTCCTTTTTCTAATGTTAAACCAGAATTCTTTCAAAAGGCTCAAGAATTAATCAAGAAACGCTACGGGTTAAAAGCACTGAATTTTACCAAAACAAAAGACATTATGCCTCACGTAGACAAAATGTTTGATTTGTTTAACGAATCGTATGAAAAACTAGCTTCATTTGTAGCCATTTCTGATGTTCAAAAAGAGTATTTTAAAAAGAAATACATTAGCTTCATTAATCCTGAATACATCAAATTTGTAGTTGATAAAGACGATAATTTAGTCGCTTTTAGTATTGTAATGCCAAGTTTTGTTGAAGCTTTACAAAAAATTAGAGGTAAATTGTTCCCATTTGGTTTTCTGCAATTATTAAAAGCGAAAAAGCACAGTAAAGATGTCGTTTTTTACCTCATCGGAGTTCATCCTGACTATCAAAACAAAGGCGTAACGGCTATTATTTTTGATGAATATTACAAGACTTTTTCAGCAAAAGGAATTCAAACTTGCATTAGAACTCCCGAATTATTGGAGAATAATGCTATCCATTTGCTTTGGAAAAACTTTGATCCAACTATCCACTGTCAGAGAAAAACATATTTAAAAAATCTATAATCGGTTTTCAATTTCAGTAATCAAAATAAAAAAATCCATTCGCCCCCAAACGAATGGATTTTTCATTTTATAGAACACATTATTACTCTACTTTGCAATCTACTTTAACCAAAGTATTTTTTTGATCAAATTTCAGCTTTGATTTATCTTTAAAAGAAACTTTGTCATTTGCTTCTACAACATCGCCGTATCCTTCAATGAAAGCTCCGTCCTTTTGCAGAAAAACAACTTCTCTTACAGAAGAAACGCCTTCAGAAGAAAAAGTATAATCAGCAACCAAAGTATCCCCTTTCATATTCCCTATTAAAGTTCCTTCGTTTTTATCTTTTCCAACCAAATTATAGCTTAGTTTTCCGTTTACTTCTTGATGAGAATTGACATTAAAACTCATTTCTATAACATTTCCATTGGCTTTCCAAGCATAACATTGATCGCCTGCAGGCTCTGCAATTTCAGCTTCTTTTGGTGGACTTGGCGTAATTTGTACTGGCTCTGTTGTCGTCGTTTCTTTTTTACAAGAAGCAAAAACCGACAAGGAAACTACAGTTATTAGTGTTAGTACTTTTTTCATAATTCTTTATTTTTATTTTGTGATTATGATTATAAAGTTACCCTAAATAAAAAAAATCCATTCGTAGAACAAATGGATTTTTTTACATAATTCCCACTTAAGGAAATCTATTTTATGATGAATTTACGAAACGTCAACAGTTGTGCGCTCTGCAATTTCTTTATAAGTTCCGTTAGTCAGTTTCTCGCGGATTGCTTCAAAAGCTGTTAACGTCTCATTGATGTCTTCTAATGTATGAGAAGCTGTAGGAATCATTCTCAATAAGATAATTCCTTTTGGAATAACTGGATATACAACGATAGAAAGGAAAATACCATAGTTTTCTCTTAAATCGTTTACCATCACCATTGCCTCAGGAATACTTCCTTCCAAGTAAACTGGTGTAATGCAAGTATTTGTATCTCCAATATTAAATCCTTTTTCTTTAAGACCGTTTTGCAATGCGTTTACGTTTTCCCAAAGTTTGTCTTTAATTGCAGAAGATTTACGCAACAACTCTAAACGCTTCAAAGATCCAATTGTCTGAATCATTGGCAATGCTTTAGCAAACATTTGAGAACGCAAGTTGTATTTCAAATAATCGATAACTGTTTTATCAGCCGCTACGAAAGCTCCAATATTAGCCATAGATTTTGCAAAAGTAGAGAAGTAAACATCAATCTGATCTTGAACTCCCTGTTCCTCACCTGCTCCAGCACCAGTTTTACCTAATGTACCAAAACCGTGAGCATCATCTACCAATAATCTGAAATTGTATTTTTTCTTTAATTCGGCAATTTCTTTTAATTTTCCTTGCTGCCCGCGCATTCCGAAAACACCTTCAGTAATAAATAAAATACCTCCGCCTGTTTCTTCTGCCATTTTAGTAGCACGCTGCAAGTTTTTCTCCATACTTTCCAAATCATTGTGTTTGTATGTGAAACGTTTACCCATGTGCAAACGAACACCATCAATGATACAAGCGTGTGAATCTACGTCATAAACGATAATGTCATTTTTTGTAACCAAAGCGTCAATGATAGAAACCATTCCTTGGTAACCAAAATTCAGCAAATAAGCAGATTCTTTCATTACGAACTCCGCCAATTCATTTTCCAACTGCTCGTGGTACGTAGTGTGTCCAGACATCATACGAGCTCCCATCGGATATGCTGCACCAAACTGAATAGCTGCATCTGTATCTGCTTGACGAACCTCTGGATGATTAGCTAAACCTAAATAATCATTTAAACTCCAGTTTAAAATATTTTTTCCGTGAAATTGCATTCTAGGACCCAACTCTCCTTCTAACTTTGGGAAAACATAATAACCTTCTGCTTGAGAAGCCCATTTTCCTAAAGGTCCTTTATTGTCCTGAATTCTTTCGAATAAATCTTTTACCATAATATTATGTAGTAATTTTTTTTACTTAATCAGCGAGCAAAAATAATCATTATTAATTTAAAATGAAGAGCCTCAATTATTTTTATTGAAAAATATTATGCTTACATAAAATAATAAGGTTTTACGTATATTTATTTCAATACCAAAGGTTCTTTTGTTATTGCAATAAAAGACATTATTATCTTTTATTGGTTTTAAAAAAACTCCAAACCTATTTTATAGCATTTGGAGTTTTATTATTTACTCAACAATTAACACGCCTTTCATCATGGCTACGTGCCCAGGAAAAGAGCAAATAAAAGGATATGATCCTTTTTTATCAATTGTAAACTCGATTGTGTCTTCTTCTCCGCCACCAATTAATTTTGTGTGAGCAATAATTGAAGCTTTTTCAGATTCTGGAATATAATCTGTTGCTTTAGCATCATTTGCTTTTAAAGCAAAAGCAGCCTGATCTGTTCCTTCTTGCAAGATTACTAAATTGTGCCCCATTGCTTCTTTCGGGATTTTACCAACGTGTTTCAAAGTCAATTTGATTGGTTTTCCTGCAACCGCTTTCAATTCGTTAGTATTAAACTGCATCTGGTCATTTCCTTCGATAACTAAAACATTTTCCTCTGTCGGAGCAGCTGTCGGCGCTTGTTCTCCTTCGGCAGATGCCTCAGTTGCTTCTGCTGGTTCCGCTGGCGCTGTTTCTTTTTTTCCGCAAGAAGTAACGGCTAAAAATCCCATTAGGATTAATACTGACATTTTGGTTTTTGCATTCATTTTTATGATAATTTATTAATGTTATTCGTTTATGTTTAATGTTTTTAAAAAGAAATCACCCGATTTTACATCAGAAGCCAGCTGCTCTAAAGTTGTTTTAGTGAGCATTTCCAACAGCAGTCCTCTTATTTTCTTGAATTCGTAGTGTACAGGACAAGGATGGTCTTCTGAGCATTCTTTTAATCCGATTCCGCAGCCGCTGTAAATTTTGTTTCCGTCAATAGCATCTACGATTTGAATTAATTTCACTGATTTTGATGCCTCAGGCGAGACTTCAAAACCTCCCCCCACTCCTTTTGCTGAATGAATGATGCCGTCTTTGGTCAAAATCTGCATAATTTTGGCTGTAAACGGTTCTGGCGAATCAATTTCTTTTGCAACATCTTTTATTCCAACCCTAATTCCTTTAGAAGATTTGGCTGCAATAAATATTGAAGCTCTTATTCCATATTCACACGCTTTTGAAAACATACGTCCTTGATTAATTCTCTACAAAAATAAAGAGGTTTCATATAAAAGACAAATTTATCTTTAATAGATTTTAAAAGGAGGAAATATTATTTATAATGAAACTAATTAGTGCCCATAACCGCACATATTCATTATTAGATTCTTATAAAAACCAATTTTAATTTTAACTTTGAGAGTATTAAATTTTAAATATTTAACAAATGCCTTTAAGCAATTCAAAAGATTTAAAACTGGCAGTCCTTATTGATGCAGACAATGTGCCTTATAGCAATGTAAAAGGCATGATGGAGGAAATTGCAAAATTAGGAACTCCTACCACAAAAAGGATTTATGCCGACTGGACCAAACCAAATGCGAATGGCTGGAAAGGCGTTTTGTTAGAACACGCTATCACTCCTATTCAGCAATACAGTTATACGGTTGGAAAAAATTCTTCAGATTCTGCTTTGATCATTGATGCAATGGATCTGCTTTATTCTGGCAAATTAGACGGATTCTGCATTGTTTCCAGCGACAGTGATTTTACAAGGCTTGCCGTAAGACTTCGAGAATCGGGCATGAAAGTAATTGGAATTGGAGAGAAGAAAACACCGAATTCGTTTATTGTGGCCTGCGACCGTTTTATTTATATTGAAGTCTTGGACGGCGCAACTCAAAAGAAAAAACCTAAAACAGTTGCTGCAGACACCAAAAAGCCAGTTGAAAAACCAGCGGAAAAAGCCCTTCATAAAATTGACAAACAAACCATTGAATTAATTGAATCTACAATTGAAGATATTGAAGATGACGATGGCTGGGCATTTCTTGGGGATGTGGGCAATCTGATTGTAAAGAAAAAACCTGAATTTGACCCGCGAAATTATGGTTATTCTAAACTTACGCCAATGCTAAAATCTTTAACTGATATTCTAGAAATTGACGAAAGAGAGTCAGACAAAAAAGGAATCAAACACGTTTACGTGCGCTTAAGATTCAACTAAATCATATTTATTACCTAATTAATTTTTTAAAAACATGAGAAAAAAATTCTTTATTTACGGATTCTTATTGTTTCTAATTGTTGCCGCAATTTATTATTATACCGGACGAGGCTATTTACTCGTTTTTCTTATTCCAATTTTACTAATCGTTGGAGTCTATAATGCATCTCAGAAAAAACACGCGATTTTAAGAAACTTTCCTGTTTTAGGGTATTTTAGATATTTATTTGAAATGATCGCACCCGAAATTCAGCAGTATTTTATTGAAAGGTCTACCGATGGAAAACCTTTCTCTAGAAATCAGCGTTCGCTGGTTTACCAAAGAGCCAAAAATATTGATTCGAGCACTCCGTTTGGAACTCAATTGAACCTAAATACCGAAAGCTACGAAGGAATCAAACATTCAATTTTTCCAGCAAAAGTCAATGAAGAGCTTCCGCGCGTATTGGTGGGCGGAAAAGACTGCAAACAGCCGTATTCTGCTTCTTTATTTAATGTTTCGGCAATGAGTTTTGGTTCGTTGAGCGAACACGCCGTACGTGCGATTAACATTGGTGCGCAAAAAGGAAATTTCTACCAAAATACAGGAGAAGGCGGACTGACTGAGTTTCATCTTGCTGGAGGCGGCGATATTACTTGGCAGATTGGTACCGGCTATTTTGGATGCCGCGACGCAGAAGGAAATTTCAGTCCCGAAAATTTTAAAGAAAAAGCCAATCTTCCAAATGTAAAAATGATTGAGATCAAACTTTCGCAAGGTGCGAAACCGGGTCACGGCGGTGTATTGCCTGCTGCAAAAAACACCGAACAGATTGCTAAAATTAGAGGTGTTGTACCGCATACTATGATTCTCTCTCCTCCTGGCCATCATACTTTTTCTGATGCAAAAGGATTGATTGGATTTATCAAACAATTGCGTGATTTATCTAATGGAAAACCAATTGGGTTTAAGTTATGCATTGGCAACACTGCCGAGTTTGAAGCTATTTGCCAAGAAATGATTAACGCAGACACTTACCCAGATTTTATTACTGTTGACGGTGCTGAAGGAGGAACTGGCGCTGCTCCGCTTGAATTTGCTGATGGTGTAGGAATGCCTTTTGAACCTGCATTAATTTTTGTGAATAAAACTTTGGTTCGTTTAGGCATTCGCGATAAAATGCGTATTATAGGCAGCGGAAAAATTATATCTGGCTATTCTATCCTACACGCGATTGCGCTTGGAGCGGATATGTGCAATAGCGCGAGAGGATTTATGTTTTCGTTAGGCTGCATTCAAGCATTACGCTGTCATAATAACGAATGCCCGACTGGAGTGGCTACACAAAATAAGATGCTGATGAAAGGTTTGGTAGTCACCGACAAATCTGAAAGAGTATATCACTTTCATAAAAATACGCTCCATTCTGCCAATGAACTTTTGGCTGCGGCTGGAAAAACATCTTTTGCAGATGTTGACATCAACATTTTTATGCGTGGAGATGAGTTTACAAATTTGTCTGAACTCTATTTCCCAGATAATCTGAAAAACGTTACTCAATTTTCATAAAAAAAACCTCTTCATTACGAAGAGGTTTTTTTATGAAAATTTAAGATCATAATTTTGCTGTTTCTTTTGACTTTTCAGTTCCTTCTAAAGCGGCCAATTCTTCCTGTCCAACCAATTCTTGAGCTAAAATAGCATTATTATAAGCCAAGAAATAAACATCAAACTTTACTCCTTCGGCAATAAGAGAAGGCGAAATCTGATCGTTTTTAATCATTTCTTTCAATAGATCTGGAAAAGATTCTTTGTAGGCTAATTTATTTGCATCATTTTCTTCTAAATTGGTCTCAATCCTAATTTCGATTTTATTGTCATTAAGAAAAGCTTTTGCAGTTGTACTGGTAATACCGTTACCTTTTATAGAAGACGAATTATTGTAATTGCTTACATGATCCTGGATCTTCTGTTTGGTATTTTTACAGCTGACTAAAAATAATGCAAAAGCAAGTGCAAATGCGATTTGGGTAATTTTTTTCATAAATTTTTGGTTTAATAGTTATTTTTTAACTCAAACATAATTAATTCATAACATAAAAACAACATCCAATTATAAAAAGCACACACACAATTCTTTGAAAACAAACCGATTATCGTCCCAAAACGAGGAATATTTGTAAGAATAAAAGTTTTTTTACACTAAAATTTTAGTGCCCAAACACAAAAAAAGTCTCTTCAAAATTTATTTAAAGAGACTTTTAATATGTAAGAATAAAAATGATCTATTTTACTATAAAAATGTATTTTATTATTTCAATAAATATTTAAGAGATTCTCCTGTCAATACTTCCTTACTTAATACGGTATTATCATTTGCCAAAAAATAAACATCAAATTGAACACCCTCTTCGATTAATTGTCTTGGAATCTGATCTTTTTCAATCATCAATTTTATCATTTTTATAAATGATATAGAAGTAGCTAATTTATTTTTTTCATTTTGCTCCAAATCGGTTTCAAAGCGCAATTCAATTTTATTATCATTAATATAACCTCTTGCTGTAGTAAGCGTTACATTATCGGCTCTAAAACTTGGAGCAATGGTTTTGTTGTACGTGACAACATATTCCTGAAGTTTCTGTTTGGTATTTTTACAGCTTACAAGTGTTAATACCATCATTATTGCAAAAGCAATCTGACTTATTTTCTTTAGCATAATTTTTCTATTTTAGTTTTTGAAGTCTTAAAAGTGCTTCAAGATAGTAATAATCTGCGTAATTTATAGAACAATCAATCTCACTTCCTGCTGGTTTGTGACCTGTAGAATGCAGCAAAAAAGCCGAATTCACATCGCGGCTCTGATAGTTATCAGAAAGCGAAACGATCATCTTTTTGGCTTTTGTCAAGTATTCAGCTTTTAAATTCTTGTCTTTTGTGTACGAACTTAATTCTAAAAGTGCAGACGAAACAATAGCAGCAGCAGAAGCATCTCGAGGTTCATTCGGGATATTAGGCGCATTAAAATCCCAATACGGCACCAAATCCTCAGTAGTTAATTTATCCAAATAAACACGCGCTACTTTGTGGGCAAAATCTAAAAACTTAACATCTTTTGTCTCTCTGTAGGTCATCGTAAAACCGTAAATCGCCCACGCCTGTCCTCTCGCCCACATACTGTCGTCACTGTACCCTTGCGCTGTTCTTCCTTTTATCTTTTTCCCAGTTTCAAAATCATATATAACAACATGATACGAAGTATTATCTGGCCTAAAATGATTTGCCATTGTGGTTTCGGCGTGTTTTACCGCAATATCATAAAGCTTTTTATTTCCTCCGTTTTTTGAAGCCCAAAACAAGAGCTCCAAATTCATCATATTATCTATAATCGTATTATGGCCGCCCATTTTGTTGTGAGGCCAAGATTGTATTGTTCCCACTTTCGGATTAAAAAGCGTAGCCAATGTATCGGCTGTTTTTAATATTATTTCTTTGTATTCAGGATTTTTTGTCAATCTGTACCCGTTTCCGAAACTATTAAAAACCTGAAAACCTAAATCGTGATCAGCGGCTTTACTGACTGATAAGGGCGTCAAAAAACGCGTAAATTTATCGGCTTCTGTTTCCCATTTTTTATCTTTCGTTGCTTCGTACAAAAACCATAATTCCCCTGGCCAGAATCCGCTAGTCCAATCTTTATAGCCAACAAATTTCCATTCATTGCTTCCGTTCGGAACTGTTCTAGGAGAAGTTCCATCATTAGGTATCACTTTTAAAGTTTTTGAAGCTTGTTCTGCGCAATAATCTAATTGTTTTTTAATATTAAACGAATTGCCTTTTTGAGAATAGCCTTGGTTTCCTAAAAGAAACAAAGCTGCAATCAGGGTAAAAAATTTTGCCTTCATGTGGTTATTTTTGATCAATAGTTATTTTAACCAATAAATGTATGAAATAAAGTAAACTGATTCGGTTTTTGTACTTTCTGTTACCTAAAAATGGATTATTAATACACTATCTTCTTCCTAGTTTCTTCCTATTCTTTTCCTCTTTGTCAAAGTTTTGAACTTTGACAAAGAGGAATTACATAATTTTACTTTAACTAAAACCTAATCTCAACTTGAACAAAAGCAGAATCATCTATTTCGTAATTTTCCTAAGCATCATTTTCTTTGGAATACTTTCCAGAAAAATATCCTTCATTCCTTTATGGTTTGGCGATTTTCTTTATGCCGTGATGATTTACTTTTTAGTTCGAATATTTCTTCCATTAAAAAATACCCTCGCAATTGCATTTCTTTCGCTATTGATTTGTTATGGAATTGAATTTCTGCAACTGTATCAAGGCGGATGGATGGTTGAGCTTAGAAAACACTTTTGGGAAGATACGTTTTAGGTCAGGGATTTTTATGGTCTGATATTCTGGCTTACACTTTTGGAATTTCAGCAGCATTTGTTGCCGATAAAACTATAGCGGGCCGCAAATGAACCTAAAAAACATAAAACTGCAAGGAGACAATTTATTTTTACAATGCGATAATTGCATTTATTTTATTTTTAGGCTGCATATCAAATGTAAGAATCCTAAATTTGTGTAGAAAATCATTTAAAAACATTATTCTATGAAACTCGTTTTCGCTTCAAACAATAAAAACAAAATAGCCGAAATTCAAAGTATGCTTCCTGAAAGCATTAAAATATTAAGTTTAGAAGATATCAATTGTTTTGAAGACATTCCGGAAACGGCTGATACTATAGAAGGTAATGCAATTTTAAAAGCAGATTATGTGACCCAGAGATATGGTTATGATTGTTTTGCTGACGATACTGGTTTGGAAGTAAATGCTTTAAATGGCGAACCTGGGGTTTATTCTGCACGATATGCAGGCGAGCAAAAAAATGCAGATGATAATATGAATAAGCTTTTGGAGGCTTTAAAAAATGAAAAAAACCGCAGTGCCCAGTTCAAGACCGTTATCACTTTAAACCTTGATGGAAAACAATATTTATTTACCGGAATTGCAAAGGGAGAGATTACTTTAACCAAAACAGGAACAAACGGTTTTGGTTATGATCCGATTTTTAAACCTGAAAATTTTAACGAAACCTTTGCAGAACTGCCTTTAGCAACTAAAAACACTATAGGTCACCGCGGAAAAGCCGTTAAGCAACTCATTGATTTTCTGAACAACACAAAATAATTGTTTAAAATACAACATTTTAGAAGCTAAATTTTACATTTCACGACGTATTTTTTGGCGTGTTTCTGCATTTCTTGCAAAAATTTATTTTAATAAAACTGTAACTTTTTGATAATCAAATCTTAACAAATACATAATTCTTAAAACCGCATTAGTATATCTGAATAATTAACAGTAATTTTGCACCCTATTTTAAAACACATATGAATAAATTTGAACAATTAGGATTGAATGAATCGTTACTGAAGGCGATTTTAGATCTAGGATTTGAAAATCCGTCAGAGGTACAGGAAAAGGCGATTCCCCTATTATTGGAAAAAGACACGGATATGGTTGCGTTGGCTCAAACAGGGACAGGGAAAACGGCAGCTTTCGGTTTTCCGCTAATTCAAAAAATTGATGCCGACAACAGAAATACACAAGCATTAGTTTTATCGCCAACACGCGAGTTATGTTTACAGATTACTAACGAACTTAAAAACTACTCAAAATACGAAAAAGGTATTAATGTGGTAGCAGTTTACGGAGGAGCTAGTATAACAGAACAAGCAAGAGAAATAAAGAGAGGTGCACAAATCATTGTGGCAACTCCAGGAAGAATGCAAGACATGATTAACAGAGGTTTGGTTAACATTAAAAACATAGATTACTGTGTTTTAGATGAGGCTGACGAAATGTTAAACATGGGATTTTATGATGATATCTGCTCTATTTTAGCAGATACTCCAGACGAAAAAAGCACATGGTTATTCTCTGCAACTATGCCGCAAGAAGTGGCTAGAATTGCAAAACAATTTATGCATGACCCAGCAGAAATTACTGTTGGAGCAAAAAACTCAGGTTCATCTACGGTTTCTCACGAATTTTATTTAGTAAATGCTCGTGACCGTTATGAAGCCTTAAAACGTTTAGCAGATGCTAATCCAGACATTTTCTCAGTAGTTTTCTGTCGTACAAAAAGAGACACACAAGCTATTGCAGAGAAGTTAATCGAAGATGGATATAGCGCCGCTGCGTTACACGGAGATTTATCTCAAGCACAGCGTGATGGTGTAATGAAATCATTCCGCGGAAGACAAATTCAGATGCTTGTTGCTACTGACGTTGCTGCGCGTGGTATTGACGTTGACAATGTAACTCACGTTGTAAACTATCAATTGCCTGATGAAATCGAAACGTACAACCACCGTTCTGGACGTACTGGTAGAGCTGGAAAATTAGGAACTTCTATTGTTATTGTAACAAAAAGCGAGTTGCGTAAAATTTCTTCTATCGAAAGAATCATCAAACAAAAATTCGAAGAAAAAACAATTCCATCTGGAATCGAAATCTGCGAAATTCAGTTACTGCACTTAGCAAACAAAATTAAAGACACTGAGGTTGACCACGAAATTGACAACTATTTGCCCGCAATCAACAATGTTCTTGAAGATTTATCTAAAGAAGAATTGATTAAGAAAATGGTTTCAGTAGAATTCAACCGTTTCATCGCTTACTATAAAAAGAACAGAGATATTTCTGTTTCTGGTGGCGAAAGACGTGAAAGAGGTGATTCTGAACCAAGAGAATTCAGCAATAATGGAGCAGTTCGTTATTTCGTGAACATTGGTTCTAGAGACAACTTTGACTGGATGTCATTAAAAGATTACTTAAAAGAAACATTAGATTTAGGTCGTGATGATATCTTTAAAGTAGATGTAAAAGAAGGATTTTCTTTCTTCAACACTGATCCGCAGCATACAGACAAGGTAATGGATGTTTTAAACAACGTTCAATTAGAAGGTCGCCGCATCAATGTTGAGATTTCTAAAAATGACGGAGGAGGAAGACGTGACCACAATAACCGTGGAGGAAGAAGAGACTCTGGAAGAAGAGACGGAAACTTTGCCCCAAGACGCGAAGGCGGATTTAGAAGCGAAAGAAACTCTTCAAGAGACGGAGGTTCACGTGAAGGCGGATTCAGAAGCGACAGAAGCTCATCTTCAAGAAGAGAAGGCGGTTTCAGAAGCTCTGCTCCAAGAAATGAAGGTGGTTCAGATAGAGCTCCAAGACGTTCTGAAAACTTTGGCGATAGCTCAAGACCTAGAAGATCAAGAAGAGATTAATTTTTCAACTTCTTAAAATACAAAATCCCAAATTCCAAATATATCTGGAATTTGGGATTTTTTTTTGCGCTAAGGATTCTATTCTTTTTAAATGAGCATTGCAATCCAAAACAATACAGCCTAACCTTTTCTACCTCTTTTTATTTAACAGAAAAAGCTATGACACAGCCTTTGTTAATTTTCTTATAATTAAATTCCAAGACTGCGAGATATTTAATCCCGATTTACTACTTTTAGAGCTTTAAATCAGGATATGAAATATTTCGCAATTTTCTTTTTTACACTTCTCGCTAACATTGGTTTTGCACAAGATACGCAGCAGCCAACAGTTCCTCAAAGAGTTTCAGGTTATGTTATTAACGACGACAGCAAACAGCCGCTTGCTGGAGTAAATATCATTAACACCAATAAAGTACGTGGTGCAAAATCTGACGAAAAAGGATATTTTGAAATTGACGTGCAAGTCAATGATACGCTTCACTTTTCTATCCTTGGATTCCAATCATTGAGAATTAGAGTTACAAATGACTGGATTAAAAATAAAGTAACCAGAATTCAACTTACCGAAAAAGCAATTGCTTTGGAAGAGGTTGTTATTGCTCCATTCTCTCTGACAGGATATCTTGAAATTGATTCTAAATTAATTCCAACAAAAGAAAATTATCGTTACAGCATTTCTGGACTTACACAAGGCTATGAAGCTGGAGAATATGCTCCCAATGCTTTTGGAAAAGTTCTTGGCTCGATTTTTAACCCCGCCGATATGCTCTATAATTTCTTCGGAAAAAATGGTAAAGAGCTAAAGAAGCTAAAGGAAATGAAAAAGGATGACACCGTCCGAACGCTTTTAGAGTCGAAATACGACCGCGAGACAGTTGCTGTATTATTAGGCATCAGCAAGGACGAAATCCCTGAAATTATGCATCGCTGCAACTATTCTGACTCTTTCATCCAAACTGCAAACGACCTTCAAATTATGGATGCCATCAGCGCTTGTTACGAACAATACAAAGTTTTAAAACGAAACTAAATAAAGCAATCAGTGGTCAGTGTTTTTTTTAGTGATCGTCAGTATACACACAAAAAAAGGAGTGATTTTTATCACTCCTTTTTTTTCTATTAAGTTTTCTAGCGCACTGAACACTATCCTTTAACTGGTATATTAGAAAGAATTTCTAAAACAAATTTCCAATATTTCTGAGCAGAAGAAATACTTGCTCTTTCGTCTGGAGAGTGAGCGCCGTGAATAGTTGGCCCAAAAGAAATCATATCCATATCAGGATAGTTTGTTCCTAAAATTCCGCATTCCAAACCAGCGTGACAGGCTACAACTTTCGGCTGTTCTCCGTTTTGCTTCTCATAAATCCCTTTCAAGACTTCTAATATTTCAGAATTTACATTTGGAGTCCAACCCGGGTAAGAACCAGAAAGCTCCACTTCGCATCCAACCAATTCAAAGGCAGAACGCAATGAATTTGCCAAATCAAATTTTGAAGATTCTACAGAAGAACGTGTTAAACAGCCCACTAAGATTTCGCCATCTTTAATAACGACACGAGCAATATTATTTGAAGTTTCAACCAAATCAGCCATATCAGCACTCATTCTATACACTCCATTCTGAGCAGCATAAATCGCTCTGATAATACCTTCCTGAACCCCTAAATCCATCACTTTTTCAGGCAGCTCGCCTTTTACGATTTCAATAGTCAGGTTCGGCTCAGTTGTTTTATATTCTGCTTTGATATCAGAAATGATTTCCTGCATATCATATACATAAGCTTCGTCAAACATCTGAGAAATAATCACCTTAGCAACACTTTCTCTCGGAATCGCGTTTCTAAGACTTCCTCCATTAATTTCAACAATCTGCAACCCAAAGTTTTCAAATGCATCAAATAATAGACGGTTCATGATTTTATTTGCATTTCCTAAACCTTTGTGAATATCCATTCCCGAATGCCCACCGTTTAGACCTTTTACCGTAATGGTATAGCCAACAGAACCTTCAGGAACTTCTTCTTCATGATACGTTCTTGTAGCGGTTACGTCAATTCCACCAGCGCATCCGATATCAATTTCATCATCTTCTTCAGTATCCAAATTTAATAAAATCTGTCCTTGCAGGATTCCTCCTTTTAAGTTTAAAGCACCAGTCATTCCTGTTTCTTCATCAACTGTAAACAAAGCCTCTATTGCAGGATGCGGAATATCTTTGCTCTCCAGAATAGCCATAATAGTCGCCACTCCTAACCCGTTATCAGCTCCCAGTGTTGTGCCACGAGCACGAACCCAGTCACCGTCAATATACATATCAATTCCTTGTGTATCAAAGTCAAAAACCGTATCGGCATTTTTTTGATGCACCATATCCAAATGCCCTTGCATTACAATTGGCTTACGGTTTTCCATTCCAGGGGTCGCCGGTTTTCTAATGATTACGTTTCTGATTTCATCTTCGAAAGTTTCTAAACCTAAGCTGTTTCCAAAGTTCTTCATAAACTCAATCACGCGCTCCTCTTTCTTCGATGGACGCGGAACAGCATTCAAATCTGCAAATTTGTTCCAAAGCGCTTTTGGTTCCAGATTTCTTACTTCTTGACTCATTATATTTTGTTTGATGTTTAACAATTAAGAGCTTCAAAGTTACAAAGTTTATATTTTTTTTCGCCACAAATTTTACGAATTAGCACTAATTATCCGCTTTAAAATCAAATACTGCAAATACTAATCATTTTTAGTTATAAATAATTGTATTTATATTTACGTATCTAAAAATTACGCTGTGAAATCAAAATACGTTTTACCTTTATTTCTAATAGTTCAGATTATTTTTTATAAAATTCTACCCTTCTTTCCAGATTTTGTGGAGGGTTTTTACAGCAAAAATTTATTCGTTAGAATTTCACAATTTTCAAGAACAGTTTTTGGAAAAATTCCGTTTTCTATAGGCGACATTATTTATGCTCTTCTCATAATTTCTATAATTAGTTGGTTTTGGAAAATCAGAAAAACTTGGAAAACAGATTGGAAAGATCATCTTTTAAAAATCTTAGGCAAGATCTCCGTTTTTTATTTTTTCTTTCATCTGCTTTGGGCTTTCAATTATTACCGAAAACCTCTTTTTGAGAAAATGGAAATAAAAAGAGAATATACAGATGCTGATCTTTTAGCCTTTACTAAAAGATTAATTTCAAAGACAAATGAAGTTCAGTTTCAAATCACAAAAAATGATAGCGCTAAAGTTGTTTTTCCGTATTCTCAAAAAGAATCATTTCGACTGATTTTAAATGGCTATGATAATTTAGCAAAAGAACATCCTTATTTCAAGTATAAAACTTTAAGCGTAAAGAAATCATTATTCAGCGTTCCGTTGACTTATATGGGCTTTGGCGGCTATTTAAACCCTTTTACAAACGAAGCTCAGATTAATTATTTACTGCCAATGTATAATTTCCCTTTGACGACATCTCATGAAATGGCGCATCAGATTGGCTTTGCCAGTGAGAGCGAATGTAATTTTATCGGCGTATTAGCTTCTGTCAAAAACGAAAATCTTTATTATCAATATTCAGGATACAGTTTTACTTTAAGTTATTGTTTGGGAATTTGGAAATATAAAAATGAAAAAATATTTAACCAGCTGAAGAAAACTGTTCACGTCGGAATTTTAAAAAACTATCAGGAGAGTCAGGATTTTTGGAAAAAATATGACACTTTTATAGATGAAGGCTTTCACTTTTTATGGGATAACTTTTTAAAAACAAATAACCAGAAAGATGGAATGGAAAGTTATAGCAAGTTCATCGATTTAACAATTAATTACTACAAAACAAGACAATTATAATGGTTCCCATAAAATGTGCAAATTAGCACGGATTTTTAAAAAGTAGACTTTCAATCTTTCGGTTTTGAGGAGCAATATGGGAAATTTGTGAAACTCGCGACAAAAAAATAAAAGATCAACTGTAACAAAAATGATTTCACAACTACTAATATAAATATGAGCGAAAATCTAGAACAGTCATTTGTTGCGCAGCTGCAGGCAAATCAGAATATAATCCACAAGATTTGTAGATTATATACTGCTGGCGAAGACGCTCATAAAGATCTGTTTCAAGAGATTACCATTCAGCTCTGGAAGGCTTATCCAAAATTTAGAGGCGACAGTAAATTTTCAACTTGGACGTACCGTGTTGCCTTAAACACAGCGATTACCTTATATCGCAAAACCAAAAGAACTATTTCGACAGTAGATTATGAAAACCATCAGCATTTTGTAAAAGATGTTGACTACAATTATGAAGAAGAGGAACAGATTAAGCTGATGTACAAAGCAGTTTATCAATTAAATGACATCGAAAAGGCATTAGTTTTTATGTATTTAGAAGACAAAGATTATCAAGAAATAGCTGAAACCCTAGGAATCAGCGAAGTGAATGCGCGCGTGAAAATGAACAGAATCAAGGGGAAACTTAAAAAAATACTAAATCCTTAAAAATTATTATGAAAGAACTGGATTTATTAAAAAAAGACTGGCAAAAGAACTCTGATTCTTTTCAACAAATTTCTGAAAAAGAAATCTATAAAATGATTCACAAAAAATCATCTTCTATTGTAAAATGGATTTTGATTATTAGCATTTTGGAAATTTCATTTTGGACATTTTCAAATTTATTCATCAATACAGACGATGTGCTGCACAAAATGAATCATCCAGAAATTGTAACCGCTTTAGAACTCCTAACTTACTTTAATTATGTAGTCGTTTTAATTTTTGTCTACATTTTCTATAAAAACTACAAAACAATTTCGACCACAATAGCCACAAAATCACTGATGAGTGCTATTTTAAGAACTAGAAAGACGGTTCAATATTATGTTTGGTACAATCTAGGTATGATTGTGATCACCGCAATTTTAAGCTTTTTTATTGCTTTTGTCTACAATCCAGACATGGAATTTCTTAGAGAAAAATTAGCCATGAACGGAAAAGCGATGTTTGTTACCATAGGCATCTTGTTCTTGGTAATTTTAGGCTTCTTCGGTTTGTTCTGGTGTTTCTACAGAATTATTTACGGCACGCTTTTAAGACGATTGTACGCCAATTATAAAGAGCTGAAGAAGATAGATTTTTAAATAAAGGTGCTAAGGTTCTAAGATGCTAAGTATTTTGAAACTTGAAAACTTGAAACAAAAAATTAGCAAAAGGCTTCGACTTCGCTCAGCCAGACAAAGCAAACCTAAAATCTGAAACTTAAAAACTGTCACCCTGAGCGAAGTCGAAGGGCACAAAGTTAGGCTTCGACTTCACTCAGCCTGACAGAAATTTAAACAAAATCTACAATCTAAAATCAGAAATCTAAAATTTCTAATAGTCCCATTGTCTCATTTTATTGAGTTCTTCTTGCGCTTTAATTTCTTCAGCTGGAATAACTTTTAAAAATGAAGGATGCTGTTCGATTGCGTATTCTACTTTTTCTACGATTTGTTCGATGGTGTCATTTTCATAATCAATATCAAGAGGTTCTTTGATAATGAAAGATTGCAGGATTCCTTTTTTCTTCATTCGAAGTCCTTTTTTGTCGAACGATCTTCTGAAACCATCAATTACAATAGGAATAACGATTGGTTTGTGCTGTTTGATAATATGAGCAGTTCCTTTACGAACTGGTTTGAAGGATTTAGTTGTTCCTTGTGGGAAAGTAATCACCCAACCATCTTCAAGAGCAATTCTGATATTTTCTGTGTCGTTTGGATTTACATCGCGTTTTTCGGTTACGTCAACACCTTTAGAACGCCATGTTCGCTCTACTGTAATTGCGCCTACATAAGCCAAAATTCTTGGCAATAATCCTGCTTGCATAGTCTCTTTGGCTGCCACATAATAAATATTCATTTTTGGTTGCCACAAATAACCAATGTTCTTAATCGTGTCTTGGCGTCCAGATAAACTTGCATTAAAGACATGAAACATTGCTACAACGTCCGCAAAATAAGTCTGGTGATTGGAGATAAATAAAACATTAGTATCTGGAAGCGTTTTAATAATTTCAGATCCTTCAATCTGCAATTCATTAAAACCTCTATATCTCTTATGAGTCATTGCACCTAGAACTCGGATTAACCATTTCTTGATGAATAATATATGCCCAAAAGGATTTCGTTTAAACAATCCCATAACTAATTTATCTTATTTTTTTGTTAGGTCGCAAACATACAAAAATTATTCTTTTAGCAACACTATAAAACAATTTCTCCAGTTGAGAGTTATCCAAATGAATATCAAATCATTAAATAAACTTTATCAAATTTCTTTTACAATTGCTTCTTTTAAGACATCTCGCAATTCACTCAAGATCATTGCCGTGGCTCCCCAAACAATATGATTCTGGATATTAAAGGCAGGCACTAAAATGTTTGCTCCATAAGAAGTTGATAATCTGGCTTCGATAATAATATCGTCATTTAAAAAAACAGACAAAGGCAATTCAATAATGCCAGCAACTTCTCTTATATCGGGATAAAAGGAAAGTTCTTCTGTAGCAATTCCTAAGAACGGGTGCACCAAAAAGTTGCTTGGCGGAATATACATTGGAGAAAAATGCTTAACTATATTTATTTTATCTCTTGTAATTCCAACCTCTTCATGGGTTTCTCTTAGCGCTGTAGTTTCAAAATTTAAATCTTCCTTTTCATACTTGCCCCCCGGAAATGCAATCTGAGCTGAATGGACTCCATCATAAGCATTTCTAACAATCAAAACCAGATGTGTTTTTTCCTGTTTGGGATAAAACAGCATCATCACTCCTGCCATCCTGGCGTTTAATGCTTCAATATCAAGATTTTTTAATCCCTCTATGCGCTCTTTAGGAGCCATTTTTAAATGTGAAGCCACCGCTGGCAGCTCTAGTGGAATTATATGCGGAACATATTTCAAAAAGTCTTGAAAATTCATAATCAAAGCTTATTTTTGTACTTTCAAATAAAACATAAATATACTCCAGAAAACGCAGTACCACAAGTTTTCTACTATTAAAGCCTAAAAAAAATGTACAGCAAAGAAGAATCGCAAAGAATAAAAAGAGAATTTTGGGTAGCATTTGCCGAAAAATATCCGCGCAAATGGGTGCTTTATGATACAAAAATTAAAGATTTCTCTTTTAAGTTTTATGTTGACAATAAAAAGGCTCAGGTTTTAATTGACATTGAACAGCGAAGCGATGAAAAACGCATTGCTTATTTTGAAAAATTAGAAGCTTTAAAAAATATTCTAGAAGAAGAATTTATTAAAGATTTGGTTTTCGAAAAAAATTATACTCTTGAAAGCGGTAAAACCATCAGCAGAATTTGGGTTGAGAAACTTGGCGTTGGTTTCAGCAATAAAAACACCTGGGATGCTATTTTCGATTTTTTTCACGAAAATATGCACGCACTAGAAATGTTCTATTTAGAATATGATGAGTTTATTAAGGATGTGGAGAATTGAGGTTCTAAGATGCTAAGGTACTGAGGTACTAAGCTCTGAGTTTATATAGCAAACCCGACAAGTTTTAAAACTGTCGGGTTTATTATTTTATCTAAATCCTAGAAAAACTTAGCATCTTAGAACGTTACCTAAACAGTAATAATATTATACACGATAATATGATCGTCGTAATTGATATACAACTGTTTTCTGTAGTCTTGTTTTTTTCGGGTGATAATAGAGAGTTTGCATTCTCTTCCATCATTGTCTTTACACATGAAAGAATACACAATATCAGTATCGTTTTCTTCGCGCTCGATATAATCCAAAATATTGTAAAGCTGGATTTCTTGAGAATAAACTACAATTCTATGTTTATTAGTATCTAAAACCACTGAAAGATTTACCAGATCAAGATTAGACCATTCACCCCATTTTCCTCTTTCATTTTTTTCTAGAACACTAAAACCCGAAGTTTTAAAATGATAAGACTGACTCTGAATCTGTTGCAAGCCAAAAACTAAAAATAGCAACAATATGTAGGGGCGTAGGGAATTCATAAAATATTTCTTGCAGGTAATTAAAACTCAAATGTAGTCTTTTCTTTGGATGCAGTTTCAAATTCGGCTATCATTTGTTGAATAATTTCTTCAACTGGCAAAATTTTGTGAATCAGACCTGCGACTTGTCCAATTTCTAATTCTCCCTCATCCAAATCTCCTTCAAACATTCCTTTTTTTGCTCTCGCTCTTCCTAAAAGCTGTATTAATTCTTCTTTAGAAGGACATTTTTCATACAAATTCTGAACATCCTGATAAAACTTATTCTTTATCAATCGAACAGGCGCTAATTCTTTCAAGGTCAATTGCGTACCGCCTTCTATAGTATTAACTATTGTTTCTTTAAAATTATTGTGTGCAGAAGATTCAATAGATGCTGCAAAACGGCTTCCGACCTGAACTCCATCTGCCCCTAGCACCATCGCCGCCAGCATTCCTCTTCCTGTAGCAATTCCGCCAGCTGCGATTAAAGGAATTTGTATTTTTTCTTTAACCATAGGAATCAAAGTCAAAGTAGTTGTTTCTTCGCGCCCATTGTGCCCTCCCGCTTCAAATCCTTCAGCTACAACAGCATCTACACCAGTGTCTTGCGCCTTTAAAGCAAAAACACTGCTGCTTACCACATGAACAACGGTAATTCCTCTTTCTTTCAAAAAAGAAGTCCAAGTTTTTGGGTTGCCAGCCGACGTGAAGACAATTTTTACGCCTTCTTCGACTACAATATTCATAATTTCTTCGATATTTGGATACAACATCGGAATATTGACTCCAAAAGGCTTATCGGTGGCTTTTTTGCATTTTTGAATGTGTTCTCTTAAAACCTCTGGATACATCGAACCCGCGCCAATAAGTCCTAAACCTCCTGCATTGCTTACAGCCGAAGCCAATTTGTAACCGCTGTTCCAGATCATTCCGCCTTGAATGATTGGATATTTAATATTGAAAAGCTGAGTGATTTTATTCATTAAAATTATTGCTTGATTATTTTTCCTGTTTTGTGCAACTTATCAGCATCAAAACTATAAAGATACAATCCGTTTTGAAGCGATTGCAAGGAAAGAACTGGATTTGAATTATTAATTTTTTCTTCTATTAATTTTTGCCCCAATATAGAATAGATCGTTACTGATGCTGTGCTATTTTCATTTGCAAAAGAAAACGAAACCTCATTTTTAGCAGGATTTGGATATACTACAAATGAAGCTTCTGCAATAAAACTATCAACGCTTAATGCTGTGCCAAAATTTGGAATTCCATATCCGTAATTATTATCCGGATTGGCATATCTATCAGCAGACGCTACGATCATCTGTCTGATCTCTTTATTGGTTTTATTTGGAAATGCCTGCCATAAAGAGGCTGCCATTCCTGCCATTATCGGACAGGAAAACGAAGTTCCGTTTGCTGTAACAATATTCCCATTTGGATCAGAAACTGTTGCAGCAACTCCTTGCGCCATAACATCAGGTTTTACTCTGCCGTCATAACTTGGCCCAATTGAACTTGAACCAGCTTTTACTTTTGATGCATTAACAGAGCCAACTGCCAGCACCGAAACAGCGTCTGCAGGTGAACCAATATGTTTTTCTACTTGAGTTCCTTCATTTCCTGCAGAAGCCAAAACCAATATTCCCTTGCTAAAAGCAATCTCTGCACCACGAGAAATAAAAGTCGTAATTCCATTCATTTCACTATACGTGTGATTGTAATTTGGATTGTCCCGCTGCATAAAATAACCTAATGACGTAGTGATAATATCAACACCTAAAGCATCTGCTTTTTCAGCGGCTTCAACCCAAAGCGATTCTTCTAATGGAATTTCCTGTGCATCGATTTCTGTGATGAAAAGATAGTAGGATGCATTTGGAGCCGTTCCAATCAATGAATTTTCTTTATAACCTCCCATTGTCGAAAGCACTAAAGTTCCATGATCATCTCCTGCATAAAAATTGGCATTTCTTGTAGTATAATCGTAACCGCCTAAAATTTTATTTTTATTCCTAAGATTTTCAAATGGCTGAGCTGTGTTCACACCCGGAAAGCCTGCATCCAAAACGGCTATAATTTTTCCTTCTCCAGTATAATTCTGCTGATGCAAAACCTGTCCGTTCAGCATCTGAATTTGATTTGCAGAATTCCCGTACGAATAATCAATTGTCGTTTTTAACTTATCATGAGTCTGATTAATAGACGTTTCAAAAACTCTTTTTCCTGTAGTATTTAAAGTCTTATTGGCAAACTCAATTCTAGATACGAAAGCTAATGATTTTAAAGCATTAATATTGGCCTGAGTTCCTTGAATATGGAGTGCATTCAGCCATTTTGATTGCGCTTTTACGGAGATTCCTGCACTTGAAGCAACTTGATTGACGTACGAAGTTTCTAGAGGAGCATCTGTAATATCTAAAGCGATATTTTGGTTCGTTCTTCGATCCAAAGCCTTTTGCGAAAGTTCAGTTAACGGATTGTCATAAAAAGCTTTTGCATTAGGCTTTCCATTAAAATAGACCCAAGCATCTTCTTGCGCAAATACCGCAACTGAAAGAAGCAATAAAAGAAAAGTAAAGTGACATCTCATCGTTTTATACCTTTTAGGGATTTGCTCCCAAATAAAGTATAAAGCTAAGAAATTACTCCCGAACCAACTAATTCATTTTCTAAATACCAAGCAACAAATTGTCCTTCTGTAATGGCAGACTGCGGTTCTTCAAACTCAACATACATTCCGTCTTCAAATTGATATAAAACAGCTTTTTGCAAAGGCTGACGGTAACGAATTCTTGCCATCACTTCCATTTTTTCTCCTGCTTTCAGCGTCATGTCTTCTCTAATCCAATGCACTTCAGATTTTTCAACAAAAAGTGCTTTTTTAAATAGACCTGGATGCTGGCTCGATAAACCGGTATAAATTGTATTGGTTTCTACATCTGTCGCAATTACAAACAAAGGATCTGTTGTTCCTCCTACATTCAGACCTTTTCTTTGTCCAACTGTAAAATAATGAGCGCCTTGATGTTTTCCAACTACTTTCCCCATTGTTGGAAGATATTCTAATTTTTGAGATTCTAACTTTAATTTTTCCTCCAAAGAAAGCGCTGTTGATTGGTCAGCATTATAGATTGGATCATTTTTATCAACCTGAACAATTTTCCCTTCTTTAGGCTGTAATTTTTGCTGCAAAAACTCTGGAAGACGAACTTTCCCAATAAAACACAAACCCTGAGAATCTTTTTTCTCTGCCGTAACCAATTCCATTTCGGCAGCGATTTCGCGTACTTCTGGTTTTGTTAAGGCTCCAATTGGAAACAAAGCTTTAGACAATTGCTCTTGCGACAATTGGCATAAGAAATACGATTGGTCTTTGTTGACGTCATTCCCGGCAATCAATTGATAAACCGTTTTCCCATCCACTTCAATTTCGCTTTTTTGGCAGTAATGCCCTGTTGCTACGTAATCTGCACCAAGACTTAAAGCGATTTTCATAAACACATCAAATTTGATTTCGCGGTTACAAAGCACGTCCGGATTTGGAGTTCTTCCTTTTTCGTACTCGTTGAACATATAATCAACGATTTTTTCTTTGTATTCTTCGCTCAAATCAACAGTTTGAAACGGAATTCCAAGTTTTTCAGCAACAAGCAAAGCATCGTTACTGTCTTCAAGCCAAGGACATTCGTTAGAAATAGTAACCGAATCATCGTGCCAGTTCTTCATAAAAAGGCCAATAACTTCGTATCCTTGTTGCTGCAATAAATATGCTGCAACACTAGAATCTACTCCACCTGAAAGTCCAACAACTACTCGTTTCATTTTGAAATGTTTAATTTTTTAAGGTTGCAAAGGTACGCCAAATAATAGAAAAATTCACCATGGTTTTTATTAGTTTAAGCAATCCCACGGTAGATAAAACTTATTACTTTTTTAAGTACATTTAATCATCCATTTTTATTGTATGAAAAAATTCTTTTACAGCTTATTTTTCCTTTTCGTCTTAACTTCGTTAAGTGCGCAGCGATTTAGCGCGTCTTTGCCTAATTACGAAGCGTATAAAGCATTTAGAGGAAAGCCATTATCTGATAAATTTTCAAATATAGAATCTGTAAAAGTCATTTACGATCTTCGGAAACAGAAAATGTATTATTTCAACAGCAGCGTTATTTTGCTTCATTACGATTTCGTTGTCAACTATTTGGGATACAGCCAAGATCTTGAAGTTTTTAATAATAAAAATTACAGCGATACGGAGAAAAACAGAGACTTCCTTCTCGGAAATTTAAACCATATCAAGGGAACCGATAAATGGATTTTTGAACTCGCTGCGTCAGACCATATGCCTGTTCCGCTAATTGAACGTTTTTTCAATTTGGTCAAAAATTCCACATTTATTGGCGAAAAGCTTAAGTTTTATTTGAATAATCCTGATATGATGAAGTGGCATCAGGAGCAAAAATTCAAAATTCCGTGCGTTAAATCAGATTATATTTTTGGAGAAGTCAAATATCAGGAAGTTGTTCGAGGCACCAATATTGGAATTCTGCAACAATACAAAATCAAAGAATTAGGAACTATAAAACCTAACTCTGATGAAATCATTATTTTGGATGGAACGCCAGATATCCTTCCAAACGTTCGAGGAATTATTGTAAACGAACTCCAAACACCTTTAAGCCATTTGGTGCTATTAGGAAAAAACCGAAAGATTCCGATCATGGCTTATACCGATGTTGGAAAAGACAACAACATCAAGAAACTGCTTTCAAAAAAAGTAGAATTAAAAATAGAAGTTGATACTTTTTTCTTAAAAGAAACATCCAAAAAAATCCCAGTAAAAGCAGTAGGAAAAAAGAAAAAGCTAACAATTGACAATTCTGTAACAGATTTGGTCAGCTTATCTGAAATCCCGAAAAAAGGCGTGAATTATATTGGCTCGAAAGCACAAAATATGGCATATCTGATTGCAATCTCGAAAGAAATTCCATTTAGAACTCCAGAAGATGCACACGCTATTCCGTTTTATTTTTACACGAAACACATTCAGAAATCTTCTATCTCTCCTTTAATCAACGAACTTTTGGCTTATCCGCATAAAGATTCGACGATTTGGATTAACAAACAATTGAAAAAAATTAGAGATGCCATTAAAAAAGAAAATGTTGATCCAGCCTTAATAGCCAAACTCAATGAAACTTTTAAAAATGCAAAATTTAAAAATTTCAGATTTCGTTCCTCTACAAATGCAGAAGATTTGGATGATTTTAATGGCGCTGGACTATACGATTCTAAAACCGGAATTTTAGGAGACAGCATTAAAACTTTTGAAAAAGCTATAAAACAAGTCTGGGCAAGCGTCTGGAATGAAGCTTCGTATAACGAAAGAGAGCTTTTTGGAATTGACCAGCAAAATATTGCCATGGGCGTTTTAGTGCATCGCTCATTTCCTGACGAATTAGCAAATGGCGTTATTATCACTAAAAACATATTTAGAGAAAACTTTCCAGGAATTACGGTCAATGTTCAAAAAGGAGAAAACTCTGTCGTAAAACCCGAAAAAGGAGAAATCTGCGAGCAGTTTGTTGCCTATCATTTTAATGATGGAAAAGATGAAACCGATTTTGACATCGATTATACTTCCAATTCAAATTTGAATAACAATGAGCCTTTATTGACTAGAAAAGAAATGAGCAATCTGTATGATGTCAGCAAAAAAATTGAAAGCAAAATGTATCGATATTGGCGCAAAAACCTATTTCATCCTGTTGACATCGAATTTAAAATTGTGGGAGAAAAAAGAGATTTATATATCAAACAAGTTCGTCCGTTCAACGATTAATAAAAGATAACTTCTATTATCCTAACAGGTTTGGAAACCTGTTAGGTATCCTACGATATAAGCAAAATGATTGGCGTTTTCTTATCAGACAAAGTTTTTAAAACTTGCAAGCATTTGATTTCAGATAATACTTAACAGGTTTGGAACCTGTTAGGATATTAATAAAAAACCAATAAATCTATTTCGTTATTTGCAGTATTGATTAAGACAATTCTAAAATCAAAATCTTCAATCTTAATTTTTTCTTGAATTGATTTTCTGATTACTTCTGTATTCAAAGAAAAATTTTCATCTAACGGAATTTTCACATCAACAGAATTAAGGTATTTTGAAGCTTTTTTATTGACAATAATCGACGCGGCGATATAGAATCCTATTATGATTAATTGGAAAAACAAAAGCAATTCGATTTTCTCAAACGGATACATAATATCCAAAATAGACAGCGTAATTGTTGCAAAGAGAAAAATGATCGCGTTTACAGTAAAACTCTGCGTTCTAAAACGGAGAATTGAAAAAATGGCGAAAAGACCAAAACCAATTCCGACTCCAATTTCAATTTTGGTAAAAAGATAACAAAGCGAAAAAGTGCAGAGACCGACAATGACCATCAACGGATTTATGGTCGCATTATCTTTTCTGTTGGAGAAAAAATACAATACCAAAATTGAGAAAAACAACAATAAAAATCGTCCTAAAAGCTCTTTTAAATCCATCGGTTAGCATAATTGGTTAATCAAATGTAAACATTTTACAATTAACCTTTTATTATTTTAAGCAATGAATTCTGAGATTTAAAATTCTTATTTTTTTGGCGTTCCTCCTTTTTCAGAAGCTTTATTCGTATTTTTAGGATCGCTCATATTAACTTCTTTCACCAATTTTCCTTTTTGATAAAATTGCCAGATTCCAGCTTTTTTCCCATTTACAAATTTTCCTTTGGAAGCCACCGATTTATCTGAATCATAAAAAACAGTTTCTCCATTGTATTCGTTATTTTTAAAAATCGATTCTTCTAGAAGCGTTCCATCCTGCCCTATTTTCTTATAAGGCCCTTCTTTTAAACCATTTTTATACGTCATCTCTTCTGCAATTTGGGCATTTGGATAATAAATAGTTCTTGGACCGTCTAGTTTTCCGTTTTTATAATTCTCAACCGTCATCAAAACTTTAGAAGCTTTATGATAATATTTCCACTCGCCTTCGCGCGCTTTTCCAATCTCTTTTCCTTCGCTTACTATATTTTTACCCTGATCATAAAAAATGGTGTACGAACTTCCATCATTTGCGCTAAAATCTCTTGTAGCTATAACATCGCCTTTTTTTGTATCATCAAAAAATTTAAAAATACCTGTCTCTTTTCCATGATCAAAAGTTCCTTCATAGCGAGGGCGTTTAGATTCGGCATAAGTTCCTTTCCAAAGTCCATCTTTTTTTCCAGCCGCATCAACTTTATTAATATCAGTTTGCGCATTCGAAAATAATGCAGTTAGGAACAACAATACAAGTATGATTTTTTTTGAGATCATGGTAATTTATTTTTTAAGCTTAACGAAAATCTTAATTATAAAGTATAACGGTATAAAAAAATCCCGATAAATCGAGATTTTTTTATTGAGAATTATTTTTTCTTTTTGTTTGCTTGAGCTGCTTTTGCCGCTTCCTGCTGTTCCATTACTTCTTGAAGACGCTGTTGGAACTTGCTTGGTTTCTTAGGTTCTCTTTGTTTGTTTTCTTGAATTTGAGCGTGAATTTTATCACTGTCTACAATATAATTCTTGATCACAAACATAATTCCGATCGTAATTAAGTTCGAAATGAAGTTGTATAAAGACAATCCAGAACCGTAGTTGTTAAAGAAAATTAACATCATTAATGGCGAAACATAAATCATGATTTTCATCATTTTTGCCATATCTGGCATACCTTCTTGCTGAGGAGCAGCCATCTGCTGATCTCCAGAAGTCATCTTCATGTAGAAGAAAATCGCAATTGCCGCCAAAATTGGGAACAAACTGATATGATCTCCATACATAGGAATATTGAACGGTAATTTTACAATCGAGTCAAAAGAAGATAAATCGTCTGCCCAAAGGAAGCTTTTTTGTCTTAATTCAAATGCTGCAGGGAAAAACTGGAACGATGCATACATGAAAGGCAACTGAATCAATGCAGGGATACATCCGGCCATTGGGTTTACACCTGCTTTGTTGTACAGTTTCATAGTTTCCTGTTGTTTCTTCATTGGGTCTTTTTTGAATTTCTCTCCCAACTCAGCAATATCAGGTCTTAAAACTTTCATTTTAGCCTGAGACAAGAATGACTTATAAGTAATTGGCGACATGGCCAATTTGATGATAATCGTAAAAATAATGATTGCAATTCCTAATGACAATCCTATTGTTGAACTTAAGAATCCGAATAATGGAATGAAAATCCATTTGTTGATCCATCCGAAGATTCCCCATCCAAGCGGAATAATCTTTTCGAAGTTTTTATCGTAAGCTTTTAATGTTTTGTAATCTGCAGGACCCATATACAAATTCATTTTGTAATCGATCTCTCCATTTGAAAACGCTAAAGGCAAATTAGCTCTAAACTGTTTAGTGAAAACTGTATCAATTTTATCGTCTTTAACTAAATCGTCAGATTGTAATTTTGAAGTTTCAAAAGGTTTTTCTGTAGATAAAATTGTAGTAAAGAAATGCTGTTTAAACGCAACATAACTCACTTTAGTAGGAGTTTCTTCTTTTCCTTGCCCGTGTGAACTTACGTTATTGTATTTTGATTCTTCGTATTTGTAATCAATTTGCGCATAACGATTTTCATAAGCAACACTTTTCTCGTTTCTGTATGTTTTTAAATCCCATTGCAAATCAACTGGTTTAGCAGAATTTAAAACTCTGTTTAATCCTTGAGAACGAATATCAAAACCAACTAAGTAATCGTTTGGCTTAAGAATATATTTGTATTCTAAAAATTCATTAGCTCCAGCTTTCAAACGCATAGAAAGAACTTGGTCTGCACCAATTTTTTCTAATGTTGGCTCAAAATACAAATCTTTAGAATTTAATGTTCTATTATCTGTAGTAAGAAGCTGTAAATTTAAGTTTGAGTTGTTGTTTTTGATTAACTCAACTAATTGACCAGAACCTTTTTTTAATCTTTCGAATTCTTTTAAAGTAGCTTCAACAATATACCCACCTTTATTAGCAATCTTTAATCTTAATTTTTCGTTTTCGATTGTAGTAAAAGCTTCTTTTGCAGAAGGAAGTGTTGCAGAATAAGCAAATCCTCCTAAAGTTTTTTGCAATTGAGCCAATTGAACTGTATCTCCAGGAGTTACAGCTGCAGCTGGTAATGACGCAGTTTTAGCTTTGTCTGCTTTTGCTTGTGCTTCTTGTTTAGCAACTAATTCTTTCTTGGCTTTCTCAGCAGCAATTTCTTTTTCAGAAGGCTGATTTTGATACATTATCCAAATCAAAATTCCGAATATCAATACAAAACCAATGATCGAATTGAGGTCTAATTTTTTTTCTTCCATTATTAATTTAAAAAAGTTATTCGTTGAAGGTTATTAGTAATGAGTTTAACTCAAATGTTACATCTTCACAGAATATAATTATTATTTTTTATGTGCATTTACAGCAGCTGCCACAAAGTTCACAAAAATAGGGTGCGGATTTGCAACGGTACTCTTGTATTCTGGGTGGTATTGTACACCAATGAAGAATGGGTGATTTTCAAGCTCTACAATTTCTACTAATCCTGTATCAGGATTAACTCCAGACGCTTTTAAACCAGCTTTTTGCAATTCATCAGCATATTTATTATTGTACTCATAACGGTGGCGGTGACGCTCCGAAATAGTTTTTTCTCCGTAAATTTTGTACGCTAAAGTGTCTGGTTTAATATCACATTTCCAAGCACCTAAACGCATTGTTCCTCCTTTATCGGTTACATTTTTCTGCTCTTCCATTAAACTCACAACTGGATGAGGCGTTTTATCGTTCATCTCAGTAGAGTTGGCCTCAGCATAACCTAAAATATTTCTAGAATATTCGATAACAGACATTTGCATTCCTAAACAAATTCCGAAGAAAGGAATGTTGTTTTCACGCACAAAACGAACTGCTTCAATTTTTCCTTCAATACCTCTTTCACCGAAACCTGGAGCAACTAAAACTCCGTCCAAAGAACCTAATTTTTCTTCCACATTATCTGAATTGATATGCTCAGAGTGAATTGAAATTACGTTTACTTTTGTTTCGTTTGCAGCTCCTGCATGAATGAACGCCTCTAAAATAGATTTGTAACAATCCTGCATTTCTACATATTTACCAACCAAACCAATGTTTACAGTTTGTTTTGGGCTTTTTAATCTTTTTAAGAAAGTATTCCAGTTTTTAAGATCTGGAGATGCTTTTTTAGGCAAATCTAATTTCTTTAAAGCCACAACGTCTAATCCTTCTTCAAGCATTAAATTTGGAACTTCATATATAGTAGAAGCATCAATTGATTGAATAACCGCTTCTTTCTTCACATTACAGAATAAAGCTAATTTTTGACGCAATTCCTGAGATAATTCGTGCTCAGTTCTACAAACCAAAATATCGGCTTTAATACCGCTTTCCATTAAAGTTTTAACAGAGTGCTGTGTTGGTTTTGTTTTCAACTCTCCTGCTGCTGCCAAATAAGGAACTAATGTCAAGTGAATAACAATTCCGTTATTTTCACCTAACTCCCAAACTAGTTGACGAACAGATTCTATATAAGGTAGAGATTCGATATCACCAACTGTACCTCCAATTTCAGTAATTACAATGTCATAATCGCCAGATTTACCTAGCAATTGCATTCTGTCTTTGATTTCGTTTGTGATATGAGGAACAACCTGAACCGTTTTTCCTAAAAATTCTCCTCTTCTTTCTTTTTCAATAACCGAAAGATAAACTCTTCCTGTAGTAACGTTATTAGCCTGAGAAGTAGGAACGTTTAAGAAACGCTCGTAGTGTCCTAAGTCTAAGTCAGTTTCAGCACCATCATCTGTCACATAACATTCTCCGTGCTCGTACGGGTTTAGTGTCCCCGGGTCAACGTTAATGTATGGATCAAATTTCTGAATAGTTGTGCGGTATCCTCTTCCTTGTAACAATTTTGCCAAAGATGCCGCGATAATTCCTTTTCCTAATGAAGAGGTCACACCTCCTGTAACAAAAATATATTTTGTTTGATTCATTCTGTTGTCGTTTGTAAGTAGTTGTGTAAAAAACTTGGCAAAAGTACAAATTTAATTAGACAATTTATCAATTCCAGAATGAGATAATTTTTAATTTTTTAAAGCTCTTTCGAATTAAATAAAGGTTTAAAGATCTACCATAAGAAAACCAAAGGTTTTTCTGCTTTTAACTAAAAATTCGCAAATAATAAACAACAATCTTAATGATTTAAAAATCCGATTCCAAGGTTCTAAATTTAGTTTTTTATTGAATCTATTTTAGCTTGTAACGTAAATTATCAAAGAAACGTTCAATTAACCTTCGATCTTCTGTAATAATTTCAGCTGTTCCTTTTGATTCTGCATGAAAATTAAGTTCTACACCATAATTCGTTTTCAATCCAAATGGCAAAGTGACATCAACTAAATAGGAATTAATTTTATTCTGATTATCTGAAAGAGCTTGTTGATTTGTCACTAGCGAAATTCTTTTAACTTTCCCTTTTATTGAGCCATACTCATTGTAGGGATAATTATTAAGTTTAATAATAACACCTTGTCCAATTTTTACTTTTCCTGCTCCATTTTCTGGCAGATTGACTTGACCAATCAATTCATTATTATCAGGCATTATTTTAAATAACTCCTGCCCAGACTGTATATAATCATTTGTTTTAATAAAATTTAAGAAATCAACTTTTCCATCAATTGGCGAAACAAAAACATAAGTACGTTCCCATTTTTTTATTGAATCTATCAAATCATAGTAGCTGTTGAATAAATTAACAACAAGTTCTCTTTCTTTTACTGCTTTTTCAATTGCAATTATTTGCGCTTTATTTTGAGTTTCCTTTATTTGATAATTTGTATTATTTATTTCTTTATCAATTGCATTATAATCAAGAATGCTATTTGCTTTTGCAATAATTGACTTCTCTATATCAGCTTTAGAAGTTACTTCTTTTTCAAATAAAATAGAATCTTTCTTAAAAAGGCTTTGCGATATTCTGTATTTAATTTCCTGATTCTTAAAATCGTTTTGTAACTGGGAAAATTTGCTTTGTTGCAATTCTAATAACTTTTGATTTATTTGTTTTTGAAATTCATACGGCTGCTGGACTGAATAATCTAAGTATTGATATAATGAATTTAAAAAATTAAAATACTTATTATTTATTTCACCCAAAGATAAATTTTCAGGAAACAAATGTCGATGCTCATTATAAACAACTTCATGTATGTTAGTTTTATAAAGTAAATCATTCAACAATTGAACATCTTTTAAATTAGCTTCATTCTTTATATAAGCTAAATATGTTCCATTATTTACTTTTACGCCAGATTTATTCTTTAATAAAATTATGTTCCCCGAAGTTGAAGCAACCAATCTAACTGGAGCTTGCTGTGTGTTCACAACAATCTGGCCAGACAAAATTGATGGGTATTTAATTAACCAGCCAAATAGCAGCAAAAGTAAAACCAGCCCAATAGCAATTCCGCTTATTGTTGCACCGAATTTAGTTGGCATTCTTTCAATTATTGAAGCAACCTCTTCAGTTCTATTTTCATTCAATGTTTTATGAAATCTTTTATTAGCCATTTACCGTATCTCCTATTTGTGTTTTAACTAATTGATAGTAATGTCCATTTTCGCGAGCCATCAGCATATCATGATTTCCAATTTCGGTAATATAACCGTTTTTTAACACTATAATCTGGTCTGCTTTACGAATTGTACTTAATCTATGCGCTACAACAATTACAGTTTTATCCTTAAATATTTCCTCTAATGCCACTACAATTTTCTGTTCATTTATTACATCTAATGAATTTGTTGCTTCATCAAAGAACAGATAATCAGGATCTTTATACAAGGCTCTAGCAATAAGAACACGCTGTTTTTGTCCTCCGCTTAAACCTCTTCCATTTTCTCCCATCATCGTTTGATATCCTTTTGGCATTGATTCAATTTCAGAAGCTATATTTGCTGCTGTTACTGCTTTTTTTAACCTTTCATAATCTATATTTTCATCGTCTAAAACAATATTATTTTGAATTGTATCGCTAAATATTTTACCATCTTGCATTACAGCTCCACAGCTTTCTCGCCATTGTCTTAAATTAATATTCTGAATATTTAAATTTCCCATTGACAATTCGCCATGAGTAGGCTTATACAATCTCAGTATTAATTTCAGCAAAGTAGTTTTCCCGCTTCCACTATCACCAACGATTGCTGTAACTTTACCTTCAGGAATCACCAGAGAGATGTTACTCAAAATATAATCACCATTACGGCTATACTGAAAACTCACATTTCTTAAAAGCAAACTTTTATCTTCTGGAAGCTTTATATTATTAGTACTATCATTTTCTTCCTCATTCTCCAACTCATGTATTTCATTCAATCTTAAAAAACTAATCTTAGCATATTGCCCTGATTGAATAAAAGATATAAACTGCATAATAGGGCCATTTAACATTCCTATTATAAATTGAGTAGAAATCATTACCCCGAAAGTAATATCACCTTTTATTACTGACTTCGCACAGTAAAAAGTAATAATCAAATTGGTTAACTGATTAATAAACTGTGCTCCTAAATTTAAAGCATTATTGATTCTTAGTATTTTTTGATCAATTTTGAATAATTGAACCTGCAAAGCTTCCCATTTCCATCTTTTGTGCTTCTCGTAATTATTGATTTTGATATCTTGAATACTTCCAATGGTTTCTACCCAATAACTTTGGTTTTTAGTATGTATGTCAAAATACTCCCAATCTAGTTTCTTTCGAAACTGAAGAAAAAATAAAACCCAGCCAATAAATAATATGCTCCCTATAACATAAATCAAACATAAAACGGGGCTGTATATCATCAAAATTATTCCAAAAATGAAAAATGTTAAAATCGAAAAAAGAAAATTAAGAGAGTTATTCATTACAAAATCCCGAATGCGTTCATGATCCTGCGCTCGCTGTAAAATATCTCCAATTAATTTGTTTTCAAAAAAAGTAATGGGCAGTTTCATTAATTTGATCAGATAATCTGAAATTAATGAGATATTGATTCTAGATGTTAGATGAAGGAGAATCCAATCCCGAACCATATTACTCAATAAAATGCTGACTATAATGGTTATATTGGCAATTAAAACCAGGTCAATAAAATCTAAATCGTTTGTTTGGATTCCAACATCAATAACAGCTTTTGAAATAAAAGGCAAAAATGCCTGCAAAACTGTTACTATTAGCATGACCACAAACAAGTTTACAAAACTCTTTTTATAAGGTGTAAAATAACCTAAGAAATTTTCAAAAGTCTTACGTCTTTCTAGTTTGTCATTTATAGATCGCTGCTTAAAATCCGCCATTGGCTCTATGGCTAAAACTGCTCCAGTTTTAGTTTCTTTTAACCATCCATTTTGAAAATTTTTATGAGAATATTTCAATAAGCCTTTTGCAGGATCTGAAACAAATACTTGTTTATGAGTTATTTTATAAACTACTATAAAATGATTATCCTGCCAGTGTACAATACATGGCAACGGAATAGTCCTAAAAGTCTCAAAATCTATTTTAATGCTTTTAGTGCGTAAACTTATTTTTTCGCAGGCATCGCTAATGTCTAAAAAACTAACCCCTTCTCTTGTAATGCCACATAGATCTCGTAAAAAAGGCAGGCTGTAAAACCTGCCATAATATTTAGCAATTATTTTAATACAAGCTGGACCACAATCTTTAGCATCAAGCTGATATTCATGAGGAAAATTGAACATTACATTTTATTTTTAATTTAAAAGACTATAAGAGCTAGTTATACCCACTAATTTTTTTGATTTCTTCTATTCTTTTTAAAACAAACTTGATTTCTGCACTGCTCACAATACCTGAACATCCAGTACCACCCTCACATCCAATCTGAATATTTTGTGAATTCAATTCTCTTAATTCCTGCCATTTTTTTTGATATTTTATAAAGTTTTCTTTTGACGCAATATTCATTTTCAAAGAATTTACAAAATATGTATTATCCTTAGCTTTTAAGACTCCTTCTTTATTTCTGGCAATTTCTAAGTCAAATTCTTTAAGATTTGATTTGACCAATACATTCAATAAACTATCGACAAAATGTAATCTTTCACTCAAACAAAGATTTATCTCGTAACTCCCATATTTAGAATCACATGGAAATTTTTTTGAATTATATATGAACACAGGATCTGTTTTCTCTTTATCTGATAATATTCGTTTTCGCAGACTTAAATATTGAGTGTTTTTCTTACTAATTTTGCAATTATTTCTTGTTTTATAATGGCTATACAATAAAGAGGTTATAATCAAAATCAGCAATACATTTAATATTATTGAAAAATTTAAAATCTTTTTCATACTTTTTTTATTTTATTAGAAAATGTAGTTTCTTTAATAACAAAGAATTTATAACTTATTTAAGCCCTAATTTTATTAATTCTGCATTCGCCTGCTCAGGGGTTAACAAACGTCCATTGATAAATGCCTGCGCTTCAAAATATCTTCTATCTTGAATCCCTCCGACTTCCTTATTAAGATAGGAATTTTCCATTATTTTATTTGCTGCTTCTACTCCTCCTGATTGCATTGCTGAAAGAACTTGATGAACGATATTTTGATTTTTATCAGAACCAGGACCTACGTTGTAAGTCATATCAACTAATGCAGAATATTGGTTTCTAGTCAGTTTATTAGTAAGATCGAAATTTTCAATTTTTTGATTTAATGCATTTTCGGCTGCTATTATATCTTGTGCTAAATATGTAACAGCCTGATCGAATGTTATAGATTTTACATCTGTTGATTTTATTGCTCCATCATGCAACTTATGCCCAAAGCCAACAGTTGCGTGTTTCGCATAATTACCATCTTTATCATAAGTTGTCAGAGATAGTTTTTCATATAAGGCAATCATGTAAGCACCTTCAGAATTTAATTTCATGTCTGGCTGGAAAGTAACGCTATAATTATAGTCTTTTTTCAATGGGTCATAATCTGTAATAACTTTATGCATCATTTCAGAAAACTTAATTTTGTTAAGTCCATCGGTCACTTGCTGCTTTGTAAATGGGGTTATTACAGCTCTAGTGCCATTTGTAGCTCCTCCCTGTCCACTATTTGTTGGATTAATATGAAGTATTCCATTATCATAAACCACTCCTTGCGGAATTGTGCTTGGACCTTTGTAATTATTAACAACAGGAACTTCATTTAAAACTATGCCTGGCAAATTACTATTATTTATTTCTCGTCCTCCAGCGCTGACTTCTCTATTCAAAAAGTCATACATCTGGTTGCTTGTTACATTACCATTGTTTGCACTTAAAAAACCTAAATAACGACTAATAGCAGTAGGGTCATTTGTAGTTCTACTTCCATCGCTATTAAACACCCAACCGCCAGTACCGCTGTAATTGTAACTAGATGTAGAAGAATTTAAATTATTTATTCCTGTAGAACCACTATAATATAGCGACCCTGGATAACTACTTTCACCAGATCCCGTTATAGAACCACTACCATAAACTCCTCCTCCAGAAGCATTACTTCCGCCAAATCCGCCATAATTGCTTCCTGAGAAACTCGAATTAAAAGGATTACTACTTAACGCTGGTGTACCTCCTCCACCGCCATAAAGATTACTACCTGAACCAGTACTACTACCCGATCCTCCAATGATTTCTCTCATTCCATCTCTCTTCAACATTCCTTTAATGTCGCTAAATTTAATTTTCTTAGTTGTTTTCATGATAAAAGGTTTTATTAATAAGTAAAAACATCAAATAACTATTTAATTAACATTATTTAGTGTGTCAAATTTTAAAATAGATTATACTTTTATATATTTTATAGATTTAGTATGCAGCCCTAACTTTATTCTACCAAAAATTAGCTCTTCAAACTCTTTAATATTATTTTTCAATTCATTTGTGTCGAAATAAACTTTAAGCTCTTCCAATAGTTCTCCAACTCTTTTTTTCTTTTTTAAAATATCTAGAATAAGCAAATCAAGAGAATCAACATATACTAATGAAAATCTGTATTGATCGCATTCGGGAATAATAATGGTAGAAAAACTTGTTTCAGATTCTTCTAAATCAACTATTTCATTTTCATCTTTAACTTTTTGTTTTTCAATAAAAGAGCTCCAATTATATCTGCTTTCAATTATACGGTAATCTTTATCGCTCACTAGCACTTGAGAGTAAACCTCAACATTATTTTCAAACAAACTTTGAAAATAAAAGTTCGCCTTACAATCTCTTGCGTACAAATAATCTATAGAAAAAAACACAAAATCTTTTTTTACTATGGCATCAATTTTTGAATTAAATATTTCAAAATCTATAAACTGATCTTTATTTAACTTAAAACTTCCTAATTCTTTTTTGAGATTTCTTTTAAAATCAAAATTCAATGACTTAGCAGATGATTCTCTTTTATTTTTCAAATCTTTATCTAGTAGTTTTTTATATCTCTCCAACAGATAATTTTCGGTCGCATTTTCTATTTTATAATAGTCTTTATAGAGCGGTAATTTATTTTTCTTAAACAAATCAATTATTCTATAATAGTATTCTGGATAATCCTGCCGAAGTCTATTAGCCATCTGCTTACAAACAAAATCATTACGCTTATAGCTTCCTAATAGATGTATGTAATCATTATTATATGGAACTTTCTCAAAATCACCAAAACCTCTATATTGGTTATCACCAATTATCTTTGATATTAATACACTCACTTTTTTCTTATACTTCTTTGCTAAACAATAAAAAAGATATTGTTCAAAAAATATATTGAAATTTGAAACATTTATTTTGGAAAGATTTAATGTGTTTTTCCCAACAAAATCAAAAGCTTTTTCAGTATACTCTTTAAAAAAACAAATATCACTTCCTCCAAATATTCCAGCATTGTATGCTAAAATCTGTTCTTTTGACTTTCTTTCTTTTAGAATTTCATCGGGAAAAAAATTCAATTCAGATTCTAGTGAAATCATTATTTTCTCATAATAATCTGTAGCTGCTTCTATATTTTGAGCTATTAAACCACCCTTCAAAAGAGAATCTTCAAATTCTTTCCAGATAAAAACATCCCCATCAACATGTAAAAAAGGTTTTTCTTGCTGTGAATATGCCGATATCTTAGGCAATGCCCAAAGTTGCGGATGGTAAATATTTAAAGAATCCAGATTACATACTACTTCACTGTAAGGGAGCCTCAAAGTATCAATCAACATTTTAGCTGAAACAGTATCAGCATATAAAATTAATTCCGGATAATATTGCTTTAATTGCAAACAGCTTAATGCCCAAGACATTAGATTGTATTCAGGAGATAACCATCCCGAATTAGAAGTCAGTAAATTTGATTTATTACATGCCCAAACACTTTGAATGATTCTCATTATTTAAAAAAATCAAAAGAAATTGGCTAAATCAAAAAGAGGGAATAAAAAAAAGGCAAATTTTAGCATAAAAAAAATATTATAATTTAAAAAACACTGACTTGTACACATTTACGAATTCAGTCTTGAACTCTGTGGTATCATTTTGTTTTTGGAAATTATAATATTTTGTATTTTCAAACGTATATAAAAAAAATCAAATCACAAAAGATTTTTCTTACTTTTTTTTTTAGATAGGCTTTGGATATTGCTTTTTAATATTTCGGATCAATTCTTCCAGACCATTTAGTTTTAACTCATATATAAGCTGCAATTGCTGACCAAGCTCTCCTTTTGGAAATCCTTTGTTATGATACCAAACGACGTAATATTCAGGCAAATCAATTAAATATCTTCCTTCGTATTTTCCGAAAGGCATTTTGGTGTGGGCTAATTTTATGAGCTGTTTTTTGTCTTGATCCATATTTTTTAAGAAGAAAGAAGCAAGAGGAAAGACTTATGCTTTCTTCTTGCTTCAATTCTATGCAAAGCTATTATTTATTTGCCACAGATTAAAAGGATTCTCACAGATTATTAAATCAAAGATTAAAAACTTAGAATCTTAGAACCTTATCAACTTTAAAAAAAAAGAAGCAAGAAAAAAGAACCAATTGTCGTTCCTCCTTCCTGCTTCAAAAATATTATTTGAGATTATAATTCGTCTAAAAGTTAAAGATTTACACAAAGATCAGAAGCCTTTGCACCTTTGTCCCTCAGCGCCTTAGAACCTTTTTAATAGTGCCATCTCACGAAAGCCTCCATTGCAGCGTACGTTGCCAAACCTAATTGATGGTACAATTCTGCTGTTTCGCGGTTTCTGTCTTCTGCTCTCTGCCAGAACTCTCTTGCGTCTGTTCCTTGGAAAACAACACCATCTTTTTGAGATTGATGCTTGAAGATTCCGTGACGTTTTGCCAAAACTTGATCTGGACTCATTGGAACAGCCATTTCAACTTCGTCAATTCCCCATTCTTGCCAAGCTCCACGGTATAACCATAACCAGCAGTCATCCATAAATGATTTAGGTTTTAGATTTTTAACCGCTTCAAAAATAGCATCCAAACAAACTTTGTGTGTTCCGTGCGGATCTGCTAAATCTCCCGCCGCATAAATTTGGTGCGGTTTAACCTTTTCGATTAAATCCATTGTCAGTTGTACATCTTCTGGACCGATTGGTTTTTTCTCAATTGTTCCTGTTTCATAAAAAGGCAATTCCATAAAGTGAATTTGAGAATCTGGAAGACCAACAAAATAACTTGTAGCTCTCGCCTCTCCTTTTCTAATCAAACCTTTGATATAACGAACTTCTGGAATATCAATTTCGCTGTTCTTTTTGTTCTGCAAGAATGCTTCTGCTTTTTTGTAGATGTTGTCTGCTTCTTCGCTTTTGATTCCAAATTTCTCATTGTAATCAATTACGAATCTTGCAAAACGCAGAGCTTCATCATCTGCAACTGCAATATTTCCAGATGTCTGGTACGCTACGTGCACCTCATGCCCTTGCTCTTGCAGACGCATAAAGGTTCCTCCCATACTAATAATATCATCATCAGGGTGCGGAGAGAAAATCAATACACGTTTTTTAGCCGGCTCTGCTCTTTCAGGACGATTTGTATCGTCTGAATTTGGCTTTCCGCCCGGCCAACCTGTAATTGTATTTTGTAATTTATTAAATATCTTAATGTTAGTATCGTAAGCTGGGCCTGAATCTGCCAATAAATCGCTCATACCGTTTTCGATATAATCTGCATCAGTAAGCATTAAAATTGGTTTTTTTAGGTCTAATGCCAACCCCAAAACTGCTTTACGAGTCAATTTATCTGTCCAAACAATTTTCTCAACCAACCAAGGCTTGTTAATTCTTGTTAGTTTTGAAGAAGCTTCTTTGTCTAAAACAAAAACCGCATTGTTGTGCTCTTGCAAGAATGACGCAGGAACTCGGTTTGTAACTTCATCTTCAACAGATTTTTTTACAATGCTTGCTTTTCCTTCACCCCAAGCTAACAAGATTACTCTTTTTGCTTCCATGATTTTTTTAACTCCAAGCGTAATTGCTGTTCTTGGCGTATTGTTTAAACCAAAGAAATCTTTGCTTGCAGCAACTCTTGTAATATGATCTAAAGCCACTAAACGTGTTTTAGAGTTTTGAAGCGAACCCGATTCGTTAAAACCAATGTGTCCATTACCTCCAATTCCAAGAATCTGAAGATCGATTCCGCCTAAAGCTTCAATTTTAGCTTCATATTCGTGGCAGTAATCTGCGATTTGCTCTTTAGTCAAAAGACCATCTGGAACGTGTGCGTTTTCAGGTAAAATATCAACATGATCAAACAAAAGCTCTTTCATGAAACGAACATAACTATTGATTGAATTTGGTTCCATTGGATAATATTCATCCAAGTTAAAACTGATTACATTTTTGAAGCTCAAACCTTCTTCTTTGTGCAGACGCACTAATTCAGCATACAAACCTTTTGGAGAAGATCCTGTTGCCAATCCTAAAATACATGGCTTTCCTTCTTTTTGTTTTTCTCTGATTAATGCCGCGATTTCCTGCGCCACTTCTTTTGAAGCTTCAGTTGAGTTTTCAAAAACAACTGTATTGATGTTTTCGAATCGTTTTTCGAAACCTGTTGCTTTGTCGATTTTACTTTTTAACATGATATATTAATTTTTATTTTTTGTTCAACTATTCCATTTCCTGTATTTATGCCCTTTTACAGCATAAAACAAAATCATTGCGTATGAAGGCAGTAGTATTAAATATGCCAATTGGTTACCGCTTTTTGAAATATCTTGCATATTTTTTGCAAGATTTGCAGAATTGATGCTTTCTGTAATCATTCCATAAAATAAAGGAAAAACTGCTCCACCGATAATTCCCATAATCAAAATCGCGCTTCCTATTTTGGTATAGCCTCCTAAATCCTGCAAAGCCATTGGCCATATTGCCGGCCAGCATAGTGCATTTGCCAATCCTAAAAGTGCCACCAAAAATATTACCAAAGGTATATTTGGAGTTCCTGGCAATGCAATCATTATTTTTGGCGAAATCAAAACAATTGCTAGAACCAGTACTAGACCTAGCATTCCAGATGCTTTTAAAGCTGTAACCTGAGAAACATATTTAGGAATCAGCACTATTCCAAGAACATACCCAACAACCATTGCTGACATGGTAAATGAGGTTAATTTGAGATAGAAATTTCCTTCTTCGCCATAAACTCCGAGTTGTTTACCGAAAGCTCCAATAGAATCTCCCGCCAAAACTTCTGCAGACAAATACAGCATTAGCGTAATTACTCCTAAAACTAATTGCGGATGTTTGAAGGCATTTTTAATCTGTTTAAAAACACTTAATTCTGAGACATTACCTTCCTCATCCAAATCAATTTCTGGAAGCGGAGAAAATTTTACCATTACAGCTAAGACAGTAATAATCAACCCCATATAAAGATACGGTGTTTGCAATTGCAAAGCAAGAGAATTTAGCGCGCTGTTTTTTGCAGCTTCATCCATCAAAGCAATTTTGTCTGCGGTAAAGTCCTGCATATTAGACAAAACCAAAACCGTAAGCACAATTGGCGCAACAAATCCTGCTAATTTATTTGCAATTCCTAAAACGCTGATTCTAGCGGCCGCACTTTCTCGCGGACCGATTACAACTACATAAGGATTTGACGCTGTCTGCAAAACCGCCAAACCGGTCCCCATTACAAACAATGCCAATAAAAACAAGAGAAATGTACGGCTAGAAGCTGCTGGATAAAACATAAAAGCTCCCGCAGCGATAATTAATAAGCCTAAAGAAATTCCGTTCTTATACCCTACTTTTTCAATGATATATGAAGACGGAACTGCCATTACAAAATAAGCAATATAAAATGCAAAAGTCACAAAATACGCTTGTGAAGAAGTCAATTCGCAAGCTAATTCAAAAAACGGAATAAGCGGTCCGTTAAGCCAGGTTACGAATCCTAGAATAAAAAACAATAAGGTCAAAATCACCATCGGAACAATGGCACTTTTTTTCTCTACCTGTAATGTACTTTGAATGTTTGTCATAATTTTTGGTTGATTAGTTTATAGATTTATTTAATTCAAAATCTAAATTAGAATCAACTCTCACATTATTGATTGCGTAATTTATGCAAATATCTGCATTTTTTTTGCAAAACAAAAGTACTACATTAAATTTCCTTATTCTCTAATTTAGATATGAAAGTTTTGTTAATTTTTGTTATTCCAGTTTAAATCAGGATAATATTTTGCCAAATATGTTTTTACATCGGCAATATCATCTTTAGCGGTAAGATCTGGAACGTGCTCAGAAAACGGAATTCCGACAGTAGTTTGCGGATTTTCCTTAACAGAATTTAAAAGAACCGTCGGAAGCTCCTTTTCATCGCGCTCTGGATGAACAGGACAATTTTTCAGATGCGTATATAAAGTCTTGCCATTAAATTTAAAAGCATTCATACTAACACGTATCTTCCCTTCAGCATCTTTATATTGCTCCAAATCCTCTTCTGATGGTTTTTCTAAAATATCCAGCAGCTGATTGTTCTGGTCTAATTTGGCAATTGCAAAACGTGAAATACGCTCAAGAGGAAAATCCATCGCATCGCGGTCATAGCTAATAAAAGCATTTGGACTTTCGGTCTCTCTCAACGCACGCAAAGCTTCTGCAGAATACAAATTATCGCTATTGCAAACTGAGTAAAACTGCGAATTTAATTCCGGATATTGCTCCACAGCCTGAAATAAAGCATCTGCAGTTCCAAAAGGCTTCACTCTTCCCTCTGGAATATATTGAACCGCAAACGAAATATTGAGTCCATGAAAATCATTATCCTTTGTTTTGCTCCCATAAAACTCTTTAAACAACTCTCCTTGTTCTCCTATAATAATGTATATATTTTTATAGCCTGCTTTTCGGGCATTCCATAAAAGATAATCCAAAAGAGGCCTTCCGCTTGCGCCAACTCCGATCAAACCTTTACTTCTTTCGTTGGCCTGAGCTATTTCTTCTGGAGATAAATTATTTACAACCGCTTCTTTTTTCATTCGAGAAGAAGCTCCGCCGGCTAAAATCACTAAACTGTCGTGCATTTTATTTTAATTTTCAATATTATTCAATAATTCGTACTCCGGGATCAACATTTACCGCATAGGCTTCTTGAGCCCCTGCGTGCAAAATCGCTTTTATAACCGTATCTTCATGTTTAGGATCGGCGATTACAACAATACTTCCACCACCGCCAGAACCAACTATTTTCGCTCCATATGCACCAGCCCTTAATGCCGCTGTAATCATAGCATCAATTCTTGGAACGGTAATTTTAAGCAAATCGCGAAGAACCGCATGATGGCCATTCATTAAAGCGCCAATTTTTTTTAGATCCAAAACTGGTTTTTCAAATTCTTTTAAAGCTTCTTGGGTATAATGGTAATTCATAATAGCAGCTTCAAAATACGGAATCAAGCGATCTGGAAGACAATTTTTATATTTGCCAATATCTTCTATTTCAGAAGCATTTAAATCAAATTGCGGATAATTTTGCTTTACAAGATCAATTGCCATCAAAGCGTTTCCTTTCAATTCTCCGAGCAATCCGATTGTTTCCTTCGGAACACCAGAAACACCGGTGATCAATCCTTTTAACTGCGTTCCAATAACATTATAAGAGAATGGCTTTTTGGTATTGATGTAAACAATATTTCCAACTCCAATACTAAAATGATCCATCATTCCGCCTGGTTCTCCATGCTCTAAAACTTCAGACTCGTAACCTAATTTTGAAAGAAAGTCAGGAGTAACTTCGTGATCTATCCCAAAAGCTTCTATAAGAAAACGAATCCAGGCCATTAATAAGGCCGAAGAACTTGAAGTTCCTGAATTAATCGGAATATCTCCAGTAATTGTAATTGTATAACCAGATGTTGGTTTACAGCCATATCTGCGCAAAACGCGCAATGAGGACGCAAAATAATCTCTTGGTTCTAATTTTTCGAAAGCCTCATGTATATCGATAACCCGAATTTCATTAATATCAATCATATTCAGAACAAAAGTTTGAGTCTGATTTTCTTTTGCAATTAATTTTATATTCCGATCTATCGCACAGGCTATAACAGGCAGCCCTAAATAATCTTGATGATCTCCAAAAAGACAAGTTCGGCCGGGGGCTAATGACGTAATTTTTTTCACTTAAGCGATTTGTATTAAAACACTACAATTCAACAAATTAAAGTGTTAATTAGTTATAAATTTATTTCAGTTTTTTGGTTTTGATTTCACGAAACTAGAGATTATATTTTTATAAAACAAGAAAAAACACAAAAATGTGCTCGAACACACTTTTTTAATGTTCTCGAGCACATTTAGTAATTCTTACAAAAAATTCATGTTTATTAAATCAAAGTTTTTATATTTGCTTATATGGACAAAAAGTACACAATTAAGGATATAGCACAAATGGCTGGAGTTTCTAAAGGAACTGTAGACCGCGTGCTGCACAACAGAGGAAAAGTCTCTCCTGCGGCGCTTGAAAAAATCAACGAAGTTTTAAATGTTATTGATTACGAACCCAACTTAATTGCGCGAAATTTAAAAAGCACCAAAGTATATCGCATTTGCGTGTTGCTTCCTGATCCTGTATTTGATCCCTATTGGCTTCCTTGCGTTAACGGAATCCAAGATGCCATTAAGGAATTTAAAGCCTACAACGTTATCATACAGACTCATTACTTTAATCCAGAAAGCACCAAATCTTTCCTTAAAACAAATGAAGCCATTATCGCGCAGTCGCCAGATGCTGTTTTATTGGCTCCGCTTTTTCATAAAGAAACAGTAGAAATCATAAAACAATATGACGAAATGGGAATTATGGTAAACACTTTTAATAACCAAGTTGAATCTTCTTCGATAAAAAGTTTTGTCGGACAAGATTTGTATAAAAGCGGACGGGTGGCCGCGAGTTTAATGAATCTGATCCTGCCGAAAGGCCAGATTGCGATTATCCATATTGACGAAAGTTTAAAAAATGCCGTCCATATGCAGGAAAAAGAACGAGGTTTCAGAAGTTACTTTGACGAAAAAAATCTTTCTGATTTCTCTTTAACCACATTAAAACTGAAATACTCCAATATCGAAACCAAACTCACCACTCTTCTGGAAGAAAACCCAGATTTGTGCGGTATTTTTATAACCACTTCTAAAGCCTACCAAATTGCCTCTGCGTTATCCAATTTAACAGACAAAAAAATTGCCTTAATTGGATATGATTTAATTGATAAAAACATCAGCTTTTTAAATCAGGGACTGGTTCATTTTTTAATTCACCAAAACCAGAAGAGACAGGCTTATTTGGGCGTAAGCACTTTGGCAGATCACTTTATATTTAGAAAAGACATTCCAGAAACTATTTTGCTTCCTATCGATATTATAAATGTCGAAAATGCTTCTTTTTATGTTAGCTAGGAATATTTGCCACTAAGGCGCTAAGACGCAAAGTTTTATTTTTTTTACTTACGGGGTTAGGCTAAAGCCTTTTCACCTCTTTAACTTTAATATCTCCAGCTAAAACTGAAGGCAATTCAGATGACATTCTTTTCTTCCAATCAAAATTTCACAAAACATTAAGCCAAATTAAAAAACTTTGCTTCGTTGCGCCTTTGCGGCAAATCATTTCACCAAAACAAACTTTCCAAAAGAAGATGCGATGTGAAAATTTGGCTCCGGCGTATTCGGATTCACCCATGTAATCCAAGTTGGCTCATAATTGCCATTTTCATCTTTGGAGAATTTCGCTCTGTACACTCCTGCTTCAATGGCATTATCGTGAATTAAATTTAGATTTTCTAAAGATGCAATACTTATTATCCCTGCAACCGTAAAAGAAATCTCATCAGTAGCAGATTTCAATTGAATGTGATTTTCAGGCCATTTCCAATTATAATCGAAAATCTTATTTGGGCGAGCATAAAAATCGAGCAATCTTGTCGAAGGATCAATTTCAAGACAGTAATACGGATTAAGCTTATCATTACTTCTAAAAAAGAGCTCCACTCGATCTGAATTGCAAATGCTCTCTACACTATCGTCTTTCTGATCGATATAGACATCTGTATCAAAAACTCTAAAACTAAAATAGAAGTTTTCCTGATCCCAAAGCGCACGAAATTCAATTTTTAAAACAGAATCGCTACTCCATGGAGAAACAAAATCGGTTAAACAATTTGCTTTTTCCCAAAAAAAAGAATCCAAAATATCAGCTTCATTCTTTTGATTTTTATCTATTATCTGTACGTGGTATTCTTTCAAAATTCTTCTTCTTAAAATTTGTTAATTTTTCTTTTTCAAAAAAGGTCAAAATGACCATTAATTCATTTTCCAATTTTAGCTTTTTTCTGCAAGACCAATATAGTTCAAAAATTGAATTGAAAAACAAATCAAATTCATAATTAAATCTAAAATTCCGCTCCCAACCAACATAAGAAAAGACTGCTTAATTTTTACGTTTTTATATTAGTCATTGCGAAATTCACAAGTTTTTACAAAAACAGCTTTTATTATTCAAAAAACGCTCTGTTTTAAGAACTACATTATTTCTAAAATATTTTAAAAATATCTCATCTTTTTAAGTGTAAAAAAACGTTTCGCACAATTTTATGTGCTCGAGAACATAAATTTTGTGTGTTCGAGCACATTTTTTGTGTTTTTTCTTGTTTTATAAAAATATAATCTCTAGTTTCGTCAGAGATTAATCTTAAAACTAAGTTAATTATGCAAAATTTCAGGTGATTTTTAAGCTTCAAAAATGAAGAGAAACAAACTAAACAATCAGTGTTTAGGAACAAATAGAAGACTTGTATTTGTATAAAAAGCAATTCAATCTAAAAACTCAATTACAAAGACAAAATGAATTTCCAGATCAAAAAAGAAATCTAAAACCTACAAACAAAGAAAAAACAATTAAACATTAACCAAAACCAATTTACAGTATGAAATTATTAACCCAAAAAAAGCCAAGAGATTTTCGGATTAACAATTTATCCCGCAAAGAAATCGGAATAACGGTTCTCTCGTTATTAGTTTTTACATTTCAAGCTTCGGCAGCTTCTTCTATAAACATTTCAGACAAAAACAAGACTGCGCTATTTTTTGAAAAAACAATAAAAGGTACCGTAACAGATCAAAACGGAATGCCACTTCCTGGCGCCAATGTTGTTGTAAAAGGCTCTAAAAAAGGTGTTCAGACAGATGTAGACGGAAGTTTTGCTATTACTGTTCCTGACAATGCTACCAAACTTGTGATTACGTACATTGGTATGGAAGATCAAGAAGTAACTATCGGAAGCGCTCCTCTAAAAATTGTCATGAAAGAAGCAGGACAAAAATTAGAGGAAATCGTTATTGGATATGGTAAAGCGAAGAAAAAAGATCTTACAGGTTCTGTCTCTTCTGTTGGAAAAGACAACTTAAACTTAGGCGGTACCGTATCAAATGTTGGGCAAGCTCTTCAAGGACGTGCTTCTGGGGTTCAAGTTCAACAGAACAGTTATGCACCTGGAACTACTCCTACTATTGTTGTCAGAGGAGGAAACTCTATTACAACATCAAATGCTCCATTGTATGTGGTCGACGGCTTCATTACAAGCACGGGTGCATCTATAAGTCCAAACGATATTGAAAGCATCCAGATTCTTAAAGATGCTGCTTCTACTGCCATTTATGGTTCAAGAGGTGGAAACGGTGTTATCATGATTACGACTAAAAAAGGAAAGTCTGGAAAAATGCAGATTGAAGGTGAAATTTCAGATGGTTTCCAAAATATTATTCAGGAACCGTCGTTGCTAAATGGGCAGCAATATGCTTCTATTCAGAATGCCATTGCAGCCGAAAATGGCAGACCGCCAGTTTTTCCTTCAAGTTTTCCAATTGCCAATACAAATTGGTTTGAGGCAGCAACTCGTCCAGGCGAAGTTTTAAACAGAACATTGACTTTTAGTGGAAGCGATAAAACTTCTAAATTTTTCTTATCCGGAAATTATTTAAAACAAACTGGAGCTATAGAAAACACCGATTTTACAAGATATAGCGTTCGTATTGGAACAGAGAAGAAATTCACAGATAAATTAACCGTTGGAGCCAATGTGTATGGAGCCGCAAGTGAAGGGCACAATAGCGATTTTGGCGATAATATTTTATCTCCAATGTTTTCTATTCAGACTGCTCCTCCTTCTATTCCGATTTACAACGCGGATGGTTCGTACTACAAATTTCAAGGAAAAGATAACGCTTTAGCTCTTTTACTAGAACCAACGGACCACACGATCAACAGATTAGTAAACGGAAATATGTTTATGGATTATGAGATCATTAAAGGTTTAACATATCATTTTGGTGCCGGTGCAGAATGGCAGGAAAATATTCAAGGAAAATACACGCCACGTACACTTGTTGCTGGAGCAGCGCTAAATGGTACTGGATCTGAAGAAAACAAAACATACTTCAGATGGAGCACAGAACAATACTTGACTTACAAATTTAATCTCAAAGAGCACCATTCGTTTACTGCCATGATTGGAACATCAAACCAAAAAGACACTTATGAAAGATTGAAAGCTTCTGGTTCTGGTTTTTCAAATGATATCTTAACTTATTATAAGCTTGAAAGTGCTGCGGTTTATTTGAGACCTGAAACTCAAAAACAAGAAACAAAATTGACTTCGTATTTTGGAAGGCTAGGCTATTCTTTTGATGACAAATATTTGGCTTCTTTTACTATTAGACGTGATGGTTCTTCTCGTTTTGGTCCAAATAACAAATATGGAACTTTCCCTTCTGGAGCCGTTGCATGGAGAATATCTAAAGAGGCATTTATGCAAAATGTGGAGACACTTTCAGAATTAAAACTAAGAGTAAGCTACGGTATTACAGGAAATGATGGAATTTTAGACTATCAATATATGTCAAATCTATCGCCTTGGAACGTTACCATTTCTGATGGCTCTTTTGTAGGCGGTACAGAACCTAACAATTTATCAAATCCAGATTTAAAATGGGAGCAGCAAGCTCAAACCAATATCGGTTTGGATATGGGATTCTTCAATGATAGGCTTACAGCTACAATTGATGTATACAAAAAGAGAACAACTGATGCTCTTTTAGACGTGCCTGTTGGAGGATGGTGGGGATTTAACACCCAAACGCTTAACTCGGGTACCGTTGATAATAAAGGAATTGAATTAGGCATCAGCAGTGAAAACTTCAAAAATGACAAATTTTACTGGAGAACATCTTTAAATCTTGCTTACAACAAACAAGAAGTTGTTGCGCTTGCTGATAATGTTAAAATAATCAGCATAAATACTTCTAACCCAAGCGGTACGGTTTCTGGACGTGAGTTTACTAGACTTGAACCTGGAAAAGAAATGGGATTATTGTACGGATTTAAATATGCTGGAGTAATAAAAACAGGTGAAACTTATGCGGCACAGCCAGGATCTAAACCAGGAGACCCTAAATATGAAGATTTAGATGGTGACGGACTAGTTACAGCAAAAGACAGAACATATTTAGGAAATTCTACTCCTCACTACGTTGTTGGTTTTAATAATGACTTTAGATTTGGAGATTTTGATGTGAATATGTTTTTTCAAGGCGCTCTTGATTACTCTGTCTATAACATGACCAGAATGGTTGGAGAATCAACGACAAGCACTGATGCTTTGAATAGATGGGTTGCTGGTACAAATGAAAATACTGATATTCCAAGAGATGGCTATTACAAAAGCGCTTATGGCAGCTACGTAAATTCAAAATTTGTTGAAGATGCATCTTACTTGCGTCTTAAAAATTTATCTATTGGATATTCAATTCCTGAAAGCCTTCTAAAGCCAACTAAATTTATTGACAATATAAGATTATATGCTATTGGTCAAAATTTATTGACAATTACAAAATATTCTGGAAATGATCCTGAAGTAAATGGACATACCAATACTGCTAGGGCGCAAAATCTTGGCGGAGGAATTGATTTTAACTCATTCCCAGCTTCCAGAACGTTTATATTAGGAATCAAAATAGCAATTCATTAATAGCTTTTTCAATAACATTAAACTTATCAAAATGAAAAAATATACAATTCTATTGCTTTTACTTGCTGCAGGACTGCAATATTCCTGCAATGAGGATCTTGATCCTAAAGTATATAGCAGTTTGACGACCACAAACGGATATCAAACCAAATCAGATGCTATTGCCGCAGTCAATTCAATTTACGGCAGATTAAAGGGGCCATCTGTAGGCGATAACTTTTCTTATTGGGCTACAAGACACTTCGCACTGACTGATATTGCAACAGATTTAGGACACTGTCAATACGGAGGTGATCCAGGACAACTGTCTTTGGGCGCATGGAGTTCTACAAATGGCTTGCTTTTAGAAGATTGGAATGCTATGTATAAATTAATTTCTAATGCTAATAATGCGATTTATTACATCGGAAAGATGTCTTCTATTTCGGATGCTGAAAAAGCGCAGTTCATTTCGGAAGCAAAATTTTTACGAGCATCTGCTTACATGGATTTGACTGATTCTTGGGGTCCTGTTATTCTGATGACCGAAGAAAATATAGCAAATCCAAATTACTTGGCGCAGACACCTCCAACATCCGTTGAAGAAATTGATGCTTTTATCATCAAAGACCTTACTGAAATTGCTACTATCTTACCAGTAAACTATAAAGAAAACGCAATTTATGGAAGTAACGATGTTGGCCGTGCTACAAAAGGCGCTGCGCTTACATTGCTGGCAAAATTATATTTGCGCAGTCACGATTGGCAAAAAGTAGTTACACTTACCCAGCAAGTAATAGATTTAAACGAGTATCGTCTTTATCCTTCTTACTTAGGTTTGTTTAAAGAAAGTAACAAATGGTGCAGCGAAAATATCTTCTCTTCATTGAGTGATGCCAACACAAACGGGACAGAATTATTGAACCATTTTGGCCCTATTGATCATCCTGTCGTTCAAAACAGATGGCAGTATTACACTGTAAACTGGGATTTCTACAACACTTTTGGAGATGAAGACGAAAGAAAACAATGTTTCTTCCCAGAATTTGAAGGAACAGACGGCTTACTTCACAAACAAGCTCCATCATTGGGTGCTCAACCGCCTAAAGGAGAATTCTATATGCCAGATGTTTCTACTAGAAAATATGCAGATGATGAAACGACTACTTATTATGATGGCCATAGTGTAAATATCCTTCGTTATGCAGATGTTTTATTAAGCCGAGCTGAAGCCTTAAACGAAATCAGCGGACCGACTCAGGAAGCCATAGATCTTATTAATCAGGTGAAAGGAAGATCACATGCTAAGCTTTTGGCTTTATCTGGTCAAACGCAAACTAGTTTAAGAGATGCTATCTTACAAGAAAGAGGCTGGGAGCTTTTCTACGAAGGAAAACGCCGCGCAGATTTGATCAGAATGAATAAGTATGATGTTTTGGTAAATGCATACCACCTTAGGGTTGGAGAAGCAGCTTTAATCAAAATGCCACAAAACAAATATTATACATATCCACAAAGTCAAGTTGACCTTAATCCAAATTTAAGCAACGCCGATAGACAATAAGAACACTCAATCAAGAATAGACAGTTAAATGTCTGTCTATTCTTGATTTTTTATAACAATAAAAGTATTTTTCTGTTTCACAAAAGAAGCTTTTCAGATGATCAAAAAATTAATATTAAGAGGAAGTTTTATTTTACTGCTTACTTTGGCAAGCTGTTCTAAAAACCAAATTATCTCCACTATCAACATTGGAACTCATAGCAACAACGAATTGAAAATTCAAATCGATGTTACTACGAATGACCAAGCTCAGGTATATGCAGAATATTGGTCAGACAAAAAAGGAAATCAAAGTAAAATGACCTCTCCTATTTCAAATTCTGGTTTAAAACATTCATTAGTACTTTGCAACATAACTCCAGAAACCAACTATAGTTTTCAATTAGTTACAGTTCAAGACGGCAATAAGCAAACTAGTAAAGTTTACACTTTCAAATCAAGAAAGCTTCCAGAATGGCTTCAAAAACAATTCAAAGCCAATTGTCCGAAACCAGAATTGCTTCCTAAGAATTTCAAAAAAGGCTTTATGCTTTTAGCAAAAAGAGAAACTCCTGGAACTGCTTATATTGTTGATTATAAAGGAAATTTGAGGTGGTATCATACAATTGAAGGAACTGGTTTTAAAGTTGTTCATTTTACAAAAGACCAAACCATTCTTTCGATTTTGGGAACAAACGATGAGCCAACAAGCTACGGAAGCGAAATTCTTGAAATCAATCTTCAAGGCGATACTTTAACGCATATTAAAAAAGGACAAGGTGATTTAAAACAAGTTATTCACCACGAAATCATTAAAAAATCGGCTAACGAAATTGTTACCATCACAGTCGATCAAAAAATAATGGATCTAACTGCTATTGGAGGAAAAAAACAAGATACCATCAACGGAGACGGAATTCTGATTTTAGATAAAAAAGGAAAACAGCTTTGGAAATGGAGTGTTTTTGATGACTTAGATCCGCTAAAAGATAAAAATCTATTAAAAACCAAAAAAGACTGGACACACGCCAATAGTTTGAGTTATGATGCAGATGGAAATTTCTTAATCTCTTTCTATAATAACGGCCAGATTTGGAAAATCAATTCGAAAACCGGAAAAGTAATCTGGAAACTAGGAAAAGGAGGAACAATGAAAATGGCTCCAGATACCAATTTCTCTCAGGCGCACGCCGCACATATAGATCAGGAAGGAAGTTTATTGTTTTTTGACAATGGTGTCGATATAAAACAATCTTCTGTTTTTGCCTTAAAAGCTGACGAAAAAACCAATTCAGTAAAACTGGATTTTCATATACAATTGCCAAAAGATATTTATAACGACAGAATGGGAAGCGCTTATATGATTAATAAAGACCTCTTTTTAGTTTGCTGTTCAAAAAGACATATCACGGTTTTAACCAATAAAAAAGGAGTTCTGTTATGGGCTTTAGAATCTGAAATTCCGCCATACAGAACCATCTTTATTCCAGAGGAAAAATTAAAACCTTTTCTTCTGAATTAAAAAAATGATTTCCTGCAAGGTTTTAAAAACCTTGTAGGTATAAAATTTAAAAAAATACCTAACAGGTTTTTGAAACCTGTTAGGATAAGAACAAGATTAAAAATAATGGACATGAAAAAAACAATTCTTATCGGACTTTTTTCAGCATTTTCAGTAGCTGTTTTCAATTCCTGCACCAAATCAAATTCTCAAACTTTGGCTTCAAAAACAGCTGAAGAAGAAGACGAAGGCTACATCACAATTGATACGTCTAAAATTCCAGACGATCAGTTTGGAGAATCGGTTCGCTACGGAAGAGAATTAATGCTGAAAACAGCTTATTATATTGGTCCAAACGGAATAAACGGAAAATATTTAGGCAATAAAATGAATTGCACCAACTGCCATCAAGATGCAGGAACAAAACCTCATGCGTTCAATTTAATGTCTTCACACGATAATTATCCGCAGTATCGCGGGCGCGAAAACAAAGTGCTTACACTGGCAGAAAGAGTTAATAACTGCATTATGCGTCCGCATTCTGGAAAACCGCTTCCGCTGGACAGCAAAGAAATGGTGGCGTTTTTATCTTATTTCAAATGGATCAGCAAATTTGTTCCAAAAGATGGTAATTTTAAAGGAGCCAAAAACTTAGAAATCGAATTTCCAGATGTTGCTGCAAGTCCAGAAAGAGGAAAAGTTTTATTTGCTGAAAACTGTGCAAGATGCCACGGAAATAATGGTGAAGGAGTTTACAATGCCGATAAATCGGGCTACACCTACCCGCCTCTTTGGGGACAATATGGCTATCAGCCAGGTTCTAGTATGCACCGTGTAATCAAACAAGCGCAATGGCTAAAAAACAATATGCCGTATGATAAAGTGCTCCTTGGAAAGCCGTATCTTACAGACAAACAAGCGCTTGATATTGCGGCTTATGTAAATGACGATTCACAGCATACCAGACCAAACCCAAAAACGTTTGATTATCCAGACAAAATGGGCAAACCTATAGATTATGCGCACAGTCCGTTTAGCGACAACTTTTCAGAGGAACAGCACAAATATGGCCCTTACAAACCAATTATTGCTTACTGGAAAAAACAAGGCTGGAAAGCGGTTTACTAAACTCAAAATATTCTATTTAACCTGATTATACAATACAATGAAACTAAACCTAAACAACACAACGCTATTAAGCCGAATATTGATCATGTGTTTTATCACAATCAGTATTCCTCTAACTGCACAGATAAAATATTCAGACGGGAATGACAGCTGGAATCCAAACCAATTAGGAAACCATCGCGCTGTAATTGCCTTTTCTGGCTCAGGGAATGTTGCCAAAACTACAATCGAATGGCGAAGAAGAGATACCAATCCAGAACTTAAAAAAATTATTGTTCAAGATGCGTCTGGAAAAGAAATTCAGAACATAAAAACCGAAAACATCAATAGAGAAAACGGAACTATTTTCTTTGAACCTATTTCTGGAAAAGGAACTTACTATGTTTACTATATGCCTTACGTTGATGAAGGAACTGCAAATTATCCGAAAGGAATTTATCAGAAACCTGAAAATAAAGCCGATGCAAAATGGCTGTCTAACATTAAAGCAAACTTAAAAGACAATGCATCAGTAACTGAAATCCAAAGCGTAAATGCTTTCAATAGCTTTTATCCAATGGAAGTGATTGCTACAGCATCTGAAACTTCTGCTCTTGTGGCAAAAAACAGCGGAAATTCATTTTTAGTTTTCCCAGAAGACAGAGAACATTCCATCAAGCTAAAATCTGATTTGCCGCAAAGATGGATTCAGAAAGGCGTTCAAAACAGTTTTTCTGATACGGCAATGAAAGGCGAGTATTTGACTTTTCAATTAGGAGTTTACGCTCTTGAAGATTTAAAAAATGTAAAAGTATCTTTTACCAATTTAGTAAGCACGACTGGAGCTGCAATAGAAGCTAAAGACATCAGCTGCATCAACACTGACGGAACTCGTTATGATGGCACTCCTTTTACGAACACCGTTTCGGTTTCAAAAGGAAAAATTCAAGCAATGTGGTGCGGCATCGATATTCCGCAAACCGCTGCAACTGGAATTTATAACGGAAAAGCAACTGTAAGCGCTGACGGAAAATCAAAAGAAATTACACTTCAAATTACAGTTTCTAATGAAGTGACAAAAAACGGAGGCATTGACAGTCCAGAAAAAATGACGCGCCTAAAATGGCTCAATTCTACATTAGCTCAAGAAAATACTGTTATTGCGCCTTATACTCCATTAACAGTTAACAATTCTGAAATTGCTTTATTAGGAAGAAAACTAATCTTGGCGCCAAACGGGTTTCCTGCACAGATCCAAACATTCTTTACTCCAGAAATGACTTCTGTTACAGCAAAAGCAAATGATATTTTAAGCTCGCCGATCGATTTTCATTTTGTTGACGCTTCTGGAAAAGAAGTACAATGGAAAAATAGTGGTGTAAAATTCACTAAAAAAGAAGCTGGAACGGTTTCTTGGGAAAATACTTCCGCTTCAAAATCAGTTCAAATGGACGTAAACGCTTCTGTTGAATTTGATGGTTTTGTACATTATACAGTAAAAGTTACAGCTCTTGAGGATGTGTCTTTCAATGACATTAATTTCCAAATGCCAATGCAGCCAACTTCTGCAAAATACATGATGGGATTAGGTCAAAAAGGAGGCGATCGTCCTGCAACTTTCGACTGGAAATGGGATGTCGCTCATAAAAATCAAGACGGTGCGTGGATTGGTGCCGTAAATTCTGGATTGCAGTTTTCTTTGAGAGACGAAAAATACAGCCGCCCACTAAACACAAATTTCTATTTGCAAAAGCCTTTATTATTGCCAACTTCTTGGGGTAACGATAACAAAGGTGGAATCACGATTACGCCAAACCAAAAATCGGTTGTAGTAAATGCGTATAGTGGCGCTAGAACAATGAAAAAAGGCGATGTTTTGTATTATAATTTCAACTTGTTGATTACGCCATTCCATACTATTAATACCGATTTTCAATGGGATACAAAATTCTACCACAAATACAGCCCGATCGATTCTATTGCTAAAACTGGCGCGACTGTAATCAATATTCACCATGCCAATGCAATCAATCCATACATCAATTATCCTTTTATCGAATTTAAAAAGATGAAATCGTATATCGATGAAGCACACGAAAAAGGATTAAAAGTAAAAATTTACAACACCGTTAGAGAGGTTTCAAACAAAGCTTATGAGACTTTCGCTTTAAGAAGTTTAGGCCACGAAATTTATTCTCCAGGAAAAGGAGGCGGATTCTCATGGCTGCAAGAACACGTTGGAGATGATTATATCGCGGCTTGGTTTGTTCCAGAAATTAAAGATGCCGCAATCGTAAACAGCGGAATGAACCGTTGGCACAACTACTACGTAGAAGGAATGAATTGGCTTACTCAAAACGTTGGCATTGACGGAATTTACCTAGACGACGTTGCTTTTGACAGAATCACGATGAAACGAATCAAAAGAGTTTTAACTAAAGATGGCCATCCTGGAATTATCGATTTACACAGTGCAAACCAATACAACAAAAGCGACGGATTTAACAACAGTGCCAATTTATACATGGAGCACTTCCCGTACATCAATAAATTATGGTTTGGAGAATATTTTGATTACGAAAAAAATCAGCCTGACTTTTTCTTGACTGAAGTAAGCGGAATTCCGTTTGGACTAATGGGCGAAATGCTTCAAGACGGTGGAAATCCTTGGAGAGGAATGGTTTACGGCATGACAAACAGATTGCCTTGGAGCGACGGCGCTGACCCAAGAAATATCTGGAAAGTGTGGGATTCTTTCGGAATTAAAGGTTCTGAAATGATCGGATATTGGAGCGAAAACTGTCCTGTAAAAACAAACAACGATAAAGTTCTAGCAACAGTTTACAAAAAGAACGGAACAGCCTTAATTTCAATCGCAAGCTGGGCAGATGCTGATGTAAATGTAAAATTGAATATTGACTGGAAAAAACTAGGAATCAATCCTGCAAAAGCTACAATTACAGCTCCGGAAGTGACCAATTTCCAACCGGCAAAAACGTTCACAGCAAAAGACGAAATACCAGTTTCTAAAGGAAAAGGCTGGTTGCTGATTGTGAAGTAATCAACAATTACCTCGTACTGTTTGTCATTGCGAGAAACGAAGCAATCTCACTAACAAAAGATACAAAGTGTGATTTAGCAAATGAGATTGCTTCGTTCCTCGCAATGAAAAAACGAAAAAAAACAACCACAAAAAACTAGCTATCCATCATGAAAATTAAACCTTTCTTATCAATTCTACTCCTTGGAAGCCTCTTTGTCAACGCACAAAACAAACCCACTGTAAAAGAATACAAAAAAGTATTTACCACATATCCGTTCTCAGATCCTGATCCGATTCCGAAACCAGATACCAAGTTTTATCCATATTTCCGTTTTGATGGTTTTACCGATAAACCCGTCCAAAAAGAATGGAAAGTAATCGAAATTGAAAACGATTATATCAAACTAATGATTCTGCCTGAAATTGGCGGAAAAGTCTGGTCGGCAATAGAAAAATCTACTGGAAAAGATATTGTTTACAATAATCATGTGGTAAAATTTAGAGACATTGCCATGCGCGGACCGTGGACAAGCGGAGGCGTTGAGGGCAATTACGGAATTATCGGCCACACCCCAAACTGTGCAACTCCTGTCGATTATAAAATCATAAACAGAGAAGACGGAAGCATCAGCTGTGTGATTGGCGTTTTAGATTTATTGACGAGAACTTCTTGGAAATTAGACATCAATCTGCCAAAAGACAAAGCATATTTTACCACAAATTCATTTTGGTCAAACACAACCGAATTCGAACAGCCTTATTACACTTGGATGAATACTGGAATAAAAGCTGCCGAAAATCTGCAGTTTATTTATCCAGGGCAGACTTACATTGGCCATAACGGAGAATACAATTCATGGCCAATTGACAAAGAAAATGGCAAAGATTTGTCATTCTACAAAAACAACAATTTTGGAGGCTACAAATCGTATCACGTATTCGGGAAATATGATGATTTCTTTGGAGGATATTATCACGACGAAGATTTCGGGATGGGAAGATATGGCAATCACGATGATAAACCGGGTAAAAAAATCTGGATTTGGGGATTGTCTCAGCAAGGCATGATTTGGGAAAAATTATTAACCGACACCGACGGGCAATATGTAGAAGTGCAAAGCGGAAGATTGTTTAATCAAGCGAGCGAAACCAGCAGTCTCACGCCATTTAAACAGCGTTCGTTTGCACCATATCAAACCGATACTTGGACAGAATATTGGTTTCCCGTAAAACACACAAAAGGCTTTGTAAAAGCCAATAATTATGGTTCAGTCAATATTAAAAACGAAAATGGCTGGCTGAAAATCTATTTTTCTCCGCTTCAAAAATTAAATGAAAAAATTGAAGTTTTTGAAAACGATAAAAAAGTATATTCTAAAGATATTGCATTGAATACCATGCAAACTTTCAAAGATTCCATTCAGGTAAAAGTGGATTCTAATAAATTGAAATTTGTTTTAGGCAGCAATAAACTGGTTTGGAATTCAGCTCCAGAAGACGGAAACATCAATCGTCCTGTCGAAATTCCAAAAGATTTTGACCATAATTCAGTTTACGGATTGTATCTGCAAGGGAAAAATTACATCAGTTTTAAAGATTATGTTCTGGCTGAAGAAAAACTAAATGCTTGTTTAAAACTAGATCCGAACTACGCTCCTGCCCTTTCTGCATTGGCTTCTTTACAAATCAGAAAATTAGATTACAAGGCAGCTGTAAATTCAGCAAGCAAAGCTTTATCAATAGATACTTACGATGCTTCCGCGAATTATTTTTATGCTTTGGCGAATTTCCATTTAGGAAATACTATTGATGCAAAAGACGGTTTTGATATTGCAGCTGCAAGTGTCGAATTCCGCAGTCCAGCTTACACTGCTTTAAGTAAAATTTATTTAGCAGAAAACGACCTGTCTAAAGCTGTTGAATATGCCGAGAAAAGTTTAGTATACAATCAATACAATATAGAAGGCTTACAGGTTTTAGCAGTTTTATATCGTCTTCAGAATAATTCAGAAAAAGCAAATTCAGTTTTAAAAACCATAGCACAACTGGATCCGTTGAATCATTTTGCTGATTTTGAAAAATACCTTTGGCACAATTCAAACGATTCGAAAAATGCTTTTACCGCAGCGATTCAAAACGAAATGCCAGAGCAGACTTTTCTTGAATTAGGAATTTGGTACCATAATATAAGCCGAAAAGAAGACGCGTTAAAAGTATTTTCTATCGCAGAACCAAGCGCTGAAATTATCTATTGGAAAGCTTTCTTAGAAAATAAATCGGTTGATGTAAGCAAAATCAAACCGGGAACAAGTTTTCCTTTTAGAAATGAAACTGCTGAAATCCTAAAATCATTAATTAAAACAAATGACCAATACCAATTAAAATATCATTTAGGTTTAATTGAGTGGAATCGCAACAGTATTTCAGAAGCTAAAGAATTGTTTTTGCAATGCGGTACAAAACCAAATGATCCTGCATTTTATGGTGCAAAAGCATCTTTATTTAAAAACGATGCTTCGGTAGTATTGGCAAGTCTTCAGCAAGCCATAAAATTAGATCCGCAAGGCTGGCGATACCATAAAATGCTGGCAGAGCATTACATCGCTCAAAAACAATTCGACAAAGCGCTTGCAACGGCTGAGTCTTTCTATAAAAAACATCAGGACAATTATTTGATTGGAATGCTGTACGCCAAAACTTTATTGCTGAACAAAAAATACCGTGAAGCTGATACGTTTTTAACCAAATTGCAAATCCTCCCATTTGAAGGCGCAATTGCAGGCAGACAACTGTATCACGAAGCAAAATTGATGCAGGCCTTGGCTGAAATGAAAAGCAAAAATTATAAAAAAGCATTACAATTTATTGCCGATGCCAAACTGTTTCCAGAAAATTTAGGAGTAGGAAAACCTTATGACGAAAATATCGATGAAAGACTGGAAAATTGGCTAGACTATCAATGTTATAGCAGTCTTGGAAACAAAGAAATGGCTTCAAAATCTCTAGAGAAAATTGTTGCTTTCCAGCCTGTAGTTGACAATACGGTCATGAACTTTCTTCCTGCAAATCAATTGGTTTCGGCTTGGGCTATCGAAAAAACTTCTTCTGCTCAAGAAGCTGAAAAATGGATTAAAAAGCAAGCAGAATTATATCCGACAAATAAAATAGTTCAGTGGAGTTTATTGGCTTACACCAAAAAACAGTCGAATATTTTAAGTGAAGATGAAAAAGACGGCGAAGTTAGAATTATCGAAAAATTGTAAAATACTTTCAAAAACAATAAAATGAAAAACCATTTTTTAAAATATACTTTTTTGGGTCTTGTCCTTTTGACGGCTTCAAAAATAGAAGCACAAAACAAAACAGAAAAGATAGATGAATTGTCCATTTATCGCACGACTCCGTTAAAAACGCATGATTTAATTCATACCAAACTAGAAGTGTCGTTCGATTACGGAAAACGTTATTTGTATGGAAAAGAATGGATTACTTTAAAACCTCATTTTTACGAAACCGATTCGCTTAAACTTGATGCAAAAGGAATGGATTTTAAAGAAATTGCTATTATCGATGGCAAAAAAAGTATTCCGCTGCAATACAAATACGATAACGAAGAACTTTCGATTGCTTTAAACAGAAAATATAAAAGAACTGAAAAGTACACGATTTTTATTAATTACACCGCAAAACCAGCAGAACTGAAAAGCAAAGCCGGCGAGTCGATTACGAACTCAAACGGATTGTATTTTATCAATCCTGACGGAAAGGGAGACAAACCAACGCAAATTTGGACTCAAGGCGAGACAGAAGCTTCGTCTTGCTGGTTCCCAACCATTGACAAACCAAATCAGAAAACAACTTCTGAAATTGCGATGACAGTTGAGGCAAAATATACAACGCTTTCAAACGGTAAATTAACCTCGCAAAAAGTGAATAAAGACGGTACAAGAACCGATGTTTGGAAGATGGAACAGCCAAATGCTCCTTATTTATTTATGATGGCTGTTGGTGATTTTAAAATCTATAAAGACTCTTATAACGGAAAAGAAGTCAGCTATTATCTTGAGCCAAAATATGCGCCGTATGCCAAACAGATTTTTTATAAAACGCCAGATATGATGAATTTTTATGGCAAAATGCTTGGCGTAGAATATCCTTGGGCAAAATACGCGCAAATTGTAGTGAAAGATTATTTTGGCGGTGCGATGGAAAATACTTCAGCGACAGTTCATGGCGAATATGTTCAGAAAACAGAACGAGAATTATTAGATGACAATCAAGAAAGTACTATTGCTCACGAGCTTTTTCACCAATGGTTTGGAGATTATGTAACAGCCGAATCGTGGTCAAACTTAACAATGAACGAATCGTTTGCCACTTTTGGAGAAGTGCTTTGGCACGGCCACGATGCTGGACAAGATGCTGAAGACCGTTCGCGTTACGAAAAACTGCAAAATTATTTGCGTTCGCAAAAAAATGGCGATAGTCCTATTCTAGCACGTTTTCATTACAGAAATGCAGACGATATGTTTGATAACATTAGCTACTCCAAAGGTTCTATCATCTTGTATGCCATGAAAAACCAAATGGGTGACGAAGCATTTTTTAAAGGATTAAATCATTATTTAACCACAAATGCTTACAAATCTGGCGAACCGCATCAACTGCGTTTATCGATGGAAGAAGTGACAGGAAAAGACTGGCTGCCTTATTTTGATCAATGGTACTATAATGCCGGAAGTCCGATTCTGGATGTGAACTACAAATATGCCAATGGAAAAATTACCATTACAATAAGCCAATCTCAGGATAGTACAGTGCAAACCTTTACGCTTCCTTTAAAAGTTGACTTTTACGTAAACGGAACTAAAATAAGAAAGGATATTTTAATTGATAAAAGAGAACAAAGCTTTAGTTTTGATCTTCCTTCAAAACCTGAATTTATAGATTTAGACCCAGATAAAATCTTAGTGGGTGAAATTAATGTAGATAAAAAAACTGCAGCCGATTATCTTTTTCAATATAAAAATGCGCCATCGTATTACAATCGAATTGAAGCTATAAAATTTGCTTCAAAAGACAGAAGTCAAGAATCGCAACTTATTTTACTGGAAGGCTTAAAAGATCCGCAAGAAGATTTAAGAGTGCTGAGCATAAAAGCAATCGATTTAAATGAAAAGCAAACAAAAGACCAAGTTTTAAAAACGTTGCTTGATATGGCTAAAAATGATAAAAAAACAATTGCCAGAGCCAATGCTATTGTAAAACTGGCTTCGACAGGAGACGCTTCTTATAAAAACTTAATGGACGAAAGCATTAAAGAACAGTCGTACAATGTAATTGCAGCTGGATTAACAGGATTAAAAAAATACACGCCAGCAGAAGCTGATAAAGCATTGGCCTCATTAGATGACGATACCCAAAAACACGTAACGCCATTAATGAAAAGATTTAGTAGTCAAAAATAATTATTAAGAGTCCTTTAGGTCTGTTTTTGTTTTTGAAAACCTCTCTAATTTGGTTCATTAGAGAGGTTGTTTTTAAAGTTTAATTAAACACATAGAAACAGAGAGTTTTGTTGTTTTTGTTTAAGATTAGGAAAAAGCAAGCTTTTAACACATATTTCTATGTCATTAAAATTAGTGAAATGCCTTTTTTAAGCTTACAATGACTATGTTTCTATGTGTTAAAAAATTATACCCAACGAATTAAAATAGATGCCCGATAAGCATTGAACAAATAAATTACCCGCTTATGAAAACTACTTTTTTTAAATCTGCTGCAGTTTTAATTCTTTTGTTTGGATGGACAATCGCCTCTGCACAAATGATTAAGACCAAAACGCCTTCACGCCCTAAAGGACAGCAAGATGTTTTGAGAATGGCTGCTGATCCAATTCCAACCGTTCGCGTTGCTTTCATCGGACTTGGAATGCGCGGTCCTGGCGCTGTCGAACGCATGACACATATTCCGGGTGTAGAGATTGTGGCGTTGTGCGACATGACTCAGGAAAATACTGCAAAATCAAATGAAATTTTAACCAAAGCTGGTTTTCCAAAAGCGCAAGAATTCTATGGTGATGAAAATGCTTGGAGAAAAGTTACGGCCTTGCCAAATGTAGATTTGGTATATGTTGCCACAGATTGGAAACATCATGCTATAATTGGTGTTCAGGCCATGAAGGATGGAAAACACGTTGCAATTGAAGTTCCGGGCGCTTTAACAATGAAAGAAATTTGGGAATTGATTGATACTTCAGAAAAAACGAGAAAACACTGTATGCAACTGGAAAACTGCGTGTACGATTTCTTCGAATTGACGACTTTAAATATGGCACAGCAGGGTGTTTTTGGAGAAATTCTCCACGCTGAAGGCTCTTATATTCATGGATTGCAACCTTTTTGGGGAGAATACTGGAACAACTGGAGAATGGATTACAACATTAAACACCGTGGCGATGTTTATGCGACACACGGAATGGGACCTGCGTGTCAGGCACTAAATATTCACCGCGGTGACAAAATGAATTTCTTGGTTTCTATGGATACAAAAGCCGTTGGAAATCCTGCTTACATTAAAGAAAAATCAGGACAGGAAATTAAAGATTTTAGAAACGGAGATCATACGATGACAATGATTCGTACTGAAAACGGAAAAACAATCCACATTCAGCACGATGTTACTTCTCCTCGTCCCTACAGCAGAATGTATCAATTGAGCGGCACAAAAGGTTTTGCCAATAAATACCCGTTAGAAGGTTATGCCCTTGATGGAAAAGAATTAAGCGACGATGTAAAACCAAATCACGAAAAATTGAGCGCGCACTCTTTTGTTCCTGAAGAAGTGAAAAAAGCGCTAATGGAAAAATACAAACACCCAATCGCAAAAGGAATAGAAGAACAGGCCAAAAAAGTAGGCGGTCACGGCGGAATGGATTTTATTATGGATTATCGTTTAATTCATTGCCTGCAAAAGGGACTTCCGCTAGATATGGATGTTTACGATTTAGCCGAATGGTCTTGCCTTGGCCCATTGACAGAAATTTCATTAGACCATAATTCTGCTCCTGTAGAAATTCCAGATTTCACACGCGGAGGCTGGAACAAACTTAAAAAATTAGAGTTTTCAGAATAAATATTATTGGTTAGTTAAAAAGGGACAAGAGAGCAAAGTAGATGTTGCTCTCTTGTCTGTTTTAGACTATTCATAAAATTTAGATTCTAAAATATGTCGCTCCTACGGAGCTTTATATTGTAATCCTAATTCTTTGCTATAAATATTTCGCTTCTCCGAAGCTTAAAAAAAATGAAAAGCCCCAGAAGGGCAAAATATTTATAGCATTTCAATCACGTTAATGAAAAAGCTCCAGAGGAGCGACATATTTTAAACGTTTATTTTTGCTATACATATTCCGTGTCTCCAAAGCTTAAAAAAAAGGAGTTGCCTTTTTTTAAGACAACTCCTTTACTATTCAGTTAAGAATTAGTTCCAGTTGAAACTAATTTTCTTTTCAATTTCACTGCTTAAACTTAAAAAAACTGGACAAGTCATTGCAGCACGCTCCAAAATTGTTTTGCTCTTTTCGTCAGCGTTGCTTTTCATTTGAAATACAATCTCGATTGCTCCAATTCTTCTTGGCTCTGCATTCATAATTTTAGTTACTTCTGCTGTAGAACCAACAAAATCAACTTCTAAATCGCGGGCTTTGATTCCCATAATAGTCATCATGCAGCTTGCCAAAGCGTTTGCTACTGTATCTGTTGGAGAAAATGCTTCTCCTTTTCCGTTATTATCTAATGGTGCGTCAGAAATGATTTCGCTTCCTGACTGCACGTGAATCGAACTTGTTCTTAAATCTCCTAAATAGGTTACTTTTGATGTCATTAATTTGCTACTTTTAAAGTTAAGTCACTATCATAATATAAGATGTACACCCCTTTATTAGCGTGTCCGCCATCTTCTTTTCTATAATATTGAAATTTATTATCTACCTGCTGAGTTGTCATCAAATCAGCTGTTTCTTGGAATGTTTTTCCTTGCATTAAACGCATCATCGTATCAAACGTTACGTCAAATCCTCTTGTTGCGTAAGTCGTCGGATTTGCTTTGTTTTTCAAGCGATATTGCTTTTCATAAATTAAAACTGGCTGCTCATCGCTTTCACGAGTTACAGAAGGATACATTAATTTTAGTTTTACCAAATTATCAAAAACAATTTCGTCTGTATCCAATGTGCTATTCGGCTCTAAAATCACCAATTGAACCTGACACGTTTTTTGAGAATCGAGCATCGCTTTTATCGTAGCTTTTACCATCGCTGTATTACCTGTTTCCATCACAACATAATTCATTCTGTTTGGTATCAGCAAGCTCTTCAAATTGGCAACGTCCAAACCGCCAGTTTCAGTCAGAGACGCAAATGCAACCCCTTTCTGATTTTGTTTGATATAATTAATTACCGACTCTTTTTTCTTATCGATTACTGCTACAATATTTCCGTTTTTAGAACGCATATAATCAAAAACTGCATTTCTGATCACATCATTTGAAGGTATTGTTTGGTACAAATTATCAATAGGATTTGCGCTATCTTTTGACAAAGGTGAAATTACAGGAACATTATACGAACGGAGCATACTTGCAGCCGTTTCTGCGTTACTTTGGTAAAATGGTCCAATTACAGCATCTGCATCTTGAAGTTTCTGAGTCAAACCTACAACATTCGAAGTCGTTTTTGTTTCTTGCGAATCGTAAATAGCAACATCAATTGGCAATTTCAATGTTTTTGCAGAATCAATCGCCATCAAAGCTCCAGAATAAAAATCTAAGGTCATATTTAAGAACTTATCATTTTTAATTCTGTTAGCAGTTCCCGAAGTATCGCTTTGCACTTTAGCCAAATTAAAAGGAAGCAATAAAACTACTTTTTTACGTTCATTAATACCTCTTTTTTTGGTTAATTCTACAATTTCTACATTTTCATTTTCCGTTGATTTTACTTTATCAACAATCTTAATTCCTCCGCCAGAGCTTTCTACTGATTTACTTACCGAAGAATCGGCAGGTTTTTCAGCAGGCACTTGCGCAGCTATAATAGGTGCAGGAGCTACATATCCAGCAGGCACTTTCAAAACCATTCCTTCTTTTACTCCTTCAGAAAGTGACGGATTTAATGCCAATAATTCGTCTTGCGATAAATGAAAAACTCTACCTAAACTATAGAAAGTTTCTTTCGGTTTCACCTGATAATCCATATACGTTACCGCTTTTTTAGAGGATTCAGCAGGCTTCTTGCTTTCAGCAGGTTTTGTAGCTTCTGTTGCAACGTGTTCTGTCTTTGGTGCAGTCCCTTTTATTGTAAGCCTGTAACCAACTGGCAAGCTCGAAACAATATCCGGATTGCGTTTTTCTAATTCTTCTACAGTCATATTGTACTGTTTTGCAATTCCAAATTTTGTTTCTTTTGGCTGAACGTCATGGTAAACATATTTTTCGGCACCTTTTTCTTTAGCAGGTTTTGCAGCTGTTTTTGGAGCCGATCCTTTTGCTGGAATAACCAATTTCTGTCCAATCTGAACGCCTGTCTTCTCCAAAAACGGATTTGCTGCTTTTAAAGCTTCGTCAGAGATTCCGTATTTTTTCTCAATGCTGTAAAACGTCTCTTTTGGCTGCACTTCATGAATAATCTCTTTTCCTGAAACCGCTGCAGTTTTAGCCTCAGCAGCTTCTTTTTTTGCCTCCCCTGTTTTAGTTGGAATCAACAGCACAGAATTTGGCACCAACCCTGTTCTTGCGTCTGGATTAAGTTGATAAATATCATAAGGCGTAACCTTAAATTTTTGAGCAATCTGATTAATAGTTTCACCGCTTGACACTTTATACTTCACCACTTTTTCCTGAGAAAAAGCACTTGAACTGATAAAGAATACAAGAGACAATAATGTTAAATAGTATTTCATAATATGGCTTAAAACAATTTAATTTCTTAATTTAAAAATATCTCACAGAGTTGCTAAAAGCAAAATTCGAGCCGTTTGTTATTTCAATCGAAAATCATCTCAAATCGATTTCTACTTTGGCAATTAAGATTTCTTTATATAACTCATCTTCTTCTTTTTTCTTGCATTTATAAAGCACTTCTTCCATGTTTTCGAATTTATCGCTGTAAACATAGTAGGAAAGACTGTTAATATTGAAAAAGAAGCTAGCGTTAAAATCTCCAGAATCAATGAGTTTCATAATAAGCTTATCTCGGTCAACTGCGTCTGTAAATATACCCAAAACTAAGTAATACCCGTTCGAAACTTCTCGAAGATTATCATAAACTTCTACTTTTACTGTTTTATCGGCCCTTAACGGATTGTCTTTCAATTCTTGTTTCATTTCTTCCAGCGAAATTATTTTTGAATTTTCAACAGTATTGTTTTTCTTCTGTTTTTTGACTGCTTCATCCTGATATTTTTTCAGTTTAATCAAAGCCAGTTTGTCATCAAACTTTCGAGCTTCCATACTATAATAGGAAGCCTTGCTGATGTGTCTTTTTACTTCAATTTTTTTCTGAATATCCAGCGAATCCATTTTGGCTATTAAAAGCTGGTTTTGCACATCCCCTTTTTGCTGCTCATCTTTATAACGCTTAATTTCTTCTAATGATAAACGCTGCTGCAAAGGTTCTGCATTGGCCTTTTTCTCGCTTTCGCGAATTTTCTTCTTGTATTCCTGATTCTCCTCAACAGCGATTTTCTCCACTTTATTCATCAAGCCTGCATAAACTTTTCGGTTTTCTGCCAATTCTTTCTTCAATTGAGAAGACAGTTCATTGGTTTTATTGATGCCTTCAAAAGATTGTTTCTCTAATCTTTTTGATTCTTCAACATTTAGAATGTCCATTCGTTTCAATTCTTTCAAATCATCATTCATTGCCACAACAAGCGAATCTAATTTTGCCATTAAAACATCCTGCACATTTTTATTGGCTTCCAAAACCAAACGCAATTTTTCAACCGAGTTTTCTTTAGAACCATTCATATCATTCAGATTCACTTTTAAATCATTAATCTTGATAATTTTCTGATTCATTTCTTTCTGAACAACCAAACGGTCTTTCAAATCTTCTATTTCAACTGTTTTGGCTTTTGTTTTTTCAACCACAACCTGTTTTTCGGCCAGAGCCAGCATCAATTCTTCGCTTTCATTTGCTGGTTTTATCTCTTTGGTATTAATAGCCAATTTGTTTCCAACAATTAATCCGTTTACAATTTCAGGATTTTGAGATTCTAATTGATCTATTGAAATTCCGTATTTCTTGGCAATCGAAAACTTGGTTTCCTTTGGTTCAACGACATGAAAAACCGTTTCCTGATTGATAACACGAACTCTTCCGTCCAATGTTTTTCTTTTGTTTGGAATCGAAATCGTCTGACCAATCTGCAATCCATTAATTAAAATATCTTTATTGAGATTTTCTAAATCCTGAACCGAAACATTGTACTGTCTCGCAATGCTAAACAAAGATTCTTTAGCCACAACTTGATGTGTCGTTTTTGAAAGAACCACATTTTCTGTTGGAGAATGATCTGAATTTTGAGGAATAATCAGTTCTTGACCTATTTGAAGTCCGTTGGCAAGAGTTTCCTGATTGGCTTTCTGAATGGCTTCTACAGAAACCTGATATTGTTTAGATAAGCCAAACAATGTTTCTTTTGGCGCAACAATATGGGTTCGCTGCTTTGAAACCGTGTTTTCTAGGTTGTGAACTGGAATCTTTAAAACCTGATTGTCTTTGATTCCGTTTTGCGATTCGGGGTTGAGTTTGTAAATCTCATCGATAGAAACCTTATACTTTTGGGCAATAAAATAAGCGGTTTCACCTTTTTGAATCTTGTGCTCGATAATTGAATCTTGCGCAATTATTTTGTTAAAAGACAAAATAAACACAAGAGAAATTGTTAAAAGTTCTCTCATAAATAGTAGGTTATAAAAAATTAAGGCCTTACAAATGTAAGACCTTAATTTTAAATTATGCTACTATTCCCACTCAATTGTTGCAGGTGGTTTTGAACTAATATCGTAAACTACACGATTCACACCTTTTACTTTATTGATAATATCATTAGATACTTTCATCAAGAAATCGTAAGGCAAATGAACCCAGTCAGCAGTCATACCATCTGTTGATTCTACAGCTCTAAGCGCCACTACTTTTTCGTACGTACGCTCGTCGCCCATAACACCAACAGAGTTTACTGGAAGCAAAATTGCTCCAGCCTGCCAAACTTTATCGTATAATCCCCAAGACTTTAATCCTTCGATAAATACAGAATCTACATCTTGCAAAATTCTAACTTTCTCTGGAGTAATATCTCCTAAGATTCGAATTGATAATCCCGGTCCTGGGAAAGGGTGTCTTCCCAGCAATTCAGGATCTATTCCTAATGTAGCTCCTACTCTTCGCACTTCGTCTTTGAAAAGCATTCTAAGCGGTTCTACAATTTTTAATTTCATATAATCTGGCAACCCACCAACATTGTGGTGCGATTTAATTGTAGCTGATGGCCCTTTTACCGAAACAGACTCGATAACGTCTGGGTAAATAGTTCCTTGCGCCAACCATTTTACGTCTTCTAATAGGTGCGATTCATCATCAAAAACTTCGATAAATACACGACCGATTGTTTTACGTTTTGTTTCTGGATCACTGATTCCTGCTAATTCGCCAAGAAAACGATCTCCCGCATCTACACCTTTTACGTTTAATCCCATTCCTTTGTATTGGTTCAATACATTTTCGAATTCGTTTTTACGTAAAAGACCGTTATTTACGAAGATGCAATATAAATTTTGTCCGATTGCTTTGTTTAACAAAACTGCTGCCACTGTCGAATCTACTCCTCCAGATAAACCAAGAACTACTTTATCATTTCCTAGTTTTTCTTTCAATTCTGCTACCATTTCATCAACGAAAGCATTTGGAGTAAAGTTTTGAGGAACTTCAGCAATTTTTACTAAGAAGTTTTCAAGCATTTTCTTCCCATCTGTAGAATGGTAAACTTCTGGATGGTATTGAATTGCATAAGTCGTTTCGCCTTCAATTTTGTAAGCAGCAAATTCTACATCATGCGTGCTGGCTAATTTTACAGCATTTGTTGGAAGAGCTTTGATACTATCGCTATGGCTCATCCAAACTTGGCTATTTTCTGAAACTCCTTCAAAGAAAGTTTCGCCTTCTTTAATATAAGACAAGTTTGCTCTACCGTATTCTCTTGTATTAGAAGCAGCTACTTCACCACCGCTGAAATGAGCCAAATATTGTGCTCCATAACAAACGGCAAGCAAAGGCATTTTGCCTCTAATTTGTGATAAATCAGGATGTGGCGCATCTTCTCCTCTTACAGAGAAAGGGCTTCCTCCTAAAATTACGGCTTTATAACTTGATAAATCACTTGGAATGTGATTGTAAGGAAAAATTTCGCAGAATATATTTAATTCGCGAACTCTACGCGCAATAAGCTGAGTATATTGCGATCCGAAATCTAAAATAAGTACGTTGTGTTGCATGCGCAAAAATACTTTTTATATTCGAAATTGAAAAATCGGAACGTTGAAAAAATAAATATTTTTTTTCAACGTTCCGATTTTTAGGATCAAAGGCTCAAAGCGACAAAGGTTCAAAGGTTTACAAAAAACACCAAAGACTATTTGCTTTGTTCCTTTGAACCTTTGCATCTTTGAACCAAGAAAAAAATATTTTTTTTCAACGTTCCGATTTTTAGGGTCAAAGGCTCAAAGCGACAAAGGTTCAAAGGTTTACAAAAACAACAAAGATTATTTGCTTTGTTCCGTTGAACCTTTGCATCTTTGAACCCAGAAAAAAATATTTTTTTTCAACGCTCCGATTTTTAGGGTCAAAGGCTCAAAGCTACAAAGGTTCAAAGGTTTACAAAAACAACAAAGATTATTTGCTTTGTTCCGTTGAACCTTTGCATCTTTTAACCCAGAAAAAAATATTTTTTTTCAACGCTCCGATTTTTAGGGTCAAAGGCTCAAAGCTACAAAGGTTCAAAGGTTTACCAAAAACACCAAAGACTATTTGCTTTGTTCCTTTGAACCTTTGCATCTTTGAACCAAGATTTTTTTTTTCGGTGTAGATTCTAAGATGCTATCCCGAACCGTCGGGATAGAATCTTAACAACTTAGTATCTTCGCAAAAAAAATCCAAACAATCCAAAAATTCGTATTTACGAAAAAAACAAATTTTAAATTAACTATGAAATCAAAAATTATTGCCTTGACTGCTTTTGCATCAGTCTTTTTCTCTTCTTGTAACACGGTTGATGATTTATTGACATTTACCATTTCGAATAATGCTTCGATTAAAATTCAAAGCACTTCTCCAATCAATCTGCCTTCGGAAATAATCACTCCAGATGTTACAACCAATTCTTCGGCTGAGTTTGAAAACAATAAAACAAAAGCAAGTCTGGTAAAAGATGTTAAAATCAGATCGCTGAAATTATCCATTACTGATCCTTCTGACAAAACTTTTACGTTTTTAAAATCGGTTCATCTGTATATTTCGACATCAAATTCAGATGAAATCGAATTGGCTTATTTAGACAACATCAATGCATCCAGCAACACAATCGATTTGATTTGCACCGATCAAAAACTAGATCAATACATTAAAGCAGACAGCTATAAAATAAGAACCAAAGTAACCATAAAAGAAACCTTAACAAAAGATGTTACGGTAAAAGCAGATATGAAGTTTAAGGTGACTGCGGATCCGTTTTAACTTTTTAGGTTCAAAGGGCCAAAGCAGCAAAGGTTCAGAGATTTATACTGCAACTCAATAAAAAAGGTTCAAAGGCAAACGAAGTATAAAAACTTTGTCCCTTTGAACCTTTGTTACTTTGAAACTAGCGCTAAAAGCGCTCTATTCTTTCGTCACAACAATAGACGCCTTAAATCCTGCGGCCAGATTATCCCAATAATCATTTGTTACGAGATTGCCTTTATCGTCATAGACTTGTATCTCTGCTGTGTTTCCTCCTAGCGTACCTATATTTAAGGCTTCAAAATCTAATTTGTTAAAGCCTTGCGTAAGATTAATTTTTACTTGCTGGAAATTAGAATCCAATAAAATTCTGTCGCGGATTACATTATCATTCGAAGAAACCTTAACCAAATCTCCGTCAATTGCTCCAAAATCACGGAACTTTACAATAAAATATTCCGATTTGGTTTTAAAATCTCCTAACGAGATATTTCGCTTTACCAAAACGCCGCGTCCTTCTCTTAAACCAGCATCTTTTAAAGCTTTATCTAAATCTTTCTCCATTTTAGCCACATATCGATCGCCTGGATTGGCAAAATCGGTTTCTGTAGACATTGTAAATTTACTTTTCTCTTCTCCAATCTGAAACTTTGATTTTGGAGTTATAGTCGTATTTTCAAAGACATTTGGAGTTTTAATTGCCGGCATATCATTAAATTCTGCCAACGGATCTTTGGATTGAGGAATCGGAGTCTTTTTAGGCTTTGCCGTAAACTTTCCACCTGAAATAGTTTTGAATTTTGTATTAGACTCGATTTGGGCTGATACAGACAGTGCAGTAAAAAATAATATGAAAAATAAAATGTGCTTCATTGAAAAAAGGATTATCGAATCGGCCTTTATAATTAATATAAACCAAAAGTCTAGCATCACAAAAATAGTATAATTTACTTACTTGCTACAACTTTAGGAGTTTTATAACATATAATTAAGCTAATTTTTGGAATCAAAAAACCTGCCAAGATTTCTTATTTCATAAAAAATAAATTTCAAGTTCTATATTTTACAAATTCAAAAAAATCATATTATAAAAACATACAGCATTTTGATTATTAACAACTTATTCTTAACTTCAAGACTTTATTTTACCATTTAAAATCTCAGAAAATGGATTATATCGATTATTATAAAGTATTAGATGTTACCAAATCTGCAACCGAAGCAGACATCAAAAAAGCATATCGAAAACTGGCAAGAAAATATCATCCCGATCTCAATCCGAATGATAAAGAGGCTGAAAAAAAATTTAAGGAAATTAATGAGGCAAACGAAGTCTTAAGCAATCCTGAAAATCGAAAAAAATACGACAAATACGGAAAAGACTGGAAACACGCTGACGAATTTGAAAAGGCAGGTTATGATCCTAATCAGCAGCAAAGCAGACAGCAAGGCGGTTACCAATATTCTGAAGGCGATTTCTCTGGTTTTGGTGGAGGAGATTTTTCGGGCAGCGATTTTTCAGATTTTTTTAATTCGATGTATGGCGGAGGCAGAAGCAGATCGCAGTCCAAATATAGAGGTCAGGATTTTAATGCCGAACTGGAATTAGATCTTAAATCTGCTTACACAACACACAAACAAAATTTGACCGTAAACGGAAAAAACATCCGAATTACGATTCCTGCGGGCGTTGAAAACGGACAGATTATTAAGATTCCAAATCATGGCGGACCTGGCGTAAATGGCGGACCAAACGGAGACTTGTACATCACATTCATAATTTCGAATAATTCAGATTTTAAACGAGAAGGAAATAATTTATATGCTGATGCTCCAATTGATCTGTACACGGCAGTTCTAGGCGGAGAAACGTACATAAATACTTTTGACGGAAAAGTAAAAATCAAAGTTCCTGCAGAAACACAGCCGGGGACAAAAGTAAAATTGAAAGGAAAAGGCTTTCCTGTTTACAAAAAAGAAAATCAGTTTGGTGATTTATACATCACTTACACTATAAAAATTCCAACAAAGCTGTCGGATAGAGAAAAAGAGTTATTTGAAGAACTAGCAAAACTAAGAAAATCATGAAAAATAGAAATTTAATCCAGATCAAACAGTTTTGTATCTACCACGAAATTGAAAATACCTTCATAACCGAACTTAATAACTATGGCCTCATTCATATTATAACAGAAGAAAATGAAGGATATTTGGAACCCGAACAGCTCCCAACAATCGAAAAAATGATACGTATGCATTACGATCTTAAAATAAATCTGGAGGGGATTGATGCCATTGCAAACCTTTTGAATAAGATTGAAACCTTACAGCAAAATTTGAATACGGTGCAAAACAAGCTTCGTCTTTATGAAGAAAAAGAAACCGAATAAAATATCACAAAAAAGCTTGATTTCTGAATTGATTTCAAGCTTTTTTTTATCGCACACAGAAGCATAATTCTTAAATTGCGGCTACTTTAATTAACCTGAATTTGCTTTTAAAACCGTATAGACAAATTCGCAAAAATTATAAAAAATGAAAAGAGAAAATATCTTAACTGGATCACCGTGGGAAGACAAAATGGGATATTGCCGTGCCGTAAGAATTGGCAATATTGTTGAAGTTTCTGGAACTGTAGCCATTGTTGACGGCGAAAAAGTAAAAGCTGATGACGCTTATGCTCAAACGTATAATATTTTGGAACGAGTAGAAAAAGTTTTAGAAGATTTGAATGTAGGCATGAAAGACGTTATTAGAACAAGAATTTTCACAACAGACGTTTCTACTTTCGAAGAAGTGGCCAGAGCACACTCTGCTTTCTTTAAAGATGTAAAACCAACTACAGGATTTTACGGAATCAGCAAATTGGTTGCTCCAGAATATTTGGTTGAAATCGAATTTACAGCTGTAGTATAATAGTTTTTTGCCACGAATTCACGAATTGTTTTTTATTAAAAAGAATCCAATTCTTTAAATTTGTGAATTCGTGGCAAAAAAATCACTCAAATCTTAATGACTACTCAAAATACAAAACAATTCCTGCTTTCACTTCCTAAATGGATTCTTATCTGTGTTTTAGTCGGTATATTTTCAGGTTCTGCATCTGCTTTCTTTTTAGTTTCTTTAGAATGGGTTACACAATTTAGAATTCAGCATGACTGGATTATTTGGCTCTTGCCTTTCGGCGGATTTTTGGTCGGATTGAGTTACTACTATTGGGGAGAATCTGTTGCAAAGGGAAACAATCTTTTACTTGAAGAATACGAAAACCCTAAGAAAGTCATTCCCTTTAAAATGGCTCCTTTGGTTCTTTTAGGAACATTGCTTACACATTTATTTGGAGGATCTGCAGGACGAGAAGGAACGGCAGTTCAGATGGGGGGCGCAATTTCCGATCAATTTGCCAAATTCTTCAATCTTGACAATTCAGAACGCAGAATTTTAATCATTCTCGGAATCAGTGCCGGATTTGCTTCTGTTTTTGGAACGCCTCTCGCAGGAGCTATTTTTGCTTTGGAGGTTTTATACTTCAGTAAAATTAATTTTAAAAGCATTCTGCTTTCTTTTCTAGTGGCTTACGCTGCTTATTTTACTGTAGAATTCTGGGAAATAAAACATACCCACTACAGCATTCCAACTATTCCCGAACTTAGTTTAAACAATATTATTTTTACCCTAATTGTTGGCATTTTATCAGGATTTGCTGCCTTATTATTTTCCAGAAGCACTCATTTTTGGGGTTCTCTTTTTTCAAAAAGCATTAAATATCCACCGCTTCGTCCTGTAATTGGCGGAGTCGTTTTAGCCATTGCCATTGCAGGTTTAGGATTTACAAAATTCTCAGGATTAGGCGTTCCTGTTATTGTTGATTCCTTTTCAAATCCTAGCCAATGGTACGATTTTCTGCTAAAAATTTTATTTACAGGATTCACACTAGGAGCTGGTTTTAAAGGCGGCGAAGTAACTCCTTTATTTTTTGTCGGAGCAACTTTAGGAAGCGCTTTATCAACAGTAATTCCGATGCCCATTGCACTTTTAGCAGGAATCGGATTTGTGGCTGTTTTCTCTGGCGCGACCCACACTCCTATTGCCTGTACGGTTATGGGAATGGAATTATTCGGAATTGCTCCTGGAATCTTCATTGCAATCGCCTGCACAATTGCGTATTTCTCTTCTGGTTCTGTTGGAATCTACAAATCTCAGATTGTAAAAGGCGCGAAATATAAATTATACCAGAGGTTAAACTCCTATTTTTAAAACTACAAAATCCAAATTCCAAATTTCAATCCTAACTGCCTTTTGAATTCTAAAATTATTTTCAGCATTACATTAAAAAAATGTAAATTCGCACACTATGAAAATACAAGATATTCAAGCAATTCAGTTATTGCTTGCTGCGCCAAAGAAAATCGCAATAATTCCGCACAGAGGACCAGATGGTGATGCCATGGGTTCTACTTTAGCTTTGTACCATTTTTTACTCAAAAATAATCATCAGCCAACCGTTATTTCTCCAAATGATTTTCCTGATTTCTTAGCTTGGCTTCCAGGTTCAGAAACTGTAAAAATCTATGAAAAAGACACTCAAAACTGTATTAAAATATTAGAAGAAGCCGAGCTTATTTTTACGCTTGATTTTAATGCTTTTCACCGCACTGGCGAAATGGAGCATACTCTCGCAAAACTTACTGCTCCGTTTATCATGATCGATCATCACGAGAAACCTCATGATTACGCGGCTTACACATACTCAGACACCTCGTACGGATCTACTTGCGAGATGGTTTATAATTTTATCAGCTTCTTGAATAAAAAAGAAGATCTTGACAAAAACATCGCCACTTGCATCTATACAGGAATTTTAACCGATTCTGGTTCTTTCCGTTTTCCGGGAACAACTGGAAATACGCATAGAATTATTGCCGAACTGATCGATTTAGGAGTCGAAAACACCCAAATTCCAGTCTTGCTATACGATAATAGTTCTTTTAGCCGTTTGCAGTTATTAGGCCGTGCGCTTCAAAACATGAAAGTTTTTCAAGAACATAAAACGTCTTACATGACGCTCACACAGGAAGAACTTGATTCGTTTAACTATGTAAAAGGCGATACTGAAGGAATCGTAAATTACGGATTAAGCATACGCGGAATTGTTTTTACAGCTATATTTATTGAAAACAAAGAAGAAAAAATCATTAAAATTTCTTTCCGTTCTCAAGGAGGATTTGATGTAAACCAGTTTGCAAGAGATCATTTTAATGGTGGAGGGCATATCAATGCTGCCGGCGGAAGGTCTGAAGCTTCTATGGAAGAAACAGTAAATAAATTTGAAGATTTAGTCAAAAAACTAAAATTATAGTCCAAATCATGAATTACCTAAAACTTAGCATTTACACTTTGCTTTTTGCTGTTTTCTTAAGCGGCTGCAAGCATCATGAAGAAGCCAGAAGACCTATTTCTAGAGCTTCAGGAACATTCATGAAAAAATCGGCTGACCGAAATAAAAAGTTAGTGGCAAACGAAGAAGATGTTATTAAAAAAATCATCAAAAGCAATCCGAAAGTAAAATACTACGCCACTCCAAAAGGGTACTGGTTTTGCTACGAAGAAAAGAATGCAGCAGAAACCACAGCACCTAGAAAAGGCGATATTGCATACTTCAATATGGAAGTAAAAGATATTAAAGGAAATGTCATTTATTCTGAATCTGATCTTGGTCCGCAAACCTATTATGTAGACAAACAAGACATTATGATGGGTTTACGCGATGGAATTAAGAGAATGCATAAAAATGAAACGGTTACATTTTTATTTCCATCGCATATGGCATACGGATATCATGGAGACAACAAAAAAATTGGCCCAAACGAATCTTTAATCGTTACCGTTACACTTAGAAATTTTGTTCCAGACCCAACGGCGCAAACAGCAAAACCAGCTTCGCAGTCGACACAAACTGTAACACCGAAACCTACTGTGGCAAAACCTGCAGTACAACCTAAAAAAGACACATTAACTCAATAAAAACAATATCTTAAAATGAAAAAAAGTATTTTATTATTACTAATAGCTGTAAGCTCATTTTATTCTTGTAAGGACGATCACAGTAATCTGCCAGATGGTTTATATGCCGATATCGAGACAAACAAAGGTCACATCATCGTAGAACTTGACTACAAAAAAGCTCCTATAACAGTAGCTAACTTTGTGACTTTGGCTGAAGGCAAAAACGAGTTTGTAACGCACGAAAACCTTAAAAAGAAGCCATTCTTTGACGGTTTAAAATTTCATAGAGTAATTGAAAGTTTTATGATTCAAACCGGAGATCCATTAGGAACTGGTTCGGGAGATACAGGATATAAATTTAAAGATGAATTCTCAGATTTAAAATTTGACAAAGCTGGAGTTTTAGCAATGGCCAATAACGGTCCTGGCACAAACAGCAGCCAATTTTTTATCACTCATGTCGAAACTCCTTGGTTAAATAATCTTCATACTATTTTTGGCCATGTTGTAAGCGCTAAAGATCAGGAAGTGGTAAACAAAGTAGTTCAAGGCGACAATATAGTTTCTGTTACTATTATTAGAAATGGTGAAGCGGCTAAAAAATTTGATGCCGTAAAAGTATTCCACGATTATTTTGCCGACATCGCAAAAGAGCAAAGCAAATATGCAGGAGTTCAAAAAGAAAAAGTAGATTCGTATGCTGCCTTAAAAGCAAAAGCAACAAAAACTGCAAGCGGTTTAGAATATGCAATTACAGAAAAAGGAAATGGCAAAAAACCTGCAGCCGGAAGCCAAATTTATATTAGCTACGCAGGTTTCCTTGAAAACGGAACTTTATTTGATACTAGCATTGCAGAAGTAGCAAAACAATTTGGAAAATATGATCCTGCAAGAGAAGCACAAGGCGGCTACCAGCCAATTCAATTTCAAGCTGGAAAAAAAGACGGTTTGATCCCTGGTTTTATTGAAGGAGTAGAACAATTGTCTTATGGAGACAAAGCAGTTCTTTTCATTCCATCTCACTTGGCTTATGGAGCAACTGGTGCTGGAGGCGTAATACCGCCAAACGCTAATATTATTTTCGAAATTCAGATTTCAGATAAACAATAGTTGAATTATAGACTTAAAAATTAAAAAGCAATGAAATTTAAATTTCTGTTTTTATTTTGCTTAGCAATAGTAAACATTCAGGCTCAAACTAAAAAACCTGCTGCAAAACCAGCAGCAAAGCCTGCAAGTAAAACTGCTGTAGCGGCCAATCCTAACGAAGGGATTTTTGCTACCATCTCTACTACAAAGGGAGATATTGTAGTTTCTTTAGAATATGTAAAAGCGCCCGTGACGGTTGCTAACTTCATCACTTTGGCAGAGGGCAAAAATCCTTATGTAAAAGTAGAGCGTTTAAAAGGAAAGCCATTTTATGATGGCCTAAAATTTCATAGAGTAATAAATGATTTTATGATTCAAGGTGGCGATCCGCAAGGAACTGGCGCTGGAGACCCTGGTTACTCTTTTAAAGATGAATTTGTTGGAGAATTAAAATTTGAAAAAGGCGGCGTTTTAGCTATGGCAAATTCTGGACCCGCAACAAATGGAAGCCAGTTTTTCATCACACACAAAGAAACTCCTTGGCTAAACGGAAAACATACGATATTCGGTCATGTAGTTTCGGGTATGGACAATGTAAATAAAATTGTTCAGGATGATATCATGAATAAAATTACCATTACACGCAAAGGAGCAGCTGCCAAGAAATTTGATGCAGTCAAAATTTTTAGCGATGAAATGAAAAAAGGAGAACTGCAAAAAGAAGAAGCTAAAAAAATTGTGGCTGCAAAAGCGGCTTATTTCAAAGACATGAAAGCTAAAGCTACTGCAACTGCTTCTGGATTGAAATATGTAATCACTCAAAAAGGCAATGGCGTTAAAGGCGCTGAAGGATCTACAATCTACTTTCACTATGCAGGATATTTTGAAGACGGCATCTTATTTGACAGCAGCATGGCTCAGGTGGCAAAAGCATACGGAAAATATGATGCTAACAGAGATGCCCAAGGCGGTTACAAAGCTTTTCCTTTTACAGTTGGCAAAAAAGACGGTATGATTCCAGGCTTTCTTGAAGCGCTTGATATGATGACAGACGGAGAAAAAGCAATTTTCTTCCTGCCTTCAAATTTAGCTTATGGTGAAAAAGGTGCTGGCGGAGTAATACCTCCAAATGCAACTTTAATTTTTGAAATTGAAACCTATCAAAATCAGCCTAAGTAATTGCTAAAGAGAAGATTTATTCTTTATAATCATAAAAAGCCATCAGAATTATTTTTTGATGGTTTTTCTTTTTCAAACATTTTCTTTTTTTAAAGAATCCTTAATTCATGGCCTTAAATTTAAACTTTATTGTCATTAAATCACTATTTTCAACATAGTACGATAGAATCCTAAACAAAATAGCTTACCTTTGCCGGCTTAATTTTTTAAAAATAATAATTTATGACGTCGCAAAATAATGTATTAAAAGGTGTTTTTCTTGTTGCTTTGGGAGCAACCACTTACGGAATGTTGGCCACTTTTGTAAAAATGGCTTATTCTGAAGGATACACAACTGCAGAAGTCACAACCTCACAATTTATTTACGGAATTCTTGGTATTCTTCTAATTAATCTTTTTCAACGCATTAAAAACAAAAATGCAGCCGTAAAAGCATCTCCTAAAAACATTTTCAATTTAATGCTTGCCGGAACTTCATTAGGAATGACAAGCTTATTTTATTATTTGGCCGTAAAATATATTCCTGTTTCTATCGGAATCGTTTTATTAATGCAAACCGTTTGGATGGGAGTTTTACTGGAAATGTTTTTAGAGAAAAAACTGCCCTCAAAGCAAAAAGTAATTGCGGTTTTTATAGTGCTGTTTGGGACCGTTTTAGCAACAAATATTATCAATAATGATATCGAGTTAGACTGGAGAGGATTAGTTTGGGGAATGCTGGCTGCAGCGTCTTTTACTACAACTATGTTTACTGCAAATCGTGTAGCTACAGAAATCTCTTCGGCGCAAAGAAGTCTTTATATGCTTCTAGGTGGCGCTATAATTGTTTTTTCGTTTGCTTTTGCAACTCAGGCAACTGCTTTCAATCTAGAAATTTTCCTAAAATGGGGAATTGTTCTATCGCTGTTTGGCACTATTATCCCGCCTCTTTTAATGACAGCAGGTTTTCCTCTAACGGGAATCGGATTAGGAAGTATTGTTTCTGCTCTTGAACTGCCAGTTTCTGTCATGATGGCCTATGTTTTATTAAACGAAAAAGTAATCTTTTCGCAATGGGTCGGAATTGTATTGATCATTCTTGCCATAATTATTATGAATGTAAATTTCAAGTTAAAAAAATAACTCTCAATAAGCATTATTAAAAAAAGTACATCTGTAATGCAATAATTGTTAATTTTTTTATAAATTCGTGATAAACAATTAAATATCATGATTTTACCTTGGCATTTATATTTAATGGCTTGCTTATATATTCTTGCTGGAATAAATCATTTTAGAAGTCCTGGAATGTATGTAAAAATCATTCCTCCCGCATTTAAAAACCCCAAATTAATAAATATTTTAAGTGGTGCCGCCGAAATCATTTTAGGCATCTTTCTAATCCTGCCTTTTTCGTCACATTTTGCTGCCTGGGGAATTATAATGCTATTAATTGCTGTTTTTCCTGCCAATTTGTATATGTTTCAAAATAAAAAAGCAGGTTTTGGTTTACCAAGATGGATTTTATTTGTACGTTTGCCCTTACAATTTGTTTTAATTTATTGGGCATACCAATATACATTCTAAACATTAACCATTAAATTATTTTATTATGAAAAAATTATTTGCAGAGTTTTTTGGGACTTATTGGCTTGTTTTTGGCGGATGCGGAAGCGCTATTTTTGCTGCTGGAATTCCAGATTTAGGGATCGGATTTGCGGGTGTTGCTTTAGCTTTTGGTTTAACGGTACTTACAATGGCATACGCTGTTGGCCATATTTCTGGCGGTCATTTTAATCCAGCGGTTTCTTTTGGTTTATGGGCTGGCGGAAGATTTTCTGCCAAAGATCTTATTCCGTACATCATTGCACAGTGTGTGGGAGCTGCTGCGGCAGCAGGAACTTTATACACGATAGCCTCAGGAAAAGCGGGTTTTGCAATAGACAATACAAAAGCCGGTGCCTTTGCATCTAATGGTTTTGGAGCTTTTTCTCCTGATGGTTATTCGTTACAGTCTGCCTTTATTGCAGAATTTGTGCTTACTTTATTCTTTTTACTAGTGATTCTAGGAGCAACTGATAAATTTGCAAACGGAAGATTTGCAGGAATTGCAATCGGTTTGGCTTTAACTTTAATACACTTGATCAGTATTCCAATTACGAATACTTCTGTAAATCCAGCGAGATCCTTATCCCAAGCTATTTTTGTCGGCGGGGAGCCATTATCTCAGGTTTGGCTATTTTGGGTTGCCCCTATTCTTGGTGCATTAGCTGCCGGGTTTCTTTATAAGACACTGCTTCAAAATCATGAAGAAGCATAATTAGAAGAAAGAAGTCAACTATCTCATCAAGAAAATATGGAATTTTTATACTTCTTACTTATAGGTGCCATTTCAGGATGGCTTGCTGGTCAAATCTGGAAAGGTTCAGGTTTTGGTTTACTTGGCAATATCATTGTTGGAATTGTAGGCGGATTTATCGGAGGATGGATTGCCGGAAAACTTGGTATTGGAGGCGGAGGCCTTCTGTGGCAGATTCTGATTGCTGTAGGTGGCGCATGGGTTTTACTATTTGTAATAAGCCTCATCAAAAAATAATAGCCAATTATTGGCGCACAATTTAAATCGAAAGAGAAAATCTGATATATTTATATTTGATTTTCTCTTTTTTTTTGGATCAAGATCGACAAAGAAACTTTATTTCAACTCAAATATTATTGTATTATGAACGAAATCATTTCTTACTTCAGTACGATTCCATCGTCGCACAGAAGCCTAATTCTAGTTGGCGGCATTACCATTTTTTGGCTTATCGAAAACAGTTTCCCTTTGTTTAAAATGCAATATAAAAAATGGCCTCACGCTGGGATAAACTTCTTTTTTACGTTCACGACTATTGTGGTCAATTTTATTCTTGCTTTTATTTTAATAAAAACTGCCGCTTGGACAATTGACAATAATTTTGGAATTCTGCAGTGGCTTCCTAAAATGCCAACTTGGCTCTATACCATAATTGGCTTGCTGCTTTTGGATTTGATTGGAGCTTACCTAGCCCATTTGGTAGAGCACAAAGTAAAAATTCTTTGGCAGTTTCATTTGGTGCATCATACCGACACTTGGATTGATACTACGACAGCAAACAGACATCACCCAGGAGAAAGCGTAGTCCGTTTTATTTTTACCACTTTAGGCGTTTTAATTGTTGGAACTCCAATGTGGATGGTTTTTCTATATCAGTCCTTATCGGTTATTGCTTCACAATTTAATCACGCCAATATTTCACTTCCAGAAAAGCTAGACGTTTTTTTAAGCTATTTTATTGTTTCTCCAAATATGCATAAAGTGCATCATCATTACGTGCTGCCTTATACAGATAGCAATTATGGAAATATCTTTTCTGTTTGGGATAGAATTTTTGGAACGTTCACCTATTTGCCCAAAGACCAGCTCGTATACGGTGTAGACACCCATATGCGTGCTGAAGAAAACAATCAATTGAAGAATCTCTTAAAAATTCCATTTCAAAAATCAAGATCCTTTAAAAACAGCTAAATTCTCTAAAAAAAGTGCACTTTACTGAAACAACTTATTATTTTTTTTTTTAATATTGATACAAGAATTGAAAATCAATCTATTAATAATTAACACCCTATTTTGAATTAATTTTCACGAGATGAAAAAGAGTAGCCGCAAAGAATTGACTCCGGAACAGACTGAAAGACTTGTTTCGTTAGCTTTAGAAGAAAGAAATCCATTTGAAATTATAAAAAAAGAATTTGGATTGGCAGAAAAAGAAGTCCTGGACATCATGAAAAAGAAAATGCCTCTTGAAAAATTTGAGATGTGGAAAAAGAAGGCAATTGCAAATAAACCAAAACCAAAACCAGTAAAAATAGATGATTTTGATGAAGATTTGGATGGAAAATATTATATCAAAAACAAATTAGACTAACATAAATGCTCCTGTTTTTCAGGAGTTTTTTTTTATTTTTAAATTTAATGTGATTTTTTAGTAACTTTTTGGTGTTTTTTGTGTCAAATATAATTAACTAAACATATAGAAATGAAAAAAATACTTTACACCTTAGCTCTAGCGGTTACTTTATGGAGCTGTAAAACAGGTAGCACTGGAGCCGCAAAAAGCAATATAGTTGAAGTGAATATCAATTTAACCGATGTTAAAGACGATAAAGTCTTAGTAACTGTGACACCGCCAGCTATAAAAACAGATGAAATTGTTTATAGCATTCCGAAAACTGTTCCAGGAACTTACTCAACAGACAATTACGGAAAATATTCTGAAGATTTCAAAGCATTTGATGCTAAAGGAAACCCGTTAACAGTAAAGAGATTAGGCGACAATTCTTGGTCTATCTCAAACGCAAAAGCATTAAAAAAAATCACTTATTTGGTAAACGACACTTTCGATACTGAAAAAGGAACTGGATTTGGAAATGATGATGTTTTCTCACCAGCAGGAACAAACATCGATGCAGGCAAAAATTTCATGGTAAATACTCATGGATTTGTGGGGTATTTTCAAGACAAATTAGATATTCCGTACAAAGTTACCATTACGCATCCTGAAACACTTTGGGGAGCAACTTCTATGACAGATCAAGATGCAAGCAATACTTCTGATGTGTTTACCACTTCTCGCTACGCTATTTTGGTAGAAAATCCAATTATGTATTCTAAACCAGATTACACTACTTTTAATGTAAACGGAATGGATATTTTAATTGCCGTTTACTCTCCTACTGGAAAATATACTGCAGAAAGCATTACTCCAGAGATGAAAACGATGATGACGGCACAGAAAAACTTTTTAGGAAAAGTAAATTCTACTAAAAAATATACTGTGCTATTGTACTTGTCATCTATGGCAAAAGACGATGCTCATGGATTTGGAGCTTTAGAACACCCAACGGCTACAACTGTGGTTTTGCCAGAATCTATGCCAAAAGAAAAATTGGTAGAATCTATGAAAGATGTTGTTTCTCATGAATTCTTCCATATTGTAACTCCATTGACTATTCACTCAAAAGAAATTCAGTTTTTTGATTACAATACACCGAAAATGTCTGAGCATTTATGGATGTATGAAGGTGTAACAGAATATTTTGCTAATCTTTTCCAAATCAATCAAGGTTTGATTAACGAAGCTGAATTCTACACTCGTATTGCCGATAAAATTCAGCAATCTAAGCAGTTAGACGATACAATGTCATTTACTGTAATGAGCAAAAATGTATTAGAACAGCCTTATAAAGACCAATACTTAAACGTATACCAAAAAGGAGCTTTAATCGGAATGTGCATAGACATTATCATTAGAGAAAAAAGCAATGGCGAAAGAGGCATTTTGGATTTAATGCATAAATTATCTGATGAATACGGAGTTGAAAAACCATTCAATGATGATGAATTATTTGCTAAAATCACTTCATTAACTTATCCAGAAGTTGGAGAATTTTTAAACAAATATGTGGCTGGAACTACTCCAATTCCTTACGATTTCTACTTGGCCAAAGTTGGTGTTACAAAAGCAATGGAGAAAAAAACAGGAAATCCGTTCATCAAAGGACAAACTCCATACATTACAGTTGATAAAGCAACCAAAGAAATTGCTGTTCGTCCAGATTCAGAATCAGTTGAATTCTACAAAAATCTGAATTTAAAAGCCGGCGATAAAATCTTAGCCGTAAACAATAAATCATACAATTTGGATAACATTTATGATTTGGTTACTGAGAGTGAAAACTGGAAAGATAATGATCCAATCACGTTGAAAGTAAAACGCGGCGGAAAAGAAGAAACTATTAAAGGAACCGTAAAATTACCATTCGAAGAAGCTGAAACTTTTAAAGCAACAGATGCTTCAAAAGAGAAACTTAAAAACGCATGGCTAAAAGGATAATTTCTTTTTACAGCATAAAAAAACCGACAAGTGATTGTCGGTTTTTTTTTGTTGCAACTTTGCTAGACTTGTCAGGCTGAGCGGAGTCGAAGCCATCGCAGTTTAAATCTGCACTGAGTTGGGCTTCGACTCCGCTCAGCCTGACAAACTTTACATTTTAACTTTATCAAAGTTTAAAACTTGACGAAGTTTTCGTTGTATTATTTCTTCACAGGAAATTTCCAGTCAAATTCGTCTTTACTATTGATAATAGCTCCAATTTCAAACTTCACAACCTCATCAAATTCAGTTTGAAGAATAAACCAATTGTCTTCGTTGAAGTAATTTTCGAAAGTGTCAAAAGTTTCCTGAGTGTATTTGTTGATTCCTTTTGCAGCAAAATCTTTCTTTACATCAGCAATTTTTCTTCCGATTAATTTGAATCCAAAAACTTCCAAATCATTACTAGAAGCTACAATATATCCTAATTTAAGATCTTCTTCCTGATAGAAAGTCAATCTCATTTTGTGAGCATTGTAAACAAAAATTACATTGTCGTCTTCGTCTTTATAGTTTTTATCAGGTTTTCCTAAGGCTGCTGTTACATCATTCTGCTTCATTCCGAAAAGCAGTTTATCTATTCCCGATTTTAAATTGATTTTCATATTGATTGTTTTATTTGAAGTGCAAATTTCGTGAAGTTTTTTTGTTGTTCTGCCACGAATTGCACAAATTTTCACGAATTTAGATATTACACCGTTTGGTTCATTTACTAACTTTTGTCACCCTGAGCGAAGTCGAAGGGTTTATGTAGCGAATAGCCCTTCGACTTCGCTCAGGGTGACACGTCTAATAACCCTTCTTGTTTGGTTTACTAGCCATATAAAATGTTATTTTCCCGCCATTCATAACATCGCTATGCTTTAAAAATGGTCTTTTTAATTGTTTTCCGTTCAGCAAAACCTTACTCACAAAAACATTTTTATCAGATTGATTAACCGTTTCAACTTCAAACGTTTTTCCGTTTTCTAGATTTAAAACGGCATTCTTCATCAGCGGACTTCCTAATGCATACTCGTCTGAGCCTGGAGCGACAGGGTAAAAACCTAAACTGCTAAAAATATACCAAGCGCTCATTTGTCCGAAATCATCATTTCCTCCCAATCCATCGGCTCCATTTCGGTACATTTTTTTCAAAATCATTCTAATCTTATCTTGTGCTTTCCAAGGAGAATCTGTCCAATTGTATAAGTACACCACATGATGCGAGGGTTCATTTCCGTGAACATAATTTCCTATGATTCCGTCTCTGGTAATATCTTCTGTATTTTCAAAATATTTGTCTGGAAGATGCATATTGAATAACGAATCTAAACGAACTTTAAATTTTTCATTTCCGCCCATCAATTGAATCATATCCGCAGGATCTTGCGGAACGTACAAACTGTAATTCCACGAATTTCCTTCAATAAAACCTTGCCCGTGCGTATCAAGCGGATCAAATTCTTTCTTAAATGTTCCATCATTCAATTTCGGGCGCATAAAGCCTGTCTTCTCATCGTAAACATTTTTATAATTTTTAGATCTGGTGATGAATTCATTATAAACATCCGTTTTCCCTAATTTCTTTGCTGCTTGAGCAATAGCCCAATCGTCGTAAGCATATTCTAAAGTTTTGGAAACCGAAGCGCCACTTTTATCTTCTGGAACATATCCTTTATTCATGTAAAATTCCAGACCATCATAATACGGCACTTTTGCAGTGTTTACACAAGCCTGAAGCGCCTTTTCTGCGTCAAAACTGATATTTCCTTTTACAATGGCATCTGCCACTACCGAAACGGAATGATACCCAATCATGCACCAATTCTCATTTGCATAATGTGACCAGATTGGCAGCATTTTATGCACACTTTGATCAGAATGTGCCAGCATCGAACTCACCATATCGGCATTTCTTTTGGGCTGCACAATATTAAACAAAGGGTGCAAAGCGCGATAGGTATCCCAAAGCGAATAGCTGGTATAATTGGTAAAATTTTCGGCTTTATGAACATTCATATCCAAACCTTTATAATTTCCGTCTAAATCCATGTATTCGGTTGGGCCTAAAAACGCATGATACATTGCTGTGTAAAAATTTACCAGATCCTCTTTTTGGATAGTTTGAACCTGAATTTTATTCAATTCGCTATTCCAAATTTCCTGACTTTGTTTTTTTACTTTTTCAAAATCCCAATCAGGCGTTTCTTTTTTCATGTTTTCCAACGCTCCTGCAGAACTCACTGGCGATAAAGCCATTTTTATTTTGATTTTTTCACCCTCATTCGTATCAAAATCAAAAAACAATTTTAAGTTTTGTCCAGCCATTTCAGGAAAGTTCTTCGTTTGATCAAATCTTCCCCAAAACCCTCTGTAAACGCTTTTTTCCTGAGCTGCTTGTCCGTAGCTTTTAATTGGTTTGCTAAATGTCATTGCAAAATAAACCGTTCTGGTTCTCGCCCAACCATTTGTCTGGCGGTAACCTGTTATCAAAGTATCGTTTTCTACACGAACAAATGTCCAGACATTCTTTTTATCATAATTATAAATCCCTGAAATCAGATCCAGAATAATATGCGATTCATCAGATTTTGGAAAAGTGTATTGATGCATTCCCACACGGGTTGTTGCGGTAAGTTCTGCCTTAATTTTATGATCTTCCAGAAAAACGCTGTAATAGGCTGGTTCTGCTTTTTCTGTCGAATGCGAAAATGCCGATCTATAACCCGACAATGGTTTTGATGCCACGCCCGGATTCAATTGCAGTTTGCCAGTTGTTGGCATAATTAAAAAATCACCTAGGTCTGAATGTCCCGTTCCGCTGAAATGAGTATGGCTGAAACCTACAATCGTTTTGTCTTCGTACTGGTAACCGGCACAGTATTTATAGACTTCTTTATTATATTTTCCGTTCAAACTGTATGCAATTGTATCGGTTTCTGGACTTAATTGCACGCTTCCAAAAGGAACTGTTGCTCCAGGATAAGTATGTCCCATTTTTGCAGTTCCTATCATCGGATCTACATATTGAATGAGGTTTTGCTTTTGAATTGTCTTTCTCTGCGCCATTACTTGGGTTACAGAAAGTAATACGAATGCTCCAAGAAGAAAATTACTGCGTTTTATTTTGATCATTTTTATGGTTTTTCTTTAAAATCTTTGCTTTTCTTTTAATGTAGAAAAGTACAACAAATTCTATTTTTAAAAAACATAAATTTGGCAGGACTCAAATGGTTTAAATATCTTTGATGTACTAAAAGTCAAGCAAAACATGAAAAAATATATTTTAATTTTACTTTCTTTTTCTTCTTCAATTATTTTTTCTCAAAAAATTGAAAGCCATAAATTAACCAAACAGGAAATTACGCAGCGAGAACTTGAAAGCTTAACCGATTTTCCGATTTACAGAGCATTTGAATTTAGCGATAAAGGCGGTGTTTATGAATTGGTTTTAGGCGAAAATCAGAAAGTGATTTCTAAAAAAGATACTTTAAATACTAAAATACAGGCGATTTGCGCCATAAATGATCACGGTGGTTTTTTGGAAAAATGGAGAATTAATGATTTGCTTGAAGATTATGATCCTAAGGAAACTAGTATTTGGTTCTGGACAAAATATTGCAGCACAAAAGATATTGACGGAGACGGCTATACTGATCCTGTGATTGTTTACGGAACAAGGACTGAATACAATGAAATAAGACGGGTGAAGATTATAACGGTTTATAAAAACAAAAAATACGCCATTCGTGCTGTTGAATGCGATTTAGATTATTGCAGAACTTTTAAAAAGGATCAAAATTGGAATGCGCTTCCGCAAAAGATAAAAACGTTTGTCGATCAATTGACTGAAAAAATCAGAAAAGAACAGAATTTGCTGTTGAAAAATGGCTAAAGATATAATTGATATTGCCTTTATAATTTAATTCTATTCTTTAATAAAATTTTTATGTGCCAAAAGATTCCAAATATACCCCCAATTGCCCCTCCTGCGTAACTAAATTTATGCATTTCAGAAACAGCAATTAGATTTTTCACGTTTTCTATTTGCAGAGGAAAACAACAAGTGGACTCTAAACTTGAAAAACCTAGAAAGCCGTAACATAGCCCTAGTAAACCAATTATTATTGTCACAGCCAACATTATAATTATTGCTGTACTAATACTTTTTATCATTTCTTTTGTATTACCACTAAAGAACCCGATAAAACTAAATATAAATCCTGCAGATAAACCGATCCACCAAACAGACCATACGCCAATAATTGAAGCAGTTAATCTTGGAGTATTTCTTCCGTATTCAACAAAACCAAATTTTTCAAACAGATATTCTGTAAAAAATTCATCAGAAATTGTATAAGTGAATTGATTGTGTAAAACGCCGAAAAGTGTGGCGATAAAAATACTTAAGAAGATACTGGAAACAAAGACAATTGCTTTTTTCATTTTACATTTTGTAATAAATGAAACCTACTCGCTCATTTCGTCGTAACGTTCTGGAACTTGGGGATCGTAAAGCGGGCATTTGAATTCTTCCATGACATCAACTAACTTGTTCATGGTTTTTCCTTCGGTTCCGTAACAGTCAATTTTTATGCTTTGCGGTGTGGTAATGACTTGAAATGCGCCTTTCCCTTTTGGGTTCTTCCAACTGTTTTCGTCAACACGCTCCCAGTCTGAAAAGACAGAATTAATTCTATTTACGATTACTTCAACTTGAAGCGCGGCCAGACCTTCAACTTCTTGTTTTTCTACAAGAGCTTCATAAACTTCCTGATTATTCAGGTAAATTTCATCTAGATATCTCCAAAAAAGTAATTCGTACATAGTAAAGTATTTTTAAACCATATAAGTGATATAAGAAAATATAATTTTTTTCTAAGTGAAACAGAAAAGCTGCCATCAAAGTAAGGCTTCTCCCGAAATCTCAGGATCGCTCTGCCTGACAATCTAACTTAAAATGAACTTATATCACTTATATGGTTATTTTTTTTAATAATCCAAGAAGGGCTTCACTCGAAATCTCAGGATCGCTCTGCCTCACAATCTAACTTAAAATGAACTTATATCACTTATATGGTTATTTTTTTTAATAAACCAAGATAGGGCTTCACTCGAAATCTCAGGATCGCTCTGCCTCACAATCTAACTTAAAATGAACTTATATCACTTATATGGTTATTTTTTTTTAATAATTGAATGTTCCGTATTCGCTACTAATAGTCAGCTTTTTATCATCTGAAGCTTCTACTCTACCTACGATCTGTGCATCAACATTGAATGATTTCGAAATTTCGATAATATCTTGTGCGATATTTTCCGGAACATAAAGCTCCATTCTGTGACCGCAGTTGAAAACCTGGTACATTTCTTTCCAATCTGTTTTTGATTGTTCTTGAATTAGCTTGAACAATGGCGGCACTGGAAATAAATTGTCTTTTATAACGTGCAGATCTTTTACGAAATGTAAAATTTTAGTCTGTGCCCCACCGCTGCAATGCACCATTCCGTGAATGTCTTTTGGCGTGTACTTATCTAAAATCTTTTTGATAATTGGCGCATAGGTTCTTGTTGGAGAAAGCACTAATTGTCCTGCATTTATCGGGCTGTTTTCAACTTCATCAGTCAGATTTACTTGTCCTGAATAAATTAGTTCTTCTGGAACTGCTGCATCATAACTTTCAGGATATTTTTTAGCCAAATATTTTCCGAAAACATCGTGACGCGCAGAAGTTAATCCGTTACTTCCCATTCCGCCGTTATAGCTTTTTTCGTAAGTTGCCTGACCAAAAGAAGCCAAACCAACAATAACGTCTCCTGCTTGAATGTTTGCATTATCTACAACATCAGAACGTTTCATTCTTGCCGTTACAGTAGAATCTACAATAATGGTACGAACAACATCTCCAACATCGGCAGTTTCTCCTCCTGTTGAATGAATGGTAACTCCAAACGATTTTAATTCGCTGATTAATTCTTCTGTTCCGTTGATGATTGCAGAAATAACTTCGGCAGGAATTAGGTTTTTATTTCTTCCTATAGTTGACGAAAGCAAAATATTATCTGTCGCACCAACACATAATAAATCGTCAATATTCATGATTAAGGCATCTTGAGCGATTCCTTTCCAAACTGAAAGATCGCCAGTTTCTTTCCAATACATATACGCTAGGGACGACTTTGTACCTGCTCCGTCAGCGTGCATGATCAAACAGTGTTCCTCGTCTTGTGTTAAATAATCAGGAACAATTTTGCAGAATGCCTGTGGAAATAAACCTTTGTCAATATTTTTTATAGCGTTATGTACGTCTTCTTTTGATGCCGAAACACCTCTTTGTGCATATCTTTTGCTAGAATCTGAACTCATGAAAATTAGTTTGTGTTGATGTGGTGCAAAGATAATCCCTTTTTTTAATTCTTTGACTTATTCGATTATTTGATTGATAAAAAAATCGGCAGAAGTTTATATTCTGCCGATCATCCGAAATAAAAATTAGTCATGAAACTATTTATTGCTATCAATTATTTCCAATCTGGCATTGAAGCGTTTTGGAATAAAGTTGTCCTTGTACTGCTATCGGTTGTGCTGGCGGTTTGGATATTTTTTGCCGAAAGTCCATCGTTTGATGTATTCACAAAGATCACTTCTGCTTCATTTGGAGAAAACTTCACATCGAGATCATTGAAACCATTTTCTTTATTTGTAGCCAATTCTGCTGATGTGTTTGTTGCCACAGTGTAAATAAATATTCTGGAATCTAGTCGTCTGTAATCTGAATTTTCAAACCCAGAAACATCTCTTGTATAGACGACTCTTGCATTATCGACCGAAATATCAATTCCGCTTGCACCTCCTGTCACTCCAGAAAGCACTTGGTACAAGACATTTCCATTCATATCTATTGCATAAATTTCTACGCCATAACCTGATACATCATTTACTTTTAAGACAATCTGGCTGCCATCGCGGCTCCATTCGCATTCCGAAATAAATTTGCCGTTAGGGGTTTTAAACAGCTGTATTAAACCTGATCCATCTGAGTTTATACGATAGAGTTTATCAAAATTCGGATAAACGAGCTGGCTTCCGTTGGTGCTCCAAGAATAGCTTACGTTATCCATATTGAAGCCTGCTATCGGTATAAAATTGGTGATTTTTTTTGCATCGGTACCGTCAGGATTCATACTGAAAATCTGGTATAAAGATCCATCAGAACTTATGTAAGCAATTCTATTAATGCTCAAATTTTTTCTTGGTCTAAAGCTATTCACCTCAGCTGATGACAATTGGAGTTCATTTCCGTTTTCATCTGCTGTAAATATGACATTGTTGTTTTTTATCTTTTTAACATACATATACCTTGGGTTTGGAAAGGCTAATGTTCTAAATGAATTTGTCACACTGTTTATGGGCTTATTTATTCCGTCGCTAACCGATACCTGCCAATAATATTTGGTGCTATAACTTAAATCTTTAATATTTAGAGTTGTCGTTTTTAGGTCAGAATATGTTTTGACTTCATCAGTAGTTCCGTTTTTTACCGTAACCGTATAAGTAAGCGGATCTCCTTCTGGGTCTTTGGCTGTCCAGGTCAGATCAAGGCTTAAAGCTTGTCCCGTTGCATTGTCTGCAGGCGCAGTAAGCACCGGAATTTCTGGCGGTTTGTTGGTCGCAGTTGATACTTCTAACTCAAAAATGACTTCTATTTCAATATCCGCTTCGATTGTTGCAGGTACAAATCTGGCAATAAAACCATCTTTTTGAGCCTGAAAAGCATATTTTCCTACGGGTACTTTTTCTATTGTAAAGTAGCCATCTTTATCTGTATAAACTGTGCTTGTAGTGGGGTTTGAAGAAACACGAGCATTTTCGATTCCTGTGTATCCGCGCACGTCTACAACTCTTCCTTTTATTTTTCCTGTTCCTGTATTGTCAAGCTGTTCTTCGCTACAAGACATTAAAAGAATAAAGCACGCCAAAATTTTTAAACCTATTTTCATTTGAGACCTATTTTCATTAAACCTGTTTTGTATTTACTCTTGTAACCACTTTATAAAAAGCCTAAAAAATATCACGAGGGTTTACTATTTTTTCTTGTAATTGCTGCTTTTTGGAAAATAATAGGTTAATCCTAAACCAAACCGCCAATAGTAATCGTCTCGAACACCGTTAACTACATAATCGACATTGTCACTAAAAGGAGCGTTAAACTCTCCATAGGCTTTTATTCCTAAATAGTTTGTTGCGAGATATTCTACTCCAGCCCCGCACTGGACTTTGCTGGCTATATTTTCGTATTTTTTATTAAACTCAACTCCAGTTCCAGCAAAAACGTAGGGAGTAAAGACATCTCGCGGCAGGACTAAACATTCTAAATTGAGGTCTAACGAAACATATCCTACATCGAGCCTATCTTTATTTGCCAGCCAAAATGCATTTGATGAAGCGCTTAAAGCAAATGTTGGCGTAAAGAAAAATTTTGCAGCACCTCTAATCATTGGTTTCGGAACCGGATTTGGATAATCTCCTTGCATTAGAGCAATTCCACCAGAAGCTTCAATTCCAAAACGGGCTCGTCTTTCGGTTAAATTTCTATTGTACAATTGTGCCAAATCGGCTTCACTTCTTTCTCTGTCATATTCTGCTACGAAATCATCAACTTGTTTTTGAGGGGCATTTACTTCCCACAGTTTGTCTTTGATTCCATCAACTATAAGCCCTTCAACAGCTTTTTCTATGGCTTCTGTTACGGCCATCTGAATAGGTTCGTTTCGGGTAAAACCGGTTTCAACCTCCAAAAGCCTGTTTAAATTGACATATCTAAATAAACTCGCATCAATGCTTTGCGATAAGATAGTTTTAGAAACGTAAACCGTATTTAATATTTTTCCGTTTGAAGTGGAAACTAATCTTAAATAAACCGTAACTCTGTCTTGTCTGTATTGGGTTGAACCGCCCGCACCAAAATATCTGGCACCAAAACCGCCTGTAATAATATTGGTATCATAAGAAATAATTCCTCCTTCAAGCAAAACTCCTGCAAACAAAAGCGGTGTTAAGACTGCTTCGTTAGGTTCTGTTTTAGAAGCATATTCCTGACGGGTAGAACGAATAATATTTCTTTCGTTTAAAAGATTCCCCAGATTTTCACGTTCTATGGGCACAAACCATTTTGAATCTTGCAAGGCTTTTATCAAAATAGATGTGGCTCCTTGCGTAACAGCGGTGCTAAAGGTGCTTCCAAGTTCAGTAGGTTTATATTGCCCAGTCTGATCTTTAAATTTGTACACACCAACAACTATCTGCTCTTTGGGTTTTGGCATTTCTACCAATTTGGCAGTCGCAGGAGTATTTTCTCCATATACCGCTTTCTGCACTCCCACAGGCTGATTAAAATATGCTCCACAACCTGAGAATAGGCAAATTAATAAAAATAGAAAAAGGGGACTTTTATTCATAATCTCAATTATTTAAAATAATACCTGAACCTTTTTTTATGGACAAACCAAAATTTATTGCCCTGGAAGAATTACCTGTGTCTGCTCACCTGTATCTGTATCCAAAACATCGACCACCAATCCTAAATTAGAATGGTAAATATCAACTGACAAGGATCCGAAAACATAGGTTCCTGGAGAAAGACTACCGTTTCCAGTACCTGTGCCTGTACCCGTTCCCGTTCCCGTGCCATTACCTGTACCTGTGCTGCTTCCAAATTGGTTTTCGAATAATGAATTTGAAAGCCTGTTTAGCAGCTGATTATTCAAATTGCTTTTAAATCGTTCCAAATCTGTCTGCTGTTTATAGCCCGTATTGGTATTATCTTTATAATCATTTTGGGCCTGCGCCGAACTGAGCAGCCATGGGTAATTGAAGGTTTCTCCTCCAAAATTTGGGTTTGCCGGCTTATAAGCAAGGTTTTGCGCAACAGAAATTGTACTAAAACCCAATAAGCATAGTAATAAAGCTATAGTTTTCATATAGAACTTTTTTAGTTTGAATTAAATAGTAAACTCTTTATCGAAATAGTATACTCAATCCTTGATTTTAGTATTGAGTAATCATTTTGCTCTGCTTTTCTAGATCTTTAAAGTACTTGAACACTTTTGAAGCCGCAGAATCGGCCATGTACTTTAAAAAGTCTTCGTCAGGACGTGAAATAAACTCCTCTATAATATCACTGTCTACCAATATTGTAATTTTTGTCGTGCGCCCAAAAGTCAATTCTTCTTGAACGGTTACAATTTTAGTGGTATGGATCTTCAGTTTAGAATACTGAGCATAAAACGTGTCATAAAAATCATTTCCAAGCTTAGTTTTGGTGTCATTGGCTACAATTCCAACCATTTCTATGCCGTCAGCAGGAATAGATTTTCCCGCATCAGATTCTGTTTCTTCTCCAAAAACAATTCGGTCTTTACCAATTATGGCATCTTTTTCATCATAAATCAATAACATTACAATCACTTCATCCTCTTTTGTATAATTGACTTGTGTTTTGGACAATTCAATTTTTTGAATGGGTTCTAATGTTGCTCTTCCGTTTTGTGCATTGGTTGATTTATTTGAACTTGATTTGTTTTTTTTGAATACACTTAGTTTATATGAAATATTCTTAAACTCTGATTTTAAATTTTCTGCAGTTCCGGTTATAAATAACAAATTCTCAATTTCTTTGACTTCGATTTTCGCTTTTACCTCTTTATTGTATTCGGCTTGTGAAAATCCGTTTTCAGAAAAAAAAATAAAAAAAAATGCAACAATTATGTTTTGATACTTTTTCATGACCTAGCGATTGAATACGTAAATTGTACCAGAATTTCCAGACTGATTAATGATCATATCCTTAGATATTGAATTTGATCCTGAACTGAAAACCGTTAAATTATTGCCATCTTGATTGACCTTCATCGATTCGACTCCGCGGGAGTACAATGAAACATCACTTATATAGTTATTATTACCTGACTGTATATAGGATTGATTTATTTCGTCTGCTTTTTTGTAGACATTCATGTAGTTGTTGTTACCAGTTTGCTGTGCAGTTACATATGCATTGTTACTGATAATGGTGAGGTTGGCTTGATTGAAATTGCCAATTTGTGAAATTTTTACTATGTTATGGCTTATAATGTATTGATTGGTGTTTTGCTGATTTTTATTGTTTGATTCGTTTAAGGCTATTACAAAATCATTTATATTCCTATCAATTGATTGTGAGAATATCATTTCTGTAAAAAGAAACAATATGATTATAATAGCTTTCATGATTTTTTGAAATAATAAAAAAAGGAAGAACTGATATATCGAGTTCTTCCTTTTCCTGGTTTGTTTTAGTTAGATTGGATTACTAAGCTTCCGTTAAGGAATCCAGTTTGTGTAACAGTACTATTGTGAGAGTCTCCAAATTGAGCTGTTGCAGCAAAGTTACCAATTCCATACTGTTGGATGCTTGACATATTGTCGTATCCTAGTTGAAGAGTAAATGCATTATTGAAGATTCCATATTGTTCTGTATTAGCCCAGTTATCATATCCAGCTTGAGCTGTGATTGAATTGTTAAGCCAGCCTACTTGAGTAGTAACAGCTGTATTATCATCTCCTAATTGGTAAATATCTGAAGAGTTGTCTGCTCCAAATTGAGTTACAAATGCTTGGTTTCCTACCCAAAATCCTTGGAAAATATCAGATTCATTGTCATTTCCAATTTGTGTTACAACAGCAAGGTTTCCTGCGCCTAATTGTAGAATTTGAGAATCATTGTTGTCTCCATATTGTCCAACAATAGAAACGTTTGCAATACCAATTTGGTCAACATCTGAAACATTTTGTTCTCCAACTTGAACCACTAACGCACCATTCAACAGACCTGTCTGGTCTACATCACTAGTATTAGCCTGTGCAAAGGCTGCTACACCTGCAAACAGCATCGCGGAGATGCTTAGAATTACTTTTTTCATAATAAATATATTTAATTGGTTATTAATACAACTTATTATGTAGGTTCTTCTGTAGGTTATTATCCTGGGCAGGAAAAGAGGAGCTTTAGACCGTTTTTTGAGAATAATTTTATGCTATTTTCTCAACTTCATGATCAAAATTAGAAAACTTTCTCGAATTGAAACCTAGGTATAAATACCTATTTTACAAGATATTAACCTCTTTTCGATAAACTGTAAAACTATCTCGATGAACTGCCAGAATGATTAAAAATTTTCATAGGAAAAAAGCGACTTATTACAATTTATTTACATTTAAGGCTTTATAGACGCTAAAAAAGAGTTTATGAACAGAAATTTTATTATAATCTCAAAAAAAAGCCTGTCTTTTTGAGACAGGCTTTAACAAAATGTTACATTACTGTTATTTGGTAAACAATAATTCCCTGTATTTAGTCAATGTCCAGCTTTCGTCATCTACTAATAATTCTAATTTATCACAGTGATTGCGAATTTCATCAAAATATGGTTTTACATTATTGCAATATGCTTCTGCCATTTTTTGAGCATCTGTAAGCTGATTTGCTTTTTTTCTTTCATTAGTCATCGCCAACACCTTAGAATTGATCCCTTCTATATGACCTGAAATTTCTTTAATTAAAACGATCTGCTCTTTTGCAATAGTCTCAAAGTCTTTTCCGAAGATTTCTTTTAAACCTTTTACGTTTTCAATTAAAGTATTTTGATAACGAATAGCGGTCGGAATTACATGGTTTCTAGCAATGTCTCCCAAAACTCTTCCTTCGATCTGGATTTTTTTAGTGTATTCTTCCAATTCAATTTCGTAGCGTGCTTCAGCCTCAACATGATTAAAAATTCCCAGCTCTTCAAATAAAGTCAAAGCTTGTTTTGAAACCTTAGCCTTAATAGCTTCTGGAGTTGTTTTAAAATTGCTTAAACCTCTTCTTTCGGCCTCTTTTTCCCAAGCTTCGCTATAACCGTCGCCTTCAAAAAGGATTTTTTTAGATTGCTTGATGTATTCTCTTAAGACATTAAAAATAGCATCATCCTTTTTCATGTCTTTGGTCTCGATCAGGTTTTCTACTTCATTTTTAAAGTCAATTAACTGTTTTGCTACAATCGCATTTAAAGTTGTCATTGCATTTGAACAGTTTGAATTGGACCCTACAGCTCTAAACTCAAATTTATTTCCTGTAAAGGCAAAAGGAGAAGTTCTATTACGATCGGTGTTATCTAATAATACGTCTGGAATTTTACCAACCACGTTCAATTTAAGATCTGTTTTTTCTTCTGGAGAAAGTTTTCCAGTTGTAACGCTTTCTAATTCAGACAAAACTTTAGTCAACTGAGCTCCAATAAATACCGACATAATTGCTGGCGGCGCTTCATTTGCACCTAACCTATGATCGTTGCTTGCCGTTGCGATTGAAGCTCTTAAAAGAGTTTCGTTATCGTTTACAGCTTTTATCGTATTAATAAAGAAAGTCAGAAACTGCAAATTACTCATTGGCGTTTTGCTCGGACTCAATAAATTTACTCCAGTATCAGTTGCCAAAGACCAGTTATTATGTTTTCCTGAACCGTTTACGCCTTTAAATGGCTTTTCGTGAAATAATACTTTAAAATCATGACGCTCTGCCACTCTCTGCATGACATCCATTAATAAGGAGTTGTGGTCAACCGCTAAATTTGTTTCTTCAAAAATCGGAGCCAATTCAAACTGATTTGGCGCAACCTCATTGTGACGCGTTTTTACCGGAATTCCTAATAACATACATTCCTGCTCCAAATCTCTCATATAAGTAAGAGCGCGTGTCGGAATTGATCCGAAATAATGATCGTCTAGCTGCTGCCCTTTTGCAGAAGTATGCCCTAATAATGTTCTTCCTGTCATCATCAAATCAGGGCGAGAATTTGCCAAGGCTTTGTCAATCAAGAAATACTCTTGCTCCCATCCCAATGTTGCCGTTACTTTTTTTACGTTTTTGTCAAAGTACTTGCAAACTTCTGTAGCCGCTTCGTCAATTGCAGATAATGCTCGCAATAAAGGTATTTTGTTATCTAAAGCTTCACCTGTATACGCAATAAAAACGGTCGGAATACATAAAGTTGTACCATATATAAAAGCTGGAGACGTTGGATCCCAAGCTGTATAACCTCTTGCTTCAAAAGTATTTCTAATTCCGCCGTTCGGGAAACTTGAAGCATCTGGCTCTTGCTGCACCAATTGCGCGCCGCCAAATTTTTCAACTGGATCGCTTCCGTCGTAAGAAGTCTCAAAAAAAGCATCATGTTTTTCTGCTGTAGTTCCTGTAAGAGGCTGAAACCAGTGCGTATAATGCGTAACGCCTTTTGCCAAAGCCCATTCTTTCATTCCCATGGCAATATAATCTGCCAGCTTTCGGTCTATTTTTGTACCATGCTGGATAGCATCTCTTACTCCTTTAAAAGCATCTGAAGTTAAATATTGCTTCATTGCTTTTTCATTAAACACATTGGCTCCGAAAAGATTTGACTTTCGGCCAATTTCTTCAAAATGCACCGGCTTTCTGTTAGAAGCTTCTTGTAAAGCTTGGAAACGTAATGTTGACATGGTTATGTATATTTAAATTCGTAATAATTTTCATTAAAAAATGATCAGCAAATATAAACAAATAAAGTACCTACTTGGAATATAAAATTTAGATTTTTGAACGACAATTTTTCAACATAAAATGCTTTTTTCGAAGAATAATGAATTCAAATCATAGAAATATAACAAAACTGTACGGTATTATTGATTAAATAAACATTTTTTCATAATTTCTTAACTCAGAAATTCAAAAATGAGCTGTTATTATTACGAATTTATTTTTTTAAGGTTAATAAAATTGCTTTTTTTAAAATATACCCCTATCAAAATTGCGCTTATCCAAAAAATTATACTTCGTAAAACAAAATAGCCCCCTAATTTTTGGGACTGAAAAAATAAATCTATATTTGACCCAACGAAAAAAAACAAAAAAATTAATTTATATTATTATGGCTAAAATTAAGTTAGAGTACATTTGGTTAGACGGATATGAACCAACTCAAAATCTTAGAAGTAAAACTAAAGTTGAAGAGCACGAAAACTTCAAAGGGACATTAGAAGAACTTGGAAATTGGTCATTTGATGGTTCATCAACAAGACAAGCTGAAGGTGGATCTTCTGACTGTTTATTAGTTCCTGTTGCAATCTATCCAGATCCAACTCGTATCAACGGATGGTTAGTAATGTGCGAAGTTATGTATGCTGACGGAACACCACACCCTTCTAACGGTAGAGCTACAATTGATGATGATAATGATGATTTTTGGTTTGGATTCGAACAAGAGTATTTCATCATGGATACTAAAACTCAACTTCCACTTGGTTTCCCAGTTGGAGGATACCCTGCTCCACAAGGGATGTACTACTGTTCTGTAGGTGGAAAAAACACACACGGTAGAAAATTAGTTGAAGAGCACGCTGACTTATGTATTGCTGCAGGTATCAACTTTGAAGGAATCAACCAAGAGGTTGCTTGCGGACAATGGGAATTCCAATTATTCGCTAAAGGAGCTAAAAAAGCTGGAGACGAAATCTGGGTTGCTCGTTACCTATTAGACCGTTTGACTGAGAAATATGGTTACTATATCGAATATCACCCAAAACCTCTAGGAGACACAGACTGGAATGGTTCTGGAATGCACGCGAACTTCTCTAACACAGTTCTTAGAACGTGCGGTTCTCAAGAAACTTACGAGAAAATCTGCGAGGCTTTCCGCCCTGTTACAAAAGAGCACATCGCGGTTTACGGAGCTTACAACGATCAGCGTTTAACTGGTAAACACGAAACTGCTTCTATCAACGATTTCTCTTACGGAGTATCAGACAGAGGATGTTCTATCAGAATCCCTTTAATGACTGTTCAAAAAGGATGGAAAGGTTGGTTAGAAGACAGAAGACCAGCTTCAAACGGAGACCCTTACAAAATTGCTGCTAGAATTATCAAAACTGTTAACTCAGCGCTATAATTCGAAGCTTACCATACATCTTGAAAGTGCCATCATTTGTTTGATGGCACTTTTTTTTTATCAAAAGCATTTCGACTTCGCTCAATGTGACAACCTTTATCTCAAATTTTCCTTGTGTCAGTTCAAACGGAGTCCGGAACCCCTTTTTACATTTCACATCTGACTCTTGTGCTAACAAAAATTACTTCATTTTAAAAGTAAGTTTCTGATAAATTTAATTTTTAAGTTAGAATTCAAAACTTATCTTTGTAAATCATTAAAAAAAATCATTATGATAGTCTGGTCACTCTTTTTACTTGCTGTAGTTTTTATTCTTGCTTTAGACTTAGGTGTCTTCAACAAAACGCCACATATTATTAGTACAAAAGAAGCCAGCAAATGGACTTTGGTTTGGGTTACTTTATCTTTTCTTTTTTCAGGAGTAATTTATTGGTTATACACCACAGATTATATTGCAAATCCAGACAACTTAAAACCGGCTGTCGCTTCCATGAAGTTTATAACAGGGTATCTGATCGAGCTCTCGCTTAGTGTCGACAACATTTTTGTTATTGCCATTATTTTTGCTTCATTCAAAATTCCGCAAAAATACCAACACCGTGTTTTGTTCTGGGGAATCTTGGGCGCTATAGTTTTCCGCGGATTGATGATTTTCTTCGGAGTAATGCTGATTAATAAATTTGCTTGGACAACTTATGTTTTTGGAGTTTTCTTGATATTTACTGCTATAAAAATGCTTTTTTCTGGCGAAGAAGAAGATTTTCACCCAAAAGATTCTTTTATCTATAAAGCTTTGGGTAAAGTTATGCCTATAACATCTGAAACGGACGGAGAGCGATTTTTCATTTCAACCAAAACAGCAAAAAAAGCCGCTACTCCATTATTTGTAGCTCTAATTGTTATTGAGGTAATGGATGTTTTATTTGCTGTAGATAGCGTTCCTGCAATTCTTGCGATTACCAAAGATCCGTTTTTGGTATTTAGTTCGAATATATTTGCTATTTTAGGATTGCGTTCTATGTATTTCTTCTTAGCAAATATGCTGGCAAAATTCAGTTATTTAGAATACAGCTTGGTAGCAATATTAGCTTTCGTTGGATTAAAAATGCTTTTGCACGATTTCTTCCACGTTCCAGAATGGGCTTCTTTAGGATTTATTGCTTTATCTCTTCTAGTAGGAATTTTGGTTTCTCTTAAGTTCGGCCCAGAAAAAGTTTTAAATGATTCGTCAAGCGAAGAATAATTAGCATCAAAACATATATTCATAAAAAAGGAAATCTTGCGATTTCCTTTTTTTACTACAAACATCTGTATAACTCATTACTTTTCCTATAATTTAACATTAAAAATTAGAGAAATTACCTACAAATAATTATCTTAGACTTTTAATTTAAATTTTTATGAAAAAGAATTACTTACCAATTATTATAATGCTAATGCTAAGCACATTAGTATTTTCTCAAAAAGTCACTTTAACGCCTACAGCGGTAAATAATACTAACGTAAATGCTGGGCCAATTAATCTAGCCTCTGTCCCAAATTCAACTATTTCATTAAATATTAAAGTTGAAATCCCAAGTAATGTCGCTGTCAATGATCAAGGAACAATAACTGTTTACTACTCCAATTTAAACATTGCAAATGCCAATGTTGCAGCTGGCGGAAATGGTGGTAATTTGTATTTTGGTGGTGGAAAAACTGCAACTCGAAGCATGGTAATAAATTTATACTGGACTGATTTTCTAACGTCTGGTGGGTTTATATTTGCCGAATACAAAACAACTGCTGGAACAGCTTATAGAAGTTCGAATTTAGCTGTAATTAAAAATGCAACAATGACAACAGGAACCACTCTAAACCCTCCTGCTGACGCACCAAATCCAACAAAGATAAACAATACATTATGCTGTAATCAAACTGTTAGATTAGGAGACAAGCCACAACTCATAACTGGTTCTCAATTTTTAAATCCTTACGAAAAAGAACCTTATGGCATTAATACTAAATGGGAAACAAAAGGCAACAGCAGCTTAAACACAAAGGCAGATTTTGCTAACAAAACCCTAGACATAGATTATATAACATCTCCTGAAAACTTTACAGTAACAAGAAGTTTAGGATATGTTTATAGAAATGAGTATCCTAACAAAAGCAACACCATCACTGTTACTGTAGTTCAATCTCCAATATTAACCAACAATATTTCCTCAACTGATGGTTCTGTTCCTAACCAAGAAGGGTATTACGAGTTATCTAGCCTCAAAACTCTAAATATAAACGGTCCCGTTTCTAAAGTAAATTTGAATATTTTAAGCGATCCAAATCATACAAATCAAAGAGGTGATGACATTAAAGATGTAGATAGCTATAAATGGGAATATAAAGACATCAAATACAATAGCAATCCATGGATTACTATTCCTAATGCAAATAGCGAATCAATTGATTTTTCAGATCCATCGCAACTTTCAAATTTTGAAGATACATATTACACAGTAAGAAGAATAGCAATTTATAAAAACATTTCAAGAGTAAGTAATGAATTTAAAATTATCGTTAGAAGGTTGCGTTTTAATAATACTATTTGCTGTGATCAAGTTTTAAAGATTAATTCTGAATCGGATTTTGAAAAACCATCAATAATTAATGGCACAACACCAATTATTGATAACTCTGGCATAAATGGGACAAACTTTACCATTAAATCAACAACATTTCAATGGCAAGTACAGAGCATAGACAGATCTTCTTCGACATGGATTAATATACCTGGAGCAACATCAAAAGATTACCTTCCCAATCAAGTTCTTCAAGTAATAAATACAGGACGACAAGGAGCCCAATACAAATTTCAAAATGATTACAATTATCGAAGAATTGTAAAAGCTAATTATGAAATTTATGACAAAAGTTGGATTTCAGGAACATTGATAAGTTATAGTAATGAAACAAATTTAAAATCTATTAGTTCTGAAAACACAATTCCATCGATTGTTGTTTACCCAAATCCAGCCACTTCTATTATTTATATTGAAAATAGCAGAGGCGACATTTTTATCAAAATAGCTTCAAAATCAATAACCATAGCCAATACTAATGGAATAATTGTCAATTCTAATAATTATTCAATAATAAGTCCAACCAAAATAAGTATGGACATTTCCACCTTACCGCCGGGAGTTTATTTTATAAATATCAATACTGGAGATCGCAGAAGCACTCAAGTAACATTTTTAAAAAACTAAAAATCTTTTTACATTCATCCAAAAAAAAAGGGAATCTTACGATTTCCTTTTTTTTATGAAGTTCTCAAAAACATTACAACTTAATTTTTTGGACTTGACTCTCACTTAATTTAGCGGCTTTCATTACATCATTAAGACTATTTTTATTAACTGTCGAAGCTAAGGCAGAAGGAATTATAACAATACGAAAAGATTGGTTATTTATATAACTAGGAGTTTCCGCAAGATTGTAATTTGCTCCTACATAAATTTGAAAATCTTTTTTACTGAAATCATAATCGTATGTTATTTCATCTCCATTATTAAAATAGAGCGTAGTTGGAATTAATTGCCAAATAGGAGTTTGCGGATTTATTGTTCCTTTTAATCTATAAATTAAAACCGTTTCATCATCAAACAAATCATCTCCAATTCTATTTCTAAAAGATCCAGAGATGAAATAACCGTTGTCAACATTATATGAAAAATTTGTGTTTAAAATTTCGAATGCTTCTCCAGTCAAACCATCTCTTCCCGGAGGCCCTTCTGGTCCTTCACAGCTAGAAAATGCAATTAAACCGATAACTGCAAATAAGGTAAGTATCTTTTTCATAATTATTTTTTTTTAAGGATTATACTATAAAGGTATTCCAAAAATTAAACCAAAAAAAGAGATTTGGCTTATTTTGAAATAAAAATGTTCCTATTTTTTCGCAGCACCCTGATTTTTAGCTAGTATTTTATTAAAAAATAATGCGTGGTACGGAAGCGAGTTTTCCCAATAATCCCAAGTATGAGCTCCTGGACGTTCTATATAATCGTGGTCAACTTTATTGTAAACCAATCTTCTGTGCAATTCTCTATTAGGTTCAATCAAAAAATCATCAACACCGCAGTCTATTATTAGCGGCAATTTGTTTGCTTTTATTTTATCTGCCATTCTTAAAACAGAATTTTGCTCGTACAATTCGGTATTTCCGCTTTTGTCTCCAAAAACTGGCTGCATTAATTTTACAATTTGAGCGGACGAATCTCTATTAAGCATCGTACTCATATCTACCGCACCACTCATACTCCCTGCCGCACAAAACAATTCTGGATGTCTGGCCGATAAATACAAAGCACCATGACCACCCATAGAAAGTCCCGTTATTACTCTTCCGCTTTTATTGGCAATGGTTTTATATGTTTTGTCTACTTTCTGGATGACTTCCTGAGTTATAAAAGTCTCAAACTGGCTTTCTTTATTTACAGGACTATCAATATAAAAACTAAACGTCTCGCCTTCTGGCATTACGATAATCATGTTATACTGATCTGCCAGGTTATGAACCAGTTTTTTGTTTGGCGTATTTTTTAGCCAGTCGCTAAAATGTCCGTACGCGCCATGCAGCAGGTACATAACCGGAAAAGCGGTTTTACTTTTAGTATACGAATTTGGCAAAACTACCGCTGCTTTATAGGTTTTACCCATTGCGGTACTGGCAACTTGAAGTGTGTCTACTTTTGCGGCGTATGTCATGGTGGCAAGACACAGCAAAAATGCAGACAATAGCATTTTAAATTTCTTCATTTTGATTTTTTTTCTGGTTAGGGTTTGTAAATATACCTTTTTTCAGAATAAAACATATGAAAAATCCGACCTGTTTGGATGGTGAAAAAATTAGCCACGAACTCACGAATTTATATTAAAAAATTCGTGAATTCGTGGCTGAAAAACTTTTAACCTATAAACTAACTAATTATAATCTTATGTTCATGACGGTATTGCGAAGCGCTTTTACCTGTATATTGTTTAAACGATTTACTAAAGTGGCTGAAATTATTGAAACCGCTTTCGTAGCAAACTTCATTAATACTCATAGGCTGTTCTGCCAAAAGTTTAGATGCGTGCACTAAACGATATTCGTTTACAAACTCTGTAAATGTTTTGTTTGAAATTTTCTTAAAATAACGGCAGAAAGATGGAGTTGTCATACTTACCAGACTTGAAACCTCATCTATTGAAATAGATTCCTGAAAATGATCTTTCACAAAATTGAAAACCACATTCATGCGGTCATTATCTTGAGTCTGAAGTTCCATCGAAAATCCGTCTGCGTTTAAAATGGTATATTCATCAGCCGATTCTAATTCGTCTAAAACACTCAAAAGCGTCATTAGTCTCTGAAACGGCGGTTCATTTTCCATCATTTCGATTTTCTTTCCGATGCGTTTTTTCGTTTCTCCGCCAAAAGCAATTCCGCCTTTAGCCTGCTTCAAAATATTCTGCACTTTTTTCATTTCGGGAGCGACAAAAAAATCGCTTCCTAAAAATTCAGGCTTAATATGGATAACGGTTTCCGTTGTATTCCCTGTCTGTTCGTTTGTAAAACCGCAATGCGGCAAATTAGCTCCTATTAAAAGCAAACTACCATTGGTATAATAAGAAACATGGCTTCCTATTTGTCTTTTTCCAGCCCCACCATTTATATAAACCAACTCAATTTCTGGATGATAGTGCCATAAATGAGCTTTGCTATTGGTCTTTTCGGCGTGTTTAGTGTAGGTAAAAGAACTTCCATATGAGTTAGTTATCACTTCAAGAGCAGGGGCAATTGTCTTCATGATAATTTCTTTAAAAAATAATAGCAAATTTAACAAAATCACCTAAAATAATTTAAATTTTAACCTATAACGGTTTCGTAAATGCGAATTTTACATTAAAACAACACTCAAAATACTGAAAAATTTATATCAAAATTGGCTTTTTTTTAGGGTCTTATTTTTTTTTCCTGTTTTTTTTCTATTTATCCCATTTAAACCTTCTTTTTATGTCAATATGCTAAAAATTGTAAGAAAGATGGAAAATTTAAGATATATATAGTTTTTAAAAAAATTTGAAGAAAAACAATCAAATTAACAAAAACACAACATTAAAGCCAAATTTTAACATATAACGGTTTCGTAAATGAGAATATAGCATATAAATTGGAAAATACAGATGTTAAAATAACACAGATGCCATTATAATTTTGCCTCAGAGAAATGAACGAAAAAAATTTAATACTACAGAATATGAAAAAGATTATGAAATTAAGTTTAGTGTGCGCAGTACTGCTAACAGGAATGAGCACTTATGCAATTGATGGAAATGAAGCGTTAAATCTTCACGTATTAAAAGGAAATGGCAAGGTAATTGCTTTTGGAATTAATCAATTACAAAAAGCAGTAATTAGTATATATGATACAAATGGTAATTTAATCTATACTGAGAATGCTTCTGGTAAAACAGGAATCTTAAGAACTTTCAGTTTAGAAGAATTTCCTCAAGGAAAATACATTTTAGAAGTTGCTGATAGCTTCAAAAAAGTAAAATACGATATTACTGTTAACAATAATAGTTCTGTTTTGTCTTCAAAAGGAACAGTTTCTATTAACTAAGAAAAATATTAAAGTTAAGTGCAATTCTTCACGGCACTTAAAACTTTATACTCTAATACAGTATAAAAAGTGAGGTTAGATAGTTAGTAAGTTAAAAACTTTCAAAAGTTTTAAAAACAGCTCTTTGTGGTTACTGAGCTGTTTTTTTTTGCTCTTTACTTTCCTTAACCATGGAAGTTTTTTAATGCGAAGATTTTTTACCGCATAGTTCGCAAAGTTTATTTTAGACAAAGCTTCGCAGTTAAATTCAGATTTTTTTTTAACGCAAAGGCTTAGAGGTTACGCAATGTTCACAAAGTTTTTATCTAAAGTGATGCATATAAATGTAAAGTTCGCAAAACTATATCTAGATAAACCTTTGCGAACTTTTTTATTCAATAAAATTTACTCAAAAAACCTTTGTGAACTTTGCGTTACAATACACAATCCAAATAAAAACTTAGAATCTCAGCATCTTGGAACCTTAGCATCTTTATAATTCTTACATTTTTAAAACAAATCGTTATCTCATTGTAAATTAAAAATCACGAAAAACGTTAAAAAATAATAATCGAATTGGCAAAAACGATAAATATAATTCAAATTTTAACCTATAACGGTTTCGTAAATGAGAATATAGCATATAAATTGGAGAATATAGTATTGATTTTTTACTTACAACTGAAGTAATTTAGCATCAGAGAATTAGAACTATTAATTTAAAAACTAAATACCATGAAAAAGATTATTAGATTGAGTTTAGTAGCAGCATTGCTTTTCACAGGAATAAGCACATATGCAATTGATGGAGCAGCAGATTTTAATCTGCACGTAATTAGAGCTAATGGCAAAACAATCACTTTTGGTCTTAACCAAACACAAAAAGCCAACTTAGCTATTTATGACAAAGATGGATCTCTAATTTATTCTGAAATAGCTTCAGGAAAAGATGGAATTTTAAGAACTTTCAGTCTTGAAGAGTTTCCAGAAGGAACTTATTTCTTAGAAGTTGAAGACAATATGAAAAAAGCAAAATACGAAATCACAATAACTGATGATGCTTCTGTTTTATCTAAAAACGCAGTTTCTTCAGTTTACAAAGCTGGTTTTGCTAAAAATACAAGCGTGGCAACACGATAAAAAGTTTATGCTTTCATAAAGTATAAAGTGAGGTTAGATAGTTAGTAAGTTTAAAAACTTTCAAAAGTTTTAAAAACAGCTCTTTGTGGTTATTGAGCTGTTTTTTTTTTTACCACAAAGTTTTTTACCGCAAAGCTCGCAAAGATTTACGCAAAGTTCACAAAGTTTTTTTTCACATAACTTTGCGAACTTTTTCGTTTTTATAAAACTCTTGTATAATAATTCTTAGCGCCCTTTGCGTAAATCTTTGCGAACTTTGCATTTAAACACACCTTTTATATGTAAAAAAAACCTTAGCTCAATGTAAAATCAAAATCAAGAAAAAAATTAAAAAATAATAACTGAATTAACAAAAACGTTAAAAATAATTTACTTTTTAACCTATAACGGTTTCGTAAATGAGAATATAGCACAGAAATAGGAAAATACAGTTGCGCTTTTTCATGTAATACATAAGTAATTTAGCATCAGAGAATTAGAACTAATAATTTAAAACCTAAGTACCATGAAAAAGATTGCAAAATTGAGTTTAGTAGCAGCGTTGCTTTTCACAGGAATAAGCACGTACGCAATTGATGGAAATGGAGAATTTAATCTTCATGTATTAAAAGCTAATGGAAAACTGATCACTTTCGCACTTAATAAAGTACAGAAAGCCAATTTAGCTATTTATGACAATGATGGAACTTTAATCTATTCTGAAAGCGCATCTGGTAAAGATGGAATTTTAAGAACTTTCAGTTTAGAAGAATTTCCAGAAGGGACTTATTTCTTAGAAGTGGAAGACAATGCAAAAAGAGCGAAATATGAAATTACGATTAATGATAATGCATCTTTATCAAAAAATGCAGTTTCATTAGTTTACAAATCAGGTTTTGCTAAAAATTCAAGTGTTGCAGCACGTTAAGAATTTATAGAGCCAAAAAGGTATAAAACAAGGTTAAAAAATTTAAAAATTACGATTTAAGAAACAGCTCTTTGTGGTTATAGGGCTGTTTTTTTGTTTAGTGACAAAAGCAAAACAATAAAACGAATCAATTTTCTGAAAATTATTCTTATTAATTACAACCCTTTGATTTTTAAGCACTAAAAAATATTCACAAAAATAAATCCGCGAGCCCAGTAATTACGTACATAGTTCAAACAAAATACAGAAATAATTACAATTCAACAACTTATGCATTTAAAAATGCCTTTTTATTGCAAAAAATTAAATTTGTATTTGTAGTTTTACGCGTTCCACATTTAGTAATTAACAATTTAAAAAAAACATGACAAAATTTACCAAAGCTGGTTTAGTTGCTGCCTTTTTTTTAGCGACTGTGTTTACCTACGCCATTGATGGAAAAGGTGATTACATTTTAAATATCAAAACAGGAAACGGAAAAGTAGTTAGCTTTACTTTAGACACTGTAGAAAATGCATCTTTCTCTATCTACGACGAGAATCACAACTTACTTTATGCGGGAGAGTCTGCAGCAGACAAATTGGAAGTTTCTAAAACAATTAGTTTAGAAAGTTTTCCTGCTGGAACTTATGTTCTTGAAGTGAAAGCAAATGACAAAATTGCGAAACACGAAATTAAAGTTGCTGCTAAAAAAGTTAAGACTGTAAAGTTAGACCAATCTGTAAACCAGAGTCCGGCTTTCCGTCGTTAATTTTTTGCCCTAAAAATTAGAAAAGCAGCTCGTACCAGGAGCTGCTTTTTTTATATCTTCTTTTTTCTATTCTTTTAAACTATTGGGAAGAAAATCAAAAGACACCTGAAAAGCAAAATCTCCTATTATGACTCCTTGAGCCAATAATAAATGGCCATTAGGACTGGTAAATTTATAATCACCAACAGAAATGTTATAAATTATTCCAGAGTATTTTCTCAACGAAATAGTTTTAATCCTAACAGCGTTGCCTTGCCCATCTACAAGTTCCTGTCCTGGTCTTAATTCTGAACCTCTAGCATATTTGCCATTTTTAAGTAAAAAGGGCTGCTCTCGAGTGCAAACAATTTCTCGAGAATTCTCTAAAAGAACATAAAGTTCCTGAGCTTTCTCTGTCGTGCCACTGCTAAAAGTAACTTTTGCTTCTGATGAAGATAATTCAAGTCGGTTTGATTCTAATTTTACAGAAAATGCCAAAACTGAGTCTCCTATTTCGAAATCTAAAATAGATCTTTCTCCTGAAGAAGTAGCAATTTTAGTGTCTCCTGCTGTACATTTAAGAGATAAATCTTTTAATAATTTATCGGAACCTGATTCCATAGTTTTATGTTTTTTAAGTATTGACCAAAAATACATTATAAAAAACTTCCTTTTCAAGGTATAAACACCTGTTTTTAAAGCAACAAGTAATTACTTTAAAAGTGCAATACAACGGGTAAATTCAAAAAACAGCGCTTAAAATCGGTTCATGTTATTGATTTCCATATATTTGCACTATAAAACTCACATTAAGCATACAATAAAAACAAGGATTTGAAGTTTATAATTGTTTTATTGCTGTTTTTTACTGTGAAAAGATTTTCAAAAACAATTAATGAATACGATTAAATACCACAACCAAAACTAAAAACCGATGCAGAAAAAACTAGCTATTTTAGTATTGTTAATCGTATTTTCATTTCGTGCAGCTTCACAAAATGAAACCTTTTATAAAACCGATAAAGTCGGCGATAAGTACGCCTATGTGGATGTGATAAAAACTTACGAAAGGGTGGCTGCAAAAGGCTACAAATCGGTAGACTTGTTTCAAAAACTGGGAAATTCATCGTATTCAAATTGCGAACTCGAAAAAGCAGCCGAATGGTACAGCAAACTATTTTCCCTTACCACAGATTTAGAACCTGTATATTATTACCGTTATGCAGAATCGTTGCGATTTATTTGTGAAAACGCAAAAGCCGATGCTATTATCGAAAAATTAAAGCGTAAACCAAAAACGACTATAAAAACTAAAGTTTAACTAAACTGAAACAGATATAAAAGACCTCTCAATAACGAGAGGTTTTTTATTTAAACTATATTTAATCATCATATTTGTTTTTCAAAAGAATATTCAGGAAAAGGTTTTAGCATAAATACTTATTCAGTCAGAATTTATTTTCAATATATTTGAAATATGAATCAAGACACAAAAAATATATCGATCAGGCGAGCTCTAACTACCGATTTACCTAGACTTGCCGAATTGCTGCAATTATTAGTAAAGGCAGAAAGACCCTTTGACGTAACACTAAAAGACGGAGAGCTTTTTTATTATGATATAGAGGAGCTTATTTTAGATAGCAAGTCAGAAGTTTTGGTTATAGACTTTAACAATCAAATTATTGGTTGCGGATATGCCCAAATCCGACAAGGCAAATCTTACCAAAAACATGATTTTTTTGGACATCTAGGTTTTATGTTTGTCGATCCGGAATTTAGAGGACGAGGGCTTAATAATCTATTAATTGACCATCTAAAAAAATGGATTTTATCTCAGGGAATAACCGAGGTTAGATTAGAGGTATACCATGAAAACAACGCAGCGGTCAACGCTTATAAAAAGGCTGGATTTAAACCAATATTGACAACCATGCGCTGTGATTTAAGCGAAATGGATGGTAATATTTAATTGCAACATTTATACAATTTTTCTAAAAAAGATAAAAATGCGACTATAAATGTTTCGTTGATTTTGAAAATGATTCTGCATTTTTTCCTATGGATGAAATGGAGTTTTTAGGGTTTGTTGGGAAGTTTTTGAATGAATGATTTCCTTTTTTTATTCTAAAACGGTATAGGCATAGCCCGTGGTTTCAACCACGGAAACCTAATATTGTCTTACTCGTTATTGTGTACCCGTGGTTGAAACCACGGGCTATATTTGACAATAGGATTTTGTTTTGTTGCTGGCGCGAGCGTCTCGCTCGTGCATTACTTACTTTGCGCTCACGAGCGGGATGTTAGCGCTAATGGAGGATTTCTTTTATAAATAAAAAAGTAACTCTTAAAAAAATGCTTTTTTTATTATTTTTTTCATCTAATTTTATATCTAAATTTCTAAAAGAGGAAAACTCCATCTCTTCACAGCAAACCGATGTATTTTATCGTGTCTTTTATTAATAGCCTCTATATCCCAAATCGGATCGTCTTCTTTTCCACTATAATATAATTTAATTTCTCCTTGTTGATTAAGCAATGGGTTATTATTATAAGACGCCAATTTATTCTTAAATGGTTGATTTCCTATTGATGCATTATGAGAACCAGAAATCAACATTAAATTCCCTAAACAGTTCAAATAATTATTTTTAAAATTATCAGAATATAAATTATCATCATTGACATCATAACCAGAGGCAATCTTTTCGTTATTAGGAGGAGTTTGAGGAGAAATATGTTCTATCTGTTCTCTATCTAATGACATCGTACCTATTACATAACCAGTATTCTGAATATTAGTTTCATATTCCCAAAGCAAATAGTTAAGAACAGAATTCTCATACATCCATTCATTTAAATAATTTTTAGTTCTTTCATCTCCCCAATACCAGCTTTCATTTAATTTGGATTTAAGGCTTATCAACAAATTATCAATGTTTCCTTTAAACCCCACTAAAACTTCATTGAGCCTAGCCACTATGTCTGCTCTACTATTTATCAAATTATAACGGAATACTAATATTTCCATCATTTTAAACAATTTATCCATCTTATCATTATCATCTCCAAAATATTTATATCCTTTTATAAAAAAAGGGTATATAAAAGCTGGTATTTTCAATTGAATTAACTTATGATAATATTTATTAGTACAATTTTCCAATTTTTTGATATTCGAAAAAGTAGTATGCAATTCGTTCGTAAATTTAATAATCCAATCAACTTTGTCAGATGACTTTTTATATTCCTCTTTAATATCATCCAGTGTTCGATATCCATACCCCTTTTTTAAAAAAGCATTACAATGATAAATTAAGACACTATCTTCATTTAATTTTATATCATTTATCATAACATAAATCAACTTAAATATATTCGAAATACTTTCGATATTCGAATTTGTTTCTTCAGCTTTACTAAAGACATACATTTGATACATAAAGTATGATTTAAGCTTCTCCATGTTGGTTAAATCTCTTCCTCTATTATTTTGTAGTTCAAACATTAATGCCGCATCTTTCTTTTGTTCGAGAGCAATAGTAGTTAATTTAGTAGTTTCTATTTTTTTCAATAAATCTAAAATTAATTCCGAAGTTAACTTTTGAACTTCCTTATTAAAATAGATTTTAGCATCTTTTATTTTCTTTTGAGATATCGAAGAAGTAATAAACGAATTATTACCTTCAATTATTAATGCGTCATAACATGCACGATCATAATCGACTGGTCTTAATTTTTTATTCCCGCTGATTTTAAAATATAAAGACTCTTTTTCTCTAGCTTCTAATTCAATCATTTCTCCATTTTTTTGTCGCTCCATAACAACATCCAAAATTGATCTAATAAGTATTGTGAGTGTAGTTAGTCTTTGTTGACCATCTATAATTTCATATGTTCTATCCTCCGAAATTGTCTCTAGAAGAATATTTCCAAAAAAATAATCATTCCCTCCTTGTGTTTGTTCTCTCAAATCATCCAATAAATCTCTCCATTGATCTCTTTCCCAAGAATATGCTCTTTGATAAACAGGTATAATATAGTTTTTTTGAGAACTATCAAAAAAGCCTAAAATAGTTTGATTAGTAAATTTCATTTTATTTAGTTGTGTAGTGTTATAAATTACTTTATTACAGGCAAATAATTTCTGCTAATATATAGAAACATTTTCCCATAAAATTGAGGAAATCCGTAAACGAAAATATTTAATTAAAATAACAAAATAAAAAACCTCTCATATCCTGAGAGGTTTTTCGATATCATTAAAAAATCAAAATCCTTACATATTCCTTCTATACTGCCCACCAACTTCAAACAAAGCTGAAGTAATCTGGCCTAAAGAACAAACCTTTGTAGCTTCCATTAAATGCTCGAATAAGTTTTCGTTTTTAATAGCCGCTTGTTGCAACGTATTTAAATGCTCGTTTACTTTTTCTTCATGGAAATTGTGCAGATTGTCCAGCATCGTAATCTGGTATTGTTTTTCTTCTTCGGTTGCACGAATAACCTCAGCCGGAATTACCGTTGGCGAACCTTTTGAACTCAAGAATGTATTTACACCTACAATTGGGAAATCTCCGTTGTGTTTTAAGGTTTCGTAATACAAACTTTCTTCCTGAATTTTAGAACGCTGATACATCGTTTCCATAGCGCCTAAAACCCCTCCTCTTTCTGTAATTCTGTCGAACTCTTGTAAAACGGCTTCTTCAACTAAATCGGTTAATTCTTCAATAATGAACGAACCTTGAATTGGGTTTTCGTTTTTCGCCAAACCTAATTCTTTGTTAATAATCAGCTGAATTGCCATTGCACGACGTACAGATTCTTCTGTTGGCGTTGTAATCGCTTCGTCATAGGCGTTGGTATGGAGCGAGTTACAGTTGTCGTAAATCGCGTATAAAGCCTGTAATGTTGTTCTAATATCGTTGAAATCAATTTCCTGCGCGTGTAACGAACGCCCAGAAGTCTGAATATGGTATTTCAGCATTTGTGCTCTTTCGTTGGCTCCGTATTTGTTTTTCATGGCTTTCGCCCAAATTTTACGTGCCACACGACCAATTACCGAATATTCAGGATCGACTCCGTTAGAGAAGAAGAATGATAAATTTGGCCCAAAATCGTTGATGTTCATGCCGCGGCTCAAATAATATTCCACGTAAGTGAAACCATTGGAAAGCGTGAATGCCAATTGGGTAATCGGGTTTGCTCCCGCCTCAGCAATATGATATCCTGAAATCGAAACCGAATAGAAATTACGAACGTTTTTGGTAATAAAATATTCCTGAACGTCTCCCATTAATCGCAAAGCAAATTCGGTTGAGAAAATACAGGTATTCTGTGCCTGATCTTCTTTTAAAATATCGGCTTGAACCGTTCCTCGAACTTGAGCTAACGTTTTTACTTTTATATCATTATAAATTTCCAAAGGTAAAACCTGATCTCCCGTAACGCCCAAAAGCATTAATCCTAAACCGTTGTTTCCTGCTGGAAGTTCACCTTGGTATTTCGGTCTGTCGATTCCTTTGTCTTTATATAATTTGCTGATTTTGGCCTCAACTTCTTTTTCTAAATCATTGGCTTTGATGTAAATCTCACATTGCTGATCGATCGCCGCATTCATAAAGAACCCTAACAACATTGGTGCTGGCCCGTTGATTGTCATACTTACCGAAGTCAGTGCGTGAACCAAATCGAAACCTGAGTATAATTTTTTAGCATCGTCCAAACAGCAGATGGATACTCCCGCATTCCCGATTTTTCCATAAATGTCTGGACGCAAATCTGGGTCGTTTCCGTACAAAGTTACACTGTCAAAAGCCGTAGAAAGACGTTTTGCAGGCATTCCCGCGCTCACATAATGAAAACGCTTGTTAGTTCTTTCTGGTCCACCCTCGCCCGCAAACATTCTTGACGGGTCTTCGCCCTCACGTTTAAACGGATACAATCCCGAAGCAAAAGGAAATTCGCCAGGAACATTTTCCTGTAAATTCCAACGCAAAATATCACCCCAGCCTTCGTATTTCGGCAAAGCAATTTTTGGGATTTGTAAATGCGATAAACTTTCAGAATGTGTTGCAATCTTAATTTCTTTATCACGAACTTTAAACGAGTAAACCGGATTTTTGTATTTTGCTACTTTATCAGCCCAATTCAGGATAATTTCCCAGTTGTATGGGTCTAAATCCATTTTTACTTTATCGAATTGATTTAGTAAAAGGTTTAAAAAGATTCTGTTTTCATCGTGTTCTGCAATTCCACTTGGCAAAACTGTAGAATCGTCGATTCCGGCTTTTGTAATTTGAGGAACTTTTCCGGAAACGGATTCTATTGTTTTGAAAATTCCGTATAATTTCTGCGCTACTTTTTGCTGTGCAATTGCTGTTTCGTCATAACTTCTGTTATTCTCAGCGATTTCAGATAAATAACGAGTTCTTCCCGGCGGAATCACGAATATTTTCTCGCTCATTTCTTTTGTGATGGTGAAAGTCGATTTCAATTCTGAAGCCGTTTTCTCTACCACTTTATCCATAATCGCTTTGTAAAGCGTGTTCATTCCCGGATCGTTAAACTGTGAAGCAATCGTTCCGAAAACTGGCATTTCATCAGGATTTTTATCCCAAAGATTATGGTTTCTCTGATATTGTTTTTTTACATCGCGCAAAGCATCAAGTGCTCCACGTTTATCAAATTTGTTTAAAGCCACTAAATCAGCAAAATCAAGCATATCGATTTTCTCCAATTGAGTTGCTGCTCCAAACTCTGGCGTCATTACATATAAAGAAACGTCTGAATGATCCATAATTTCGGTATCAGACTGTCCGATTCCCGAAGTTTCCAGAATAATCAAATCGTATTTTGCGGCTTTCAAAACCTGAATCGCTTCGGCTACATATTTTGACAAAGCCAAATTCGACTGACGCGTTGCCAGCGAACGCATATACACGCGAGGATTATTAATGGCATTCATACGTATTCTGTCTCCTAAAAGTGCCCCTCCCGTTTTTCTCTTAGAAGGATCGACAGAAATCAATCCGATTGTTTTTTCTGGGAAATCAATTAAGAAACGGCGAACCAATTCGTCTACCAAAGATGATTTTCCTGCTCCTCCTGTTCCTGTAATTCCTAAAACCGGAATTTTAGATGTTGCATTGTTTTCGTGGATTTTATCGAAAACTGGTTTTGCAATTTCAGGGAAATTCTCAGCCGCAGAAATCAATCGGGCAATTGCTGTTGGAACTTTATTTTCGATATGATCGATTTCTCCATTCAATTTATCTCCAATAGGAAAATCGGCACGCTGCACCAAATCGTTAATCATTCCCTGAAGACCTAAAGAACGGCCATCATCTGGAGAATAAATTCGCGTAATACCATATTCGTGCAATTCTGAAATTTCACTTGGCAGAATTACACCACCTCCTCCACCGAAGATTTTGATATGCCCCGCTCCTTTTTCGCGAAGTAAATCATACATATATTTAAAGTATTCGTTGTGCCCGCCTTGGTAAGACGTCATTGCAATAGCATTGGCATCTTCTTGAATAGCGGTATTTACCACTTCTTCAACGCTTCTATCGTGGCCTAAATGAATTACCTCAACACCTGTAGACTGAATGATGCGTCGCATAATATTTATGGCTGCGTCATGTCCGTCAAAAAGCGAAGCAGCAGTAACAATCCTTACTTTATTTTTAGGAATATATGGTATTTGTTGTTCCATTTTATGAATATGATAATTTTAAGCGACCAATGTACAAAATATTTTAATATTTGATTAAGACTATAGCTTTATGTTAACAAAAATAAATCGATTTCGTGGCGCTGCAGGGTAACAAATCTACTAACTAGCTGATATAGTTAAAGAAAGCTTAAAGACATGGCAATTTCGCAACATTTAAATAAAATCTGAAAACGTGTTTTGAGTGCTCTAATAGTAATTTAGCAGTGTAGAAAGGCCCCAAATTTTTACCTACGACTTACATAGAAAAGTAATAACGTAAAAATTAAAAAAATGAAAACATTTTATTCATTCACCGTAATTTTAGGTTTGAGTTTTTTTGTATTTTCTTTTAACAGCATTGAAAAAAGTGATTTTACATATAAGAATACAAAAGCTTCAAATCATTTAACCGTTTACAATAATTCAGATGATGTAAACGAAATTTCGAACGACTTCTTTAAAAGATATTCAGATTTGAAAAAATACAAATCAGATGTCATGTCGCTGTACAAAAACAGAACGCTTGGAACGATTTGGTTTGACGAGAACGAAATCAACGAATTTGGCTCTGTTTTGTATGAAAAAGCAAAAAAAACAAATGATTTAATTATTCCTTATCAAAAAGAAATTGACCAGCTGTTTAATGCTTCATCAGATAAAAGCACCCTTTCTCAAACAGATGCAGATATGCTTTTGAGTTCATTGTATGTATTGTACACCAAAAAAAGCAACACCGACAAGAAAAAAATTGCTTATGATGCCATGCTAAAGGATTTCTTAAACTATAGCACTATAGAAGAAGCTACCACAGCAACAGCTGATGCAAAGGTTGAATATGACCAATACTACAAATTGCAAGACGTTCTAAAAAAATACAAAAGATTAGAAAAATCCAGCAAATGGAAACCAATTGTTCCAGCAGAAACTCCCTACAAAGATTTGCGCCCAGATGCCGTTTCGAGCACTATAGCACAAGTTAGAACTCGTTTATATTTGTTGGGTGATTTAAAAACCGATTCGAAAAGCGATGTTTATGATCGTGAATTGATGGATGCTGTAATGAAATATAAAGTTCGCAATGGTTTTAAACCTAATTACATTTTAGCTGAAGAACATATTAAAGAAATGAATGTTCCGCTTGAAGATAAGGTTGCGACTTTAAAACTTAATATGGAAAGATGTCGTGAAATTTCGGCTCAACTTGCTGCCAGCGATGAGTATGTTTTGGTCAATGTTCCTTCTTTTGAATTGATTTATGTAAAAAACGGAAAAATTCAATTGACTTCGCCAGTTTTTGTTGGTGCGCCTTTAACCAAAACAACCATTTTTAATGGCGAAATTGACAGAATTGTTTTTAGCCCTTATTGGACAGTACCACAAAGTATTGTAAATAATGAGTTGAAATCTAAAATTGCTGCAGATCCCAATTATCTTGCAGAAAAAAATATGGAAATCGTTAACGGTCAAGTAAGACAAAAACCAGGACCAGAGAATTCTTTAGGATTAGTAAAATTTATGTTTCCAAATCCTGATGACATTTATATGCACGATACGCCATCTAAAACTTTATTTGATTTTGAAAAAAGAACTTTCAGCCACGGATGCATTAATGTGAAAATGGCTAAAGAACTGGCTGTTGCCATGCTGCAAGATTATCCAGAATGGACACAGGCAAAAATTGATAAGGCTATGGCTGGCAAAGTAGAAAACAGTTTTAAACTGACGAAAAAAGTACCGATTTACATTACTTATTTTACTTCGTTGGTAAATGAAAATGGAGAAGTTGGCTTCTTTCAAGATGTTTATGAAAAAGATGCCAATTTAAATCAAGAATCGCTTCCCGACACTTCAATTGTAAATCAATAATTTACGCCAATAATTTTGAGGGAATGTATCAAATATACTTTTGATGCATTCCCTCTTTCAATTTTACCAGCTAAAGCAAAAAAAGCTGAAATCACAATTCCCTTAAAAACAGCTGTTTTTTAAATATTTGAGCATCAAATCTTTTTACACAAAAAACTCTCAATACATAAGAATTTTATCCTTATTTTAGCTTTGTCATTTCACCAAAACTCAAATTTATGGAAGATTCTAACGAATTAGTGCAAAGTAAAAGCTGGCTAAACAGAAACTGGAAATGGCTGATTCCCAGCGGCTGCTTAACTCTTATATTATTAGTGGCTTTGTTTATAGGGGGAATTTTCTATGAAGTTACTTCTGTATTAAAAGATTCTGAAGCGTATAGAGAATCTATGACGGCACTGCAAAACAATAAATTGGTAGTCGAGAAACTTGGCTCTCCTATAGAAACAGACGGAATTGTTTCTGGAAGTGTCACTTCTTCCAATAGTGTTAAAACTTGCGATGTGCAAGTTCCAATAAAAGGCCCTAAGGGAAAAGGAACTTTGTTTGTTGTGGGCGAGAAAAGAGGAAAATGGAAATACAGTGAAATGTCGGTTTATATTGAAAATACTCAGGAGAAAATAGATTTATTGCAGAAATAAAAATCTAACTTGCCTACACAAAAATGATATAATGAAATCTGTTTTTACGCTATTCCTAGGGCTTTTTCTATATGCTTCATCTTTTGCACAATCTGCCGAAAATTATCAGATTTACGCCAATCGAATCAAACAATTCTCCAAACCTGCTAGACTAGTGCGCAAGGATGTTAATGCGCAGGGAAATGGCTCTATCGAATTTACAAATGCCAAAAAACAGATCCTTCGTTTTCGATTGCAGAACAATAAACTTCAATTGGGGTCTTGCCGAATTGCTTTTGAAATATATTATTATGAAAATAATTATTTGAGAAGAATTGAATCGCTTGACAGCAGCGGGAATTTAATCGGATGCAATCTAAAATTAAACGGAGAAGCTGTTACAGAATTTAGCATTGAAAAACCAGCCTTATATCTTCAAAAAAAGAAAATGATTGATGATGCCGAAGGAAACATTGATATGAAAGATGATTCCGATGAAAAAATTATTCGAGTCCAATATTTTGATGCATACAATAACCCCATAATACTGCAAAAGCCCGTTTATATTTCGAGTAAAACCTACTGGCAGGACAATATTCGAATGGCTTGGCCGTAAATTGAAATTCTAAAAAAAATGAGATTCTAAGTTACTAAGTTCTCTTGTGTTAAGTTTACAACAAAATGTTAGTTTGCTTAAAATAAAATTGTGGCGTTGTTTTTGAATAAGTAGTATTTTTGAAACTTAAATAAAACCCCATAATGAAAAAGATTTTACTATTAGCCGTTACATTTTCGCTTACTTCTTGCGCACAGGTACAACAGACTTTAAATCAACTGCCTCAAATCGCATCTCAGATTCCAACTACCGGAACTGTTGACATTGCTTCTGGATTAAAAGAAGCTTTAAATAAGGGAATTACACAACAAGTGAGCAAATTAACTGCTGTAGATGGTTTTTATAAGAACGAAGCTGTAAAAATTTTAATGCCCGAAGAATTGCAGAAAGTAGACGCGACCCTGCGTAAAGTGGGATTGAGCTCTCTCGCAGATGAAGGAATCAAAATGCTGAATCGTGCTGCTGAAGATGCCGTAAAAGAAGCAACTCCAATTTTTGTTACAGCAGTAAAAAACATGACTTTTACAGATGCTAAAAACATTCTTTTAGGAAATGACAATGCCGCAACAAATTATTTGCAAACTAGTACAACCACTGCACTATACGCCAAATTTAATCCTGTAATTAAAAGTTCTTTCGAAAAAGTTGGCGCAGATGCTGTATGGACAAAAATTATAACCAAATACAACACTATTCCGTTAGTTAAAAAAGTAAATCCAGATTTGACTGATTATACAACCAATCAAGCTTTGTCTGGTGTTTTTAAAATGATTGCTGTTGAAGAAAAAGAAATCAGAAACGATATTTCTGCAAGAACAACGCCTTTATTGCAAAAGGTTTTTGCTATGCAGGATGGAAAATAAATTTAGAGGTTCAAAGGTTCAGAGACACATAGGTTCAAAGATAAGAAGTAACCTATGTAACTTTGAACCTATGTACCTTTGTCACTAATCAAAAAAACTAAAATGCAAAAAATTACCATACTTATTCATTGCAAGGACCAAAAAGGAATTATTGCTGCAGTGACTACTTTTATTGCTAAGGTAGAAGGAAACATTACATACATCGACCAGCACGTTGATGTAGAACAAAATGTATTTTTTATGCGTTTAGAATGTGAATTTACCAATCAGGGCAATAGTATTGATGCCATAAAAGAAGAATTCAGCAGAACGCTTGCCGCCGATTTTAATATGTCTTGGGATTTGTACAATCAGGAGCAGAAGCCTAAAATGGCTTTGTTTGTTTCTAAGTACGATCACTGCTTATTCGACATTTTAGGACGTTACAGTGCTGATGAATTGGGTGTGGAAATTCCGATGATCATAAGCAATCATAATGATTTGCGTTCGATAGCTGAACGTTTCGATATTCCGTTTCACTATGTTCCTTTTACAAAAGACAATAAAGAAGAAGGCGAAGCAAGGCAAATAGAGCTTTTGAAAAGATATCAGATCAATTTTATCGTTTTGGCGCGTTATATGCAGATTGTCACGCCAAAAGTGATTTCGCTTTACGAAAATAAAATCATCAATATCCATCACTCCTTTTTACCAGCTTTTCCAGGTGCAAAACCGTATCATTCGGCTTTTAAACGCGGCGTAAAAATTATTGGAGCTACAAGTCATTACGTAACAGAAGAATTAGACGAAGGTCCAATCATCGAACAAGATATTGCTAGAGTCTCACACATCCATTCTGTAGAAGATTTTATCATGAAAGGCCGTGATTTGGAACGAATTGTTCTAGCACGAGCCATTAAACTTCATGCCGAAAGGAAAACAATGGTTTATAGCAATAAGACGGTTGTTTTTTCATAAGTTTTATTTTCTTAAGATTCTAAATTTTTAATCTATATTAAATAGCAAACCCGACAGTTTTTAAAAATCTGTCGGGTTTTATTTTGCGCTTTTTGCTTCAATTGTTAATTTTTTATTTTATCACAAAATACTGACTTTCAATACTTATCATGCAATTAGACTTATCATTAGCACATTCATAAGTAAAATTGATAATTATTACATTTTAATAACCAACCATTATTTAACACTGTAAAAATCTCAAAACAGGCGCTTTACAAATCTTAACTTATGACCAACAAAGTAATAACAAAACCTTAACAGCATAAAATTGATATATGTCGGACATTTGTAATGTAATAAACTGGTTATTTATTATTTTGGTTTTGGTTAGTTAAATGATGCCGGCGTCTTCGAGATGCCGGCATTCTTTTTTTGCGAAAACTTGTTTTGTTTCAGGTTTCAAGTTTCAAGTTTCAAGTTGCTTACTTTGAACATAATTACTTCGAGCACGCTACAGTTTTTTATTCAAGAGAATTTGCACAAAACGCAATCCCAAAGCCTCGGCATCGCGTAATTCTTAGCTATCTATAACTATCTGGACTTATGTTAAAAAAAATCTTTGCAACATTAACTTATATCCAACAAAGTAATAACAAGATCTTAACAGCATAAGATTGATTTATGTCGGACATTTGTAATGTAATAAACTGGTTATTTATTATTTTGGTTTTGGTTAGTTAAATAATGCCGACGTCTTCGAGATGCCGGCATTCTTTTTTTGTGAAAACTTGTTTTGTGTCAGGTTTCAAGTTTCAAGTTTCAAGTTTCAGGTTTCAAGTTTCAGGTTTCAAGTTTCAGGTTGTTGGAAGTTTAACGCAAAGGCCGCAAAGTTATACGCAAAGTTATACGCAAAGTTTTTTACACAAAGTTTTACGAACCTTGCGATAAAATTATGTTCAAAGTAAGCAACTTGAAACTTGAAACTTGAAACTTGAAACCTGAAACTTGAAACCTGAAACAAAAAACTTAAAACAAAAAACTAATTCTTCAATCTTTCGTGCAGTAATTTAAAATACGAAAATGCTTTTAGCAATCTGCTGCCGTGCCATGAGAACATTTCGCCATCAACAAAAACAGTTTTGGCGTGATGCGTAAACCTTCCTATTTCGAAAGCATCTTCTTCTTTGAAAGGATACGGCTCAGAAGAAAGGAAAACAATATCTGGATCGCCTTCCAAACGCATTTTCTTTAATTCAATTTCTGGATAGCGCCCTTTATCTTCGTAAATATTTTTAAAATGATTGAGCTTTAAGATCTCATTGATATAAGTATCTTTTCCTGCGACCATGTAAGGATTTTTCCAAATAAAATAGGCCGCTTTCTTTTCCTTTATATCTTTTATATAATTTTTAAAATCGCTTAAGGCAAAAGCCAGTTTGTCATTCCATTTTTGAGCTTCGGTTCTGCAATTGAATAATTGTCCAAAATCTGAAATCATCTGAAAATTATCTTCAATTGTAATGATATTCGTCACCCAAACCGGACAGATTGCGCTTAACTGCTCTACAATCTCAAGTGTGTTTTCTTCTTTATTGCAGATAATAATATCGGGCTCAAGAAGCTTTATTTTTTCGAAGTGAATTTTCTTGGTTCCGCCAACAGTTTTTTTGGTAGATTTAAAATGAAACGGATGAACACAGAACTTCGTTATTCCGATAATTTTTTCTTCTAAACCTAAATCATAAAGCAATTCTGTTTGCGAAGGAACTAGGGAAATAATACGTTTTGGAGCTGTTTCAAAAGTATGAACAGTACCAAGCTGATCGGTTAGTTGTTTCATGTTTAGATTGTGTTTTTTAACCGCAAAGTTCGCAAAGTCTTTCGCTAAGCACGCAAAGTTATGTTATTTGCGAACCTTGCGTAATCCTTTGCGAACTTTGCGGTTAAATCTGTTTTGTATTGTAATTAAAATCTGCTGTCAATAATAGCTGCCATTTCTTTTTGAACTGATAATGCTTCTTCTCTAGCTTTTTCAGCAAAGTCTGTTCCTTTTGAAGCATAAATAATTGCTCTTGCAGAATTTACCAAAAGTCCCACTTTATCATTCATCCCGTATTTGCAAACCTCAGACAGACTTCCGCCTTGAGCGCCAATTCCTGGAACCAATAAGAAACTGCCAGGAACAATTTTTCTAATTTCGGTAAAATATTCTGCTTTTGTTGCTCCCACAACGTACATTAAGTTTTCGCTGTTTTTCCAGGTTTTAGAAGTTTCCAGAACTTGCTTGTACAACTCTCTTCCGTTTGTATTTAAAGTCTGAAAATCAAAAGCTCCTTCATTTGAAGTCAAAGCCAACATAATGGTATGCTTGTTTTCGAAAGCCAAGAAAGGCTCAACAGAATCTTTCCCCATATAAGGCGCAACCGTTACGCTATCAAAATTCAAATCTTCAAAAAAGGCTTTAGCATACATACTAGACGTGTTACCGATATCGCCTCTTTTTGCGTCTGCAATCGTAAAAATATCAGGGTAATTTTCGTTAATGTAATTAATCGTTTTCTGCAGAGACATCCATCCTTTTATTCCGTATGCCTCAAAAAAAGCGGTATTTGGTTTGTACCCTACAGTCAAATCGTGTGTTGCATCGATTATCGCTTTATTAAATTCAAAAATAGGATCTTCCGTTTCTAATAAATGCTGCGGAATTTTAGTCAGATCTGGATCTAAACCAACGCATAAAAATGATTTTTTTTGAAGAATTTGTTCGTGTAGCTGTTGTGTTGTCATATTCTTTTTTTGCTTGTGCGGCAAAATTACAAATTATAATGGTTAATGAGTTAATGGTTAATGGTTAATTGTTGATGGTTGGTGGTTGGTGGTTGATGGTTGATGGTTGATGGTTGGTGGTTGGTGGTTGGTGGTTGGTGGTTGGTGGTTGGTGGTTGGTGGTTGGTGGTTGGTGGTTGGTGGTTGGTGGTTGGTGGTTGAACGTCCCGAAACTTCGGAACGTTCAACCTGACATTTATTTATGTCAACATTAAATTCTATAACATCTGTCAAAAATTGTGTAATAGAAAAATTTGGAACTAAAAGTAACTTTGAAAATAAACCATTAAAAAGACAATTATGAGCCCAAATATTGGAATTACACCAAAAAACTTAAAAAAGAGCGCGGCAATATTGGCCACAATTTTATCAAACGAAATGACTTTGTACGTAAAAACCAGAAAATTTCATTGGAATATTTCTGGAAATAGTTTTATGGAACTGCATAAATTATTTGAAGAACAATATCGCGTACTTGAAGCTCAAATTGATGAAGTCGCAGAGCGCATTAATCAATTGGGAGAAAAAACAATTGGCACGATGAAAGAGTTTATAGATAATTCTACACTTAAAGAATCGCCCAAAGAATATGGTTCGCAAAAAAATATGCTGTCTGAGCTTCTAGAAAACCATGAACAGCTGGTGACAGAATTTAGAAGCTACATTCCAGTTTTTGAAAATGAGACTGACGATGCTGGTTCTGCCGATTTCGTAACTGGCTTACTGCAGGAACATGAAAAAATGGCTTGGATTCTGAGAAGATACCAGGTTTAGTTATGAGTTATGAGTTATGAGTTATGAGTTATGAGTTATGAGTTACGAACTTTAATGAAAGTGAAAATTATGCAACAGTCAGAAAAATAAATGTAACGCGATGTTGGCTGATAATTTGCAATTTTACCATACAATAAAAAACTTAAAAGAGATACCATGAATACTACCGAGATAAAAGGAAACTGGAACGAGTTGAAAGGAAAACTAAAGCAAAAATATGCCGAGTTAACAGATGACGATTTGATGTTTGCTGAAGGAAAAGAAGACGAAATGTACGGAAGACTTCAGCAGAAACTGGGAAAAACAAAAGAGGAATTTCATCAAATCCTGTCAGAATTGTAAAACCTTGCAACTCAATCAGGGAAATACCGTCTAGTAAAAATATTAGACGGTATTTTTTTGAAAATTTTATTTTAAAATGACATTTACTTGTAATTCTATATCCTTTAAAAACAAAAACACAAAATAAAATAAGTATCTTTAACCAAATTTCTATAAAATGAAACTATTTATAAAGTTCGACATTAATACCATTTGCTCTCTTTATTTAAAACAAAATCTGGAACAAAATAATGTAAATTTTACAACTCTAGGATTTGGTGAAATTGAGATTGAAGACAATCTTGATGCCGAAGCATTGGAGAATTTAAAAACCAAATTGGCTCCGTGCGGTTTTGAAGTAGTTGAAAATCAAAAAAGTGTATTAGTCCAAAAAATAAAAGATGCGATTATCGAGCTTGTATTTATGGATGACAATAATAATTACAAGAGTTCTGTGTTTTTGGCAGAAAAGCTGAACCACAGTTACGGATATTTATCTAATGTTTTCTCAGAAGTAACTTACTCTTCTATAGAAAATTTTATTATTTTACAGAAAATTGAAAGAGCAAAACAGCTGATTATTATCAACGAAATGAGTCTGACCGAAATTGCCTTTTTACTCAACTACTCTAGTGTTGCCCATCTGAGTACGCAGTTTAAAAATACAACCGGTATTACTCCGTCTGCTTTTCAGAGAATTATTAAAAAACGAAGAGAAAATTTAAAATAAAAACCCAAATACCACATTAAAATGCAAAAAAACGCATTACACATTTTATTGGCTGATGATGATGAAGATGACCGTCTTTTCTTTAAAGATGCATTTGAAGAAATAAAGATACAAACAAATGTAAGTTTTGTTCATGACGGGATGCAGCTTATGGATCATTTGATGGATACAAACAATAAACTTCCAGATATTTTGTTTCTAGATTTAAATATGCCTAAGAAAACAGGTAAAGAATGTTTGATTGAAATCAAAAAAACGGATCATTTAAAAGATATAATTATTGCCATCTACTCTACTTCTTCATCTGAGGAAGATATCGAGGACACCTTTATTCAAGGCGCTAATATTTACATCAAAAAGCCAAGCGATTTCAATACGCTCAAAAAAATAATTAATGAAGTCGTGACCGTAAACTGGCATTATCATACTTCTGGTCTAAACCGTGATAATTTCTTGCTGCGACTAAAATAAAGCATACCAAATAATGAAGTGGATACCCAATTTTAATTCTTCAAACTCTTTGAGAGTTATTTTTGTAATCGCAGTTTTCATTCTGTTATTTCTTTCTTCAATTGCTTACAAACATAATCAGGACTTGAATGCATCGAGCAAACTGGTTATGCACGCTTACGAAATCAACATACAGCTCGAACGATTAATGTCGGCTATTAAAGATGCAGAAACGGGCCAGCGCGGGTATATTATTACTCGCAATGCCCGTTTTTTGACTCCGTACATTTATTCTCGAGACAAGGTAAATACTTCTTTTATTACCTTAAAAAAACTAACTGCTGATAATCCGAAACAGCAGGAAAACCTTCAAAAACTATTCAAACTCATTACACAGCGTTTTGTTTCTTTTGAAAATTGCCTAAAATACAGCGATCCCAAAACGTACGACAAAAGAAAACTGGACAATCATATGTTCGGCGGCCGAATTTTAATGGAAAACATCCGTTTTAAGGTTGACGAAATGAACGATATTGAAAAAGAGTTTCTAAAGAAAAGGCTTAAAATTTACGATTCGGAGATCTCTTTGAGTCCGCTTTTCTCGATTTCATTATTTCTGGTGGCGTTGAGCTTTATTTTATTGGCTTACCGTCAGATTAGCCGTGATTTTGAGCGTTTGAAAGTATTCAATAAAAAACTTCTCATCTCAAGCGGTTTAATTTCTGAGTCTGAAAACATTGGTAAATTCAGCACTTGGCAATGGGATTTGGATTCTGATAAAATAGATTTTTCAGACAATCAGTTCCGATTATTGGGCCTTGAGCCAAAATCTTTTGCTCCTAACAAAGCTACGCTTATAAAATATGTTCATCCAGATGACAAAGAATCTGTCGCGAAAGCCATAGACGGAATTGTAGAAAAGAAGCATCTTCCGTTTGTGTATTATAAAATCGTACGTCCCGATTTTGAAGTGCGCTATTTTAAAACTACAGGCAAATTGGTGACCGACCAGCAAGGCAGTAAAATTTTACTCGGAATCAATTTTGACATTACAGACGAGCATCTTCTTAACATTGAACTTCAGGAACGAAATAAAGAACTGGAGAAAAGCAATAAAGAACTGGCTTCTTTTAACCATGTGGCCAGCCACGATTTACAAGAACCGCTTAGAAAAATACAAACCTTTATTTCGAGAGTTTCTAGTGCCGACAAAGAAGTCATGTCTGAAAGCGGTAAAAATTATATTACCAAAATAGAAAGCTCGGCAAAAAGAATGCGTGTTTTAATAGACGACCTTCTTTTGTTTTCTAGAACCAATACCACGAAAAAGGAATTCATTAAAATCAATCTTAATGAACTTCTGGACAATGCAGAATCTGAATTGGGAGAAGTGATCGAAGAAAAGAAAGCCGTAATTCAGCGCATTGGCAAGCTTCCGAAGCTTTCTGTTATTCCGTATCAGATTGAGCAGCTGTTTATTAATTTAATTGGAAATTCACTAAAATACAGCAAACCAGATGCTGATCCGGAAATTTCAATTTCGAGCGAAAAAGTAAGTTCTTCCGACTATCCTGAAATCTTAGAACAGTCTGTAAAGAAATTTCACAAAATCACTTTCACAGATAACGGAATGGGATTTGATCCTCAATTTAAAGAAACTATTTTTATTCTTTTTCAACGTCTGCATTCCAAAACAGATTATCCAGGAACCGGCATCGGATTGGCAATCTGCAAAAAAATCGTTGAGAACCACAAAGGCCATATTATTGCCGACAGTACTTTAGGAAAAGGCTCTGTATTTACGGTATTTCTACCCGATTAAATTTCATCAAAAAAACACGTAAAAAACGTTATATAAATCTACTATGGGAATTATATAACGTTTCTTTTTTATGCTGTAAAGCAAAATCTTTCATTCGTTAGCATCTTTGTAATGTAATACTTTAGGAAACAATAATGAAAGTAATCCCACCCTTAAAGACTGCATATTTTAGAGTCTTTTTCTTATTCGTATTAGCACTCTGCACGACGTCTTGCAGAAAGATTAATCCGATTGAAAACACTTTAAAAAATCAGGCTTTTGCAAAAAATGACAGAGAAGAAACAGAAGTCTTCTTTTTCATTTCGACGGCGAATATTAGCAAATCGATTATTTCCAAAAGTCAAATTGCACAACAAAAAAGTTCAGATGTTATTGTTCAGGAACTAAGCAAAAGAATAGAAGTTCAAGAAAGCCAATTGTTGGAGGAAATAACCAAAATGGCAACATCAAAGCTTATCGTTATTACCGAAATAAATGCCACGCACAAACGAGATCTGTACAACCTCATAGATGCCAGCAGCAACGATTTTAACAATATCTATCTAAACGCCATGAAAGAAACGATATCCGATCAGATTGAGCTGTTTGAAAAGATTTCCAGAGAAACCAACGATAAAGAAATACTTGAACTCGTTCTTAGATTTTTACCCGAACAATACAAACTCTTACGAGAGACTGAAAGAATACAAAAACAAAATGTATAAACGCCTATTATCTATCTATTAACTAATTTTTTTACTATGAAATTACAAGCCAATTTTTTATGCGCCTTAACACTTTTTTTATCAGCATCATTCGGAATGCTGCACGCTCAGGACAATAATGTAAATACCGAGTTCGGTGTAAAGGGAGGATTTAATATGTCTAACCTATATGGCAGCGGGGACGATGTAGATGACAACAACATTTTATACGGATTTAATGCTGGGGTTTATGCCACGCTTCCTATCTCAGATTTTGTTGCGATACAACCAGAGCTTTTATTTACGACAAAGGGTTCAAAATTAGAATACAATAGCGCTTTTGCAAGTGGGGATGCAAAATTTAGACTGAATTATATTGAGCTTCCGCTTTTGGTTCGAGTTAATGTTACTAAAAACTTTAACATTCACGCCGGTGGTTATGCTTCTTACCTAGTAAGTTCTAAAGTAAGCGGAAATGGCAGCTTTGATTTTGAACAGGAAATTGACACAGACGATCTAAACAAGTTTGACGCAGGTATTTCTGCAGGTGTTGGGGTCGATTTTAATCCCATCAGCATCGGATTGCGTTACAATTATGGTTTGACCACTGTGGGTAAAGAAAGAACTGTTGCAGGAACTACATACACCTTTCCTGATGCAAAAAACAGCAACCTGACATTATACCTTTCGTATAAGTTAAACTAAACAAGAAATTGATTATTAACCGCTAAAATATAAAACCATGTCAAACTTATTATATACCATAGCAGTGATTCTGGTAATACTTTGGGCTCTAGGGTTCTTTGTCTACAGTTTCGGAAGCATTATCCATATTCTGCTCGTAATCGCCATTATTGCCGTATTGCTTCGCTTAATTAAAGGCCGCGAAGTTTAAAAATCACATTTATTAAATCAACAAATTATTAATATTAATCCATTTAAAATTATTTATTATGAAAACTAGTAGCACAATTTTAGGAATTTTAGGAGCCGCAGCGGCGGGAGCATTCATAGGTGTTTTATTTGCACCAGACAAAGGGTCAAACACAAGAAAAAAAATCAAAGATAAATCAAAAGATTACGGGGATAACTTGAAATCAAAATTTGATGGCATCGTAAACACAATCACTTCAAACGGTAAAGAAATTATCGAAGAAGGAAAATCTAAACTTAACCAAGTTAAAGAAGATTACAACACACTGAAAGACGATGTGAAAACAGTAAAATCAAACTATTAATATTAGTTGTATTAATTAGTGAAATTTTCAAACCATAAAACCCTATATCATGGAACCAAATGCAACAACAAACGAGAATTTAAATCTTTATGAGAAAGCAGAAAACTATGCTAAAACAAGTTTAGAATTATTAAAACTAAAAACAGTATGTTCTGTTGCTGATGGTGCATCATCATTGGCATCTAAGATAGCGATTGGTATTGTTGTTGCATTTTTTACCTTGTTCCTCAATATCGGGATAAGTTTATGGATTGGAAAAGAACTTGGAGAGTATTACTACGGCTTTTTTATCATGGCACTATTCTATCTCATTCTAGTGATTATTGTGGTAAAATCACATCATAAATTGATCAAAACTCCGATTGGAAATACAATTATCTCCAGCATTCTGAAAGAAACAAAAAACTGATTTAATTTATTAATAAACATAAAAGACTATGGAAGCCATTTACAATATTGATCAGTTAAATCGAAAAATTGAGGAATTAGAAGTTCGCCAGGATGCAGAATGGTGTGCCATAAAAGACCATATCGATGACATTAAGGAAAACTTGAAACCGATTAACCTGATTCGCAACACGGTTGAAGAAATTAACGAAACTGTTGGTTTTAAAAGTCATATTGCCCAATCGGCAATCAGTATCGGAATTGGGTATTTGGCCAAAAGATTTATTGTCGGAAAAGGCGACTCGATGTTTAAAGGAATTCTTGGCTCAATCGTTCAGCTTATTGTAACCAATCTGGTTTCGAAACCTCATCATGAGTCTTCTGAAGATGAAGAAGATTCTCAATACGAACCATCAAGAGAGTAATTTGTCTAACTTAATTTAATTATTATGGAAAAGCTAAGCGAAATAGTAATAAAAAATGGTGTATACGTTTACTCGAATCTATATAAATGTTTTGAATACACAAGGGTATTTTTAGGGGTATAGCCTTTTTTAAGGTACAAAGTTACAAAGGCTCAGAGGTGCAAAGTTTAAATACTTTGTGTTTTCTGAGCCTTTTTTTAAACCTTTGAGCCTTTGCAACTCTGAACCTTTGCCCGTTTCCTACCTATAATCCTGATAAATAGGCAATTTCAGACCTGCATAAATATTACACCCTTTTGAATTGTTTGAAAACAGACTCGAAAAAAAAGTTCCTGAACCAATAAATATAGGGCCAGCTCTAAAACCTGCTCCGATAGCTGTTCCGCTGTATTGCATATAGGTTACAGGAACATAGAAACTAAACTGCCTAGTCTCGTATCTTGGAGTAAAAGTTACAGAATTGGCAATTGCCGTTCCGTTTATTTTTTTAGCATTTACTAAATTGAAATCACCGCTTACATTCAAGTAAAATCTCTGATCGATATTCCAATCAAAATTGGTGTGCAAAGCCGTTGGAAGATTTGCCTTTACTCCTTTTTTAGAAGAGATTTTAGTATAGTTCGAATCAAAAAACTCAAAAATATCATCGGCGTTGTCTACATCTGCCTGAGTTACTCTTCCTGTTATATTATAAGTGTTCTCGACAATATTCTTATAATTTAATTTTCCAATATCAGTTACAGAAGCTGCTGCTTTAAACTTGTAACGGTTTCCCTCGCAAGTATGGCAGTTCGTGCGGTATTCGTACGTGAAACCTAAATCGACACCCACTCCAGCCGAAGCTGCATCAAACTTTGCATTATCTCCATTTGCATAATCGTAACTTGCAGCTGTTCTGATAGTTCCTGTCGAAATATATTCGCTCATAGCAGGATCAGTATTGTTTTTATTGAAAGCTACGCTCAAATCGCTTCCGTTAATGTAGCCGTTTACTCCTGCCATTAAGTATTTTAAAGTAATCCCGCCTTTTACAAAATGATCGTCACGATCCATCAGAACCGTCGCATAACTCGCTCCTATTTCAGCCCAAGAATTTGTAACCCCATTCGGATTCCCGCCGGTGATTAAAAAGTTTTTTGAAGCATTGACATCTTTGTTCACCTCATCAATAAGCTGACCGTTTATGCCGACAAGATTCGTAACACTTCGCACACGCGTAAAAAGTGCTACGCTATGCACAGGCGTAATATTCATCATAAAAGAAGGTCCAAGCATATCGACATTAAAATTCCCTCTGTTGTTCGATTTGAAATTTTTACTGGCATCGGTTGCCAAATCATAATCGCCATCTAATGCGTCTAGAATATTAACTCCATACAAATCATTTTGCACGGTTCCGCTTGCAGAGAAAAGCGTAACATCAGCACGATACTTAGATTCAACAATGTTAGACGGATTAAATAAAGCACTTTGAACTCCAGCATAATTATCATCCCTAAATCCGAAATACGATTGCGACCGCGCATAAAAAAAGCTTCCAAAGAAGCAAAATAAAAGTAAAGTTCTCTTCATAAATTAATGTTAGTTGGTTGTTTTTAGCACAGCAAATATGAGGTAAAAAAATTAAAAAAAATAGATTTTTTTTAATAGGCGCTAAGATGCTAAGCCACTAAGAAGCTAAGCTTTTTTCCATAAAAAAAGCCGAACAAAAGTTCGGCTTAAAAATATATTGAGTTCTAAGAGGAAAACCTCTGAACCTTTGCATCTATGTCCCTTTGAACCTGTGCACAATTAGTACACCTCAGAAGCTTCTTTCAATTTCTCCATATTATTAACCAGTTGAAGCTCAGAAACGATTTTCTGAATATCTCCATTCATAATATTTCCTAAATCGTAAAGCGTCAAACCAATACGGTGATCGGTTACACGGCCTTGCGCATAGTTGTACGTACGGATTTTTGCCGAACGGTCTCCAGAACTTACCTGAGAACTACGCTTTTTAGCATCTTCTTCCTGCTTTTTGGCCAATTCCATTTCGTACAGACGAGAACGCAATACCATCAAAGCTTTATCTTTATTCTTATGCTGCGATTTCTCATCCTGACATTGCGCTACCAATCCTGTCGGAATGTGCGTTAAACGCACAGCCGATTTCGTTGTATTTACCGACTGTCCTCCAGGTCCAGACGAACAGAAAAAATCTACACGAACATCATTCATATCTACCTGAACATCAAACTCCTCAGCTTCTGGCAATACCATAACCGTTGCAGCCGATGTATGCACACGTCCTTGAGTTTCTGTCTGCGGAACACGCTGTACACGGTGAACACCCGCTTCAAACTTCAAAGTTCCATACACATCTTCTCCCGTAACTTCAAAAATAACCTCTTTGAAACCTCCAGAAGTACCCTCATTCATATCTACAACAGATGATCTCCATCCCATAGATTCGCAATATTTCGTGTACATTCTAAACAAGTCACCTGCAAAAATACTCGCTTCGTCCCCACCCGTACCGGCGCGGATCTCCACCATAACGTTTTTCGCATCTTCAGGATCTTTAGGAATCAGCATAAATTTGATTTCCTCCTCCAATTCTGGCAAACGCTCTTTTGCTTCATCCAATTGCATTTTAGCCATTTCCACCATTTCAGCATCGCTTCCGTCAGCAATAATTTCGTTTGCTTCGTCAATATTTGCTAAAACTATAATGTACTCTTCTCTCTTTTCAACCAGCGCTTTAATACCTTTATATTCTTGGTTAAGCTGCTTATAACGTTTTTGATCAGAAATAACATCCGGCTGAATAATCAAATCCGAAATCTCATCGAAACGCTGCTTTACATATTGAAGTCTATCTAACATTTTGTTTTTCCTTTATTTTGGACTGCAAAATTACAAAATTTTTATCGAAAATTCTAGTGTTGATTTTTTAGGGATTTTAAGTTGAATATTTTGAGGAATTAGCGTGATTTTTAGGAGCTATTTCCTGCTCCCGAAGCCTCGGGACGCTATATCTTTTTAGGCAGAAAGTCTCGATTTTAATTAAGAAGTTTTTATTTCCCTAAAAAGGATGCCGCTGCTATCAGGGCTAAAAGTTTAAATATTCAAAAGAAACACTACTTTTTCTATAAAATTATTGAAGCAAAGAAAGTCAATCTCACCTAATCGATTTTGTTTAGTTATAACTTAAAATAAAAATCCACCATTTTTTCTTTCCAAAATCAAAATAGCAATCATGATTTTAGTAATTTTTACAATAAAATCGTAATCTTTTTCCTAAAATTTTTAAAATAACACTTACATTTGTAAGAATTAAACTATTTAACCATTTTATTATGAAAAAATTTATAAGCCTTATAAAGGGCAGTATGCTTCTAGTATGCGTTCTTTTAATTACAAACTGCGCCTCTGAGGATAACAGCAGTAATCTGAATGTCCAACCAACTGCAGAAGCAAAAAGTTGGTTCAATAATCACGAAGCAGACTACAATACTTCTATTCTTCAATATATTGGCAGTTTGCAATGGGAAAATGCCATCGTATCAGACGGCAAGGATGGAGAGGTAATTGAAGTGCCTTTTACACTCAAAGAAAACTTAAGCACTTCAGATGAAAAAGGAAAATTATACAATGACCATCACCGTTTAGTATTTATAAAAAATGAACCTAATAACTTTAAAATGTACTATGTCCAAGCATTTACAGAAAGTGAGAGTGCTAATATCTCAGATAAAAACTACAGTTATTACTCTATAAAAGATAATTTTAACGGCCAGATATTTATACAAGACTTAAGTTCAAACAAAAGCAATGCTTTTCAATTTAAGAATGGCCAAAAAACTCAGCCGTCATTAACTGCAAAATGGCGTGAAGAGTATTACGACTATACTTTTATAGGTTATTGGAGCGAGGGAGGCACTTTTTCACCAATAAAATTGTTATATTGCAATGGAGGAAGTGGCTCTGATGATGGGGGACCAACTTATGGAGGTGGACCAATTGCAGGCGGTGGCGGATCAGGGACAAAAAATCCGACAGAAACAACTATAATAATAATTACTGATCCGTCATTTTCGAACAATCCTTGTTTAGCTTCTATATTTGCTAAGTTGGGAGGGTCAGCAACTTTTCAAAAATATCTAAGTAATTTTGATGGTAATTTTTCGGTTGCAAACTTAAAATTATCTGCAAGTAGTACTATATCAAATGGTGTAAATGCAGAAACAAGTCCTCCTTCAAATTATCTTATTGATATTTCTTTTAATCTCAATAATTTGAATAGACCAGGGCTTGATGTAGCAAGAACGTTTATGCACGAAATGATCCATGCTGAAATGTTTAGAAAACTATTAAGCCTGTCTTCTGTTAATGGAGAAATTGATGCTACTAAATTAAATCAAATGTTAACACAACATAATTATCCAGGTCTTTATGACTATTACACAAGATATGGTGTAAATGGAATGCAGCATGAACAAATGGCAGCTCATTACATGGATACAATTATTTCTTTTTTAAGAGGATATGATTCTGGACTAACTCAGTCTCAGTATGAAGCTATTGCTTGGGCAGGCCTAAAAGGGACTGCATCTTGGAATGCATTATCAGAAGCAAAAAAACAAAGTATTACAAGCACATATAACTCATGGCTTTCAACGGGGAGTACACAATGTAATTAACATAGAATATGAAAAAGATTTTAATAACAATATTAATGACTGTGAGCTTGCAAGTTTTCTCACAAAATCAGAAAAAAATCATTTTTAAATTTGACAAGAAAGTTGATGAAATCGTGTATAGAAAAAACACTAACAATCAAGAAATATCAGGTTTCAAATTTATGATAAATAATAAAAAAATTTTCTTTAGTTCGAATCCTATTTCAAGTAGTAATAAATTAACAATAAATACCAGTAGAGACCAGCTAAATACTATTGTACAAAATGACAATGCAAATAAAAATTATTACTTCGTTGTCTATTTAAAAGACAAAAGAAAATCTTATGCTGTTGACCATCTTGTAAGGAAAATTATTTGCGAGTAAAATATCTAAATATACCCTGCTGACATTAGTGCTTATACTGCATTCTATGGCGAAGCACCAAATGATGCATTTTACGAGGCTCTTGCGTGGGGAGGGTTGAGAGACAGTAATGTAAAAGCTTGGAATGAATTACCAGCTGCACAAAAAGCATCTATAGAAGCTCTTGCTAGTAGAGTGGAGAAATTCTCCAAAACAAGCCCGTGTGGTAATTAATAATAAAAAATAAACGATATGAAAATTGCCATACTTATTATTTTGTCTTTATTTCCAAGGTTTGTAAAAGCTCAAGAAAAAGTAAAAGACACACTATTCTTTTCTTATGATAGCCAATATATTATTACTCACACAGAAATTCCGAATCATTTTTACATAAAAGATGGTAGTGGTGCAAATATCGGGGACTTTTACTTTACAGGAGTTCAAAAGATACAGAATTACGAGACTAAAAAAAGAGAAATTGGTCTTAAAGAATTTATTAGATCATCTAAATTCTATGATGAAAATAGAAGGTTAAAATTAAGAGATTATGACCTTTGGGATTACCTTAAAAATTATGTTATTTTTTTAGTCAAAACTGAAAATGGTGAAAAAAGTTACTTACAAGTAGAAGCAAGTTTTGAAATTGAATAAAAAATCAAAGCATGAAAAATAAGTTTAAAAATATCTTTTTAAAAACCAATATTAGTCTTTTACTGGTAGCTATGATTTCAATAAATCTTCAAGCTCAAAAAAAAGTAAAAGACACACTTTTTTTTGCTTATGATGGTAATTATATTACTATACATACTGAACCAAACTATTATTATATACAAGATGGGAGTGGTGCTCGTATTGGAGGCTTTTACTTTACTGAAGTTCAAAAGATAAAGAATTACAAGACTAAAAAAAGAGAAATTGGTCTTAAAGAATTTATTAGATCATCTAAATTCTACGACGAAAATAGAAGATTAAAATTAAGAGATTATGAACTTTCTGACTACCTCAAAGATTACATTATTTTTTTAGTCAAAACTGAAGATGGCAAGAAAAAATATATACAAGTTGAAGCAAGTTTTGAAATTGAATAAGAAAATGAAGAATAATTTTTTAGTGTTTTTAACAATTATAATGGCTGCGAGCTTTCAAGTTTTCTCACAAAATCAGAAAAAAATCATTTTTGAATTTGACCAGAAAGTTGATGAAATCGTGTATAGAAAAAACACTAACAATCAAGAAATATCAGGTTTCAAATTTAGGATAAATAATAAAAAAATATTTTTTAGTTCGAATCCTATTTCAAGTAGTAATAGATTAACAATAAATACTAGTAGAGACCAGCTAAATAGTATTATCCAAAATGACAATGCAAATAAAAATTATTACTTTATTGTCTATTTAAAAGATAAAGGAAAATCTTATGCCGTTGACCATCTTGTAAGAAAAATTATTTGCGAGTAAAATATTCAAATAACTCTCCAAGAGTCTTGCTGGAGGAGTTTGTTCACTATTTGTTAATGAAGCTATACCTTATGAGACTGTTCCATACGAGGAAGAATCTATAAATCTTTAAGAAATAAAAACTAGCAACAATGATAAATATAGAGTTAAATAAAACTGTAGAAATGTTAGAGAAATTCAATTATAAATACAAATTAAACAGCAGCTATATTACTGTAACTCTTGAATTTTCTCAAAATGTTGTAATTGATTTATCGAATCCTTCAAAAATTATCATTTCAGATTATCTTGAAAATTGGAATTTTTTAACAGGATGTATCAAAATGAGTTTAAAAAATGCGATTCTATATAATTTTTTCCTGCTTTTATTCTTTGGCTTTTTATGCCAATATTTACAATTTACAGGAAGCTCATTAACCAATTTACTTTTAACTTTCATGGGATGGGTATTGTTATTTTCAACATATTATTTAATTAAACTTGAAGGTTTTAAATTACAACTCAAAACAATAGTAAAGTAATTTTCCCTCGCTACACGAAGTGTTTAACTAAAAAGCTACGCAAATGTCTCTGACTTTGCGTTTTTTTATCCCGCTCCACGAGTCTTCAACTGAAACGCTACGCAAATGTCTCTGACTTTGCGTTTTTTATTTCATATAAATCTTAAAACCACTTAAAAGTCTCCGACTTTTTATTGATTGTTCTAAAAATAATTAATTTAAGACATGACTAATATAAAGTCAGAGATTTTTGAGACGTTTATGTTTTCAGATTAATAATCGTGAAAATGGCGCAAAGTCGGAGACATTTGCGCAGCACCGAAAAACAAATTAAATCAGTATTCTAGACGAACCTTACAGAAACCATCCAACAGTTCCATTCCATCTTCTGGTAATAATTGCACGGGAATTTCAAGTAAAGTTGTTACATTCCTAAAGTGATTAGAAGATTTAGCTTATTTTGTTATTTTTAAAACTTATAGGATATTATTTACAAAAACATTACAAGTAATTTCGTTTCCGCTGGTGCGAGCATCTCCTTACGGGCGCGACCTTCATTTTACTTTAATATTTAAATAAATATCTTGATGAAACATCTTATAACTGTATTTTTTACTATCGTTCTTTTTGCCAATCAAAACACATATGCTCAGAGTATAACCGATTCTATACGTTGGAGAAAAGAAAACAACATTGTGAATCGCGATTCTGCTTATGCTAATCCATATTATGGAATGCAGAAGTTATTAGGAGGAAACAGTAGATTTCAGCGCGGAAAAAGTATTTTCCCAAGGCAGAATCATAAAGTAATCAAAAAATTATCTGAAGGACAGCATCCATTTGCAACTATTGTCGGGTGTTCAGATTCACGGGTTTCGGCAGAAATCCTTTTTGATCAGGGTTTTGGCGACCTATTTGTTTGCCGAACCGCTGGTCAGGTGATGGCTGAAGCTACTTATGGAACTATTGAATACTCGTATCTCAATCTCGGAACAAAACTTATTGTAGTACTGGGACATACGGGTTGCGGTGCAGTTCATGCCGCCATTAAAAGGCCCGAAGCTCCCCCAGGTCATATTGTTTGCCTGATTAATGCCATAAAGCCAGCGGTTAAAGAAGCAGAAAATATGCCCGGAAATAATGAACATAATGCTATACATCTAAACGTAATCAATCAGGTAAATCAACTCAGACAGCTAGAACCAGTACTTAGCCGAGCTTATGAAAATGGTGAGTTATTGATTGTTGGAGCGATTTATGACCTTGGAACTGGGAAGTTTGAATTTCTAAAAGAAACTATTGAAAATTTACCTCCAACCCAATATTCTAAACGCAACATTACGGGATTATAACACCTCATAAAAAAGTTCATATTTAAAAAAAACTGCGCAAATGTCTACTATTTTGCGCTTTTTTTTACATCAGTAATCTGCTCTTCCTTTATTTTGTGTTTCCATGCTTCTTAATTGTTTTTCTTCGAAACGAATTAAAAGACAAAATAAAAAAAATACAATCCTCATTAAATCAGTATTTTAGTCAATAAATTTATATATTTGGTCATACCAAAAACAAATTTACTATCTAAAACCACTATTAATGAAAGGACTTATTAAAATCGGCCGTTTATTTTACGGTATCGGTATCATTGCCTTGGGAGTGCATCAGCTTATTATTAAAGATTTTCGATCTGAAATTTTATCTCCTTTTCCCGCTTGGGCACATGAATATCCTGTTTTTTCCATCCTTACCGGAATCATTTTAATATTGGCAGGAATCATTATTTCAGGAATCGTTACCATTAAATTTATAGATGCCAAAAAAGTCTGTCTCTATTTAGGTTTTGCTTTTCTTGCCGCTTTTATTGTTTCTCATCTGCCTTTTATTTTCGTTTTTAATACCGATAAAACCAACGCTACACAAATTTGGATCAATGCTATTGAAGAACTAACATATAGCGGTGGAGCGTTTGTATTGGCGGGTTCGTATAGTGCGCACAAAAGCGAAAGCAAATTTGACTCATTTCTAGAAAAACTTATTCCAGTTGGGCGAATTTTCTATTCGCTTTTAATGCTTTTGTTTGGTTTAAGCCATTTTCTTTTTGCTGAGTTTGTGTCAACAATGGTTCCTAAATGGCTGCCAGGAACAATGTTTTGGACTTATTTTGTAGGTGTTGCACTTATTTGTTCGGGCATTGCGATTATTTTCAAGCTTTGGATAAAACCAATTTCGCTTCTTTTAGCTTTAATGCTTTTACTTTTTGTACTTTTTTTCCACCTACAAGATGCTATTGCAAATCCGACTGTGGGTGGCGGAAATGAAATTGTACGCGCTATTATTGCTTTACTTTTCTGCGGAATTGCGTTGGTAATTGCTCTAACTAACGATTCTGAAAAAAAACTTTCAACTGAAACCATTTAAACGTAACTGTAAATCAAGCCACGACACATTCCATATTTTTTTCTTCCATGATTTGCATATCGATTATTTTTTGAGCGATAGTTCCTCTTTCAAATAAGCGAATGAATTTAAAAACGGCACTCACAAAATAACCCGGATTCGAAACCAATCGGGCGATTTCGGTTATTCGCTGGTCTCTTAGCTGTGTGCAGGCTTCTCTTTCGCTTTCTGGAACTGCTACAAATTCGTTGGCAAATTTCCATGCGCCGTTTCTTGCTGTTTCCATGCTGAAATCTATAAAGAAATTGTCTGCTTTGCCTGTAACTTTTAATATCCACGTAAGTGTTGGCCAAATTTTAATTAAGCATTTTTCGACACCGCCAACCAAACTGCTCAGAATGAAATTTATTTTATCAAAATCGGCTTTTAAATCCTCGATATTTTCTACTGTGCTGACTTCTGCTGAGGCAATTCCTAAATCGAGGTTTATATGCGCGTTGATTCCGAGTAATAAATGCTGCAAAACTATTGGCCAGAAATTTTCGGCTTGTTCAAAAGCAAACGCCCAGCATTCAGAAGGTTTTTCTTTGGCTTGATATTGATAATACGCTTTTAGATATCTGTTAGCAAAAATAACATCGAGTTTTTCCATTCTTTCGCCATTCTGAAAAGAACCAGCCAGAATACCTTCTTTTACTCTTACCGTAACTTCGCGATATAAAATAGCAAATAACCCTAAATTGCTCTGATCTATTTTTGATTTTTCTATTATTTCATCCAAAAACAGAATAACTTCGTCTATAGTTTCAGCTTGTTTCATACTCATTTATAATTGGTTATGATTAAATTGAGAAGAACGAATTTAATTATTTTAAGCTTTCAATGAACGGATTTTGATAAATCGCCTCGAGATTTACAATGCTTTTTTTAGTACCAAAACCGACACGAAATATCTTATATTTGATAAAGCAATAAAACCTGATATCAAATGGAAAACTTCGACTGGACATCTTTCACGAAAAAAATAGCAGTTAAGGCAAAACTTACAGACATTTATAATGCCTGGACAATTGCAAATGAACTGGAAAAATGGTTTCTAGAAAAAGTATCTTTTTTTGATGCTACTGAAGATCCAATCGGCAAAGACCAAAATATTTTAGAAGGTTCTACTTATGAATGGCTTTGGTACTTGTACAACGACTCAATGAAAGGAAAAATTACTGCTGCCAACGGAAAAGACTATCTGCAGTTTACTTTTGAAGGAAATTGTCTGGTAGATGTAAAATTGAGCGAAACAAATGGCTACACAATTATTGAACTTCGCCATCATAATATTCCAACAGATGATTATTCGAAACAATACATCAGATTGGGCTGTTCCAACGGCTGGCATTTTTATTTGACCAATCTGAAATCGGTTTATGAAGGCGGATTGGATTTGCGCAATAAAGATGAGAATTTGAATCCTATGATAAATAATTAAATAATGGATCTTGAAGAAATAATATCTGGGCGAATTATTCTAGAGTTTTTGGGAGCTTCTACACGATTTTTAGGTTTCAATTTATGGACTCTTTCCAATGATAATGATTTTAGAACATTTTCAAGTTTCTGGTCGGCAGGCGGCAGTATCAAAAAAAGAGATGGTAACAGCGATCGAAATCACATGATTGGAGGTATAACGTTAGGAAGTTTTGTTATATTGCTGATTATTTTTAATTCGTAAGCAATAAAAACATCCCAAAAGAAATCTCTTTTGGGATTGTTACTAAACTTAAAACGAAACGTATTACACCTATTCTTCGACTTTTAAAATTTCTAGTTTCAGATTTCCTTTTTTAGCAGGCCATTCAATAATATCGTCTTCTTTGTAGCCAATCATTGCAATCCCTTCGTCTGAAAGAACCGAAATTTTGTTTTTGCTCACTTTTGCTTTTTCAGGACCTACTAGAAGAATGGTTTTTTCTTCGTTATTAATGTGGTCTCTGTAAGTCACTTTTCGATCTATCGAAACAACATCCTCAGGCAGATTTTTTCGCAATACCTGAGAGGCATATTTCAGTTCGCCTAACAAAAGCTCTTCTTCTTGAGCGGTTACTTTTTTTCTTCTTACGTGATCTTTAATTAAATCGTAGGTTCCTGTGGTTAAAATTATATGTGACATGACTTTCTTGTATGCTTCATTTTTTTCTTAAATATAACGCAACTCTTTACTGAACAGAACGCAAAGCGAACTGTTCAATACCATCATATCCTAAAAAAAAATGAGATTAAATAATAAAAAATTAAGCTATAAAAAATATCCCCTGTCTAGAGTTGTGACAGGGCAAAAGAAATAAACTCTTTTGAGCTTTTCAAGAAAGTATCGTCATGCAAATACAGCAATGTGCACATTAAGCACATCAGACAGCTGTTTATTAAATAAAAATTTGCAGTGATCATTACGGTATTAATTCTAATCTTTTCAGCAAGATACATTTTTTTTGACAATAAAAAAACTATAAAATTTACAATACGGTTTTACGTAAGGATTTTGATTTAAAACCTTTTATTTTTGAAAAAAACTCTTAAAATCATCCGAAAAACCAAACCCATGAAACTAATACTAGCTGCGTTACTTTTAATTTTAAAACTAAATTTATTTGCACAGTCTAATCAGTTTGCAGGCGATTACACTCGTTCGCTTTCTGGCGAAGATCATAAAATTGAATATCAAATGACTTTAAATCCAGACGGAACTTTTGAGTTTCACTATTATTCCAATATACAAGGGCGAACTCCGCAAGAAGTCAATAAATACGCAAAAGGAAAATGGAATGCAAAAGACAATTTAATTACTTTCTCTTCAGATAAAAAAACAGACTCAGACGAAAAATACAATCTAGATTTTAACAATTCAACGGCAAGATTTATCACTAAAAACCCAAGAGATAAAAGTGACAAAATTGTGAAAACAAAACTTCAATTTTTGGAATCGGAAATTGGTTTTATGAAACGAATTGATATTTTTAAAATATAAAGCTAATCTGTTCTACAAGTATTCAAATCAGTTTTTAACATATCAAATAAATTATACAAAAAGAGCCTTTAAACGCATGAAAAAAATCGTTTTTGCAGTTCTAACCTCTATTATATTAACTTCTTGCTTTGGTTTTTACGATTATGAAGTCGAAACGATTATCGATGACTATGAAGTTCTTTGGATTGATGTGCATGAATCAAGATCTTTAAAAAAAGGAGAAACATTAATTCCTGCATTTGTTTTTGCCACAGGGTATAACTCGAAATATATTTATTCCAAACAGCATCCGCTTTTAGAAAACTCCAAAGAAAAAATAAACATCAGCATAACCAACTATTATATTATTGAAAGGACAAAAAGCATTTTTCAAGACAAGCCAATTTTTGGACCATTCAATAAAACGGAGTTTGAAAAAAAATGCCAAGAGCTCGCCATCAAAAAACCAGAATTCAACTTAACTTTTTCAACCGAATTTTAATTAAAATTCAAGCCAATAAAAATTTGCCCTTTTTTGATGTAAACAACTTATTATCATTAGTCATACCCTCCGACTCCGCTCAGGGAGACAAAGAATGAGAATTACAGTCCAGAAAAACTTAGAGCCTTAGTATCTTAGAACCTTAGCAACTTTTCAGCAAAAAATCCCTATTTTCGCTCTTTCAATAAGAAAAGGAAAAAATGAAGGTCTGTATTGCTGAGAAACCAAGTGTAGCACGTGAAATAGCATCTGTTTTGGGCGCAAATACCAAACATGACGGCTATTATGAAGGTAATGGATATGCCGTGACATACACTTTTGGGCATTTATGCACCTTAAAAGAACCCAACGATTACAAACCGCACTGGAAAAGTTGGGATTTGAACAATCTGCCAATGCTTCCTGAAAAATTTGAAACCAAAGTGGTTCAGAATTCAGGAATTCAGAAACAGTTTAAAATTATTAAAAGCCTTTTTGAAAAAGCCGAAGTGGTCATTAACTGCGGGGATGCTGGACAAGAAGGAGAACTGATTCAGCGTTGGGTAATGAATGAAGCGCATTACAAAGGCGAAATTCAGCGTTTATGGATTTCATCGCTAACTACTGAAGCAATTAAAGAAGGTTTTGAAAACCTAAAACCATCAGCCAATTACGACAATTTATATTACGCCGGATTTTCCAGAGCTATTGGCGACTGGCTGCTGGGTATGAATGCCACACGTTTATACACTGTAAAACATGGCGGCTACAAACAAGTTTTGTCTATCGGGCGTGTGCAGACACCTACGCTCGCAATGGTTGTAGACCGTTTTAGAGAAATTGAAAACTTTAAACCCCAACCTTATTGGGAATTGCAGACTTTGTACAGGGAAACGCTTTTCAGTTATGAAGAAGGCCGTTTTTTAAACAAAGAAGATGGAGAAATTATCGCTGCAAAAGTAAAAGAAAGCGATTTTGAAATTGTTTCTGTAGATAAAAAGAACGGAAACGAATATGCTCCGAAACTCTTTGATTTAACAGGTTTGCAGGTTTATTGCAATCAGAAATTTGGATTTTCGGCAGAAGAAACGCTGAAAATTGCTCAGACTTTATATGAGCAGAAAGTAATCACCTACCCTAGAGTTGATACGACTTTTTTGCCAAATGACATTTATCCTAAAGTGCCGGGAATTTTGCAGAAATTGACCAATTATGCCGAATTGACCCAGCCTATTTTAGAGAAAAAAATCAAGAAATCGCCAAAGGTTTTCAACGACAAAAAAGTAACCGATCACCATGCGATTATTCCAACCGGAATTCAAAACAATCTGCCTCATAATCAGCAGCAGGTTTATGATATTATCACCAGACGCTTTATTGCCGTTTTTTACGATGATTGTCTTGTTGCCAATACCACGGTAATCGGAAAAGCTGCCGATGTGACTTTTAAAGCAACAGGAAAAGAAATCTTGAAAAAAGGTTTCCGTGTTGTTTTTGATACTTCGTCTTCGCTCAGTACGAACGCAAAAGAAAAAGAACCCGATTTATTACCCAGTTTTACGGTGGGTGAAAAAGGTCCGCATGAACCGTCATTTCTTCAAAAAGAAACCAAACCGCCCAATCAGTTTACTGAAGCGACTTTACTGCGCGCTATGGAAACGGCTGGAAAACAGGTTGACGACGAAGATTTGCGCGAATTGATGAAAGAAAACGGAATCGGGCGTCCGTCAACTCGTGCGAATATTATTGAAACACTTTTCAAACGCCAATATATAGTCCGAAACAAAAAACAGGTTTTACCGACTTTAACTGGAATTCAATTGATCGATACGATTCAGAACGAATTGGTAAAATCAGCAGAACTAACAGGAACTTGGGAAAAACAGCTGAAAGATATTGAAAAAGGCACTTTTACGGCTGCCGCGTTTATCAGAAATATGAAACATATGGTGGAATCATTGGTCTATGAAGTTCGAAGCGAAACCAAACACGCCAATATTTCTCATGCTGCAACGATTCAGAAACCTGTGGCAAAGGCTGAAAAAGAGAAAAAGAAAGCTTCTGGAATTTCGGCAGAAACTTGTCCGAAATGCCAAAAAGGAAATATACTGAAAGGAAAATCGGCTTTTGGATGCAGCGAGTACAAATCGGGTTGTGATTTTGTACTGCCTTTTGTTTTCCATGATAAAAAAATTACGGAAAGCCAGTATTTAAGACTGGTTCAAAAAGGCTCTACGGTAAACATAAAAGGTTTTAAAACCGATTCTGGAACCGTTGAAGGTTTAATTCGTTTTGAGGAAAATTACAAACTGAAATTAGAGCCAAAGAAAACCGATAAAAAAGCAGAGCCAAAAGAAAACTCAGATTCTTTGATGTGTCCGAAATGCAAAAAGGGAACTATTCTAAAAGGCAAAACGGCTTATGGCTGCGCCGAATACAAATCGGGCTGTGATTTTAAAGTCACTTTTGATGAAGTTCGAGAAAAACTAAAAGATCAAAAACCAACTAAGGAATTGGTTTATTCTATTTTGAGTGAAAGTGTTTGATTTTTTTTTAGCCACGAATTACACGAATTTTCACGAATTATTTTTTAAAATTACTGTGTCTTTATTATTTGCCACAGATTAAAAGGATTAAAATGTTTTTTTTGCTACAAATTGCACAAATTTCCACGAATTTATTTCACACAGATTTAATTTGATTTATTATTAAATCTGCTTAAATCTTTTTAAATCTGCGTGAGACAAAATCATTTTAATCCTTTTAATCTGTGGCAGATATCAAAAAATTAATTCGTGAAAATTAGTGCAATTCGTGGCAAACATTTTTTTCATACATTAGTGCTATCAAAAACCTTATAAATATGTTTCAGAAAATTACTCTTTTAGCACTTGTATTAGCTGCAGTTTCTTGCCAGAAAAAAGAAACGGTAGAAAAAGATAAAATCAAAAAAGCCGACTGGCTAATCGGGAACTGGGAAAATAAATCTCCTGAAGGAGTTTTATCTGAAAACTGGCAAAAGTTAAACGACAGCACTTTCAGCGCTTCTTCTTATTTCATCAAAGGAAAAGACACTTTGCACTTTGAAACTATTATTCTTGCGCAGCTAGGCGAAACGCTTACTTACAAAGCAACCGTAAAAGGACAGAATGACGATAAACCGGTTTTCTTTCCTTCTACTTCTGAAACAGAACAAAAATTGGTTTTTGAAAATCCAAAACACGATTATCCTCAAAAAATCACGTATACAAAAGGTGTAAATAATACTTTAACAGCAGAGATTTCTGGGAATTTGAACGGAAAACCGAGTTCTGAGAAGTTTGTGATGACGAAGAAATAAACTAAAAATCTATCTCAAAAAACATTTTTGAATGGAAGATATTGCAGTACTTTTAAATGGTTTCGATGGCTTTGATGGAATTGTAGATAAAATATCAGTTGAATATAATTCTAAAAATATCCAATTAGCCATTAAACAGTGGAGTTATGGTGAAACACATAATCTTTAACTTTTAAATCCTTAACTATATTTTCAAAATAAAACTCAGTAAAAGAAAGCCTTAGAACCTCAGCATCTCAGAACCTCAGCACCTTAAAAAATCACTCATTCTCCCCGATCTTATTCACCATAAAAATCATCAGAATTCCGAGAAGTGCCATAATAAGAAACGCCCATTTCATACTCAGGTATTCAGAGATAAAACCAACCATTGGCGGCACCAATAAAAATCCGAGGTAGCCAATTGTGGATATCGAAGTTAAAGCAGAACCGCTGCTTAATTTTGATGATCTTCCAGCAATGCTAAACACTAGCGGAACTACGCAAGAAACCCCAAATCCAATTAAAACGTAACCGAAAATAGTTGGGTAAGCATACGGCATGATAAAACAAATTCCGAAACCTGTTGTTATTAAGATTCCGCTGTAAAGCAGTATTTTTTTAGTTCCAAATTTCATTACGCCATAATCGCCAAAAATACGTCCCAAAGTTACTGCCGAAGCAAAAAATACAAAGGCAGCACTGGTTAGTTTTGGAGAAGCTTTTAAGATATTTTCAAAATAAATTCCGCTCCAGTCGTACATCGTATTTTCGCACGCCATCGAAACGAAACAGATCAAGGCAAATTTTATCAGATTTTTTTCTGGCATCGAAAAGAACTTCTTTTTAACGGGAACAGGTTCGTTGTGAATGCTCATCGGATAAAAACAAGCCGTCAGCGCCAGCATGAAAACACTTACTCCCAATAAATGATGCGATGGCGCAATATGCTGTGTTACCATTACGTAACCTAATCCTGCGCCCGAAAAGACAGCTATACTCCAAACCGCATGGAATCGGGTTATAATAGATTTTGGATATAATTTCTGCACTTCAAGAGATTGCGCATTAATCGATAAATTGAAAATATTACGAGAAGCTCCAAAGAATAAAAGTATGATGACCAACTGCCAAACAAATGCGGCCAAACCGGGCAAAGACAACGCAACATTAAACATAACTGCTCCAAGCAGCATAATGTAACGGCTGCTGTATTTATTTAACAGTTTTCCTGTAAAGGGCATTGTAAGCATTAAACCTATTGGAAAAGCAAATAAAACCGCTCCAAATTCGGCTTCAGAAAGTTTCAATTGGGCCTGTATGTGTGGGATTCTTGAAACCCAAGAAGAATAACCAAAACCCGACAGAAAGAAAAAAACAGTGTTGGCAATGCGGTATCCTGTAGGCGTATTTTGAATCTTTTTGAAGAATGGTAAAATCATTGGGTCTTTTTTCTAGCCGCAAAATTAAGGCTTTTTAAACTTTATACTGCTAAAACATCTGCTAAGAATTTTATTTAATTGCTTTCAAAATCACCTTTTAACAATTTAATCTGCAAATGATAAAAATAAAAATTGTTAAAGTTATTTTAATTTCTACATTTGCACTGTTTTTATTTGTTCTAAATAAAATTAATTACAAACCAAATTTAAAATAATAATGAATTATCTCAATTTGAAAACTTCGCGTTTTCTATTTTCAATCAGTTTTATATTTTCGTTTTTATCTGCCTTTGCACAAAACCATGGAAAAATTAAAGGGACAATTACAACATCTGATGGCGATGCCGCTGCTGGCGTAAATATCATCCTTAAAAACACTAAATATGGTACCGTTTCTACTGATGACGGCAATTTTGACTTTAATAAAGTAAGAGCCAATTCTTATACGCTTCAAGTATCTTTAACGGGTTATGAAACCTTAGAAACTGAAGTTACCGTAACAGAAAACGAAACCACTACGGTCAATTTACAGCTAAAGGTTTCTAATAAGGAATTACAAGAAGTGGTAATTAGCAATCCAAAAAGCATTATATCTAAAAAAACAGACTACGTTGCCAGAATGCCGCTTAAAAATTTAGAAAATCCGCAGGTTTATAATGTGATTCATAAAGAGCTTTTATTAGAGCAGGTTTCTGTAGATGTTAGAAGCGCTGTACAAAACTCTCCTGGCGCTGTACCTGTAACTTATCCTTCTGGCGGCGTTGGCGTAACCTTTAGAGGTTTCACCACAGGAATTAATGCTAGAAACGGAATGGAAACGGCAACAAACCGTTCTTCTACAGATCTTGCCAATGTGGAAAGAATTGAAGTTTTAAAAGGGCCATCAGGAACTTTATTCGGGTCAACTATTTCTTCTTTTGGGGGCGTGGTAAACTTAGTTACCAAAAAGCCTTTTGAAACAGCCGCAACCGAAGTATCTTACACAATGGGAAGTTATAACTTAAATCGTTTTACTGCAGACATCAACACTCCTTTAAAGAAAGACAAAAGTGTTTTATTCAGATTAAATGCAGCGGTCAACAGAGAAAAAAGCTTCTTGGATTTTGGCTTCAACAATACTGTCGCTATAACGCCTAGTTTGACTTATAAGGCAAGCGAAAAATTAACTTTTAATATTGATGCAGAATACATTAGCTCAAACAATACAAGACGCACTTATCACCGATATGATGCCAAATCTGGAATCACAAATCCTAGAGATCTACAAGTGGGCTACAGAAAATCGCTGTTTCATGATGATAATGATGCTAAAACTTCGGCGAATAAAGTTTTTGCTCAAGCAGAATATCAAATATCTGAAAATTGGAAATCGACAACATTATTCTCTTTTATGGGAGAAAATGTAGAAAGAAGCTACCAAACCTACACCCTTTGGCTTACACCATATCTGGCCGCAAGAAGAGTTGGCAATTGGGGACCTATTTACAACAACTACACTAATATTCAAGAAAATATAAATGGACAATTTGCAACGGGAAGCATCAAACATAGACTTTTAGTAGGTGCAAATTACAGTTTCAATAAAAATAGTTTTTCTTCTGGAGTTACAGCTTACCTAGATACTGTTGATGTTCGAGCACCTTTCGATCCTTTAAGAAGAAAAACAGTCGATGCAACTCTAAAACAGACAACATATCCTGTTGATGGCGACCAAACCTTTAGTATCTACGCTTCTGATGTCGTAAATTTTACCGACAGATTATCTGCTATGCTAAGTCTTCGTGTAGACAATTACAAACGCAAGGAAGTCGAGGGTACTGAAGGATATAATCAGACTGCTTTATCTCCAAAACTTGGATTGGTCTATCAGGTCGTTAAAGATCAGGTTTCTGTTTTTGCCAATTACATGAACGGATTCCAAAATTCTCCTCCCGCAACGCAACCTGACGCAACAAAATTGATTTTAGACCCTGTCTATGCCGTACAATATGAAGCTGGTGTAAAAATCGAAGCGTTTAATAAAAAACTGAGCACTACTTTGAGTTATTACAACATCACAATTGATAATGCAATTCGATATGATTCGAATGGCTTTGCATTTCAGGATGGAGTTCAAAAAAGCAAAGGCTTAGATTTTGAATTAATAGCCAATCCAATAAATGGCTTAAACATTATCGGGGGGTATGCATACAATGAAAATCGTATTCAAGAATCTGGAGCTACAGCCCCTGGAGCTCCAGAAAATGTAGCCAACTTTTGGACCACTTATACTTTGCAAAATACTGTAAAAGGCTTAGGAGCTGGTTTTGGATTAAATTATGTTGGAAAAAGCTATCTGTTTGAAGACAATGTTTTCTATATGCCATCCTATACAACTGCAAATGCTACTGTCTTTTATGACCAGCCTACTTGGAGAGTTGGAATTAAATTCAATAATATTTCAAGTGAAAGATATTGGGATTTTTACGGAAACTCACAAGCGTTGTCCAATTTCTTGGTTAATCTGACATTGAAATTCTAAAGTTTTTCTCTTTTCTAAAAACACCTCTGCCCTTTAGAAAAAGAACAGAATTGTAAAAACATAACATAAATCCTAGAAATCTTTGGCTTTTCATTGCAGTTTTCAAGACTTTTTATTTTTAATTATTCTAAATAAAACTTATGTTTGTAAAAAATATCATTCTAATAATTTAAACTTGATCGTATGAAATCAAATATTTTAAAAACAGCGAGCTTTTTATTTCTAATGCTTTTTGCCGCACCTCAGCTTTTCGCCCACGCACTTTGGATTGAAACTAAAGCAACAGGAACAAAAGGCAAAGCTCAAGAAATTTCGGTTTACTTTGGAGAGTTCTCTGATAACGACATTACAAAAGCTGATAAATGGTTTTCTGATTTAAAGGATTTCTCTTTAGTGGTAATTTCTCCATCTAAAAAAGAGGTTAAATTAACCTCTAAGGCTTTAGATAATAAATACCAAGCTTTTTTTACACCAGAAGAAGATGGGGTCTATACCATTGTGATGCACCATACCGTAAAAGACGTTTATGGCACTATGAAATTAGATTATAATTCTAGCGCAACTGTTGTAGTTGGAAATAAAACTGCTGGAAATACTATTGCTTCTAACACGAATAAAATTGCCGTTTTCTCAGAAAATGCGGACACAGCAAAGAAAGACGCTAAAATTACAGGCGTTGCCTCTTATGACGGAGCTATTGCTAAAGAAGCTAAAATTAAAGTAATTGCACCAAACGGCTGGGAAAAAGAATTGTGGACAAACGATAAGGGAGAATTTTCTTTTACACCAATCTGGTCAGGAAACTATATGGTTGAATATGCTCATACAGAAAAAGCTTCTGGAGATCATAACGGAAAAAAATACGATGAAATCTGGAAAATGGCAACTTATCAAATTGTTGTAAAATAATTTCCAGAAACTTCATTCTTAGGTTTTAATTTCAATTTAAAATAGGGTTGACTCAAAATTGAGACAGCCCTGTTTTTTTTTGCAAAATAGCCTTTACAGCACACCCTATCACTATTTAAACTCAAATTATTTACAAAATTAAAACAACATTAAAAAATTCTTAAGCAAATATTAAGACAAAACTAAGTAAGGTTTAAGCAATAAATCCATCTCATAATTTCCTGTTAAAGTGTCTGTTCATTTATATTTGCACTCTATAATTTTTATTGAATCTAAATAAATACCATGAAATATAATTTACTACTTGCACTAGGATTATTAAGTTTTGCCTCTTATGGTCAAGATTATTCAAGTAATGAAACGACTTCTTCTGTTACCGACACTGTAAAAAATAAAAAAGGAGAAATTCTAAACGAGGTTGTGGTTACCAAAACTAAAGAGCCAAAACCAGTAACAGCAGTTCGTTCCGGATTGAAACCTATGGATAATCCGCAAACCTTACAGGTTATCGGTTCTGAAGTTATCGAACAGCAGCAAGCCATCAGATTAAGCGAAGTTCTTAAAAATGCCAACGGTGTTTATGTAAGTTCTGCTCGTGGTGGCGCGCAAGAATCTTTCTTCTCAAGAGGTTATGATATGTCTGCTAATAATATGTTTAAAAACGGATTCCGTTACAATTCTGGCTCTATTCCTGATGTTTCAGGTTTAGAGAAAGTAGAATTTCTAAAAGGTGGTTCTGCACTACTATACGGAAATGTTGCTCCGGGAGGAATTGTAAACCTAGTAACCAAAACGCCACAGTTTAAAAGCGGAGGAGAAATCTCTATGCAAATGGGAAGCTACGCTTACTACAAGCCTGCTTTTGATTTTTATGGTGGCCTTACAAAATCAATTGCTTTTAGAATTAATGGTTCTTACGAAAACTCAGAAAGCTTTAGAGATGTTGTAAAAAACGAACGTATTTATGTAAATCCATCGTTGCTTTTCATTATTAACCCAAAAACTCAAATCACTGTACAAGGAGATTATTTAAGCGCAGACTGGACACCAGATTTTGGAACTGGAATTATTGGTAAAGAAATTTTAGATTTACCTCGTAGTGCTTTCTACGGGTCACTTTGGTCAAATGGAAATACAAAATCTGCTAGTGCATCTGTATTATTAAATCACGATTTTAACAAAAATTGGAAATTAAACTTTAACTCATCTTTCCAAAATTATAATAGAGGAAGCTATTCTACAGCACAATTATCAGGTCTTGACACTTATCCAACTCCTGGTGACTGGAATAGAGGTTTAACTAAAAACAAAAACTTAGAACAAATTCTTGGAGACCAATTGAGTTTACAGGGAACTTTTAATACCGGATCTGTAAAACATCAAATCTTTACTGGTGTTGATTGGGAAAACTCATTTGCAACAGCTTACACTTTTACATTTGATGAAAAATATGTGCAAATCGGCATTAAAGATGGCAAACCTGTTTATGGACCAACACTTTATGACAAGATAAACTTATTCACTTTTGATCCTGCAGACCAAAGAATGGACATTCCAACAACTGACAGAGCAACTCAAATTACAAAAACAGACACAAATCGTTTTGGGGTTTATTTTCAAGATTTCATTTCGATCACAGATAAATTTAAAGTCTTGGCAGGTATAAGATGGTCTTGGCAAGAAGCTGAAGTTAGCACATACAAAGAAACTAAAACTGGTGCAGGAAATCCTCAAGATGCTGTTCCAACAGTAACGCCAAAACGCTTAGATAATGCATTTTCTCCAAAAGCTGGATTAGTGTATCAGCCGACAAAAGATATTTCAGTATTTGGAAGCTATTCTACTTCTTTTACTCCAAATACAGGAACAACTGTAGATTTACAGCCTATTGAAGCTTCTATTATCGATCAATACGAGGTTGGAGTAAAGAAAGATTGGTTTAACGGATTGTTAAGCACAAATGTTACAGTTTATCAAATTACAAACAGCAACTTGGCTCAAATGGCACCATATAAAGCTGACGGAAGCGATAATTTTGATGCAAACATTAAAATGCTAAGCGGAGAAACCAAAAGTAAAGGTGTCGAAGTTGATGTTACAGCAGCGCCAGCAGATGGTTTAAATATTATTGCAGGATACAGCTACAATGATATGCGCTACACCAAAACTTCAGGATTGAACGGTAGTTTTGTTGAAGGAGACCGAGTAGCGAGAACGCCGCTAAATACTGCTAACTTAAGTTTCTTTTATACTCTGCAATCAGGATTATTTAAAGGAGTTTCTTTTGGAGCAATCGGAAACTATATCGGAGATCGTTTAGGAGGATGGAATGATGATTATGTATGGACAGAAAATAAACCTTCAACAAACCCGAAAACGTACACTGTAACAATTAGAGATCGTGATATTCCGCTAGAAGGTTATTTTACAATTGATGCTTCTGTTGGATATACTTGGAGAAAATTCTCGATTCTTTGCAAATTATCAAACATTACAAACACATTAAATTATACTGTTCACGAAAATTATAGCGTGAACCCAATTGCTCCTCGTCAGGTTATGACAAGCTTGCGATACAAGTTCTAAAATATTGAATTAGATGTTTTTTTATCCCAAGATTTTCTGACTTTCTAAAACAGAAAAATCTTGGGATTTTTATTTTAAGTTCAGCTCAAATCCAATTGCAATATTTTTTCCTTGAGTAAAAAACAGCCACGACGCAAGCGAAAGCGAACAAGCAAAGCATTTCAAGATTTTTATTTTTAAAATCTATTCGTGAATCATTATTTCATTCAAAGATTGTAAAAAATAAAATTTGTGAATTCGTGGCAAAAAAAAAAAAAAAATAAAGCACAACTTCTGCTGACATACCCTTGTCACTTCATCCCTTTTAATTTGCATTATAAAACCTAAAAAAGATGAGCAAATTAGATTTAACCAAAACAGACAAGACTTACTATAATGCTAAAACTATTCCCGAAATCGTTTATATAGAAAAAACGAATTACATATCGCTTATAGGTCAAGGAGATCCTTCTGGAAAAGAATTTTCAGAAAAAATTCAAGCATTGTACACCACGGCTTATGTCATTAAATTTATGCAGAAGGCAATGAACAATGACTTTGTTGTTCCAAAACTAGAAGCATTATGGAGTTTTGACGATAAAAAATACGCATCTATTTCTATGGATGAAGCTCCGCAAAAAATACCCCGTTCTGAATGGAATTACAGAATCATGATTAGAATGCCCCATTTTGTAACAAAGGAACAAACCAAAGAAGCTATTGCAATTGCGGTCAGCAAAAAACAAAATGAATTAGCAAACGCAATTGAGTTCTTTGAACTAAAAGAAGGCAAAGTCATTCAGATTCTTCACATTGGCCCTTTTGATACTGAACCACAAACTCTTAAAAAAATTCAAGATTTTAGCATTCAGAACAATCTGCAGCAAAATGGGCTGCATCATGAAATTTATCTTTCAGATTTCCGTAAAACAGCTCCCGACAAATTAAAAACAATACTTAGAGAGCCTGTAAAATAGTTTTTTTTTACAGCCACAAATTCACGAGTTTTATTCTTAAACTAATATTTCACTCAAAGATTGTGAAAAATAAAATTCGTGAATTCGTGGCAAAAAAAAAGACCTAACAAGTTTTAAAAACCTGTTAGGTCTGCTTATAAAAGAAATATTTTTTATTTCAAGCCAGCCAAACTCTGCTCGATTGTAGCAATTTTTGCTAGAGCATCTGCTTGTTTTTGTTTTTCTAAATTAAGAACCTTCTCTGGAGCTCCATTTACGAATTTCTCGTTTGAAAGTTTTGCTTCAACAGATTTCAAGAATCCTTTTGTGTAATTTAATTCTTCTGTAAGTTTTGCAATTTCAGCTTCTACATCAATATTTCCTGTAATCGGAATGAAATATTCATTTGATTTTACACGGAAAGACAATGCTCCGTCTACTTTTTCAGAAACATATTCGAAAGCCGAAACATTTCCTAGTTTTGTTATGATTGAATCAAAATAAGTAGAAACATTTTCGCTGTTGATTCCTTTTAATTCGATTGCATCCTTAAACGGAATATTTTTGTCTTTACGAATCGTTCTGATTCCAGAAATCACTTCAATTGAATTTTCGAAATCAGCAATCAATTTGGCATCAAATGGTTTTACTTCTGGCCAAGTTGAAACAATTAAAGCTTCTTCTGGGGTTCTTTCAGCAATTAATTGCCAGATTTCCTCAGTCAAGAAAGGCATAAACGGATGCAATAACTTCAAGTTGTTTTCTAGCATTTCGATCGCTTTCGCGAAAGTTACGCTGTCAATTGGCTGCTGGTAAGCCGGTTTGATCATTTCTAAGAACCATGAACAGAAATCATCCCAAACCAATTTATAAATTGCCATCAATGAATCAGAAATTCTGTATTTCTCAAAATTATCTTCGATATCTACTAAAGTCTGCTGCAATTTTGCTTCGTACCATTCGATTGCCACTTTTGATGATTCTGGCTGTGGAATTGTTTCAGAAACTTCCCAACCTTTAATCAATTTGAAAGCATTCCAGATTTTGTTTGAAAAAGCTTTTCCTTGAAGGCATAATTCTTCGTCAAACATAATATCGTTTCCTGCAGAAGCACTTAAAAGCAATCCTACACGAACACCATCGGCACCAAATTTTTCAATTAAATCTAAAGGATCAGGAGAGTTTCCTAATGATTTAGACATTTTACGGCGCTGTTTATCACGAACTAAGCCTGTTAAATATACATTCGTAAATGGTTTTTCACCTGCATATTCGTAACCCGCAATAATCATTCTCGCAACCCAGAAAAATAAAATATCCGGACCGGTTACCAAGTCATTTGTTGGATAGTAATATTTAAAGTCTGGACTTTCTGGATCCATAATTCCGCCAAAAACTGACATTGGCCATAACCAAGATGAGAACCATGTATCTAAGGCATCAACATCTTGTTTTAAGTCAGATGTTGTCAGTGAGCTGTTAGATGTTTTTTCTTTTGCTAAAGTTAAAGCGTCTTCAATATTTTCTGCAACTACGAAATCTTCTTTTCCGTCTCCGTAATAGTATGCCGGAATTTGTTGTCCCCACCATAATTGGCGAGAAATATTCCAATCGCGAATATTGTTTAGCCAGTGCGCATAAGTATTTTCAAAACGTTTTGGATGCAATTTAATGTCTCCCGTCTCTAAAACCGACTTAATGGCTGGTTTTACCAATTCTTCCATTTTCAAGAACCATTGGTCTGATAATCTTGGTTCGATTACCGCTTTTGTTCTTTCAGAAGTTCCTACTTTATTTAAGTGCGTTTCTGTTTTTGCCAAAGCGCCAATTTCTTCCAATTCTTTTGCAATTTCAGTACGAACCACAAAACGGTCTTTTCCTTGATAGTGCAATCCGAAACTGTTTAAAGTAGCATCTTCATTAAAAATATCAACGATTTCTAAGTTGTGTTTTTCACCCAGCGTTTTATCGTTCATATCGTGCGCAGGCGTAACTTTCAAACATCCTGTTCCGAATTCTACGTCTACATATTCATCTTCAATAATAGGAATTACTCTTCCGCAGATTGGAACAATGGCTTTTTTACCTTTTAAATGTGCAAAACGCTCATCGTTTGGATTGATACAGATTGCAGTATCTCCAAAAATAGTTTCCGGACGTGTTGTAGCGATGGTTAAGAAATCTTCTGAACCTTCGATTTTATATTTTAAGAAAAATAATTTTCCTTGCTGTTCCTCATAAATTACTTCTTCGTCAGAAAGAGTAGTTTTTGCTTCTGGATCCCAGTTCACCATACGGTATCCTCTGTAGATTAACCCTTTGTTGTATAAATCTACAAACGATTTAATTACAGATGCAGACATATCTGGATCCATCGTGAATTTCGTACGTTCCCAATCGCAAGAAGCACCTAATTTTTTAAGTTGCTCCAAGATTGTTCCGCCATATTTATCTGTCCATTCCCAAGCGTGTTTTAGGAATTCTTCGCGGGTCAAATCGTTTTTATTAATTCCTTCTGCTTTTAATTTCGCTACTACTTTTGCTTCAGTAGCAATAGATGCGTGATCTGTTCCAGGTACCCAACAAGCGTTGAAACCTTTAAGACGCGCTCTACGAATTAAAACATCCTGAATCGTATTATTCAACATATGTCCCATGTGAAGGACTCCAGTGACGTTTGGCGGCGGAATTACAATGGTGTACGGTGTTCTATGATCTGGTTCTGAATGAAAATAGTTGTTTTTCATCCAGTAATCATACCATTTACTCTCAATCGTCTTAGCGTCAAATTGTGCTGGAATTGTCATTTACTAGGGTTGTTTAATCGTTAATTTTTTAACCGTTTTAATCGGTTTTGATCATTGGATTTCAAATTGAACCGTTTTCTTAATTTTCTGTTTAAAGCATCATTTATAATTCAATCTCAACGACTAAACAAATAAAGGATTAAACGGTTAAATAAAAAACTGGTTCAATTTTTGTATTTATAACTGACAGCAAAAGTAAATAATTAAGTAGACTATAAAAAGAGAAATAATAATTTGTGTGTTAATTAAAAGAATGTATATTTACTTACAATTAAAAAAAGATTTCATATGAAAAATGCAGCCTCTTTTATTGCAGTTCTAGTATTTAGTGCAATAAGTTATGCTCAAAACGGCCCAAAAATTGAATTTGCAGCCCCAGACAATACTATTGATTATGGAAAAATTTCTAAGGGTGACAATGGGCTTCGTTCCTTTGAATTTACAAACACTGGAGATGCTCCTTTATTAATTACAGGGGCAGAATCTACTGTAAGTTCTATTGTTGTAACAAAACCTGCGGCAGCAATTATGCCTGGCAAAAAAGGAAAAATCGATGTAAAATATAATATGGTCGCAGGACCGATCCGTAAAACGATTACTGTTGAAACAAACGCAGTAAACTATCCTGACGGAAGAGTAGCTCTTAAAATTAAGGGTGAAGTTCAATAAGAACAAAATATTCTAAAAGAACAAAAGCCGTTTCTAAATCTAGAAACGGCTTTTTATTTTAAAGTAAAAACATCTTCTTGTTAAGTCTTTCTTCTGAGACTTTATTTTTTCTCAGCGCATTCAGCAGTATCAAACTTGTATTTTACGCTTTCAAAATCAATAGGTTTGTCTTTTACCAAATAAGTAACTCCCATTGTAGTCTGCATGGTTCCGTTTCCTAAAATAAGCTGATTGTTACGTTTTAAAAACGCCATCGGATTTTTGAATGTTTTCTCTCCGTTTACATTATCTTTAAAAGTATAATCTACAAACAAAGTATCTCCATGAAACTCGCCCGCAACTTCTCCTGTTCTAACAGTTGAAGGCGCAACCTTCATAATCATGTCTCCAGCCAGTTTTCCATTCTTTAAAGTATTCAATTTTAAATCTATTGTATCCTTTTCATAAATTGCTTTGTAGCAAGCTGTGCTTACTACGGCTTCACCTTCTGCTTTTGCAGCTTCGGCAGCTTTTTGTTTTTCTTCATTTTTACAGCTTTGCAATCCAATGAAGGATAAAAGCAAACAAGACAAGGTTAGATTTCTCATAATTTTTCTATTTTATTGATGTCAGCATAAAATTAAAGAAAAAAGATTTTCTTCTGATCATAATTTTATAAATTTTTAATTACAAATTCAGATCTTCTGTTTAATTCGTGTTCTTCTTCTGAGCAAGATTCATCTGTTTTGCATTTTACAATCGGAACCGATTCGCCATAGCCTTTTGCAGAAACCCTTTTGGCTTCAATTCCAGATTGGACAATAAAATCTCTAGTTGAGTTTGCTCTTTTCTGAGATAAATCAGCGTTGTACTTCTCGTTTCCTCGTGAATCGGTATGCGAGCCTATTTCGATTGCCATATCAGGATATTTCTTCATCAATTCGACAACTCTTCCTAAAATTACTTTTGATTCTTTACGAATGTACCACAAATCATAATCAAAGTAAATTGGATCTGTTTTAATGATTAAACGGTCTTTGTCTTTTACGACATCTTTTTCCTTTGCTAGAATCTCTTTTACCTTTTCCTGCTTTTTAATTTCAGCAGCAACGATAGCCGCTTCTTTGGTTTTTTTCTCTTTTTCTTTTAACTCAAGTGCCGCCAAAGCTTCTTTTTTCTTGTTTTCTTCTTCAATAATAATTTCCTGCTTTCTCTTATTTTCGGCAATCTGTTTTTCTTCTTTTTTAATTGCTTCTAAAGATTTCAAAGCCAAAGAACCATCATTTACTTTATCTCTAGTTTTATCTAATGTTAGTATTTTAGAAGCATTCGTATAATTTTCTTTGAAAGCGCTAATTTTGTACGAAGCCTCACAAGCAACCGTAAAACTAAATTTCCCGTCAGCAGAAGTTGTAATCGTGCTTAAGGTTTTATTTTCTGAATCTTGCAGTAATACCGTTGCGTTTTCAAGAGCCAACCGGGTATCAATATCGGTAATGGTTCCAGCAATAAACTGTTTGCAGTCTTCAACAATCAAGTCTTTTATTTCCTTGAATTGATAAATATCGTCGCTTCCTTTCCCTCCTTCTCTATTCGATGCAAAAAATCCTTCTTTGGTATTGGAATCAATATTAAAAGCAAAATCATCTAAATTAGAATTCAGCGGAAGTCCGACATTTACAGGTTTTGAATATTCATTTCCATTAATTTCCGAAACAAAAACATCTAAAGATCCGTAACCTAAATGCCCATCTGATGAAAAATATAATTTATTGTCTGCCGAAGCAAAAGGAAACTGTTCTCTCTTGTAGGTGTTAATTTCAGAACCTAAATTCTTCGGAGTATCAAATGCGCCTTTATTTATGTTTACTGAATAAATATCAAAAGACCCCAAAGACCCGGGCATATCTGAAGCGAAGTACAATATTTTTTCGTCTGCGCTCAAAGCGGGATGCTCAACAGAATAATTAGGGCTATTGAATGGAAGCGACGTAATATTTGTCCATTTTCCTTCTACCAGTTCTGCTTTAAAAATCTGAAGATTGGAAACTTTTTTATCATCTTTTTTCTTCTTTCCGTTTTTAGAATTGTTTCGGGTAAAATATATGGTCTTGCCATCTTTTGTAAAAACGGCATTCGATTCGTGCATTCCTGTTTTTAATTCTTTGGCAAAATAATGAACGATGGAATCTGCCGAATTCATGTTTTTTAAAGGAATTGAAACCAAATTCAAATAGGTTTCATTGTCCCATTTAAATTTTTTGTCAAACAGGCCTGGCTTCAACTTTACTCCCGCAAAAACTAACTTTTCTTGGTATTTAACCGCTCCGAATTCAGAATTTGGAGTGTTTATGGCTAGATTTTTTATTTCGAAACGCTTGCCGATTGCGGTAACATTTTCTAAAGTTTTAAGTTCTTTTTCAAAATTGGCAATATCTTCTGGATTAGAAGATTTGGCATAATATTCTTTTAAATTGGCGTTTGCATCATCGGTGCTATTGGTTGCTTTTAAAGTCTGCGCGTGTCTAAAGTAATATTCCCGGTCTACATTATTGCTGTAATTTGAAATTAAAAGACGATAATAACGCTGTGCTTTTACCAAATCATTAGTATAGAAATAAGAATCGGCCAAGTTTTTAATGACTTCTTGCGAAGGTCTTTCGTCTGCTAATTTTTGGTATAAAATAATGGCTTCGCTGTAGTAGGTTTTATCAAAAAAACGTTTTGCTCTAATCAATTCCTGATCCTGGGCTTTTATAAACTGTATTGAAAATACGAATATAATAACGAGTAATTTTTTCATATTTTTCATTTTAGAAGAATCTTGGTGATTTATCAAATCCTTTTCCTAACAAGTCCAAATCAAACAGCAGCATAATTTCATGCGTTCCAGAATTAAACTGGCCAAAGTTTGTGAGCGTATAATCATACGCATAACCTACTCTCAGCGTAGGCGTAACATTGATATTGAATAAAGCGCTTACTGAATCATCAATTCTGTATGCGGCTCCAAATTCAAACTTTTCGTTGTACAGAACATTCGCAGTAACATCTAAAGTGATTGGCGCGCCTTTTACAAATTTTGACATAAAGGCAGGCTTTAATTTCAGCTTATCGTTAACTTGAAAAACATAACCAGCCGTTAAAAAAGTGTGCATTTCTTCAGCACCAAAAGCATTAATTCCTGATTTTTCTTCAATGTATTTTGATTTCAGCAGATTAGGCACAGATAGTCCAACATACAGATTATCTCTAAAATAGTAGGCTCCAACTCCAATATTTGGTTTTGTTGCATTTATATTTTCTGAAAAGGCAAAATCTGTCTGGGGATCTGTAAAATGAAAACCGTTAAAATTGGTTTGCATAGATGAAAATCCAGCTTTTAAACCCAGCGACAATTTATTTTTTCCGCCTAATTTTAAAACATAGGCAAAATCAGCGTAAACATTATTTTCTTTTTTGGCTCCATCACCAATATCATCCGAAATAAAAGAGATGCCTGCTTCTATTTTGTCATTGATCGCAGTATGTCCAAAAAACGTAAATGTTTTTGGAGAACCGTATGCGCCCACCCATTGCGTTCTGTACAACCCGCCAAAATTCATCATGGCAGGAACTCCCGTTGCATACGCAGGATTGACCACGCTCATATTGTACATATAATGCGTGTATTCTGGATCTTGCTGCGCTGAGACCGATAAATAGAAAAGGAAATGTATAAGGAGTATTATTTTTTTCATTTGAAAACCATATTAAAATGTAAAAAAGGATTATCGATTTAAATAAAGACGGCCTTGTTTTGGCGGTTTATTGTCTTTATTGAAATGCAGCACATAAAAGTAAACTCCATTGGGTGCAATGCCTCCAGCGATACCGCTCTTTTCATAGTTTTTGCCATCCCAAGCTGGCTTACTGTTATCTCCTTTATACATTCCGTTTCCGTATCTGTTATAAATTTCAAGCGTATAATTTGGATATAAAAATTCAATATCTTTTATCACAAACGAATCGTTTACGCCATCTCCGTTTGGCGAAAATCCGTCTGGAATAAAAAACTCATACGCCGCAACCTCACAGTCCTGCAATGAAACTTTTATTTCTTTGTAGTTTTCTGAAAGGCATCTAGTTGTTTCGTTTAAATCGTATCCGTAATAAGTTGCATTATGAACTAATAATGTTGCAGAAGGCAATAAATTACCGTCTACTGCATCGTACCAAGAAACTGTTGAAGGAACATTTGTTTTGTTAGAAAGATCACTTATTTTAGGGTTTGCCAATCCGCAGAAGTCTGCTGTTCCTGTCATTTCTGGTGCTGGCGTATCATGAATAATGACCGAAACTTTTGCTGGTTCTGATGTACATCCTGCCGTAGAAGTTTCTCGAACGAAATAATCTTCTGTTTTTAAAACATAATCAACCGCAAGGGGCGCTGTTGCTGCTGCAGCATTATACCATTTATATTGCGATCCTTTTGGTTCTAAATTGGCTATTACGGCTCCATCAACTTTACAAAACTGCTGGTCTGCAACAATTGGCGCTAGCGGAATCGGATTAATTACAAAATCATCTGCGGCATTGCTTAAATTTACATTACAGTTTGTAACTGTATTAGTTAAATTCAATAATGTAATTTTTGTCGTTCCTGCAGTTAAAAGCAATTCGGCAGGAATAACAAAATCTAATCTGCCATTTGCCACAGCTTTGGCAATTGTCTGTACAGAAGAAGAATTAGCTCCTGAAAGCGTGTATGAAATACTCGCATTTGTCAAATTGCCTAAACCCGAAACTGCGACTGTAACGGGTGCATTCAGACAGTAATCATTAACTTTTGCAACCACCGTTACGGCATTGGGCAACGGATTTATATTTAAATTTCCTGCAACATTTGCTGTATTGGTGCATTGAGGTGAAGGGTTTGTAATATCAGTTATGCTATAAATGGTAACCACAGACAATCCGCTTCTTACAGTCAGGTTTCCGGGAATTGTAAAAGATGCTTTTCCGCCAACTGCAAGCATTTCTGCTGTTTCGCCAAGAGCCAGATTTTCTCCATTTATGTTATAAGAAATAAGATATTTTCCGTCTGGCAATTGAGGCGTAATAACTTGAATTGTCGCAGGATCATTTTGACAAATAGGAAGTGCCGATAATGTGGCATTAGTCAATCGCGGTAACGGATAAATGGTTAAAATAGTTGAAAACGGACTAAAAATATCTACACATTTTCCTTTGCTAGATGTTGAGACGATGCGCGTAACCGTAATAGTATACTTGCCCACTTGTCGAAAATAAGCGGATTTGATTGGAAAGTTAAATACTCCATTCACAAAATCACCTCTTACATTTTCAAATCCAGATGTTTCAGGTCCTGCAACACTATAAGTAATGTCATATTCTCCATTTGGAATACTTTCTGTCCCTTGTATAATCTTTGCCGAATACGTTGCCGTGGCAATTTCCGATTCGCAGATATCTTTACTAACTGCGATTTTTGATCCTGTAAAATCAAGTCTTTTTTCAAGCAATATCTTTACAGTAGCATCATCATTTTCACATATATAGTTGTTAGGAACTGCTAAAACAGTATAAGTATAAAAATATTCTCCTGGCCCATTTGCATCGAACAATTCTTGAAGATTAATATTATGATCCGTGGCCGATGATATTCCGATGCCTGTCCATGTGCCTCCGCTGTCTTCACCAGTAAGCTGATCATTTAAATCTAAATTGGTATATCCTGCTAAATCAGTAGTGCCGCATAATTCCAAATTTTGAGGGTCTCCTGCTTCTGGAGCTATATAAATTGTCACCTGTACATTGGTCGATTTTTCGGCAGGAGAACAAGCGGGCACGGCAGGCACAGTATAGATAAAGTGAAGCGTAGTTTTAGCTGTATATTGGTCAATCTTTATGCTGGATTCTACAGGCACCCCTTTGTCGGTTGTAAATTTACCATTTACATGAGGCCCCATTACTTTACTGTCAAAAGCTGTAAAAAGATTAAAAAACCTATCTTTACTACAAACTGTTGCTTCCGATCCAACTCCCACATATGCACCTATCGTAATCGTGACTACAGCCTTGTTATCTGTACATCCGGAAGTTGCTGGAGCGGTATAAGTATAATAATATGTTCCGCCGCCAAGAATAAGCTGTGCGTTTAAAATACCATTGGAAGCATCTAGACCTTGCTTACTACTCCCCGTCCATGTTCCGCCAGGAACTGGAGAACCGCCTAATAAAGAAAATAAATTTACAGATTGATAGATTGGATTAGAAACATCGCAAATTAATTCATTTGTATTATCGTCACCAGCACATTGTGCCGTTAGTTTGGAAGGAAATAACGTAAAAAAAATAAAAAACAATACAAAATGGAGGGGGCTAATGTAGTTTTTTGCCATAGATTAAATTTTCCCTAAACATAAGAAAATATTTAACAAAAAAACTATTTTTTAGTAAACTTATTTTCACAAAAAAGAGACAATCCTCCAATACAGCATCGTAAAACGTAGTTTTTATAATTTATAATTTACAATTCATCTTCAAGCTTAAATCTAAATTTTAGCACCAAACTATTTCGTTCAACCTCCATATTAATCCAGATATCATCTTCTGATTTTAAAAGATTGTTGATCTGCTGCAGAGTATATTTATAGGGCTGTGTGTTATTAATGCTTACAATTATATCTCCTTTGCGCAATCCGCACTTCTCGGCGGCAGAATTCTTGCGCACATTTACAATTTCGTAAACTGGCTTAAGAGCAAATTTATATTTAAAATTATTGTTATTGTTATTTTTATCTTTCTCCTGCAATTCTTCCATCGTCGAAGCAACTCGCACTGTTTCTAAATGCACTGTTTCCTGCACCCACTGAAGTCCGTTGTGCTGAATTGAGATTCCGCTCTTATTATAAGTAAACGGCTCTCCGTATTTGGCATTTTTTCTTAGGTACAGTTTTTTTTCTTTATAATCCAAAACCAGTGTAAATCGTTTCAAGACTTCGCCCCCAACAGATCCAATACGTCCTGGGACCATCTTAACATTACGAACCGAAACAGAATCTGGAAAAGAAACTATTGGTTTTTTAAAATCAAATTCATCGATCGAAAATTTATCAATTTTAGCGCGGTGCCCTTCAATGTCTCCGCTAAATCCTTTTCCCAAAAAGTCCGGAAAATTTTTGTTAGGAAGTTTGATTTTATCATTTTCAAAAATCCAAAAAGCATCACTATTTCCAATATCAATTAAAAGCTTTGCCGGAATTTCTTCATTGTTTACTGTAGCTGTTGTCATGATATAAGGTTTAGCTTTTTCTACAGTGATCGGAACCATTCTAAACTGTTTGTTTAGTTTTTCCTCAAACTTGGCACTCTTAGCATGAACTATTATTTTCTTTTTTTGGTAATTCACTTCAACCAAATTATTTCTAAAGAATTTATGGCCGATAATTCCGTTAACAGGAATTCCGATATGAGAAGACAGATTAAAACTTTGATCCAAAATAATAAAAACCATATGGTCATTTGATTTCAGACCATGTGTTTCTAGAATATTTTTTGTCGATTTTAGACCTTCAATTTCTTCCTCGCTTCCTAAACCGCGAAGTTTGATTTTTTCCACATTATTAAAACTGACTTCCTGTTTTTCTTCCATACTAAACAGAATTGTTTCTTCAACGCCAGAATCTAAGAGGAAATTTAACTCTACTCCATTTACTTTTATAGGAATAAAAATAAGATTGTTGATCAATTTAAAAGGTATTGTGGCCTTTGTTGCATTGTTTTCCAATAAAAAATCGCCTTGTCCAAAAAGCAAAAAAGGTAAGAATAACCCAAAAAACAACACTATATATTTTTTCATTGACAATATTTTATTATAAAATTAGTAAATATATTTATTATTGTTACATTTTTGCAAGTCCTTGTATTGTTTACGTTAAATTGGAAAAAAAAATGCAAATTTGCACTTCAATAATTTATACTCATGCCGACAATTTCACTTAAGGGAAAAAATATGCCCGAATCTCCGATACGCAAGCTGGCTCCTTTTGCTGATTTAGCAAAGAAAAAAGGACACAAAGTGTATCACTTAAACATTGGTCAACCGGATATCAAGACACCGGAAGTGGCCATCGAGGCGGTAAAAAATATTGATTTGAGTATTATAGAATACAGTCCGTCTGCCGGATATGAAAGCTATAGAAAAAAATTAGCTCATTTTTACCAGCGCCAAAATGTAAACGTTAACACAGAAGACATCATTGTTACCACTGGTGGTTCTGAAGCCTTACTTTTTGCACTGGCCACAATTACAGACCCTGGAGATGAAATTATTATCCCAGAGCCTTTTTATGCTAATTATCACGCCTTTGCTTCTTCTACAAGCGCAACGGTAGTGCCTCTTGTTTCTACTATCGAAACGGGTTTTGCTCTGCCTAGCATTGATGAAGTTGAAAAATTAATAACACCAAAAACAAAAGCCATTCTGATTTGCAACCCTGGAAATCCGACTGGATATTTATATTCTGAAGCCGAAATTAAACAGCTGGCTCATTTAATTAAAAAACACGATTTGTACTTAATCGCTGATGAAGTGTACCGTGAATTTTTATATGATGGAGACGATGTTCATTTTTCTGTAATGAATCTTGAAGATGTACAGCAAAATGTAATCATGGTCGATTCTGTTTCTAAACGTTATAGTATGTGCGGAGCAAGAATTGGATGTCTGGTAACAAAAAACAAAGACGTTTTGGCAACTGTAATGAAGTTTGCCCAAGCGCGTTTGAGCCCGCCAACTATTGAGCAGATTGCGTGCGAAGCCGCTATAGACACTCCGCAAAGTTATTTTGACGAAGTAATTGGCGAATACAAAGAACGTCGCGATACCTTGATCGCCGAATTAAACAAGATTGAGGGTGTTGTGGTTACAAAACCAAAAGGCGCTTTTTATTGCATTGCCGAGCTTCCGATAGCAGATTCAGATGATTTTGCACAATGGCTTCTTGAAAGTTATAATTTAAATGGCGAAACGGTAATGATTGCTCCAGCCAAAGGTTTCTATTCGACACCTGGAATGGGACTTAATCAAGTTCGTATTGCGTATGTTTTAAACAAAAAAGATTTGATTACAGCCGTAAATATTTTAAAAGAAGCTTTATTGGTTTACAACAACAGATAATCAATTCATTATAATGCACTTTAAAAAGACAATAACGTTTTTCGTTGTTGTCTTTTTTGTTTTTAATAACAGTATTTCTCTCCAAAATTTAAATTATATCCAAAAAGGAGTAATTAAATCCTAAAAACCATAGAAAAGGTTTCCCATTTATTAATTATCTTTACCGCCTTAAAAAGATATACCACATTATAATAGTAGTTCTTAATGATAAATAACGAAGAATTTTTAGACGAAATAGGTGACAGTCATTTCAGCAGTAATGCAAAAAACCCTTTAAGAGAGGATGCTTTTGACATCACTGATGAAGAAAAAATAGAAAAAATTAAAAAAGATGTCGAAAACATCCTGCAAACATTAGGAATGGATTTGACAGATGACAGCATTAAAGGAACTCCAAACCGAGTTGCAAAAATGTTTGTAAAAGAAATTTTCGGAGGTCTTAACCCTGCAAAACAGCCAAAAGCCTCTACTTTTGACAATAATTACAAATATGGCGAAATGCTTGTAGAAAAAAACATTACAGTATATTCTACCTGCGAACACCATTTACTGCCTATCATTGGGCGCGCTCACGTTGCTTATATCTCAAGCGGACGCGTAATCGGTTTATCAAAAATGAACCGTATTGTAGAGTATTATGCCAAAAGACCTCAAGTACAAGAGCGTCTAACTATGCAGATTGTTCAAGAACTTCAAAAAGCTCTAGGAACTGAAGATGTTGCCTGCGTAATCGATGCAAAACACCTTTGCGTAAACTCTCGCGGAATTAAAGATATCGAAAGCAGCACTGTAACTTCTGAGTTCGGAGGAAAATTCAAAGAGCCACAAACAAAAAGAGAATTTTTAGATTATATCAAACTAGACACTCAATTTTAGTTTTATATAGTATTTCTATTATATTTATGATTTAGCCCTGATAGAAGCGGCATCCTTTTATGGTGGGGTTCACCATAAAAGATACAGCGGATAGCAGGATTAGCTCCTATAAAACATCAATAAACTTAATATGCCATTATATACAACACAACCCCTGAAAATATACAATTCACTTTCGGGTGAAAAAGAAGATTTCAAACCAATCCATGAAGGAAATGTTGGAATGTATGTTTGTGGACCTACCGTATATAGTAATGTTCACTTAGGAAACGTGAGAACTTTTATGTCTTTTGACGTAATCTTCAGGTATTTTCTGCATTTAGATTATAAAGTTCGCTATGTTCGAAATATTACCGATGTTGGACATATCGTAGATGATGTGGATGAAGGTGAGGATAAAATTGCTAAAAAAGCACGTTTGGAGCAACTGGAACCAATGGAGGTTGTACAGCGTTACACCGTAGATTTTCATAACATCCTAAAGGCTTTCAACTTTTTGCCTCCAAGTATTGAGCCAACAGCAACTGGCCATATTATTGAACAAATTGAAATCATCAAAAAAATTATCGATAAAGGCATTGCTTACGTTGCCAATGGATCGGTATATTTTGATGTTGTAAAATATAATGAAACCAATAACTACGGTATTTTAAGCGGCAGAAATATCGATGATATGCTGGCGAACACTAGAGATCTTGACGGACAGTCTGATAAGAGAAACCCACAAGATTTTGCATTGTGGAAAAAAGCCGAACCAGAACATATCATGAGATGGCCTTCTCCTTGGAGCGATGGTTTCCCTGGATGGCATTTGGAATGTACTGCTATGAGCACCAAGTATCTTGGCAATCATTTTGACATTCACGGAGGCGGAATGGATTTAAAATTCCCTCACCACGAGTGCGAAATCGCGCAAAATGAAGCTTGCACAGGTCAGGCTCCTGTAAATTACTGGATGCACGCCAATATGCTTACCTTAAACGGGAAGAAAATGGCTAAATCGACTGGAAACAATATTCTTCCGGGCGAAATACTTAGCGGAGACAACAACATCTTAAGCAAACCATTTTCTGCTTCTGTAACTCGTTTTTTCATGCTTCAAGCACATTATAGAAGTATTTTAGACTTCTCTGATGATGCTATTGTTGCAGCCGAAAAAGGGTACAAAAGATTAATGGAAGCGCTTGATGCTTTACCAAATATTACGGCAGGAAATTCAAGTTCAATAGATTTTACTGCATGGAAACAGCTTTGCTACGATGCTATGAATGATGATTTCAACACGCCAATTTTAATTGCACAGCTATTTGAAGCCGTTCGTTACATCAACTTGTTAAAAGACGGCAAAGAAACCATTTCTACCGAAGATTTGGCCGATTTCAAAACAGCCGTAAACGCTTTTGTATTTGACGTTTTAGGACTTAGCGACGATAAAGCTGCTGATGGCGATAGCGGCAAATTGGACGGTGTGGTTAATATGCTTATTGAAATGAGAAATCAAGCCAGAGCAGATAAAAACTTTGCTCTTTCTGATCAGATTCGCGACCAATTAATTGCTTTAGGAATTCAGCTTAAAGACGGAAAAGAAGGAACTACTTTTAGCATCCAATAAAAAAGTGACCCAGTGTTCAGTTTTTTTTTTAGTTTCAGATTCAAACTTTAAACTGACTGAACACTGAACACGAACCTAAACGATACAAGAAAAATATGTTTTCAAAAATTCTAATATATCCGTTTGTATTGTTAGTTCGGTTTTATCAGACTGCTATATCTCCGTTTACCCCGGCTGCTTGCAGATTTGAACCAACTTGTTCGACTTATATGATTCAGGCACTACAAATTCATGGATTATTTTACGGAGGATTTTTAGGCATCAAACGCATTTTAAGCTGTCATCCTTGGGGAAGAAGCGGTTATGACCCTGTGCCAGAAAAGAAATGCAACCACAAACATTAACTTTTTAGAAAGCGGTACTTTACATTAAATATTTATTTTTACAGCTATATAAAACATTTATACATGACACACGCCTTAAATTTAGTTTGGAATCCTTCTGAGGGAATCAACTTAGGATTTTTTATGATTCGCTATTACAGCTTAATGTTTGTAATTGCTTTTGGTTTAGGATGGTTCCTAATGAAAAAGATGTTTGAAAGAGAAAACGAATCGATTGAAAAACTAGATTCTCTATTTGTCTGGACTGTTTTAGCCACTTTAATAGGCGCTCGTTTAGGTCATGTTTTCTTTTACGATTGGGAATACTTCAGAAATCATCTACTTGAGATTTTCCTTCCATTTAAATTTGAACCAGAATTTCAATTTACAGGTTTCCAAGGATTAGCAAGTCACGGAGCAGCTATTGCAATCATAGTTGCCATGTACTACTATAGCAAAAAAATCCTAAAACGTCCATTGCTATGGATTTTAGACCGAGTTGTAATTCCTGTTGCAAGTGGCGCCATTTTTGTTCGTTTAGGCAATTTCTTTAATTCAGAAATTATCGGTCACGAGACTACATCTGCATTCGGAATCCGTTTCCTTCACGATAAATTCAGCAAAACCGAAGCTGTACAAAAAACTGGAATAGCTGATCCAAAAGAAGCTTACAATGCAATAGCTACAGATCCAAGATTTGCGAATATATTAGCCGAAGTGCCTTCAAGACATCCTACTCAATTGTACGAAGCTATCTGTTATGTTTTTGTATTTGCAATTTTATACTTTTTATACTGGAAAACAAATGCTAGACTTAAATCTGGACTTTTATTCGGATTGTTTTTAGTTCTTTTATTTGTTGTGCGTTTTATAGTAGAATTTGTAAAAGAGAGCCAAGGCGGTTTTGAAAGCGAATTAGGGTTATTTTCTACGGGACAATGGTTAAGCATACCTTTTATCATTATTGGGCTTTTCTTTGTTATTAGAGCGCAAAGAAATCCATTAGCAGAATCATAAAACAATTTCAATTCATAAAAAAATGCCCAATATCTCAAGTATTGGGCATTTTCTTTTTACAACTGATAGGAAATACCAAATTCTATGTTCTTGGTATTATATCCCGCGTTATTGCTTCCTAAGCCAGCATTAGAAACGTGACGTAAACTCGGACGAATATCAAACTGCATTTTATCATAACTAAAGGTAAAACCAAGCGCTAAAACATCAGCAAAGGCAAAACCTTTAGACATTCTTTCTGTTTCTGTATCTGTAATTAAAGGCCCAACACTTCCTAATACATATAGCGAGCACATCTTGCCAATAGGTTTTCTAACTATAAAGCCGATGTTCAAGACATATTCCCTCACCTCTTTCAGTTTCATGTACTCTATTCTTTTCTGCTCAAAATTGGGTCTCTCAGGTTTTACAAAATAATAATTCAGCAATTGATGCTTTCCAAAATTGATTTCAGGCTGAACCAAAATTTCGTATTGGAAATTTTTGGATTTTTTTAATTTATAATACAGCTGTACTTTATAAAAATGATTCTCAAAAGTGTAATCGGCATTATTAAATTCACTTCCAAAACCATAACTCAAACCTACTTTATAATCACCGCTTTTCTCCTGTGCTGTGAGCTGCATTGCCATTAATAAAACAGCAATAAAAAATACTTGTTTTTGAATCATAATTTGTTTTGGGTTGTCAGATACAAACATAAAAAAAAGATCCAGTTTTCACTGGATCTTTCTATTATATAAAAAAGGTTTAATTATGCCTTATTATGTTTGTCTTCGATTGTGTGTTTCTCATCACTTGAAATCGTATCAACCAATACTGGCGTAGCGATAAATAATGAAGAGTAAGTACCCACGATAATACCAATTAACATTGCGAAGATAAATCCTCTGATAGACTCTCCACCGAAGATAAACATTGTTAATAATACAATGATCATCATTAATGAAGTATTCAATGTTCTAGATAATGTAGTATTAATAGAAGCGTTTACGATATCTTCGAAACTTCCTTTACGGTTTCCGATGATAAACTCTCTCACCCTGTCAAATACGATTACCGTATCGTTCATAGAGTAACCAATTACAGTTAAGATCGCAGCGATAAAGTGCTGATCCATTTCCATGTGGAATGGCATGAATTTGTAGCATAATGAATAAACTCCCAATACAAAGATTACGTCGTGCGCAACAGCTGCAATTGCACCTAATGAATATTGCCATTTACGGAAAGAGACCATCAAGTATAAGAAAATAACTGCCATTGCACCAAGAACCGCCCAGTAAGAGTTAGTCTTAATATCTTCAGAGATAGAAGCACCTACTTTAGAAGCTTGCAATACTCCAACTTTTTTACCATCAAAAGAGTTGATGAATTTATCGTAAGTTGTATTTGGGAAATATTTCTGCAATGCAGCATATAATTTCTGGTTCACTTCTTCGTCGATAGCTACACCATCTTCTTTGATTTTATATTTAGTCGTGATTTTCAATTGATCATCATCACCTAAAATCTTAGCTTCAACCGGAGTACCAAAAGCAGCAGACAATTCATCTGAAACTGCAGTTGCATCGACTGGTTTTTCGAATTTAACTTGGAAAGTTCTACCTCCAACAAAATCAACACCTTCATCTAATCCGTTAACGAAGAAGATAGAAACTAAACTTACTACAACTACGATAGAAGAGAAGATATAAGTGAATTTTTTGATTTTGATGAAATCAAAATGGAAGTTTGTAAACCAGTTTTTAGTAATATTTGTTGAGAAAGTCAAATCTCCTTTTCCTGCAATATTTCTGTCAATAAAGATTCTCGCAATAAAGATTGATGTAAACAATGAAGTTACGATACCAATTAATAATGTTAATGCGAAACCTTTGATAGGACCTGTTCCAAAGATAAATAAGATAGCTCCAGTTAAAACGTGAGTAACGTTAGCATCAATAATAGAACGCATTGCACCATGCCATCCGTAAGAAGCTGTAACTGCTTCAGAAAGTGATTTTCCTTCACGCAATTCCTCTTTCGCTCTTTCGTAGATAATAATGTTCGCATCTACCGCAGTACCTAATGTAAGTACGATACCTGCAATACCTGGCAATGTCAATACAAAACCAAAACTTGCCATAATTCCGAATAAGAATAGTAAGTTTAATAATAAAGCAAGGTTTGCATACCAACCAGCTTTACCATAATAGAATACCATCCAAACACATACTAGTAAGAATCCTAATACAGAAGAAATTGTACCTGCATCAATAGCCGCTTGCCCTAAAGATGGACCAACAACAGTTGATTGGATAATATCTGCAGAAGCTGGTAATTTACCTGCATTTAATACGTTAGCTAAATCTTTTGTTTCAGCTACATCAAATGAACCTGTAATCTCAGATCTTCCTCCAGCAATAGGACCGCTTGTTACACCTGGAGCAGAATATACGATATCATCTAATACAATAGCAATGTAGCTTTTTTGAGCGAATGCTCTTCCTGTCAATTCTTCCCAAACTTTAGCTCCTTGGCTGTTCATTTGCATAGAAACAGCTGGTTTACCCATTTGGTCAAAAGTATCTTTTGCATCAGTTACAACTCCACCGCTCATTGCTGGGTTATTGTCTCTGTTTCCTTTTAAAGCATATAATTCAACAGCTTCGATATCAGCTGCACTTTTTATGTCTTTAGCTTTTGGATCTTTTATAGTTGTTGGCTTACTCCATACAAATTTTGCATAGTGCTGGTCAGCAGCCAATAATACTCTAATTTCTGGTCTTTTGAAATATTCATTGATAGCAGCAGTATCTTTAGGAGCAAAATAACCTAAAACTGGTCCACCACCGTTAACAATCATTTTATCAAATAAAGGATTGTTTCCTTTTTTAACATCTGAAGAATCTTTAGCATCAGTTAATAATGCATTTAATGAATCTTTAGCAACAGTTTTAGTTTCTGTCTTTTTAACTTCAGTTTTCTTTAAAGCTTCGTTTGCCGATACTAGGAAATTACCGATTTCTTCAATTTTGAAAGTTTCCCAGAACTCTAATTGAGCTTTTCCACCTAATAATTTTTTAATTCTATCAACGTCCTTAGCACCTGGAAGCTCTACCAAGATTCTTCCTGTTTCTCCTAATTTTTGGATGTTTGGCTGTGTAACACCAAATTTGTCGATACGCTCTCTTAATACTTTAAAAGCACTTTCTACAGACTCATCAACTTTTCTTTTGATAACTTTTTGAACTTGTGCGTCAGACATTTGAAAGTCTACCCCACCTTCTCCTTGAAGACTTCTGTTAGCAAAAATATCTGGAGATGCTAATTTTACAGTTCCTTTTGAATTTGCTTCAAAAGCTTCAAAAAACTTATTTAAATATGTTTTGTTTCCTTCTAAGTTTGCAGATGCATCAGCTAATGATTTATTAAAAACTGGATTTTTAGAATTATTAGCCAAACCTTTTAATACATCTTTAATAGAAATTTGAAGAATTACGTTGATTCCTCCTTCTAAGTCAAGACCTTTATTAAGCTGTTTGTTTTTCACTTCGTTATAAGTGAAATCAGTAAAACCAAGATTTAATACTTTTTCTTTACCAATAGAATCTAAATATTTCAGCTCCTTATCAGGATTATCTCCTGCAAAAGCTTTAGCTTCACTTTTGACACCATTTGCCACAAAAGTGAAGGATAGTTGGTAAATACTTACCAATGCAAATAGAATTGCGAAAAATTTAATAAGTCCTTTATTCTGCATTATTACTAAAAATTAATTATGTTTTATTTTTGTTTTTGTTTTAAAGTCCCATAAAATAAGCCCTGACATGATTTTTTAAAACAAAAAAACGAGATCACGAATTACCAATTTTTTTTTAAACCGAGCAAATATATAATTAACGAAAATATTAACCAATTTATTTATTAATTAATCTCAAAAAAAAAGCTGCAAAAGTGCAGCTTCTTTTCTTTTTTTCGGTTTTTATTATACTAAAATCGTTTTTAGGGCATCATTCATACTACGAACTGCATCTGCACTTTTAGCAAATAACGCCTTTTCCTGATCGTTTAAGTTTATATCTAGAATTTCTTCTACTCCGTTTTTACCAATTATACATGGCACTCCAATACAGATATCATTTTGGCCATATTCTCCTTCTACGAATACAGAACACGCAATCATTTTTTTCTGATCATTCAAAATGCTGTCTACTAAATATGCCACAGAAGCACCTGGAGCGTACCAAGCCGAAGTCCCCAGAAGTCCTGTAAGAGTTGCTCCTCCCTCCATTGTATCTGCAGCAACTTTCTGCAGCACTTCTTCCGAAAGAAACTGTGACACTGGAATTCCGTTATAAGATGCCAAACGTGTTAATGGAATCATAGTAGTATCACCATGTCCTCCAATTACCATTGCCGAAATATCGTTTGCTGGTTTATCTAAAGCTAATGAAAGGTAAGTTCTAAAACGAGAACTATCCAAAGCACCGCCCATACCTATAATTCTATTTTTTGGAAGTCCTGTAGCTTTTAAAGCCAAATATGTCATAGTATCCATTGGATTAGAAACTACAACAATTATAGTATTTGGCGAATATTTAAGCACATTTTCGGCAACTGTTTTTACGATACCCGCATTAATGCCTATTAGTTCTTCTCTTGTCATTCCTGGTTTTCTTGGAATTCCTGATGTAATTACAACTACATCACTTCCTGCAGTCTTAGAATAATCGTTGGTAACTCCAGAAACTTTGGTATTAAAACCTGTGTTTGTGGCGCACTGCATTATATCAAGTGCTTTACCCTCTGCAAAACCCTCTTTAATATCCAACAGCACTACTTCACTTGCAATTCCTCTATAAGAAATAACATCTGCACAGGTAGCTCCAACATTTCCTGCTCCTACAATGGTAACTTTCATATTTTTTACTTTATCGGTTATTAATTCTGTCTATTCTTTAAAAAGACAATTCGTTTAATTGTCTAGTAAATTTAAACATTAAACGAATTGAAATTATTAATTTTTTATTTTATGCGTCGATATTTGCATAAACTGCATTTTTCTCGATAAATTCTCTACGAGGAGGCACTTCATCCCCCATTAGCATAGAGAAAACCTGATCTGCTTCTGCAAGACTTTCAATATTCACCTGACGCAGTGTTCTGAAATTTGGATCCATTGTAGTTTCCCACAATTGCTCCGCGTTCATCTCTCCAAGACCTTTATAACGTTGAATGTTTGCACTTCCTCCCATTCTTTCGTTAGCCTGATCACGCTGAACATCATTCCAAGCATATTCTTTTTTATTTCCTTTTTTAACTAAGTACAAAGGCGGAGCCGCAATATATACGTGCCCCTCTTCGATAAGCTCTTTCATGAAACGGAAGAAGAACGTTAATATTAAGGTAGAAATGTGGCTACCGTCGACATCGGCATCACACATGATGATTACCTTATGATATCTAAGTTTTTCAAGATTTAATGCTTTACTGTCTTCAGCAGTACCAACTGTCACTCCCAAAGCCGTAAAAATATTTCTAATCTCTTCGTTTTCGAACACTTTATGATGCATCGCTTTTTCTACATTCAGAATCTTACCACGCAATGGCAAAATCGCCTGAAAGTTACGATCACGACCTTGTTTTGCTGTTCCACCAGCCGAATCTCCCTCGACAAGGTAAACCTCACATCTTGCTGGATCCTGCTCAGAACAATCTGAAAGTTTTCCTGGCAATCCGCCACCGCCCATAACGGTTTTACGCTGTACCATTTCACGCGCTTTTTTCGCTGCGTGACGTGCCTGAGCCGCTAAAATTACTTTTTGGATGATTACTTTAGCATCATTTGGATTTTCTTCCAAATAATTCTCCAACATCTCTCCTACCGCCTGAGAAACCGGAGAAACTACTTCTCTGTTTCCAAGTTTGGTTTTAGTTTGCCCTTCGAATTGAGGTTCTGCAACTTTTACCGAAATAATCGCTGTTAATCCTTCACGGAAATCGTCTCCTGAGATTTCGAATTTCAATTTATCTAACATTCCAGAGGCATCAGCATATTTTTTAAGTGTTCTTGTCAAACCACTTCTAAAACCTTGCAAATGCGTTCCTCCTTCGTGCGTATTGATATTGTTTACATAAGAAAAAATATTCTCAGTATAACTTGTATTATAGATCAAAGCAACCTCGACTGGAATTTCTCCTTTTTCGTGATCCATACTGATTACATGAGAAATAATCGGCTCACGGTTTCCATCTAAATAACGAATGTATTCTTTTAATCCTTCATCAGAATGGAAAACTTCGCTTCTAAATTCTCCTTTTTCATCAACTTCTCTCTTATCGGTAAACGTAATTGTGATTCCTTTATTCAAGAAAGAAAGCTCACGCATACGCGCTGAAAGCGTATCATATGAAAACTCAGTTGTCTGAGTAAAGATTGTATTATCTGGATAAAAAGTCTGACGAGTACCTCTTTTATCTGTTTCTCCGATTTGTTTTACCGGATACAAAGATTTTCCTCTTTCATATTCCTGCTCATAAATTTTACCTTCTCTAAATACAGTAGATTTCATGTGAACAGAAAGGGCGTTTACTACAGAAACCCCAACCCCGTGCAAACCTCCTGAAACTTTATATGAATCTTTGTCGAATTTACCTCCGGCACCAATTTTTGTCATTACAACCTCAAGTGCAGAAACACCTTCTTTTTTATGCAAATCAACTGGAATACCACGACCATTATCCTCAACCGTTACCGAACCGTCTTCGTTTATTGAGACACCAATTGTGTCGCAATGTCCTCCCATCGCCTCATCAATAGAGTTATCAACAACCTCGTAAACCAAATGGTGTAGTCCTCGAACCCCTACATCACCAATATACATCGACGGACGCATTCTTACGTGCTCCATCCCTTCTAATGCCTGAATACTATCTGCTGAATAATTGTTCTTCTTGATTTCTTCGCTCATATAATTTATTCTAAAAATGTAATTAATGTCTAACACGCAAATATATAAAAACGCGAGCTATATACCCAGTAAATTACAACTTAAAGCACCTAAGTTATTAACACAATCGTCTGAAAAACCAAAAAATAAACCCAAAAATGAATTTAAATTCCAAATTTCTGAAATTCCAAAACTGGAAATAACGCAAAAAAATAAAATTCAAAATTCAAGTTTCTAAAACTTCAAATTCTTAAATTGATTTTCTGTTATATAAAAAAGCCGAAACTACATTTTTAATGCATTTCGGCTTTACAATATTTCACTCCTAAATTGGAGTTTATTATATTTTTGAAATTTAATTTTTATACAGTCATTCCAGATTTTACATTTTCAAAATTACCGTTTAAGTGTGCAGCATTTGCTCTTCCGCTCGGATCAAGGTTTTCCTGCCATTTTGGTATCCATTTGCGAACTGTCTGCGCAGCGCTAACCTGCGGGTAGAATTTATGAAAAATTGATCGATACAAGTATGCTTCTTTAGTTGTTGGCGAATTGTATGGAAATTCTGCACTTGCACCAGCTAATTGTTCATCTGTAACTTGAGAAGCACAATATTCTATCAATTCATCTACCCAACTGTATCCTACGCCATCAGAGAATTGCTCTTTCTGACGCCATAAAACTTCTGAAGGCAAATAAGGATCTTCTGTATCAAAAGCTTTTCTTAAAATGTATTTTTCAACACCGTCATAAGTTTTTGGCTGCTTCTCTTCTGTTTTTATTCGAATGGCAACATCTAAAAACTCTGTATCCAAAAACGGAATTCGAACTTCCAAACCATTTGCCATTGTCGTTTTATCTGCACGTAGCAAATCGGCTGTAAAAAGCTTCTGTACTCGTTCTATCGTTTCATCCTGAAATTCTTCTTCTGAGGGCGCATTTCTAAAATAGAGGTGGCCTCCAAAAACCTCATCTGCTCCCTCGCCAGACAAAACAACTTTAATTCCTTGCTCAGCAATGGCTTTCGAAAGCAAATACATTGGCACTCCAGATCGCACAGAAATGATATCGTAAGTTTCGATATGATAAATTACTTTTTCTAAAACTTTAACGCCTTCTTCTACAGAAAAATGGATTTCATGATGTTCTGTCCCCAAAAATTCAGCTGCTTTTCTAGCAGAAACATTGTCTGGAGCATTTGCATCCAATCCGATAGAAAACGAATGCAGCTTTTCGCCTTTTTCTTTTAGCAATCTTGAAGTAATTGCCGAAATTAAAGAAGTATCCAAACCTCCTGACAGCACCACTCCTAAAGGCACTTCTGCCAACAGACGTTTGCGTGTTGCTTGAATGAGGCTTTCACGGATTAACTCTAAATCTAATGGCTGATTTGCATTTTTATGATCCTCGTATTCTGGGCGGTAATATTTTACAAAACCAGTTTTTGCCGTATAATAATGGCCCGGAGGAAAAGTAGAAAACGATTTGCACTGATCTGCAATAGATTTCATTTCTGATGAAAAATAAATTCGCCCCCTTTCATCTAAGCCATAATACAAAGGTTTCACACCAATTGGGTCACGGCCTGCAATATATTTATCTCCATCAATAACCACAAAGGCAAAATCTCCATCTAGTTTGTTACAGAAATCGTATCCAAATTCTTCGTAAAGATGCACAATCACTTCTGAATCTGATTCTGTTCTAAAAGTATGGTTCTTTAAAACTGTATTTTTAAGTTCCTGATAATTATAGATTTCCCCGTCATGCACCATCCATGCCTTATTGGTTCCTTGGATAGGCTGTCTTCCTGAGTTAAGATCAATGATCGATAAACTTTCATGGCAAAGTATGCTGCCATTTTCCATGATATGAACATCACTTTCATCAGGACCGCGGTGAGACATTCTTTCTGAAAGTTCTTTAACAAGTTTTGGGTCTTTTCCTTTTCCAATTACGGCCAATAATCCAGACATAATACGCTATTTTTATTTTATTTTCTATTCAGTTTTTAGGCTAACTGAACATTAAAAAATCATTAAAATTTTTCGAACAAAGCAAAACTAAATATTAATTTTTGCTTTCTGCCATTAAATTCTTAAAACATAAAGGCATTTAACGTTTTTTCTATGGGGTTTCAAATATATTAAAAGAAAGTTAAATAATCGCAAATAACAAATCTTAGAAAGGTCTTAATGCTTATTTTAACAGTCTAGACAAAAAAACGCTCTCAAAAGAGAACGTTTTTCCGCAATATATACTAATTCTAAAAATTTAAACTTAATTACGCTTTAACGTAAGCATCATCGTGAACATTTGCTACTGCTCTTCCTGATGGGTCGTTTAGGTTTTTGAAAGCTTCGTCCCACTCCAAAGCGATTTTTGTACTGCAAGCCACACTTGCTTCTTGAGGCACACATAATGCTGCAGCATCACTTGGGAAATGTTCAGTAAAAATTGAACGATAGTAGTACTCTTCTTTTGAAGTTGGCGTTTGCAATGGGAATTTAAATCTTGCATTTGCCAATTGCTCATCAGATACTTCTCTTGCTACCACTTCCTTCAAAGTATCAATCCAACTGTATCCAACTCCATCAGAGAATTGTTCTTTTTGTCTCCATGCTACACTTTCTGGAAGCATATCTTCAAAAGCTTTACGAACTACCCATTTTTCCATCGGATGCTCTTTGTTGATCATTTTATCTTGCGGGTTGATGCGCATTGCAACATCCATAAATTCTTTATCCAAGAACGGTACACGACCTTCAATTCCCCATGCAGCCAAACTTTTGTTTGCACGTAAGCAGTCGTACATATGAAGTTTTCCTAATTTACGAACGTTTTCTTCGTGGAATTCTTTAGCATTTGGCGCTTTATGGAAATATAAATATCCTCCGAACAACTCATCTGCTCCTTCTCCCGAAAGAACCATTTTGATTCCCATAGATTTGATCACTCTTGCCATTAACCACATTGGAGTTGAAGCTCTTACAGTTGTTACATCATACGTTTCAAGGTTGTAAATTACATCGCGAACGGCATCTAATCCTTCTTGGATAGTGAATTTAATTTCGTGGTGAATTGTTCCGATATGATCTGCCACTTTTCTTGCTGCAGCCAAATCTGGTGAACCTTCTAAACCAACTGAGAAAGAGTGCAATTGCGGATACCAAGCATCTGTAGTATCATCTGACTCAATTCTTTTTTGAGCAAATTTCTTAGCCACAGCCGAAGTAATAGAAGAATCTAAACCTCCTGAAAGTAAAACTCCGTAAGGAACATCACTCATTAATTGTCTGTGAACCGCAGCTTCCAATGCTTTTCTGATTTCAGGAATGCTTGTTTCGTTATCCTTTACTGCATCATATTCTGTCCAGTCTCTTTTGTACCATTGCACAAATTCACCGTCTTTACTTGATAAATAATGTCCTGGAGGGAATAATTCGATTTTTGTACAATATCCTTCAAGAGCTTTTAATTCAGAAGCTACATAAAAAGTTCCGTGCTGATCCCATCCAATATATAATGGAATGATTCCCATATGGTCACGAGCTACAAAATATTCATCTTTATCTACATCATAAATTGCAAATCCGAAGATTCCGTTTAATTCATCAACGAAATCTGCTCCTTTTTCTTTGTATAACGCCAAAATAACTTCGCAGTCGCTTTCTGTTTGAAAGTTGTATTTTCCAGCAAATTGTTTGCGAAGGTCTCTATGGTTATAGATTTCACCATTTGCAGCCAAAACCAATTTTTTATCTTCTGTAAATAAAGGCTGTTTTCCGGACGCTGGATCTACAATTGCCAAACGCTCATGAGAAAGAATCGCTTTATCATTGCTGAAAATCCCGCTCCAGTCTGGTCCACGGTGACGAATGATTTTTGACATTTCTAATACTTGAGGTCTTAACGCTTCGGCTTTTTGTTTAAGATCAAAGGCACATACAATTCCGCACATAATTTTATATTTTTATTTTTTAAATTTTAATTTGATAGGGCAAAGATGGAGCATTAGTTACAATTAGAAAACACATTTGGTAATTTCAATTACAATTTTAAACCACAATTTAATTTTTACATACAAAATGTAAAATTTAAACAATAAAAAAAGGTTTAAACTTGAAAATTCTAATTTCAGGTGTAAAACTGCTTTAAAATTTAAAGTTTAAAACGGTTTTTTGAATTAAATTATAAGTTATTTCAAATCTAAATGAAGAATTCGTAAAGAGAAGACAGAAAGCTGTTCTGGAATTATTGTTTATACAATTACGTATTAATTCCAATAAAGAAAATCCTTAAAAGTAGTTCGACAAAGTTTTTGCATTATTAATTTTAAAATATAGCCCGCGGTTTCAACCGCGGGAAGCAATATATACAATACGTTTCCCGTGGTTGAAACCACGGGCTATGTTTAATAAAATAAGTAGTTGTTTACGAAGATTTGCTTCGCCTATTCGCTATCGCTCAGCTCTTGTTCGAAATGATAAACTGTGTGGAATTACTTTATGTCTAATCTTTAGAGAACTTTGTCAAAGTTTGAAACTTTGACAAAGTTGTTCATAAACGAATACATTACTCAACGCTTTGAATAGTATAATGCGTCTTGTTTATTTCAAACTGAAACCCCGCTTTATTTCCCATTAAATGATTTCCTAAGGGAGATTGCGGAGAAAGCGCAATAACATTGATACCATCAATTGCAATTTTCGGAAGAGCTACACTCACGTACAAATAAATTCCGTTTGCTTTTACCAAGCTTCCTAAAACAATATTTTCTGTTGTCTTAAGCGGATCTATTTTATCTAAAATTGCTTTTTGCTCTAGCGCTTCCTTTAATTTATTAGTCAATTTTTCCTGCTCGATATGCATCATCGACAGAGCTGTTTCGTGTTTATCGCCTGCCGAGCCTTTGGCATCGTTTTTTGAATCTTCGGTTAGACCAGAAATCATGTCTCTAAAAACATCAATTCGATCCTGAACCATTTGAGTGTAGTGGGAATATATTTTTTCTTTGAAAGTCATTTTTTTTTAAAGGTACTGAGGTTCTAAGGAACAAAGGTGCAAAGGTTTTTTTCTTTGTCTAAATTTTTATTCAAAAAAAACACTTGGATAAACTACTTCTCCATTTACATTCTTTAAACCATCTTCGGTTAATGCAATAACCATACAATTTTCAGCTGGAACATCAAACGGCATTTTGATATTGTATTTTTCACAAAGTTCATATCCAAACCTTGGATAATAATCCTGATGTCCTAGTAAAATTACCGATTTATAACCTAAATCCTTTGCAATTTCATGTCCATGCAAAATTAATTTTGAGCCAATTCCCTTTCCTTGAAATTCTGGCAAAACCGAAACTGGGGCGAGTGCCAGAGATTCAAATGAATTTAAATCGTTTTTTATTTTCAGTTTGGTAAACAAAATATAACCGACAATTTTACCGTCAAGTTCTGCAACGATAGATAGCTCAGGAATAAAAGCATCTGATTTTCTAAGTCTTTCTACTAAAAACTGCTCTTTATGATCGCTGTATTCTTCCTTTTCAAAAGCTTTTTCTATCAATTGAAAAACACTTTGAAAATCATTTTTATTTTCTTGACGTAATGTAATTTCCATTTTATAAAATTAAAAAAAACAGCCACGAATTCACGAATCTACTCCAAAAAATTCATGAGCTCATGGCTGAAAAAAAAAAGGCACATTCATTTTAAATGTTTTAGTGCCTTGGTATCTTTATGGCAATACGCCTAAAAATCGAACTTATAATTTGCACCTCCTAAAACTTGGAATCCTTGCACTGGATAATTCAGCCATTTTTCATAAGCTTGATTTCCAATATTATTTAGTTTTAAGAAAAACGTCAAACGCTCGCTGAATTTATAACCAACGTGCGCATTGGCATCAAAATAACTTTTTAAAGTAATTGGAGCAGCATCTATTCCTAAAGAAGTATTTGTCTGCATATCTTTTCTTTCTCCAACATAAAATACATTCAGTCCAGCATACCACTGCTTTGTAATATTAACGTCTAAAGTCGAACTTAATTTCATTGATGGTAAATTCCATGCTTCAACTGCGTTATCAGTATTGTAGCTATTAAAGGTTCCGTTGATTCCAAAAGTTACATTTTGAGAAAAATCAGCTTTTAATTCTCCATAAAAACGGAAAGTTCTAATGTCTTCATACACTACCCCAAATGAGTTTCCGAAAGCATAATCTTCATTTGTAATTACTTCTGTATAATCATTTGCCTTAAACAATGCTTTATCTTTTTCATTTAAATAAGAAGCTGTCAAGTTATAATTTACATTGCTAGCCAATTTTCCTTTCAAACCTGCAAACACATTATATTGCGTGCTTGACGGACGCATATTTAGGGTTGGAGACACAAACGGATTATCTGTGACAAAATCTGCATATGAATTTTGGTTTAAAGCTCCATTTACACCAGTATAAAAAATCATTAAATCGCCAACCAATCGGTAAGAAGCATTTACTTTTGGATAGAAATAGAATTTATTTCCGCTGTTTTCAGAATCTGCACTGTAATAAATTCCCGCTCCCAATTCCAAAGTCCACTCATTTTCATTGATTACAAAACTTGGTTCAATTCCAACATTTGTAAAACTATATTTTAAAGCTTCTGTATTGTCTTGAAAATAATTATTTTTGAAAGAACCGCTTACATGATCCACGATTACATTTGTTTTAATTGCCTGATCCATTACATCAACAGTAAAAGTTGGCTTGACAAAAAACCTATTTTCTGAGGAAGAATAGCTGTCTGAAAAATGCGTAAATTTTGCCGAAAGTTTACTAAAAATACTTTCTGTAAATTCAGCATTTCCCCCAACCCAAATGGTATTATAAGAATGATCTGGATTGATGCTGTTTACCAAATCATAACGCTGGTCTGGAATGGTTGAACCAAAATCTGACGGAAGTCCGTACCAATTGTAAATCTGATTTTGATACCCTAAATCGACACCCCAAGTCACATCTCTGTTATTTTGGCCGTAACCTACATTAATTGACGTATCATAAAACTCATCATTCAATTCGACATCTTTTATACCGCCTTGAGAAGAATGATGGCGAAACATTCCTGCCACATAATCATTGTTTCCTAAATCTTGGTTTACAAACAATTCTCCATTCAAAGTACTGTAATTTCCAAGTCCTAAAGTAGCATAATTATTAAATAATCTTTCTTTTTTAGCTTTCTCAACTCCCTCTGCTTTTCCTTTTGAAGGCGTAAAAGTAGATGCCACAGGAACAGACAAAATACTGTATTTAATCACTTCTTTCGGCTGATTCCCGCTATCGTCAAGCGAAGGCGTTTCTTTTACTTTAAAAGCATCTGAAATAGTCGGCGAATACGGTTTTACCACGTTTACTGTCTCAGTTCCGATACTCTCATTTTTCTTCTGGGCAATCGAAAACTGGCCTACAAATAACACTAGCAAAACGATAATTTTATACTGGCAATTTAATTTCATATTTCTTTTATTTTGTGAAATGTTGTTCATGAAATGTAAAATATGCTATTTTCACATTTCACCTTTCACATTTGACATTTCACTCTTTACATTATCTAATTTTCTAATTATCTTAATTATCTAATTTCTAAGCTTCCCATTCGCCTTTAGCAATAAATTGAGCTTTTCCTCCTATTCTAATATCAAACTGATCATCGCTTAGTTTTCCATTAAAATAGATTTCAGATGGACGGCCAATGTAATCTCCCTGATAATTTATCAATTCAAATTCAGGTTTATGGTATTTTAAAAGAAAAGCCTGCAAACAGGTGCTGGCACTTCCCGTAGCAGCATCTTCAACCAATTGATTATGCTCAATGCACAACATTCTGCTAAATAATTTTTCTCCTTCTAAATAATAAAAATATAAAGCTCTATGATCTGTTTTACAGTGCTGTTTCATCCATTCATCTGTTTTATCTTTATCTAAAACCAAATTTTCCAAAGCTCTTTTACTGCTTAATCCAACCATCACAAAAGCGCTTCCTGTTGTCACTTCTTGAATTGGAAACTGATTTTCGAAATCGCTTACCTGCAGGTTGCTGAAAAATGTAAAATCTATTTTAGAAAAAGTATCCCAAAACTTCGGTTGCGCTGCTTTTAGCCAAATCAAATCTTCTGTTTTATTAATTGAAATTGGTCCAATTGGAACTTCTAGTTTTATTTCATTAGGCGAATTCTCAAAAATCTTATTCATCAGAACCCAAGAAGTTCCAATGATCGGATGACCCGCAAACTGCATTTCGTGAGCAGGAGTAAAAATTCTTATCTCTGCTTTGTTATTTTCTTTGTCTATTTTCGTCACAAATGTGCTTTCCGCAAAATTAATTTCGCGTGCCATCTGCTGCATTTCTTTCGAACTTAAATTTTCCGCATTCAAAAAAACCGCCAACTGATTTCCAGCGTATTTTTTATCAGCAAAAACATCAACTATGTAAAAAGGTAAACTCATTTCTTTCTTTTATATTTAAAGAGGCAAGAAGAAAGACTTTTACAAAATCTTCCTTCTTGCTTCTTTCTTCTACAACATTCTTATCTATTAATCGACGAATTCGTTTTTGACTCTTCTGCTTTTATAGCCGTCAATTCTTTTTTCGCCTCTTCTACAACATCTGGATAATCTGTAAAATTGTTGATTACGTTATCCAAAATATAAGTTGCCTGATAGCTGTCTTTTAATCCGTAGAAGTTTTTCGCCATCAGAACCAAACCTTTTGCTCCATAATATTTATAGGCAGAATAGCTTTTTGCCAATTTCTGCACAGCAGTGTTTGACGCTTCAAATTTTCCTTCTTTTGTTTTAAAATATGCATCATAATATAAAGCTTCTGCAGCTAATTCTCCTTTTGAAGTCGAAAGTAATTTAGCGTAAGCTGCTTTTGCTTTATCTTCATTTCCTGTTTGAATCGCGGCTCTGGCTACAATAATCTGCGCATCGGCTTTTACTCCTGCATCAGATTTTGGGTTTTCTAAAACTTTTTCAGCCGCAGTAACCGAATTGTCATAATCTTTTTTGTCATAATAACATTTCATTAGGTTTGCTTGCGCGAAAGTTTTGTTCTGCGGATAATCTGCTTCGCTTTCTAAACGTTTTAAAACCATAATTGCTTTATCACAATCTTTTGCTTTCAAATGAATCTGAGCCAATCTGTTTAAAGCCTGTTCGGTAAATTCATTTCTTGGCTGATCGATCACAAACTGATAATTAGCAATCGATTTTGTTTCAGAACCTTCTGCATAAGTAAGTTGCGCCAAATAGAAATTTGCTTCTAGCGCGTGCATTCCGTTCGGGAATTTTGCGATATAACCCGAAAATCCTGTAATAGCTTGTTTTGAATTGTTTTGACTGTATTGCTTGAAAGCCGCATCGTACGTATCATTGTCCAATTCTGCATCTGTAACAGCCACAAAATCAAGCGTACGTACCCAAGTCGCATATTCGTCTACTTTTCCAGAATCTACATAAATCAATCTTGCTGTTGCAACTGCTTCTAGGGCTTCTGGAGTTTTTGGAAATTCAGCAGCTACTTTCTTGAATTTTGTCAAAGCCTGTTCGTCACGATCAGAATTATAATAAATCAGACCTTGTTTTAAGATGGCTTTTGAAGTAAAAGATCCGTTTTGAAATTCAGAAATCAACTGATCATAAGCCTTTAAAGCCTGATCGTTTTTCTTCTCCGCAACGTAAGTATTTCCTAATTCGAATAACGCATCATCTCTATAAGATGATTTTTTGTACATCTGAAGAAAATTATTCAACTCATCAACTTTCTTCGCATTATTTGACATAAATCCATAAGAAAGCGCTTTTTGAAATTGCGCATAATCGGCATCTACACCTTTTGCAGCAATTGCTTTTGCGTATGCCTCGTTTGCCGCGCTGTATTTTGAAGTCACAAAACGGCAGTCTCCCAAACGCAGATAAGAATCGTTTAAACGGCTTTTGTCTGAAGGCGAATTATCAATCTGAGCTTGAAAAGAGTTTGCTGCCTGATCGTATTCTTTCAATTTAAAATACGTGTAGCCAATATTGTAATTGATGTTTTTATACTCGTCTGTAGATTTTGCTGCGGCCATTCCGGCAAATTGCTTGTAAGTGAGCAAAGCATTTTGCATATCATCATTCAGATATTCTGTTTCTGCTTTCCAGAAAGTCGCACGAGCAGTAAACTCAGGCGTTTTTTGTTCGCTGATAGCATTTTTGAACATTTTACCAGCTTCTTGATAATTCGATTCGTTGTATAATTCCAAACCGCGATAAAAAAGCACTTTTTGGTATGCTGCTTTGTTTTCAGAGGTTCTATTTTTCTCTAATAAAACCAATGCTTCTTTGTAGTTTTTAGAAGAAATATAAGAATCAACCAGCAGTTTTTCTACTTCTGCACGGCTTGAATTGTTTGGATATTTTTTAAGGAAATCTAACAAAATACCCGGAACGGCCTGATAGGCATTTCCGATATCGTAACTCAATTTAGCATAATTTAGAGCTGCATCTTCCTGAATCTGAGCATTGAAATCCATTTCAGAAGCATTCTTGAAAGCGTTCAAAGCTTCCTGCTTTTTACCTGTATTTAAATAACTTAAACCTAAATGATAGTAGGCATTCTGAGCCACAAAATCTTTTCCTTCGATAATTTTATTAAACTGAGAAATTGCTTTTTCATACTCTTTCTGTTCATAATATGCATAGCCTAACTGATAGAAATCGGTATTATTCCACTTTCCTTTTTTACCGGCATACTGCTCTAAATACGGAATTGCTTTGCCATATTGTTTTAGGTTAAAATAACTTTCTCCAATAATTTTATTCAGCTCCGATTTTTCAATATCGTTCGATTTGTTCATGGCTACCAATCCTAAATCAATCGCTTTTTGGAAATTCCCTAATTTGAAATTCATATCGGCCTGATAGTACGACAGTTTTTCTTTATATTTTTCTTCGCCAGAAACCTCATCAAAATATTTGGTCGCCTCTTTGTAATCGTCACCCTCATATGCCATAAAACCTAAGTAATATTTGGCTTGAGAACCGTATTCTTTAGAATTGACAACTTTGTTGAAATAATTGGTGGCTTCTTTTTTCTTTTTAGCATTAAAATAGCTGTAGCCTTTCATGAAGTTAAACTTATCCGATTCTGTTTTACTCATGTAACTTTCGTCTACTTTATCAAACCATTGCAATGCTTTTGGATAATTTCCCTGTTCGAAAAAATACTGAGCCGCCTCAATGTAAGCCTGATTTTGTTTGGTGCTCGTTGGATAATCATTCACAAATTGCTCTACCAAAGCATCCGCATTTGCTTTATTGGTTCTTATTGCACAATTAGCAATATAGTACGCACAATCAGACTGAACTTCTTCGTTGGTCGCATTATATTTTACTTTTTCAAAAATCAATTGGGCCGAAGCATATTGCTTGTCATTATATAAAGCCAGTGCTTTGTCAAAATCCTTTAATTCGTAAGTATAAATAGCCGATTTTTGTGCCGAAGCTATAGTCGAAGCAAGGATAATTTGGAATAAAAAGAACCTGGAAAGTTTACGCATTTTAATAATATTTAGTATTCAAATGTATCATTTTATACGGGTTATAACGAAACGTTTTGAGGTTTTATTATGAACAAATATTCGACAATAAGCATTTAATCGCATTGTAAAAAACGAATCTTAACGATAAAGGCAATGATAAGTTATTATAAGCTAGCAACTTTTATAAGATTAAATAAGAATGAAGCCGCATAACTTACAAGGTTTAAATTTTCGTTCCTTTTTCTAGAATTTTTCTTAAGAAATGATTCAAATTTATTTTGAATACAAGCGTTATCTTATTACTTTTACCATTCAAACCAATTTTATTATGTCACAAACCGTACTATCTCTTAAAGAAGTCACTATATATCAAGAAGGAAGAAAAATTATATCTCACATTAATTTAGATGTTAAGCATGGTGAGTTTATCTACATTATCGGGAAAACAGGTTCTGGAAAAAGTAGTTTCCTAAAAACTTTATATGCTGATTTACCGCTAATTGAAGGTGAAGGGCATATTGTTGAATTTGATTTGGCCGCACTAAAAGAAAAAGATATTCCTTTTTTGAGACGTAAGATCGGAATTGTATTTCAAGACTTTAAGTTGCTTCCAGACCGTTCTATAAAAGATAATATGCTTTTTGTGTTAAAAGCTACAGGTTGGCATGAAAAAGATGCAATGTATCACAAAATTGATGAAGTTTTGGACAAGGTAGGCATGAAAGACTTTGTAAACAAAATGCCACATCAGCTTTCTGGAGGAGAACAGCAGCGTGTTGCAATTGCTAGAGCATTGCTTAACGATCCAGAATTTATTTTGGCCGATGAACCTACAGGAAACCTTGATCCTCAAACCAGTTCTGAAGTATTGGAAGTGCTAAAAGCTATTAATGCCGCAGGCAAAACAGTCATTATGGCAACTCACGATTATGCTTTATTGATGAAATTTCCTTCTAAGACTTTAAAATGTGAAGATGAAAGAATCTTCGAAGTGGTGCAAAGAAGCGTGTAATGCTTTCCATTTTAATTCCAGTTTACAATTATGATGTTTTTAAACTTGTTTCAGAGCTTAAACATCAGGCTGATAATTTAGGAATTACATATGAAATCATTGTTCAGGATGATGCTAGCGTAAGTTTCAGCAGCGAAAACAATCAAATAAATTCTCTAGCAAACTGTTTTTTTTCTATCAATAAAGAAAATTTAGGAAGAGGCAGAAACATCAACTCATTATGCTCTAAATCAAAATATGATTATGTCTTGATTATGGAAGCTGATGCTCTGCCGCAAAACAAATCGTATCTTAAAAATTATATCGATTTACTATCAAAAAAGCCTGAAGTAATCTTTGGAGGCGTTAAATATCCTGATAGCATTCCTCCAAATGAAAAAATACTTCGATGGAAATATGGCAGAAACAGAGAAATAAAAACTTTATACCAAAGACTTCAAAACAAATATGATTTTGTACTTACTTGGAATTTGCTTTTAAAAAAAGACATTCTTTTGCAATTTCCTTTTCCAGAATTTATTCATGAATATGGTTATGAAGATCTTGTTTTCATAAAAAAGCTGCAGTTGAATTCGGTTTCTATTACTCATATCGAGAATGCACTGATTCATTATAATGATGAAGAGAATTTGGATTTTATCAAAAAAGCTGAAAAGGCCGTTAAAAATCTTCACGACTTAATTTCTTCTGAAAAAATAGATTCTAAAGACGTTAAACTCAGTAAGATTTATGCCTTTCTAAAAAATCTTCGCTTAACGGGAGTTTTAAAATCGATATATAAAAGAAGTAAAAAACGAATACTTAACAATTTAACTTCAAGAAAGCCTAATCTGTATTTGTTAGATTTTTATAAATTGGGTTATTATTGCGATTTAAAACAATAAACTGTTATGGTCTTTTTTTCTGTTGTTATTCCTTTATTCAATAAGGCAAATCATATTGAAAACACAATCAAAAGCATTCTCAACCAGACTTTTACTGATTATGAAATCATTGTAATAAATGACGGTTCGACTGACAATGGTGAAGCTTTGACACGGGGTTTTAATGATGGCAGAATCCAAATTTACAGTCAAAACAATCTGGGTGTTTCCACTGCACGAAATCTCGGAATAGAAAAATCAAAAGGAAAACTGATTGCATTTATGGATGCAGACGATTTTTGGTTTCCGAATCATTTGCAGGAGTTAGCCAATTTATATTATGATTTTCCAGATTGTGGCATTTATTGTTCACGTTATAAAATCAGAATTTCTAAAAACCACTTTCAAACTACTCTTTTCAACGGAATTGAGCAATCTTTTAGAGGAATTGCAGCTGATTATTTTTTTTCCAACAGGCCCTTTAGAATAACATGGACTTCTTCTTTGGCAATTCCTAAACAAATTCTAGAAAAAATTGGAGGATTTACGCCTGAAGTAACAAACGGTCAGGATTTAGAGCTGTGGACTAAAATTGGCATCAAATACCCTGTTGCCTTAACCAATAAAACAACAGCAATTTATAACAATAATATTCCAAACAGTCTTGCTAAAAACCATTTAAACTCAATGCAATTAATGGATTTTGAGCAATTCAGACTTTCTGAAAAAGATAACCCATCGCTTAAAAGTTTTCTCGATTTATACCGCCTAGAATATGGTCTGCACTATTGTATTTTTGGAAATAAGGAAAAAGCGAACTTTTATTTAAAAGATGTTGATCAAAAAAATAGCAGTTTAGCGGTTCGGCTTTTACTAAAAATGCCTGCTGTTTTTTTACGCTTTTTTTTAAGGCTAAAAAATGCTTTAAAAAGAATAGGATTTGACTTTTCTATCTACCATTAGTATATTTCATAAATTCATCAAAATCCCGAATGTAATCTTCTTCGATATAAACTTCTGAAGCCACAACCAAACAAATCGAACCTGAAGAAAAATTTTGCAGCTCTCTCCAAATTCCAGATTTAATCAAGAGTCCTTCATACGGTTTATTTAAAGTAATAATTGTCTCTTCTTTTCCGTCGTTTAAAACTACATCAAAACTACCGCTTAAAGCGACTAAAAACTGCTGAAGGTCTTTATGTGCGTGTCCGCCTCTTTCTGATCCCGCTGGCACATCGTATAAATAATAAACCCTTTTTATGGCAAAAGGAATAGTATCATTTTCTATTACAGATAAATTTCCTCTTCGCTCCTCA